>NZ_BSST01000001.1:3129962-3755954 GCF_030161395.1 Thalassotalea insulae
CCTCTTTAGCCTATATTGTTGTGCAACATCTCGATCCTGTCCATAAAGGTATGCTGCCGGAGCTATTGCAACGAAAAACGGCAATGCCGGTCAAAGAAGCACGACAAGGCATGAAAATTCGTGCAGATCATGTGTATGTGATCCCGCCAAACAAGGAACTCACGGTGCAGCACAATTGTTTGCATTTAGCGAAACCCGCCGAACCTCGCGGGATGCGACTGCCGATCGACGTACTTTTTTCTTCATTGGCGATAACTCAGGGCGAGCGAGCCATTGGCGTGGTGTTATCGGGTATGGGCTCAGACGGTAGCGCTGGTTTAGAGGCGATAAAGGCAGTAGGCGGTTTAACCTTGGCTCAAACGCCTGAAACCGCAGAATTTGACTCCATGCCCATAAGTGCTATATCGGCAGGTTACGTAGATATTGTCACACCCGCAGATGAACTATTAGACCGTATTATTGCGTATACCAAGCAAGAGACGGAGAAAGGTAGCACACTAATAAAGCCGTCAAAAAAAACATCTTCTTTGTCGAATGCACCTTTACAAGCCATTACTAAGTTGATGCATCAAAAAACAGGACATGACTTTTCGCTTTATAAAACCAGCACCTTGCATCGTCGTATTGAACGGCGAATGATCATTCATAACATCGATTCATTGCACGCCTATGTGAATTTTCTCAAGCATAATGCTCAGGAAATAGAGCTGTTATTCAAAGAATTGTTGATTGGTGTCACTCAGTTTTTTCGCGATCAAGCGGTATGGGATTATTTAAAAGACAGTGCTCTGCCAACACTGTTAACCCGGCGAACCAAGCCGCATACCTTTAGGGCTTGGTGTATCGGCTGCTCTACCGGTGAAGAAGCGTATTCACTAGCGATCATTTTTACTGAAGTGATACGGCAAATCGCCAACCCCAAAGCGTTCAGTGTTCAAATTTTTGCTTCAGATCTGAGCCCTGATGCAATAGCGACGGCACGTCGAGGTCGCTATCCGCTGTCAATCACGGATCATATCCCTCAGACTTATTTAACACGTTATTTCGATCGACATGACGACTATTACCAAATTAAGCAAAGTATTCGGGATATGGTGCTGTTTGCCCAACAGGATGTGATTATTGATCCGCCCTTTACCAAGTTGGATCTTATTGTTTGTCGTAATTTAATGATCTATTTTAATACAAAATTACAAAGTAAATTATTGCCATTGTTTCATTATAGTTTGCGGCCTGGTGGTATGATGCTATTGGGATCATCAGAAACCATTGGCTCATTTAATTATTTATTTAGCGCGATCGCTTCAAAGTTTAAGTTATTTGATCGCCGCGATAATGTGCCTATTCGCAGTTCTGAATTTATGTTGAGTTCATTTCCACCTCTTACCTATGCCACTAAGGAGTTTTCTGTGCCTTCACCACGTAAGCCTGAACAACCTGTTAATAGCCTACAGTCTGCGGCTGACCATGTTTTGTTACAAGTCTATGCACCGGCAGCGGTTGTTGTTAACCAATTAGGCGATATTGTTTATATCAGTGGACGTACTGGCAAGTACCTTGAACCGGCGGCAGGTAAAGCAAATTGGAATTTTCATGCGATGATCCGAGAAAGCTTGCGCGCACCGCTTTATTTAGGCTTAAAACAGGCGATGACACAAAGTGAACCGATTCATTTAAATGGGCTGTCAGTACAGTTTGAAGAGTTCGACTATTTGGTTGATATCACTATACAAGCATTTCAGGAGCCTAAAGCGCTGAAAGAGTTGATCATGGTGGTATTTCACGATGTTGACACAGCAAATAAACACAAACGAAAAAACAAGCCCGATTTGGACTTGGCACATGAGGCTCAGCTGCAACAATATCGCCTTGAAATAGAAACGTTACGCGAAGAAGCGAGAGCGTCTAAAGAAGAACTACAATCGTCTAACGAAGAGTTGCAATCAACCAACGAAGAACTGCAATCGACTAACGAGGAACTGACTACATCCAAAGAAGAGATGCAGTCAATGAACGAAGAATTACAAACGATCAATAACGAGCTGCAAACCAAGCTTGATGATCTGGCGCTTGCACAAAGTGATATGCAAAATATTCTCAATAGTATTGAGATTGCGATATTATTTCTCGATCAAAAACTCAATGTCAGGCGTTTTACCGAGCGGGCAGCGAAAATTATTAGCTTAAGAGAAAGTGATGTTGGCCGGCCACTTAGCGACCTAACTTCTTGCCTGATCTACCCTGAACTGAATGACGATGCAAGTGAAGCATTACGTACTTTGGTGTTTTCAGAGAAAGAAATTCCCACCGACGATGGTCGTTGGTATTCGATACGAATTATGCCTTATCGACGATTAGATAACATGATTGATGGTGTCGTCATCACCATGGTTGATATTAGTAAGACGAAAAAGTAGCTTACGTAATAAACTTTGACTTTGCCGTGTCTTGCTTATCCCGATCAGTAATGATTATTAGACTTTATTTTTTACCTGATGAATGACGACAACAGGGCAGCCCCATTAATTTAACAAGAAAAGGGGGGCCGTGACACATGTGTCTCATCCGCATTTAAAGGGGTTAATGTAATCAGTACTTGAACTTAATGCCTTATCAAATTGAGGAGTTTTATCGGGAAAGTGCATTTTATAGGAAATAAAAAAGCCTCAACATAAATGCTGAGGCTGCTTGTCTTCAAAAGAGGGAATGGTGTCGACTGCCGGAGTCGAACTGGCGACCTAGTGGTGACAAGTTATCTACTTGGGCAGCATCAAACTACTATTCAAGCGGCACAAACACCTAACTTATGGCTAGCAATATAAAAATAGCCCTAGTGGTTACTCGCTCTCTATGTGACAAGATCAGTCTATTAAATCCAGACGTTCAAGTCTTTCTTTTGCTAGAGTATATCTTGCGCGAACATCATCAATTTGCTGTTGAGTTAACTTCTGACCAAGGGTACGAAGCCCTCCATCAGCATCATTATGGTGAATCCCAAAAGCAAACTTAAGGTATTCTAAAAGTAACGGCTGAGCATCAAGATATGAAATGGAATTCATAGCCTGAGAAATTTTATTTGCCTCGGCCCATTCTCCATTATTAACATACTCCTGCATAGTTACACTGGCTTTTGGGAATATACAACCTACACCTGTAATTCCACCGCATGCTCCAGCAAGTCCTGCATGTACAGTGACTGTGTCAACACCGGCCAAAATTTTTAAATCTTTGTTCTCTAACATTAGCGTTTCAATAATTGAAACATCTGTCGTCGATATTTTAAGTGCGATTACTTCAGGTAAAGCAGCAAGTCTTTTTAGAAGATCTGTTGAAAGTGCATGATATCCAGCTGCATCAGGGTTGTTATAAGGCATAATTGTAACGCCTGCTTCTTTTGCCGCTGTTGCTGAAAGCTCATAATACGCATACATTTCTTCATCAGAAGGAGCTTCCTTAGTTTTTGGCGGCATGACCATAACTGTATCCACGCCAACCGTCGCTAGTTCTTTGACGATTTTGGCAAGCTCTTCTTTAGTTTCTGCAGCCGCTCCACTAATTAATGGCACATTGAATTCTTTAGCAACATCTGAAAGGGCGTTAAGTAAAGAAAGACGCTGTTCAGAGCTTAGGTAGCTATTCTCACCTAGAGTACCAGAGCCGACAAGCCCACCCATTCGGGTTCCGCCTTTTCCTTGAACTTTTAAAATATCTGCAGCGTATTTTTTTGTTACTTCAAGGTCAATTTCAAGGGCACCGGATTCTGACTCTTTTAGCCATGTAAACACGGCAGGCATAACCGTATATCGCCAGTCTGTGTTATTCATTTCCATCATATTTTCTCTTGTTTAAATAGTATTGTATACATTATACCATGCTATTTGTGTCAGTTAAACTATCTATGACAAAGACGAAGGTTTATTGGCTTTTTCTAAATTCAGAGCCGTGGTCAATACGTCTACCAACTCCATGCAACACCGTTGTTAGGCCATAAAACAATTGAAGTCTTTTTATCTGCTTATTTAATGTGATTTATTTTAAACTAAAGAAGAAAAGAAAAGAAAAGAAAAGAAAAGAAAGGGGGCAGCAACACATGCGTCTCATCCGTATTTAAAGTGACTAACTTAATTAGTCGCTCGAACTAAATGCCTTATCAAATTGAGGCGTTTTATCGGAAAAGTACGTTTTTTGGAAATAAAAAAGCCTCAACATAAATGCTGAGGCTTCGTTATAAATGGTGCCGACTGCCGGAGTCGAACTGGCGACCTACTGATTACAAGTCAGTTTCTAGGTGGTGGATACTCGCTTATTTTTCTGCTATGAGATGGTCTTTCGGCATTGAAATACAATAATTGGCATCTCTGAGTTTTAATCAGTTACACTGCTGAAATACATGCTTTAGGTGATTTAAACTAATTTATTTAGATGTTTTTTACTATTTGATAGTTAAATTCAATCATCTAACCGTAATATCATAGGCAATTTATAACTTACTTGGTTTTGTTAATATTTTCTAATAGGTGGGTAAGTTGGTTGATGTCAAGTTATTTTACAGTGTAACTTAATTCCAAATTACTTAAATTTTCATTGTATTGAAATTGTTTGATAATTTGTGCTTGGCATGACTGTTGCGTTAATGCTTTGCAAAGGTTAATAAATTACTTTTTCAACTATTACCTACCAAAATAAATTAAAGGAATATCAAATGAAATTTATATTTTTGAAAACTGCTTTAGTTGGCTTATTTCTCACTGTAAGTAATTTAGCCAATGCAGGATTAATTACAGTTTGGACGAATGAATCTGATTTTTTAACTGACAACTTATCTTTAACTATGGAAAGCTTTGAATCAGCTTCCGGTTTAGAGCTTCCTTTAGTGGCAGGACAGATTACCGTTTCGACTGATAATACTTCATATGGGTCTTTTAATGGAATAAGTTCGCTTTTCCCTACTGATGGAGTTTCTGAAGTGCGTTATGGTGCAGATGATGGAGATTCAATTTTCTTTTCTTTTGCTGATGCAATAAATGTATTCGGTATAAATATTAGTGATTTTGGAACAACAGAGGGTTCTCCTGTCTTAACATTTTTTGATAATTCTGGAAATACCTTGCAAGTATTGAGTGGAACACAGAATACAGGATTAAATTTCTTTGGATTTAAATCAGATACGTTATTCACTCAAGTACAGTTTAAGTATACAGGGGCTAATGGTGACGGCATTTATTTTGATGAAGCCTATTTTAATTCTGTGAACGTTCCCGAACCATCTACACTTGCTATTTTTGCATTAGGAGTGATTGGTTTATCATCACGTCGATTTAAGAAACAATCTTAATAATTTTAAGTTGTTCTATTTTAGAAAACATCAATTGTAATGATTGGTGTTTTTTTGTTTCTGGTAATTAGTTATTCCTCCATCTGCATCTATAACTTCAATAACAACTAATCTGAAATAAATTTTTAAAGCACAAAACAATTTATTTAGCCAGTTTTCCCATTTACTGTATCAAACGTAAATAAAGTATTAGCACTGCATTTAGGTGTTATAACGAATATGATTATTCGGGACTAAATGTTCAAAATGGAAAAGTAAGTTTTTCTGAAAAATTGATTCAACGCAGAATGTGTCGTAAAAATTCAGACGAAAAAAAACCTTAACATTACTGCTAAGGTTTCGTTTCTTCCTTTCGGAATAAATGGTGCCGACTGCCGGAGTCGAACTGGCGACCTACTGATTACAAGTCTTACCTATAATGACCACTTAACTATTTGTTTCTAAATAAATAGTTTTCTTAAACACATCCTACAAAACATCCGTTTTTAAACAAAAACGGAGACATTTCATTAATGTATAAATTTTTAAAGGGCTAGAAACGAGAAAACCGAGCAAAGCTCGGTCTCGTGGAAAGCCTACCTAAATTTTTAAGAGACTTACAAATCTGTTCGTGTGGCGCGGTCAGATTGTTTAATCAGCCTCATTTTTGCTGAGGGGCATCCCTTTGTCAAGTAAAAGTCCTTCAATAAATTCTCTTGGCTTTCCAGCTAGTCCTCAAATGCACTAGGCAGAGCGGTGTTTGTCGCCGTAACTATTCACATTGGATTTGAGAGTATGTTGGTGAATAGTTCCTAGTGTGGGATCGAACGGGGAAACTTTACATACGATCCAGCGTGCGACGCGCATCAATTGCTCTTTGTATTCGCAATACAAGGGAATTTGCAATTAGTGGAAACGGGGAACCAACAACGGCCAACACTTAAAACTGGCGAGGCAGCTCGATCAACAGATGGGAGCTAAAGCAAGTTCAGCAGCTTAAGATGTGTCTCTCCAGCGCGTAGAGGGGGCAGAGAATTTAGCAGATTCTTACCAATAGTGGAGAGCAAGGCGAACCATCCTAGTTGAAATGTGATTCAACATAAGGAGGGCGAGCCTGTCTTGGAGCGCAGCGGAAAGACAGGCTAACCTCTTAATAATCAGTTGTTTTTAATTGTCCAGTGTAAACTGTTATTTTGAAATTTGAGCTGCTTGTTGACAAATTTTAAACAAGGTATCAGGTAAGTCATCGTAACTATCAAGTTTAAAAGGTAATATTTTTTGCTCTTTCCAAAGCATGCTCACGGCATTATCCAATTTTTTCGTTGTAAACCAAACACCCCAATATGGAAGGTTTTCTTTTATAGCTATATGTTCTTTTTTACAGCGTTCTAAATATTGCTCTAAATGATCGTCATCTCCAGAAACACCAATAAATACAGAGAAAGTACTAGACATTAACGTAAATAACTTGCTTTCCCAATTACTATTAGCGACTTCATTAAAGCTGCTAGTATCTAGAACAATTTCAGAAGAGTCATTTTTATCGTTGAAAGGTAAAAATCCGTGCGGATGATATATTTTGACGTCTTTATTTGATTCCCAAGTAACTGGATTTGATACTGAATCACAAGTGAAACCAAAGTAAGATAAATAAATCTCTAGCAGGTTGTCATAATTGAAATTAATTACATTTGATGCCGAACCTCTACTGGATGACATAACTAATGATGCTATGGAACTCAATAGAAGATTCTCATGCAACTCAATAAAATTAGTTTTAGCGTTTTTATATAAAGCATGTTTAACTGCTTTTTTTAAATTCTCTTGAGAGCTATTAAATTTTTTAGAAAAAAGAATGGTTGCTTGTTTTTTAGCTGGTAAAGTGTCATAGCCTTCAGGAGGGGTATCCCCTGACCAAAGGGCGTCTAAAAGTGCCCCCCAGTCGGGTAACTTAAAGTCTTTTGATATTCCAGCTCCAACAACTAAAGTTATACGTGAGCGCTTTAGGTGCTGAGCTATATGGTTAATAACTTTATCATTATCTTCCCAGTTGATTGCTAGTTGCATATTCATGATAGCTTATCCGTGTAGAGTTCATTGATTTTTAAATATCTTAAAATTTTATCAATGGTAGTAAGTTGAGTTTCTTTTTCTCGTTGAATGCTTCCTAAAGTTAAGCTTAAAGTGCCTTTGGTACCTATGCGTACTGTTTCTTTTGAAGAAGTAATTTCGGACACTCCACAAGTTGTAAAGTTAAATAATTTAGAGTTTTCTCTTAGTAGATTGGAAGCCGTTATATCTTCCCCGAATAGTGACATTGAATTCAAACTAGTACCCCATGCAAAACATTTTACATGTAAATACTTAAATGAATAATGATTTGGTTCTTCCATTATTTGGCGGACAAAAGAGTCAATGTTTATTCCTTGTTTAAAAATGGAGAGATTACTCTTACCTAACAATTTGTGAATTAAAATATCTGATATATCTTTGGACTGGGCTGCAAAAATAAAGCTTTCGCCACCCCATCTAGCTAAGATCCTATATTCATAAAGCCCTGATTCGCTAACTTCGTCGTCCTCTAAAATCGCTTTGGACGAAGTGTATACAAGAAAGCACCAATTAGTATCCCCAATTTTCTTTGGGTTTCGCATACCTGGCAGACCAGCCAAATACCCAAGCATATCTGGTGGGTTTGGAGCATTAATGTTTAAAATATAGCCTGAGAAGTTGCTCATACTGTTACCTTAAGCTAAATGCTAAGTTATAAAAAATCCAAGCCGATTCTGCTTCACATACAATTTTTCTGTCAGAGTGTCTATCTAAAAACACGAGCGGATTATCAATAGTATAATGAGTAAGCTTTCTGTGAGGAGCTACTTTGTCTTGTGCAGAAGAAGACTCTGCCCATAGTTCAGACATCACTGATTCAGAATGTAAAAACGTTTTGGTAAACCGAACTAGCGTTTTTCTTGAATCAACTAGTTGTTTTAATTGCTCTCTATCATTTTTTATAAAATCAATAGCGTCTGTTAAATATGGTGTTTGAGGACTTGAAATTAACATTCTTTCTAAGTGAGACTTAACTATTTCTATGGAGCTATCGATGGAAGCTATTCCCCTATGAAGATGGCTAGATAATATTGCACAAGTAGTTCTTACAACATATTCTGGAACCCTGTTTGATATATTAGGAATTACACTCCAAGTCATCCAGATTTCTTTTATATATTTGCTTTCTTGGCCTCGATAAAAGTATAAAAAGTCAAATACATGGACTATTATTTCCTCTACTTCACCATACCACTCATCAATACTATCTAGTAAATCTATCACAAGTTCGATATTTTCATTACGGTCCAAGTGTCCTTGAGAAATCTTATTAGCAGCACTAATATCTATTATCGATGACCAAAGCCAAACCCTTATTGAATCTAACCAAGAATTATATTTCCTATCTTCATAAAGAGATTTTGCTTCCTTCTTAGTAATTCCGCCAGAGCCAATATCTTCAATAGGAAAAATTAAAGAAAGTACGGCTTTTAGTATTTTATGACTAATTTCGTGAGTAATTGTTAGCAATGTCCATTTTTCAGAACTACTGGAAAAAACGCTTGTGAGAGGAACGCTAATATTTGTTAAATGTGCTTTAAATCCATCCCTACCGCTGAAAAATGCTATATCGGGAGCTAGGTCATCTGAAGTAACATTATTTAACGAGATTCCCAAGTAGTCCTGTTCCCAAAAAGGGTCAGTGGAATGAAGAGCCATCAAGTCAGGAATGTCATCTGACTTATTATTCAAATGTAAGAATTTATCAGGAATATATGATTCACCTAGGCGTTTTGAAATAAAGGAAACCAGGTTACTTAATCCTAAACTTGCTACGCCAATGCCAAGTAATGAGTGAATCCAAAAATGGCTTTCTGTGCTGGATATTGGAGAAATTCCTGACAGTGTTTGTGATGAAAACCGAGACAGACCAGCATTAAGTGTATTTATGACGGAGCTTGATATTGTTCTATTCTCTACTAGCTGTTCATCGGTTTCTAAAACTAACTCTACGTAATCGATTAACTTTACATATTCTTCATACAGTCGTTTATCGTTTAACTCTAATCTTGATATTGTTGAAGCTAATAAAGGGCAAAATTCTGAGAGTGCTAGCTGAATACCCGGGGATTTAGCCTTCGATAACATTTGTGTTAAGCGTACCCTCCAATTTTCAGTTGATTGGTTAGATTTGCTATATGTTACAGATGTCCTAAGAATGTCATTATTTGCAACGCGTTCCCAAGCTTCAACATTAACTAAATTTTGTTCACACCATTGAAGCAACTCTGTAAATAGATTTTTGTCATTAAAATGGAGTACGTTATTCATCATGCCTAAAGATATCCAATGCTGGACTTCTTTTGCATCTAGTTGTAGGGTCGCATTTAGTAGTACAGGATCATAAGCACCGAGGAAAACAAAATAAGTTGAATCACCTAAACTTGCAGGGAGGTTATTTGAATCATTATAAGATACTGGCCATACCGGAGAAATTCTAGTGCTAGATTTCCAGTTTTGTAATTTATCTTCGAGTGAGTTTGAGTATGAAAACTTATAGCAAGTATCTGATGAGGAGTATTCTAAAGAGAGATAACCTTTGTGTTTAGATATTTCCATATAAAAAGAGTTTCTTAGAGCGATACTCTTTTTATATCACTAAACCATTAATTAGAAAAGAGTTTATTGGATCCGTTCGATAAGTTTGGTTTCAGAGTTCACTTTATATTTTACTTTCTCTGAAATTTTCTCATTATTACTTCTTATATTGGCGGGAGCGCCTTCAAAGTTAGAAGAGTCAGCATCTAAAAAACCTGGGCGCAATTCACCTAAGCTACTCATTAGCTGAGCAGAGCGAATTAGAAATTGCTTCGTTACCATTTTTTGATTCCCTAGACTTTTAAAAATTAATTTGGGATGAAAATTATAATGATAAATTATCCAATGTCAAAGATTGTTTAAAATATATGCATTTCAATAGCAATGCTTTGCCGATACCTTATGCATATCACTATTAAAGGTTTTTTGGAAAGTAATTTTCGTCTCGCGCACTAAAGACTAGTACTAGGCATAGAAAGGATCAATAAAGATTTTCTATTTTTTAAAAAACTTGTTAAAAGTAAATGAAGTATTGGCTCTGATTCATCTATGAATTCTCAATACTCCGCCTATCTTTTATCGTATATCACAACTGACACCTGTTATTAATTAGATTCGGAAAGAGTTATTCGTGTGGAGCTTATTAAAATATTAAAAGATAAGGTTATGCATCAATATAGGCAAACTATCATTGCTGTGTGTAAGAATTGTTAATTGCGAAGTATGATCTTCCCCCAATTTTGTAGACTTCTAGCTTCCAGTTAAATACTGATTTTCATACTCTTCGGGAGACACATGGCCAAGGTGGCTATGTAATCGCTTACGATTGTAGAACATTTCAATGTAATCAAACAAATCTGCTCTAGCATCATTACGAGTCTCGTACACTTTTCGTTTAACACGCTCAGTTTTAAGTGAGTGAAAAAAGCTTTCTGCTACCGCATTATCTAAGCAATGTCCTCGGCGACTCATACTCGGTACTAGGTTGTTTGCCGTTAAGAATTCACGGTAATCACAGCTCGCGTATTGGCTGCCTTGGTCGCTGTGAACTATTACTTCATGTTTTGGGTTCCTGCGCCAAACAGCCATTAATAGTGCTTTGATCACTATATCTTTACTCATGTTCGGTTGCATCGACCAACCAATGATTTTTCGCGAGAATAAATCAAGTACTACAGCAAGGTACAGCCAGCCTTCATAGGTTTTGATATAGGTAATATCGGCTACCCAAGCCGTATCTGGCTCACTAACAACAAACTGTTGTTGAAGGTGATTGTCTGCTATTAATGCGGGCACAGTTGACTTGAAGTATCGCCTTTTATATCCAATATTAGCTTTTAGCTTGGCTTGCTTCATTAGACGAGCTACACGGTTTTCACCGCACGTTTCTCCCTTACGGCGTAATTCATGCGTAATACGTGGACTGCCATAAACACCACCACTCTCAACATAGCTTGCCTTGATGCGCTCAAGCAGCCTCTGGTTCTCTTGCTCACGTTTAGATAGTGGTTGTTTGAGCCAAGCATAGAAGCCACTACGGTGAACATTTAATGCCTGACACATTGCTTTGACGCGGTAGACTTCGAGTCGTGATTTTATGAACGCGTATCTTTCCTTGACTCGCTTGCAAAGAACGCGGCGGCTTCCTTTAATATATTCCGCTCTTCAGTCACGCGTTTTAACTCAGCTTTTAGCTTGCGGATTTCTTCCTGCTCTGCTGACTTCTTGGCTGGTACTTTAGTTTTCTTGACCCAGTAATACAGGGACTTATCGGAAATGCCTAATCGCTTGGCAACATCGGGCACAGAATAGCCTTTATCAACCACTTGGCGAACAGCTTCGTCTTTAAATTCTTGGGGATATTTATTATTACTCATAACATCTCTCATCATACTTCATTTTCCAAATAAAAGATGTCTACAGTGTTAGGGGAAGATCATATGACTGCTGCATTTAATTGGGGAATTATTGAGGAGCAGCCATTTCTAAAGGCAGGTATAAAGAAGAATCCTGAAAAGCCAAGAGACAGGTTAGTTACGGATGAAGAAGTTGCTGCATTTTTAAAACACGTTCCTGAGTGGCTAAATTTATACATCCAACTTAAGTTAGCTACAGGATTACGCCAGAGAGATATGCTACGCCTTGATAACACTCATTGGAATGCTTTAGAAGGGTTGAGAGTTGGTACTTCCAAAACGTCAGTTAGAATCAATTTTGAATCAACTCAACACTTGTCTGATATTGTAAACGGTATCAAACAATTAAATGGTTACACATCTCGAGGAGCCAGAAAGTTTAAATGGCACTTTTTTATGAGTCGACTAAATAAACCCTACACAGAGGGAGGGTTCGAGACCATGTGGAGACGATATATGGACAAGGCTATATCATCAGGTGATTTAAAAGAAAGGTTTCAAGAACGCGACCTAAGAGCTAAAGCAGCAACTCAATGTGAATCTTTAGTGCAAGCGTTTGAGTTATTAGGCCATAAAAACATTTCTACGACGAAAAAAGTTTACAGAAGAGGGTACAGCAAGGTTAAGCCGTTATCGCCTTATGATGACTCAGACAATGAACAAAATATTGAAAAAAAATAATAATGTAGGCATTATCTGAAAAGATCTTTAAAGGATTAAAGATTTAATTCGCTAGGGAATATTATTGAGAATATAGCGGATTTTTGTAGGAAACAGTGCGTTTTGTAGGAAAGAAAAAAGCCCCAGCATTGCTGAGGCTCTTTGTAAATGGTGCCGACTGCCGGAGTCGAACTGGCGACCTACTGATTACAAGTCAGTTGCTCTACCAACTGAGCTAAGTCGGCACACAAAGCTTTGTGTGCGGTAAATGTATTCTATTGAATGTTTACCTTGGCACCGAATTAATGTTTTGTTGAGCAACATAAACACTAACTCAAAATAATGGTGCCCAGACCCGGAATCGAACCAGGGACACGAGGATTTTCAATCCTCTGCTCTACCGACTGAGCTATCTGGGCAATCTTACAGATTTGGCCTTGTTGGGCTTGTCCTGAAGACGGGGCGTATTAAACTGTTTTTCGTTATCAAGGTCAACACTTTTTTTTAAAAAAATATTTGTTTGCCGTTTTTTTCGGCTCATTGCTGCTTTATAGCGCGAATTCTCTTAAATTAGTGGCTAGGCCGTATATAAAGTGTACAGGCCAATTAAAATAAAACCTGAACCGGCAAGATAAGATAATATTTTTCCATTTATATATTCGGCTAAAAAACTGCCAACTAACACACCAATGGCACTGGCAACGATTAACGCGGCGGAGGCGGCAAAAAATACTGTCCACTTGCTAACGTCTTTATCGGTGGCAAATAACATGGTTGCCAGTTGGGTTTTATCGCCGAGTTCGGCAAGGAATACAGTGGCGAATATGGTAAAAAATATTCGCCAGTCAATCGATAACAACATTATTTATTTTCCGGAACGTAACCTTCGATTTTTGGTTCGATATTATTAAACAGGTAATCAACCATGGATTTTTCTAAAATAGCTCGGTCATCAGGATTCATCATATTCATTTTATGTTCATTGATCAGCATAGTTTGCTTTTTTTGCCAATCACTCCAGGCTTCCTGGCTAATATTGTCGAAAATACGTTTTCCTACTTCTCCTGGATAAAGTTGAAATTTTAATCCTTCCGCTTCTTTTTGGAGTTTTTGGCAAAATACTATACGGCTCATAAAGTCAGTCTCACTATTGGGTTTGTGCTATTGGCGGCGATTTTAACATACTCTTTCTATATTAATTAAGTTTTATCACCTTACTAGATGTTGGTGAGTGTCCACTGTCCGAATCGTTAGTTTGATTGACTTTTTTAGAGTGTCCGCGGACACTTTTAAATCTATGTCTTTTTATAAAATCATATATTTTTCAATGCTTTGCTTGTTTGGCATGCTAGCTGCTCGTTCAGGGTAACTTGTCGGTAAAGGAAATTTAGATGATCAGAGATACCAGTCAACAAGATAGTGTGATGACTCAGAAAAAAGGCTTAACAGTTAAAACGCTGATGTGGCTAGCAGTGATAGTGTTACTAGCAGTCGTTGGATGGCGTGCAATTGATAGTTGGCTGACTAATGACGTTAGTGTTGCTAAAGAACAGTTGAAACTAGCAACTGTAGAGCGAGGTGAGTTATTAAGAGATATCGTTTCTACGGGGAAAATTGTTGCGGCAAACGCGCCAGTTATCTATAGCCCAGAAGAAGGCTTGGTAACTATGTCAGTTAAACCGGGTGACATGGTTAAGGCTGGGCAAGAAGTTGCGTTAATTGCCAGCCCGCAATTAATGGCGCGGTTAAGTCAGCAAAAAACCTTAGTGCAGCAGCTAACCTCAGCATTTAATCGTGAGAAACTTTCTGCTCGTCGTAAGCAGTTGGAGTTACAGCAAAAGCTTGAACTTGCCAAGGTTGATTTAGCTGCTGCTGAACGTGAAGCACGTCGTGCAGATACTTCGATAGCTCGTCAATTAATCAGTCAGATTGACTTTGAACAGGCACAAGATGATTTAGCGAAAGCTAAGTTACGTACACATCACGCTGAGCAAGAAGCATTCTTATCGAAAGATACCTTAGCCTTTGAAGTAGAAAATAAAGAGTTAGAGCTTAAAGCACAGCAACAGGTATTAGCTGAATTACAACGCAAAGTGGATGAATTAACTGTGTTATCACCTGTAGCGGGTATTGTCGGTAACTGGTTGGTTGAGCAAAAAGCCAAAGTGGGAACTAATCAATCATTAATGATGATAGTTGACCTGTCAGCCTATGAAGCTGAACTGCAAGTACCTGAGTCGTACGCAGACGAGTTAGGTTTGGGGATGTTGGTTGAAATTAGTGTTGCAGGTAAGCAGTTAGTTGGGCAGCTTTCTTCTATCTCACCGGAAGTGATTAATAACAAGGTGACTACACGTGTGCGCATGCCAACAGATGAAGGTACCGCGCTGAGACAAAATCAAAGAGTCAGTGCACGCATTATTTTAGAACAAAAAGACGATGTATTGATGGTGCGCCGAGGCCAGTTTTACCAAAGTGGTGCAGGCAAGGTGGGGTATCAGATAAAAGATGGCGTCGCTCAGCGAATCGCCCTACAAAGCGGTGCGACTAGTATGAGTCATATTGAAATATTAAACGGGGTTAAAGAGGGCGATACTTTGGTTATTTCTAGCCTGGATGTCTTTGACAATAAAGATCGCGTCTTACTTTACTAATAAATTATAAAAGGAAATACACATGTTAAAAATGTCAGCAATTAATAAGGTTTATCAAACCGACTTAGTACAAACCCATGCATTACGTGATTTTGATTTGTTGGTAAAAGAAGGTGAATTTGTCGCGGTGACAGGCCCTTCTGGTTCAGGAAAAACGACCTTTTTGAATATCGCCGGCTTGTTAGAATCTATTTCTTCTGGTGATTATCAACTCGATGGTCAAAGCATAGTTGGATTATCGGATCGCGAATTGTCTCGGTTAAGAAATGAAAAAATTGGCTTTATCTTCCAAGGATTTAACTTAATTCCTGATTTAAATCTTTATGAAAATGTTGATGTGCCGCTGCGTTATCGCGGTTTTAGTAGCAAAGAGCGCAAACAAAAAATCGAGCAGGCTTTAGAAATGGTCGGTTTGGCATCACGAATGAAACATTTACCTTCGCAATTATCTGGCGGGCAGCAGCAAAGGGTTGCAATAGCTCGTGCCTTGGCGGGTGAACCTAAGTTTTTATTAGCAGATGAACCGACGGGTAATTTAGACAGTTTAATGGCTAAACAAGTAATGGAACTATTGGAAAACATCAATAAGCAAGGTACGACCATAGTGATGGTGACCCATGATGCGGAACTTGCACGTCGTGCCCAACGTAATATTCAAATTGTTGATGGTCAGTTATGCGATTTTAAAATGTATCAGGGCGGTGCTGTGTTAAATGAGCAGGAAGCAATAGCTTAATAGGCGGGGAAATCGATATGTTTAACTATTATTTGCAGTTAGCGGTTAAAAGTTTAAAACGAACACCTATCACTACTTTGCTTATGGTATTGGCGATTGCATGTGGTATTGGCATTTCAATGACGGCTTTAACTCTGTTTTATATGACTAATACCAACCCAATCCCTGAAAAGTCGACACAGCTTTATGCGTTGCAGTTGCAGGCAAGTGGTAAAACCACCACATGGTCGACTCATGATAATGTGCCGGTACAGATCACTTATCAAGATGCACGCAACTTAACACGAGCAATGCCTGAGCTTAGGCATACGCCTATGTTTAAAACTGGTTTTTCAGTACGTAGTCTCAAACCTGAATTTACGCCGATTTTACAAACAGCTCGGGTAACAAACAGGCATTTCTTCTCAATGTTTAATATTAAGTTTCTTTATGGCAGTGCTTGGAATAAAACCGTTGATGAAAACCCGACACTTCAAGTGGTCATTGACGATAAGCTTAACCAAAAATTGTTTGGTGGTGGCAACAATGTAGGTAAAGAAATCTTATTGGATAATAAGCAATATCAAATAGTAGGCATAATAGAGAACTGGCAACCTAAACCTAAATTTTATGATTTAAACAATGGGGGGTTCCAAGATGCTGAGCAGGTGTTTATTCCTTGGATACTTTCTAGTGTTCACGAGCTGCCTTCATGGGGGAATAACAACGGCTGGAAAAGTGAAAGAATTACTAGCTATGACGAAAAGCGTGAATCTGAAAACTTATGGCTGCAATATTGGGTAGAGTTACCAAGCGCCCAAGAGAAAGAAAATTTTCAACAATTCTTAATGGGGTATGTTGCTGAACAAAAGAAGCTAGCACGCTTTGAACGCGAAGATGCAAGAGGCGTGTTAAGAAATGTTGAACAATGGTTAGATTATAACAAGGTTGTGAGTGACGATAGTTATGTACTGGTTGCGGTTAGCTTTATGTTTTTAGCTGTTTGTTTGGTTAACAGTATAGGTTTGTTACTAGCAAAGTTTTTACGTTCAGCACCTAGTGTTGGCGTGCGTCGAGCGTTAGGCGCGAGTCGAGGGCAAGTATTCGCTCAACATTTAGTTGAAGTCGGCTTGTTAGGGTTAATCGGTGGCATCGTAGGCCTTTTGTTTGCCGTGTTGGGCCTGTCGTTATTAAAAAGTAATTTCGATGGTTTTGACTTTGTTGCCTCGATGGATTTAACCATGTTGATAGCGGCTCCCGTGATTGCTATTAGTGCCACTGTTTTAGCAGGTATTTATCCAGCATGGCGGGTGTGTACCACCTTGCCATCTATTTATTTGAAAACTCAATAGGAGGTCATCATGTTAAATATTTCTCCAATTTTTAACGCCATGATGCGTAATAAGAACAGTATTGTTTTGATCATCATGCAGATTGCATTGACCTTAGCTATTGTCAGTAACGCTGCTTTCATTATTGAACAGCGGATTTCTGATATGCAGCGTGATACTGGCATAAAAGAAGCGCAAGTGCTGTCATTTAATCTTTACTTTTTTGATCCTGAAGTCGAAATTACTGATCAGTTATTACTGGATGAACAGGAACTAAGAAAATTACCGGGCGTGATAGATGCGGTCGCTATTAATCAAATTCCACTGTCTGGCAGTGGTGATTCATGGAGCTTTTTAAATCAAGCGCAAGAAGATGGTGCCTTACAAGTAGGAGCTGGTGTATTCCATGGCGGTGAACATCTGCTGTCTGGGCTAGGGGTTGCAGTGAGTCGTGGCCGTAACTTTACCGCTAATGACGTAGTTTATTTGCGTGATGGTATGGTAACCCCTGATGCTGCAATAGTGACGCAAGCGTTTGCTGACACTATGTTTGCAAATGAAGATGCATTAGGAAAAACTATTTATAACCTAGGTAAGCCGATTGAAATTATTGGTATTGTTGATCAAATGCAAGGCTCCTGGTTGCATTCAGATAATGTTGAGAATAACGTTTTTGTGCCTATGATCATGCCGAGTAATTTTAAGCGTTTTGCGGTGCACGTTGAAGCCGGTATGGCAAATGAAATCAGGCATCAGATTGAAGATATTATGCTTAAGTTGGAAAATCGACGCGTTATCATGCCGGTCGCATCGTTAGAAGAGCAAAAAAAATCCAGTTATCAACAAGATAGGTTAATGACTAATATGTTGATGGTGATCATTGCTGTACTCATCTTTATTACGGCATTAGGGATTGCCGGTATGACCATTTTTAACGTCAATCGTCGCCAAAAACAAATAGGGACCAGACGGGCACTGGGAGCGAGTCGACTTGAAATTCAGCGATACTTTATGATCGAAAGCGCTTTGATAGCAGGCATAGGAATTGTGATAGGTATCATACTGGCATTAGTATTAAATAATTACTTAATGACCTACTTTTCATCTGAATCCTTATCGTTTGATTATATTGTGGCTACGTTAACAGGCATTATTCTGGTGATTGAATTTGCGGTATTTTGGCCTGCTCGTAAGGCATCAATGATTTCTCCTGCTATTGCGACACGTTCTGTTTAGCAAAGGATTAATGGTCATTTCAGTCATGCGCTAACGCTAACGAGTTAGCGCAATTTTATTTATAAAGGGAAAAGCATGTATCGGTTATTAGTCACAGTTCTGCTAATGGTCATTAGTTATTCAAGTACTGCAATCGTAATTCGCCATGATGTATCGCCAGAACAATATTTAGTGGAGAAAAAGCCACCGTATTTGGTTTATATGCCGCATGAAGGGCAGGGAACACTTATTGCACCTAACTGGGTGTTGACGGTTGCTCATGTGATCTTCTATGACTACAAAGGAAAATATCTCACCATAGGTGATAAAGAATATGCGATTGAGTCAGTCATCATTCACCCAGAATACCGTAAGCTGGATAAAACGGTTTTGGCAAAAGGTACAAAGATGGTGATGGACTTTCAATATGCTAACCAAGACATTGCATTAGTAAAATTAGCAACGCCGGTTAACGACGTTACGCCAATTGCTCTTTATCCTTCTAACGATGAGTTAGGCCAAGAGGTGATGGCCTATGGCCGGGGAGCAACAGGTAATGGTTTAAACGGGGCTATTTATGAAAGTAAAAAACAGCAGGTGCTACGTAAGCTGACAAATAAAATTGATGAAGTGAAAGCGCAATGGCTGTCGATCACTTTTGATCAAAATGAGCAGGCAACGTTACTTGAAGGTATCGATGGTTCTGGTGATAGCGGGGGGCCAGTGGTTGTCAAAAAAGATCATCGTACTTATCTAGCTGGCATGTTTGCCTGGGATTATGTTGAAGGGCCACTTGAAGAGTTTGTCGCTGGTCAATATGGTAATAAGAGCTATCAGGTGCGAGTTTCCAGTTATCTTGATTGGATATCTCAGATAATCAAGACAAATTAATATTAATAAGCTACTGAATTTGATAGTCTATTTGATGAATTTAAACATTATTATTCGAACAAATAATGTGATTGCGATAGCGGTGTAAAAGAACGTATTTATGGATAAAATTTTAGTTGTTGATGATAACCCGTCGGTTTGCAGTGCGTTAACCATTTTATTGGAATTGCACGACTATCAGGTGGTAACCGTGAGTTGTCCGGCTGATGCTATGCCGATCATTATGTATCAAAGCATAGCGTTAGTGCTGCTTGATATGAACTTTACCCAAGACACCACCAGTGGCGAAGAGGGAAAAAAAGCTTTTTATCAGTTTCGACAACTACAACCAGATTTACCTGTCATTTTATTAACCGCCTGGACCGATCTGACAACGGCTATTGAGTTAGTAAAAAATGGCGCGGCTGACTATCTAGCTAAGCCCTGGGATGATGAAAAGCTCTTAGTGACTATTGCTAACTTGATTGAACTTAATGATGTTCAGCAAACGTCAAAGCAACTGTCTAAACAACAAAGAGAGCGCGAGCAACTTAATCATCAAGCGAACTTATGTGGTTTAGTCTTCGCCAGTACCGCGATGCAGCGTTTAGTCGATATGACAGTGCAAGTCGCTAAGTCGACGGTTAATGTTTTGATCACAGGCCCTAATGGTGTTGGTAAAGAAAAAATAGCGGATATTTTGCATCAAAATTCGCCTCGTGCCCATCAGCCGTTTATTAAAGTCAACGTTGGTGCTCTGCCGCTAGATTTAATGGAAGCGGAGTTGTTTGGCGCGGAAGCTGGTGCTTACACAGGAGCCAATAAAAAACGTATCGGACGTTTTGAGGCAGCAGACGGTGGCACCTTGTTTTTGGATGAAATTGGTAACTTGTCGTTGTCTGGGCAAATGAAATTATTGCGAGTGTTACAAACAGGCGAATTTGAACGTTTAGGTAGCAGTCAAACGCAAACCGTTGATGTGAGAGTGATCAGCGCTACCAATGCTAATTTGCACCAGGATATTCAAGAGGGCAACTTTCGAGAAGATTTATATTATCGTTTAAATGTTATTGAACTGGAGGTGTTGGCGCTTAGTCAGCGTAAAGATGATATTTTACCGTTAGTTGAATATTTTACGCAAAGTCAAAAAGTCATGCCTAAGCATACTAAACAAGCCTTATTGGCACATCAATGGCCAGGCAATGTTCGAGAGCTGGAAAACGCCTGTCAACGCGCCGCACTATTGTCGCAAACGGAAGAATGGCAAGCGCAGGACTTTGGTTTAACGCCTGTTGACGTTGAGCATAATATGAGCGAATTCGAAGAAACCATCACTAAAGCGATGATCGAGCAGGCAATAGCTGAGCATCATGGGGTAATAAGTCGAGCGGCCAAAGCGTTAGGCTTAAGTCGACAGGCTTTGTATCGCCGCATGGATAAATTTGAGATCAAAAAGTAATGCTGCATACGATCAAAGCTCGGCTAACTTTAATAACCCTCTGCTTAATTTGGCTCAGCAATAGTCTTTTATTTTATTACTTTGGCAATGGAGATTGGCAGTATTTTTTATTGCTTTTGGTCTTTATCTCAGCATTGGCTATTGCCTTAACACATTATTTATTTGCTCCCCTGTCAGAAAAGTTGCTCAAACTTGAAGCCGGTTTACTTAATTTTAAAGATAATGAATTTTCAAATTCACTTGTTGTTAACGGACGTGATGAATTGAGTCAGTTAGCCGAACTTTATAACGAGGTGGCAGACAAACTAAGAATTGAAAAACAACATATTTATCAACGGGAAATGTTGCTTGATAAGGTGATAGAAAGCTCACCAATAGTGATGTTTTTAGTCGACGATGATGGCTTTTTTGTGTATTCAAATACCGCTACTCGTCACCTGTTAAATGACGGTAAGCCACTCGAAGGAGAAAAGTTTGCACAGTTAAAACTGCAATGGCCAGAAAGTTTGCAATTGGCGTTAGATCATCATCAAGATGGTTTATTTTCGATTGAGCAAGAAGGGACGGTTGATACCTGGCACTTATCTCGCGGCGATTTTTTATTAAATGCTAAAAAACATAGATTATTTTTGCTTAAACAAATGACGCGAGAGCTTAATCGTCAGGAAGTCGCAGTATGGAAGAAAGTGATCCGGGTGATCAGTCACGAACTTAACAATTCATTGGCACCCATATCATCGGTTACGCACTCAGGGAAAATGATCGCTTCGCAAATAGGTCACGATAAGTTAGTACTCATATTTGACACTATTCGTGAGCGGGTAGAGCATTTAAATCATTTTATTAGCGGCTATGCGCGTTTTGCTAAATTGCCTAATCCTAGATTAACTCAAGTCGAATTACCTAGTTTTATCGCAAAATTGCAAGCTCAGTTTGAGTTTGCTTTAACCGATGAGGTGCCTGATTTATCAATAGAAATTGATGTCAGTCAAATCGAGCAAGTACTGATTAATTTAATCAAAAATGCTTATGAATCAGGTTCCAGTAAGCAAGATGTTTCGCTTGGTTTACAAGTGAATCAGGCAATGCTGACTATCAGTGTTAAAGATCGAGGCACTGGCATGTCGGAGCAAGTATTAACTAATGCCTTAATACCATTTTATTCAACCAAACAAGCGGGTACCGGTCTTGGTTTAGCCTTGTGCCGCGAAATTATCGAAGCTCATAATGGCCGTATTGCGTTACATAATCGTAATGATGGTGGACTAGCGGTGATTATTGAATTACCGCTTAATGGCGATAGTTCACGATAATTTTATTAAATCGTTGAACGTAATTCTACTGTATTACCTTGTGGGTCTGTTAGGTACACTGATTGACCATAGCCCTGAGCACCATAGCGGCGCTCAAAGTTAGGTAGGCTGATATTGTGCTGTTTAAAGTGCTCGATTAGTTGTTGTTCGCTGATAGTGGCCAGTTGCAGGCAAAAATGATCGAGGTTATTTTCGCTTGTGCTTGGTGCGTTACCGCCAGCACGACCTAATTCACTGTTAACATCAACAATATCAATTAAGGCATTGCCGGCTCTGAGCTGCGTCAGACCAAGTGATTTATCTGTTTGACGCTCAATGGTGCAGCCCAGTACCTGACAGTAAAATGCTAACATTTCATTGAGCTTGTCGGTACGTAATACGATATGATCAATTCCAACAATTGTTAGCATTATAGCCCCTGTTTAGCTTGTTAATTTGCCATTGTTTAAAGCCGCACTAATTGTTTAATTTCATCTAAAATCTTACAACTTGAAGCGGCCAGCCCAACCGTGTTGATATCGTCTAACTTATACCAGTTAAAATCAGCGGGCTCATTAACTAGATTATTGGCGGAGATTGCACAATCGACAAGTATTGGCTCTATATCGAGATGAAAATGGCTAAAGGTATGACGGAACTCGGTTAACTGAGTGGTTTTTTCTAACGTTAGTCCAAGATCTGTCAGTGTTTCGTTAATCGCATTTTTATCTGCTAGTTCCAAAAAGCAATACAGGCCGCCCCAAATGCCTGCCGGTGGTCGTTTCTCCATTAAAACCTGATTCTCTACCCTAGGGATCAACATGATGGTTTGTTTTACTGGCGTAGTTTTCTTTGGCTTTTTCTGAGGAAAGTTCGCCTGTTCATTTCCCGCATAGGCAAGACAACCGTCATTAACAGGGCATTGCTCACATAACGGTTTGGTGCGGGTGCACACCATAGCGCCAATATCCATCATCGCCTGATTATAGTTTTCTACTTCTTCTTTCGGCGTAAGCTGTTCTGCAATCGGCCATAATGCTTTTTCAAATTTTGCCTGGGCATTATGCCCCTCAACCAGGTAGTAGCGTGCAAGCACTCTTTTTACATTACCGTCTAAAATGGCGTGATGTTGTTTGAGTGACAGACTGAGAATGGCTCCGGCGGTTGAGCGGCCAATACCCGGCAGAGCAACCACTTGCTCAATGTCTTGTGGAAACTGGCCTTGGTATTGGTCACGAATAATTTTTGCCGCTTTATGAAGATTACGAGCACGCGCGTAATAGCCTAAGCCCGTCCAATGATGCAGTACGTTATCTTCATCAGCATTGGCTAAGTCGTTAATGGTCGGAAAGCTTGCCATAAAGCGTTGGTAATAAGGAATAACAGTGGCAACCTGGGTTTGTTGCAACATGATTTCTGAAATCCACACCCGATAAGGCGTTTTATTTTGCTGCCAAGGCAAATGCTTGCGTCCTTGTTGGTGAAACCAGGACAGAATATTGTCGCTAAAATATTGTGCAGACGTGTTAGTTATTTTTGTACTTTGATTCATGGCACGCAGTGTACTTGTTTACTGCTGATTGCTCAAAAATTTATTTTAACTTAGGTTAGAATCGAGTACGGCTTAGCTAAGGTAAGTTATGCGCTGTACCTTTATGACAATCAATGCAGGTTTCTTTGGTTTCTGCTATGCGTACTGGGTCATGTTTTTTCTGTGCACGTTTACTTTGTGCTGCTAAATCCATGGCTGAAAATGCGTGACAGTTGCGGCATTCTCTTGAGTTATTCGCTTTCATTTCAGCCCATACTCGTTCAGCCATTGCTTCGCGGTGCATGGCAAATTTTTCCGGGGTGTTTATTGTGCCGCGTATTTTATGCCAAAGTTCGTTGGTCGCTTTTATTTTCCGTATCGTTTTGTGAACCCAAGGTCTGGGAACGTGACAGTCGGGACAGCTCGCTTTAACGCCGGCGCTGTTGCGGTAATGAATCGATTGTTGATATTCCTGATAGACAGTTTGTGACATTTCGTGGCAGCTAAGACAAAATTGCTCGGTATTGGTTAACTCTAGTGACCAGTTAAAGGCTCCCCAGGCCAGCAACCCCAATATTGCTGCTAAAAAACCGCCAAGCGGTATCCCAAACGACCACCATTTTTTACTAGGGGTCCATAATTTATCCCATATTTTCATAATCTACTCAGCATATTTGGGGTTATTGTTGACTTGCGTAATAAGCGAGTAACGCTTGCCATTCATCGCTATTTAACTGGTCTATTTTTTGCTGCATTTTTTTATCCATTTCACGGGAGCCGTCTTGGTAATCCTTCATCGAATTTTCCAGATAAAGGCTATGTTGTCCTGCTAAAATACCTGAGTCATCATCTGGATCGCTACCGCCTGAGTTGTGGCATCTTTGGCATTTTATTTCATGGACTTTTTTTCCATCACTAACCAGTGCCTGGTTAAACCCTTGTTTGGCAGCTTTAAAAGGCTTTTGGGCAAAAAAAGTGGCAATATCGCTAATTTGCTGAGCGGATAATTGGTCGACAATTTTTTTCATATCCGTTGGTGCTTTTGAAATATCGCCGAAGCGATATTTTGATTGCTGTGCCGGACGTACATTGTCTTTATAGGCAAATAATGCTGATTCGATAAAGGTTGCCGATGCCCCGGCTATGGTTGGCATATCTGGCTCTGTGCTGATCCCGTTGTTACCGTGACAATCCATACAATCGTTGATTATTTCTGCAGTATCAGTAAAAGCAACTGAGTTAAAACTCATTATTGCTAAACAAGCGAGGACTTTAAAAATCGATTTGTTCTTCATAGTTAGCATTCCTTTGTGGTTAACGACTTGCTGCTTTTAATATCTATTTTAGAAATTATAAGTTAGTTTCATGCTGGCATAATTCACGTTGTAATTTGGGGTTAACGCACCAAAAGTTAATAAATTATCACCAGTTTTCAGTTCAAGTGTGTCGATGGCAAAATCGTCAGCGGAAAGTTTTTCATGCTGGTAGGTAAGTTCGCTGCTAAGCTGAGGGGATATCTGATAGCTAAAATTGACTGTTAATCGTCGCCATAGATTCGTCACATCCGGTAGTTGATCTGAGGCAGAAGTTATCATTTTGCGCTGGCTTTTCCCGTTTGAATTTAGCGCTTCAATTGACAAGCTGGCTTTATTATCCAGTAACTGGTTAACCTTTATCGTGATACCTAGATTGGTGATGTCGTCTTGGTGCTTAGTTGTCCAATAAGATAAGGTTTTTCCGCCTTTACTGGTGGCGTCGATTTTTTCTCGTTGATAAAACAAGGCCATACTGGCGTGTTGTTTAAATTGCCAGCTAATATCGGCCCCGTAATGATAGCGATTATCCTGCTGTAATCCGAGGGCTGAGTTTTGATAGCGTCTTTTACCGACGTCGGAGTTAATGCTTGCTGATAGCTGGGGAGTTAAACTGGTCGCTATATTGACACTGGCTTTATCTTCAATGCGTTCTGCCGTGTTATAGCGATATAACAAGGGGTTTTGGCTCACAGTTAATAAGCTGTCAGTTGGTTGTTTTTCCGCATCGCGCTTAAAGTGTGACGCTTTAATACTGTAGTGTCGATTCGACTGATCTTGCAGTTGCAGTTTGCCGATTATGCCGTGCTCCGTATTTTGATAATGCCTGATTGCATTACGAGTGGTCGTATTTTTTTTAACGCTAATACTGGCTTTTTGTCTTTGATAAAATTGCCAGTTGGCATCAAGTTGCCACTGTTCTTTGGTAAAATCATAGGGTACATTTTGTACGCTGTCGCCGATAAAGGTTTCGGTAATGATAGGCGAAAAATAATAGAGTTTACTGTTATTATCTCTTTGTTTATATTGGTATTTTGCGATGAATTTCAATGATTTTGACCAGCGGTTATATAACCTGAAACTGAAATCTTTGGTGTCGATCGTGGCATTGAAATCACGGGTTGGTAAGTCTTGGTTGAGTAATGCGTTATTTGAATAGCGAAGCAGGGCATTGTTTTGTTGCATATTGCCGACTGCGGCATACAGCTTAAACGCCGTTGCTATATCTGGTCGATAACTCAAATCAAACTTAACCTTATACGCCTTATTATCTGGTTCAGCGGATAATTCACCGGTTTCACTACCGGCCACATAATTTGAAAAAGGGTTATCGTAAAAATAAGACTGATAATTATTGGTAAAATGCGAAACAAAGTAGCCTAAATTTATCAGTAAACCATGCTGATAATAACTGATATTACCTTCAAGCTGCTCTGTTTGCTGGTCAATTGGCAAGGGTAAGTAACTGGCGTTAATGAGCTGTGCGGCGGCGTATTGTTGTCGGCCTGATTTTTCAAGGCGCCGGTAATTCAGCGAATAGTCAATATTTTCGTCGCTAAAATATCGCCAGTTTAACGACAGTTTTTGCCAGTCTATCGCGTTGTTAAAAGTTTGCCACTTACTGGTGTCGAGTTCTGCCGGCGTTGAAACAGTCTCCAGGCTTTGCCAGTTATCGGGTAGTTGTAGATAGTTATCCTTTAAGCTAAATGGCGTGGATAGCTGATGATATTTTCGAAGTGGTATTTTTTGATAATCAAACGCTAGCTGGTAGTTGCCATAATGCCCGCCCTTTGCAGCTAAAGTAAGTGAATCCAGAGCGAGTTTATCTATATCAAGCTGGGCATATTGCCCTTGCTGGTTTTGATAAGTTAATTGGTTTGATAAATATACAGGTTTATTTTTTTCGATGCCGCTATGGTTGCTGAAGTAGTAGGCATCGTCGGATAACCCGGCAAAATTTATCGAGATGTTACCAGTGAACTCTGTTATTTTCGGACAATATTCACATAACCAGTTAACCGTTTGTTCTGGCGTGGGGGCATCACTTTCGATGACGGCATTAAAAGGATGGCTATTTATGATATTAGGTAACATAGCACAGCTGATAATCAGCATTATATTTGTGAAAGGGATGTGATTCATAACCTGACCCTAACGCTGAAACTTATAGCCGGACGGATGATTGGAGCCATGAATTTTAGCATGACAGTTAGCACAACTTCGTCCTAACAAAAAGGCGGATGCTTGTTGACCTTGTGCATCGTCTGAACCATAGCTAAAGCTCGGATGGCCATCACTGTTATGGCAGTTTTGGCATAAGTAGGGGGCGCGTTGGGTTAATAAAGCAGCTTGGTTGCTGCCGTGTGGCCGATGACAGTTTAGACAATTATCAGTTACCGGTTCATGCTCCCATAAAAATGGCCCGCGTTTTTCTGCGTGGCATTGATAGCAGGTTTCATTGACAGAGTCTGAAACCAATAACTGGTTATTGTTTGCATCGTGGGGGCTATGACAGTCAGTACAGCCCATTTGGCCGGAAGTTAGCGGATGTGAAAATACACTATGGTTAGCGACTTTTTCTTTGGTGTGGCATTGTCCGCACTGTTCCAATTGTTGGGCTTTATTTAATATCGGATCATCGCTTATGTGAATTTGATGACAGTCGGTACATGCCAGGTCGTTACTTTGATGTACGCTTCCAAGCCAGTGACGGGTAGTTGTGGCTTGATGGCAGGCTAAGCATAATTGATTTTTTTCATCATTTGATATTACATCTTTGGTTTTAAAGCTGATCATAGCAGCTCTGACTTGCCCTTTTCTTAAACGTTTGACAGTATGAGCGGCCGCTGCACCATGACAAGTTTCACATTGTAATCCAGCTGAAGAAAATGGCCCGTGCTTGGTATTCTTGTTGCCATGGGGGGAGTTAAAAATGGCTAGCACCGGAAATTTTGAATCCTGATCGTGACATTGTAAGCAGGTATCAGCTCCTTCTTTCGAATATTCTGTCGTTGCTGAGGGGGGAGGGAGCTGCTCTGCCACGACAGTCATAGCGCTTAACATAAACAGTATTAACAAACCTATGGTAGTGCTCACTGGCTTGTTAATACTCGCTGTTACAAGTGCTGCGATGATTTTCACGTTATCAATTAGCTCCTTGCTCAGTTACACGATGGCATTTATTCGATGCCATGAGCGGCATTCACCGATTTTATACCATCAGGACCATGACAAAAGATGCAGGTTTCTACTACGTCATGGCTATCAATAGCACTTTGACTGGTATTAAAAGATGCCCCACCGTTTTGTATCATATGTGCTTTTGACAAATAATCATCGTGACAGGATGAACATACGGCTGCTGTTGGCGTAATTTTTATATCATCTAATCGGTCAGTCAGGCTTATTCCTGTATCTATAGTTGAACCTTGGACGCTTACATCCAGTGGCAGGCGGTAGCTGTCGTTTACATGACAGGTTTGACAGTTATTTAATTTGCCGGGAAAAGTCACGTGACTGAAATTATGCTCTGAGCCGCCGAAACCATAGACAATAAAAGGCTCAGTGCGCATTTCGCTGGCATGAATACTATGAATTAAGCGTTTAAAGTCGATGGAGCGCTCTTTTAAGCCATCGGCCGACGCAGGGCTACGTTTGGTAATATCGGTTGCGTTTGGATTGTGACACATAGCGCATAGCTGGGTATTGTCGTTACGGTTGGCGCCATGCAGGCTTAAGTTAACATGACAGGCCTGACATTTTTCAATAGTGACGATTTCGCGTCGAGCGACAGGTTGATCGTCGGTAATGGCAAAATAGGCAACCTCGCTTTTAACCGGAACCCTGTCAGAGTAGACGCCATCCCCGTCCAGATCTACCGCAGGGTGCCCTTCTAACGCAACAGCACCAGAACCTGTCTGATTTTGGGGAATGGCGACATTTGACGTTACGGTGAAGCTGCCATCGGCATTATCAATGGCTGTGGTTAACGGGTTGAGTGATACGGCTCTGGAGACAAGTGAACCGCTGTTTTCATTGTTGTAGTCGGTAGTGCTCCATGCCAGATCAATAGCGATGCGCGAAGCTCCACCTTCGGCTTTAAATTCACTATCGTTTAGAATATCGTAGCTTTTGTTGTTATTTTCTGGGTTGGTAATGGAAAAGGTTATTTCCGGCAGTTCATTAGCTTGGGTATGAGTGACAGATAAAATGTTAAATTGAAATTTATTGCTCGCTATTTGGCTATCGATTTGGTGTGAGTCAGCGATACTGCCAACAAAGCCACCAGTGCGATGACATACCGAGCATTCGCTGTTGTCAATCATGACCCCTCCCGGATGTCCTCCGTCTTTGCCAAGCGCAAAATTAATATCGTCATGACAGGAACCACAAGCCTCTATTGTTGGAGTTGTTTGCCATTTGATCGCATCCGGGGTTAGTGGGTCATCACTGTTATGGCATTTGTTGCAATTGCGAATATCCATAGGCAAGGTGACCTCTGAGTAATCATGTTTTCTGTCGCGAAAGCCCCAAATCGCATATTCTTCACCGGCAATTACGCTAGGTAAGGATACTCCCCGGTGAATTTTATGAATCATCACCTTAAAGTCTAAGCTGTTGTTACTGTTTGCATCCGTGCTGCCTGGATTGTGGCAAGTGACGCACAATTGGGTATTAATACGTCCTCCGCCGTGCAGAGCTAACCCTCCATGGCAGGCGTTACAGTTTTCTGTAGTGACTAGATCATGAGTTAATATACCTGTTGTTGCCTGATCTAAAGGGCGCCAGGTATAACTAGCGTTAGTGGTTGGCTGGTCATTACCACTAATTTGCACTGCTAAACGATGCGTTAATTCTGGTTGATAGCTCACTATTTGTGGTGAGCTTATCTGGGTAATATCGTGAGCAAAGGTATAGCGATAACTTCCGTCATCATTATTGACTAAAGTGCCTTCTCTGTCTTGAGTAGCTTGAATTTTGGGGGTCGTACCAGGGCCGTTACCATCTGCATTTTCTATCGTATTGATATAACTTTGCCAAGCATCGCTATTGCCTTTGGTACCGGGGATTAATTTTGCTAAGGAGAAGCGAGGAGCTGTGAGAGTGGTATATGGCTGACCGTTTTGATCGCTAACAGAAAAGTAGACAATTGGTGCGCTATTTATTTCAACTTTATTAATGGATACCGTTAATAAAGTTGCCGGTTCTGTTATCACTGGTGGAGTGCTTGGTCCTTGTGGTCCAGGCTCTCCGGCAGGACCTTGGGCACCATCCTGACCGTCTTGTCCACAGCTAATAATCAACAAAGCTAATGAACACAATATAACGGACTTAATATGTTTGCTAAAAAAATCGTTATGGGCATTCATCTTTTTTCATCAAATTTAAGTTATTAAGTGAGCCCCTTTTGTGTTTAAAATTTCTTAACCTCACTTTATACAAAGGGAATTTATTTTTTTGTGTCGCTATCAACAACTAAGTTTAGACTGTATTAAAAAAAATCCTGATTTTTTTGTGTTTTTTCTGAGCATTCATGCAAAAGTGATTATTTGCATGAGATAGATCAATATAATTATTGCTTGGAATTTATCTATGCAGGCGTGAGATGGTTGAGAATTTGTGATTTTTATTGGTAAATAGTATTTTTTACGTTTAAGCTCCGCCCATTAAGAGAATTGAGAAATAGAAGTAGGATAATATGAAATTTGAAGCTAAAAATCGCAGCCGACGTTTACGTAAGAAATTACGGGTAGATGAATTCCAGGAATTGGGGTTCGATGTTGCATGGAAGTTTGCCGATGACATTGATTCTGATGCAATCGATCAGTTCATCGATCGTTTTTTTGCTGAGGTGATCGAACCTAATGGTTTAGGCTTTGGCGGTGAAGGTGATACCATTTGGCATGGTCTTATCTGCACGCAAAAAATTGGTAAATGCAGTGACGAACATAGAAGTGCAGTAGAAAGCTGGTTAAAAGACAATGGTGCGACTGCGGTATCTGTCAGTGAGTTATATGATGTCTGGTGGGCTGAGTAAGCTCGTTAATATTATGAAGGTTTAATGAAAAGCCTGATGATGACGATCGTCAGGCTTTTTTGTTGCTAATAATTAAAAATGATATTTCACGAGCAAATTAACATTGTTTTCATCTACGTCTTTAATGCCGTATTTGTTTAACCAAAATACGTATTCAATACCGATATAAAATTTGTTTTTTAAATTCATCGCCTCGCCAATATTGTATTTAAGTTGGGAAGTTAAATTCATCGTGGTGTGGCTGTCATCGGTTGATGAAACATAATCGATAAAGCCATCGTACATCAATGGACCAATCGGCACCGCCCAACTTAAGGTTGACTGCATCGCGTTATCGCCAAAGTCGTTATTTTTATGGTAAAAGTTCGCTTTAAAATAGAGAAAATGCGGAATTTTTAAATTAGTGCCAACGCCTATGAGATAATTAGTAAAGTTTTCACCAACTTCTGCGGTGGTTGCCAAATAGATATTTTCTAAAAAATCGTTTTGATAGTTAGAAAGTTGCCAGCGCGGGGAAAATTCGGCATAAGTTTCACGGTCACCATTATTTGAATGTAGGCGATCAACAAACAGGAAACTGTCACCCCAGCTATAGCCAGCTGCATGTTCAAAGGTAAAGACAGTGCGGTTATTGTCTCCCACTTCATAGTCATTACCTTGCAGTAAGGTGGCGCTAATATCAGACCAAAGCACTTCAGCCTGACATTGCAGCGTTAACAGCAACGAAAACATTGCAATAAGTTGTTTCATCTTAATATCCCTTATTCAGTTTTAAATTGTGCTACTAGTTGCGCAAGTTGTTGTTTTTGTTCTTCAAGCTCGTTCATTACTGCTGCGGTGTTAGTCGATAAGGTGGAAATCTCGACCGCCATATCCGCTATTTTAGTGACATTTTGATTTAATTCACTAATTACGCTCGATTGCTCCTGGGTGGCAGTGGCAACCTGAGTATTCATCGCGGTAATTTCAATGATCTCGCTAACGACTTCTTGTAATAACTCTTTTGCGCCAGTAGTTTTATCCAGTCCTTGGCTCGCGAGTTCAGTATTGGCCTGCATTGCAGTTACGGTTTCATTGGCCTGAGTTTGCAGGCGCTGAATCACATCATTAATTTCCTGAGTTGAGGTTTGAGTGCGTCCGGCAAGGGTACGAACTTCATCGGCAACTACCGCAAAACCTCGGCCCTGTTCGCCAGCACGCGCTGCTTCAATCGCGGCGTTTAAAGCCAGCAGGTTAGTCTGTTCTGAAATACTGCTGATGGTGTCGACAACGGAGCTAATCGTTTGGGTTTGCTGAGCTAGCTCAGCTATTTTTTCTTGAGTGATACGGTTACTTTCCTGTAATTGTTGCATCACTTCACTGGTATCGTCAACTTGTTGATTTGATGTGGTTATTTGTTGCTCTGAAACCTCTGTTTTGCTGGCGGTGTTAGAAGCTAACTCACTGACTTCTTGAATACTGTGACTCATTTCATTTGTGGCAGTGGCAACAGAATCAGATTCAACTTGCTGACTTTTCACTAGTTCACTAACGGTGTCTGCCATTTCTGTTAGCTGGATAAAGGATGAGTCCATAATGTGTTCTGTTTGTTTGATTTCAATCATTATGTCTCTAACTTTGGCAATAATCGCATTGAATCCTTTGGCGAGCAGGCCTAATTCATCACCCCGGCTATCGTCTAGTTTTTGCGTTAAATCGCCACCTTTACCAGCCATTTCCAGTAACTTCTCGCCTATGTGTAATATAGGTTTAGTAATGCGGTTGGCAAGTAGCACCATTAAAAAGATAAATATCGCGACAATAACAAAGTTTAGTATGGCTGTTTGGGTCAGTGCCGCATGTATTTTGGATAAGGGTTCTGCTTTTGGCAGCATGGCAATGATTTTCCAGTTGAGTTCAGGTAAGCCTACGCTAGCAACGTAATATTCTTCTCCTTGATAATAAACTTCATCAAAAACATAACCGGCATTTGTGGTGAGCAGTTTAGTTGAAGCGTTAGAAAAACCGTCAAACTGTTTTAATTGTTTTTGCACTAGCGTAGAAAGTTTCGGGTGAATAATCACTTCACCTTGCTGATTAGTAACAAATACATAGCCTTGTTCGCCTATTTTATTGCTCAGGATATCGGCGCTGATCTCGTCAACCGCATAACCAAGTCCTGCAACGGCTATGTTATTTCCTTGGTGTTTGACCCGATAATTAACAAATGCGGTAAGTTTAGTGGTGCCTTTTTCAATATCAAAAGATATTTCAAATGGTTTATCACTATTAATAAATTGATAAAACCAGCCGTCATTTTGTTGGCTTACCTGACGTGTTATACCATCTTGGGTATAGTAATTGCTGGAGAGATTCGACACCCAGAACACGGTTAAGGCATCGTTTTCTTTTTTCATATGCTGGAGAAATTTAATGACTTTTTCCTGTTCGTTTTGAGGTTCACCGGCAGCTGCCCAATCCAGTAAAAACTGATTTTGGGTGATGGCTTTGGATAGCTCTAACGGCGTACTAAGTTGCTTACGAATACGGGCTTCAACTTTTGCCAGTTGATTCGGTAATAAGTCCTGTTCAATATTTTCGCGAAATACACTGCTAAAGATCAGATTGTTTAATGCAATACTCAAGATGGATAGGGTGATTAACGAGGTTGTAATCACGGCAATCAATGCTTTTCGAATAGAAATATTATTAGCCCAAGCGTTAATGTTCATTGCTATATTGTCCAAAAGTTATTTTTTATTAGTATTGTCGAATATCAAGCAATTGCATAATTGCTTGAATAAAAAGTAATTATCTTGTTTGAGTTTATGGCGCTAAACATAGATAATATGCGCCCCAATTTTTGTGTAAGAAAGATCATGACAGAAAGAACTCATAAAACCATTGAACAAGCTGAGCAAGAAGGCAAATACATACGTAAAGTACGTAGTTTTGTGAAGCGTGAAGGCAGATTAACTAAGGCTCAGGCTAGAGCGTTAGAACTGTATTGGGGTGATATGGGGCTAAATCATCAAGATGGCATGATCGATATTAACACCCTGTTTGCTAATGATAATCCTGTCGTATTGGAAATTGGCTTTGGTATGGGGAAATCTTTAGTTGAAATGGCGAAAAATGCACCTGAGTTAAACTTTATTGGTATTGAAGTGCATAAACCTGGTGTCGGCGCTTGTATTGCACTTGCGAAAGAGCAAGGTGTTGATAATTTAAAAGTGTATGAACATGATGCCATTGAAATTTTAGCAGACTGTATTCCTGATGGCAGTTTAACTACTGTACAGCTATTTTTCCCGGATCCCTGGCATAAGAAAAAGCATCATAAACGTCGTATCGTACAGCCGGAGTTTGTTGAATCTATTCGCCGAAAGCTAAAAGTTGGTGGTGTTTTTCATATGGCAACAGATTGGCAAAATTACGCAGAATGTATGCTGGAAGATATGCAATCGGCTCCTGGTTATAAGAATTTATCTGAAACCAATGATTATGTGCCGCGTCCTGATTCAAGGCCGCTGACCAAGTTCGAGAATCGTGGTCAGCGTTTAGGTCATGGAGTTTGGGATTTACAGTTTGAACGTGTAGATTAATAAGCTGATTAAATCATTTGGTAAAAAATCCGCTATGCGGATTTTTTACTTTTAAGAGAGATATAAGCGATATAGCCGCTATAGGCATCAATAATGAAATGGCAGGCAATTGCCAGAATAAGTGAATCGAAAATAATTACTGTAGCAGCTAAACCAAGTCCAATAATTGCTGTTCTGAGTATGCCTGCTTTACCTTGATAGATATGTGGTAAAGCAAAAATCAAACTTGCCACAACTAATGCCAGATATTGATCCATGTATTGAGTCAAAAATGGTATTAAATAGCCTCGATAAAGTATTTCCTCAGCGACACCAGCAGTGGTGCATACGCCAACTAAATATAACATTAGTTGTTTTTTAGTTTTCGGCATCAGCCAGCTAACTGATTCCATTTTTTCAATTAATTGTTCTCGGATCTTTTGTGAATTTTTTACCTGAACAATACCAGAAATAACAACTCCCACCAGTAGAATCAAAATCACCAGCGCCCACAGCATTGATACGTTTGAGCTAGCAATAATAGGTATTGTCATATGGTTACTTAAGAGAGCTAAAATTGCGCCCGGCCATATTAGTAAAATGGTTTTCCAGTATATTGCTGATAGTGTTGTATTACCTGACTGAATCGCTTGCATTTCAGTTTGGTGCGTGAAGTAGTTATAAATTGGTAGTGCTAATAGGTATAGCCAGATTAATCCGTCGATAATCGTCATCGTCAACTCACTTTTAGTGATAAATCAAAACAAGCCTTAATCATAACGAAAAGCTTTTGATAAATTTATAGTGTATATTTAAATTTAATTTAAACTAAAAGTTTACAAAGTGTTTAAAACTGAATCATTACAAGCGTTTGTTAGTGTCGCTGAACATCAAAGTTTTACTGATGCTGCCGCGAAACATTCGCAAACGCCGATGGCATTAAGCAAACAGGTTTCCCAATTAGAACTGAAATTAGGTGAAGCGTTATTCATTCGTACCACGCGTAAAGTCAGATTAACTGAGTTTGGCGAAGCGTTTTACCATAAAGCACAGGATATTCTTCAGCAGCACCTGTTACTGGATGAATGGCTAGAAACAAGAGAAGAAAAATTAGCTGGTACACTAACAATTTGTGCGCAGCATGGCGATATGTATGTTGAAACCATCTACCCTTGGGTTGACGAATTCTGTCAATTATACCCTGAGATTAATTTGCGCTTTGATGTCAATGAAAGCGTGATCGATATTCATCAACAGCAGTACGATATTTACTGGGGAGTCTCTGAATATTTAGGGGAAAAATTTAATGGTTTGAAAAAACGATTTCTGTGGCGTTCTAAATACGGCATTTATGCGGCACCTCAATACTTAAAAAAATATGGTGTACCTACTACGATAAAAGAACTTCAGGAGCATAAGGTTATTGGGTATTTACATAATCAACCGAATAATATACTTGTTTATAAAAATCCTGAGGATAGCTCTGATAAGCCTTATGAGGCAATTGAACTTGCGAGTGATATCCAGACGGTGGCTGGTTTAACTGAGCTGGCAGCGCAAGGTCTGGGGCTAATTAATGCTGCTGCCGATCAATTAGATATTAAGCGACATGTTCTACAGGGCACCTTAGTTGCTGTTTTGGAAGATCATTGGTCCGATGCCGCTGAAATTTATATTTATTACCATCAAACTAAGGTAATGCAAACGAAAGTTAGAGCTTTTATTGATTTCTTTTTAGCAAAACGTCCTCTGTGGTCGGCATAAGTTAATGCATGATGTACTTTTCAATATGAAACAAGTGCTGACAATGGCGATAATTTCCAGCTTCGATGAGCGAGTCCTTAGTAACTATTTCATGATTTAGCGCATACTGCATAATGCGAGCCGGGTGTTGACACCAATAATTAATAGTGGCTTGAACATGACAGTCATTATTTGGCGTGAGTTCAGAGCGCGTTTCTTCTAATTGTGCTCTTATCGCAGCGATTACTTTAGGTTTTATTTCGCTTTGAATCTGCTGTTTAAAGTGGGTAAATTGCTTTGCCCGGTATAACTGCCAAGCCATCCAGGTAATTATAATTACTGCGATTACTGCAAAAATTTCCACACGTACTACTCATTATTAATCTTGGCAGCAGTGTAAAATAACCGAGGTAAAAAAGGTATGCTTTTTTACTTCAGTTAAATTTATGCGCAGTAATTATGGTATGAAAATACGTGTTAGCGTTATTGGTCTTGTCTAATTTCTGTCACTGTTTGGTAACCTATACCCCAGTTATCGGTATTCACTTCATCTATAACAACGAAGGTGGTTGCCGGATTTTTATCAAGGACGTCAACGAGTAGTTGTGTGGTTCCTTTAATCAGTGCTTTCTTTTGTTCATTAGTGACATTTTCATTAGTAATCTTAATATTAACGTAAGGCATTATTTACTTCCTTTTTTTCTGGCAGATCGGCGTAGAGTTTATTGACGATGCGCCATTGGTTGTTTTCTTTGAGCAGCGAAAGAAAATCAATATAGTGGTTACCCAGTAACGGGCAATCTACTTTTACCATCGCCTGTTGACCGATAATTTCAATATTCAGTATTTGATATTGATAGCTGTGGTTTAACTTTGCAGGAACTTGACGTGTAGCGACCAGCTCCAACCATTGCTGTTTAGTGCGCCGGATATCTGGTGCTTGTAAACAGGCGTTGTCATCGAAAATATTATCCAGTTTGTCGATGTCAGCGTAATGGAGGCCATCAAAATAATCGTGAATAAGTGCGGTTATTTGCTGATAGTCAGACATAGTGACCTCCATATAAGGTTATGCGGCAAATGCAGCAGAATGGGTTGTTTCATTGTTAACTGCTTGTATAAAGCTGTCTAAGGAGGTGATTTTGTTAATCATTTGCTGAGTCTTTTCCCCTAAAATAATATTTGTTGGGAAGTACTGGTTCCAGCGTGAATAAATGGTCAGCATAATATCTGCAGCAGAATAACTGCTGCCACCAAGAAATGGCTGACCTTGCAATCTTTGTTCAACGATTGACCAAAGCTTATTCAGGTTTTCTGTTGCTGCTGTTAACGCCTGCTCTTTTGCTTGTTCATCTGTGATTGCTCCAGCAATAAAAAATAACTTGCTATAGGCGGGGTGAACGGTGGCATTAGCAAAAAGAATATCTTGTTTAGCCTGTACTTGTTGCTCTTTATTTGATGGATAAAGTGTGCTCCGGTGTTTTTCTAATAGATGTAAAACAATAGCGGCACCTTCAAGTAATACTTGCTCACCATCTTTAAGGACTGGTACAGCTCCGGTTGGACTTAACTGATGAAAGTTAGTAACTGCACGTTTATCGATAATGTTAACGCTTTGATTTAATTCATTTAGTATCACTTGCGTTGCCAGTGAACAAGCATTTGGACTGTAATATAGGGTATACATGGTTTACTTCCTTATTGGTTGAATTGATTGTTACTGTAATCCTGTTTATTGGTTTGATATATATCTATAATGAGAACTAAATGTTCAATATTTGGAAACAATAAGGGGTTGCTGGCGTGGATAAGCTAAAATCAATGCAAAGTTTTGTCCGTCTTGCAGAGCTCGGCAGTTTTACCCGGGTAGCAGAAGAACGTAATAGCTCTAAATCATTAATCAGCAAAGAAATTACTATGCTGGAAAATGACTTAGGTGTGCGTTTACTGCATCGTTCAACCCGTAATTTGCATTTGACACTTGAAGGTGAAAGCTATCTGGCCAGGTGCAAAGATATTTTGTCACAGCTAGAAAGTGCAGATGCCGAGGTGCAAGGGCGGCATAATCTGGTTAAAGGACGGCTGAAAATAAATGCGCCGATGTCATTAGGGTTAACAGATCTTTCGCGGCTATTTGCTGACTTTATCACTGAGTATCCAGAGATAGAATTAGATCTTCATTTAGGAGATGAGAAAGTAGATCTGGTAGAGCAGGGGTTTGACCTTGGTTTTCGGGTTAGTAGCCAGACACTTGATAGCGCTTATGTCGGCAAACCACTTTATCAGTTTAATTATCATATTTGTGTGGCGAAAAGTTATTTAGCGAAGCATGGACCAATTAATCATATCTCGCAGTTGAGTGAGCACAATTGCTTTAATTACAGTTATCGTTTGGGAAAAGGGATCTGGCCGTTAGAAAATGGCGTTCAAGTCAGTGGTAATATTCGGGTAAATAATACCAATTTCTTGATGGAGTCTATTAAACGAGGTTTAGGCATTGCGCTCATCCCAGAATTTGTCTGCCGTGAGCATTTAGAACAGGGGGAGGTTGTCACCATCTTAGCAGACGTTAAACGACCTAAATTAACCTTGTATGCTCTCTACCCATCTCGTCTGCATGTACCGCCAAAGCTGAGAATATGTATCGAGTTCTTTCAACGCTGGTTTGAACAGCAATACAATAACGACAGTAAGCTATAATTGAATTACTTTATTCATTTAGCGTAACCCTAAGGGGAGTTTTCTTGGTGTTAACACGTATATTATTAGTTGTTGCGCTAGTTTATTCAGGTCTTGGCTATACCAGTAGTGAAACTAATCCGTTGACTGAAGTTAATCTACAGCTGAAATGGCGCCATCAGTTTCAGTTTGCGGGTTATTATGCTGCGCTCGAACAAGGGTTCTATCAACAGGCAGGCTTTGATGTCAATCTATTAGAGCGCTTGCCCGGTCCAACCCCGATAGAACAACTTATAATAGGGGATGTTGATTATGCGGTTGTTGGCGCTGGTGCACTGGTTTACCGTGCTAACGGTGTTCCTTTAGTTGCGCTTGCTGCCATTTATCAACATTCTCCGTCAATATTAGTTAGTCGCTACCGGAAACTTAGTGAATTAGCAGGCAAAAAAGTCATGCTTAGTGCTGGCATTATGAACGCTGAAATAAATGCGATGTTTGAAAGTGCAGGTGTCAATTTTACGGATATTAAGGTGGTACCGACGGAGCAACCCTTACAAGGCTTTATTGGGCAAAAGTATGCAGCTTTTAACGGCTATCAAACCAACGAACCGTTTTATCTTGAGCAAATAGATATTCCTTATTATGTTATTGCACCTTCTGATTATGGTGTGTCATTTTACGGGGATATTTTAGTGACTTCTGAGCATCAATTAGCGACAAATCCTGAAGGTGTAGCGCGTTTTAGAGCTGCAACAATAAAAGGTTGGCAATATGCTATTGCCCATGTGGATGAAATCGTTGAATTGATTTTGACAAAGTATAATAGTCAGAAAAAATCTCGAGAGCTGTTAACGTTTGAAGCTAAAGCGCTAATTGAGTTAATTCATGCCGACATAGTACCTATTGGCTATATGAATATAGAACGCTGGCAAAGCATCAGTGATATTTTAAAAACAGCAGGTGTTTTTAAACAGCGAGAACCTGATTTAAATAAGTTTTTATATAGTGAATACCTTGAGAAGGGGCCGCTGGATTGGGTGATATATTATAAAATTGAATTGTTATTATTAATGGCTGCGTTGCTTGGCATGATGATGATGGTGCACAATTCCCGGCTTAAGCAAACAATAAAAGAACGTACTCAGGAACTTAGACAAGCGAAAAAACAGGCTGAAATAGATGCCAGAACGGATGTATTGACGGGATTGGCTAATCGTCGTCATTGTTTGGAAGTGATTGAACACGATTTATCCTTGGCAAAACGCAATGGTTTGGCTTTGTCGGTTATTTATATGGATATCGACTGGTTCAAAAAAATTAATGATCAATATGGTCATGGCGCTGGTGATGAAGCGTTAAAAAAACTTGCTAATATATTAAAACGGAATGTTCGTGCTGCTGATACCCCGGCACGTGTTGGTGGTGAAGAATTTGTCGTGATCTGCTTAGAAAAAGATAAACAGTCGGCATCGCATTTAGCGGATCGTATTCGTACAGATATACAAAACACTAAAATTCATTATCAGGATGTTAGTTTTAATCTGACGGTAAGTTTTGGCGTTACCGCTTTTTCTGATGGGGATTCGGTTGACAAATTACTGCAAAAATCAGATCAGGCCCTCTATGAGGCAAAAGAGGGCGGTAGGAATAAAGTCGTGTGTATTTAACTTGTTAGTGTCAAAGTTACGGACGAAATTGAGCCCCTTCGTGCATTAGTAATTTCGCTTTTAGTGATAAACCGCCGGCATAACCTGTGAGCTTGCCATTACTACCAATGACTCTGTGACAGGGAATAATCAATGCGATGGGATTAGCCCCATTTGCTGTGCCGACTGCTCGTACTGCTTTTTTATTATTAATTTTTTCTGCTAGCCAAGCATAAGTTTTTGTTTCGCCTCGTTTAATAGTTGTTAACGCTTGCCATACCGTTTGCTGAAATTTAGTACCTTTTGGTGCAAGCGGTAAGTCAAATGTATCGCGGCTGCCGGCAAAGTACTGATCAAGCTGCTGGTGAACTTGCTGAAAAACCACGTCGTTTTGTTGAAAGTTTTCAGGAATACTGATCGCAGCATCGGTATTTTGAAATGCTAATGCTGTTAACCCGTTATCATCTGCGGTTAATGCAATTTCGCCAAGCGGTGATTGATAAATGCTGTAATACATAAGTTAATCCTGCTGTTGAGATTCATTTAATGGTTTTAGCGAGTGCCATAAATAAATGGCAGCATAGGCACGCCAAGGTCGCCATTGTTGTGATAGTGCTAAAATTTCTTTATTTTTTGGTGTGGTATCTTGCTCGGTTAATGCTTTAATTATACCTAAATCTGCACTTGGAAATGCATCTGGATCGCTCAAACCACGCATGGCAATATAGTTAATCGTCCATGGCCCGATACCTTTAAGTTGGCACAATTGCTTTTCCAGCTCTTCAAGTGACTGATAGTTTGTTAACAACTCATGGTTTTGTTGAAAATATTTTACCCAACGTTGCAAGGTTTCCCGTCTTGAACGGGTTAATCCTAAGTGATCAAAGTCTGTATTTACCAAGCTATTAATATCAGGGAAGGTTAACGAAGTTGCTTCTGGCAAGTGTGCAAAGTGTTTGCCATATTGCTGGCAAATTCGCTCGGCATAGGTAGTAGCCGCTTTGACGGAAATTTGTTGCCCCAGAATTGCCCGAATCGAAAATTCAAAAATATCCCAACTGCCAGGTAATCTTAAGCCAGGAAAACGTTGTATCACCTGCTTTAATTTGGGATGCGTATTTAATTGTTTATGAATCAAATTGATATCCGCATCTAAGTCAAACATCCTTCTGACCCTGATAATAACGTTATTTAAGTAACTAAAGTCTGATAACGACACTTGCATCACTAAGGCGGATTTTTTTACATGATGGCGAATGGCTAACCAGCCGGTACAATCATCAATGGCAATACTGCGTTGATAGCTGTTATCAGTAACATATTCAACTCCGGCAATTTGCCGATAGTGAAAGAACTCCAGCATTAGTGACCAATCAAATGGTGGTCGATACGAGAGGATTATTTCGATAGTATTTTCATTTAAGGGCGATGCGTGACGTTTTCGCAGTGCTTTTGGTGAGCATTGATAACAATGTTTGATTGCTTCATTAAAACGGCGAATACTGTTAAAACCACTGGCAAAACAGATATCACTAATAGTTAGTTCCGTTGTTGATAACAGCTTACGCGCTAATAACAATCTTTGCTGCTGGAAATATTCACTCGGTGAAATACCAAAATGTTGATTAAATAAACGTTGTAGTTGTCGGCTACTAAGTTGGTGCTTACTCGCAATAGAGGCTAATGTATCTTGCTTATAATCAAAATTGTTAATGATTTTTTTTAGTTTTAATGGCAAGTTTTTTGTTGCTGCTTGCTCTGGAAAACAGCGTTTGCACGGAGTATAACCGGCAAGAAGTGCTTGTTCTGCACTTAAATAGTAACGGACATTCTCTGCTTTCGGTGGCCGTGCCGGACAGATAGGGCGACAGAATATTCCCGTACTTAATACCGCAGTAAAGAATTTACCATCAAAACGAGCATCTCTACTTAATCTGGCGCTTTCGCAGGTTTGAATATCGAGTTGTTCAACAGACATAGTTCTAATTAACTACCTAATTAATTGTTAGGTAAGAATATGCCTATTGTACTTAAATACTGGCGAAAATCAGACATCAATTGTGAAAATAATTAGTGGGTGATTGGCCGAGGGTAAAATATCGACAGTTATATTAAACAGCTGTGCTGATAATTTATTAGTTAATATTAATAAGAACTTACTATTTTTACTGCGCTTTTTAGAAATCACTTAGTCATTTTTAATATTTCGTCAGTGTTTTTAAACTTTGCATAAGCTTTAATTGATGTGCATCAATATAGTGGATCTTGCATTAAAGGAATAACCACAATAATAACGAATAAAAAACATACCTATTAATACGTTCGGGGAGAGCAGTATGTCGCACGGCTACTATCGAAGCTTTACAAATATTCAATATAAAAAACACGCCATCGCGCAAGCGATCATTTTATCATTATTTTTCACTCCTCTCTGGGTAAGCGCTGCATCATCAGAAACTGTTGCACAACAGGAACTGGACGTAGAAGTGATGACAGTCACTGCGCAAAAGCGGGTGCAGAACATTATGAAGGTACCGGTTACCGTTGATAGTGTTTCTGCCGACACCATTAAGCAGTCTGGCTCTGTGATGTTAAACGATATCGACAAATTTATTCCCGGGTTTGACTTCAGTGATGGTGATGTTACTCAGGCTGGCGTGACGATGCGTGGTGTGTCCAGTCCTAACATAAGTGTTGGGGGCGATCCTTCTACTGCAACGTTTTTTGATGGTGTTTATTTACCAAGAGCGGCGCAAAATGTTTTGTTTTCCGATATGCAGCGGGTAGAAGTGTTAAAAGGACCACAAGGTACATTATTTGGTAAAAATGCCGCTATGGGGGTGGTGAACATGATCCCTAATGCACCAGAAGATGATACCACTGGTTTTATTAAGGGCAGTTTTGGCAGTGATAATTTGCAGCGCATTGAGGGCATGTTTAATGTCAGCCTTGCGGATAATGTCTATTTACGCCTTAATGCGCTATCTAATCAGCAGGACGGTTATATTAAAAATGTCGCCAGTTCTTCGCTATCAGATAAAAATGCTGGCGATGCTGGGGAAAAGGATCATCAGGCGGCACGTGCTGCGCTGAAATGGGAGATTTCATCTCGTACTGATCTGCAACTTTCTTATGATTGGGATCAGTTAGATCAGGCACCGGGAGCGGCAATCGGCTTAAGCCCTTATGCCGAAAACCCAGGCGAACCGTTCGCAGATACCTTCGCTAACGATGTGGTAAACGGTAACGAACGCCGTGATATGACGGCGGTAACGGTTAAGTTAAATCATGAGTTTAACCAGCAATGGTCGATGATGTTATTGTCTAGCAAGCGTCAATGGGAAACTTATAACCGTATTGATGAAGACGGTACTCAAAATATTTCCCGCTATTTAGATACTGATAACCATGAAGATTCTGATATTTTCTACAATGAGTTACAGGTCAACTACAACAGCGATAATTTCCACTATGTTGGTGGTGTCACTTACTCAAAAGAAGATGTTCATCAAACCACCTTTATCACAACAACAACTGATACCGCAGCTCGGCTGGTTTCTGGTCAGCTCAACGAACAAATTGCTGCTGGCGTCAGAGCAGAGTTTGCCACTGGTGTCGGAGTTTCACCTGATGATGTACCTCAGGAAACCGTGGATTATTTGCTTGCGCTTAATGGCTTACCACTGGAGCATATTTGGGATGCCGAGCAATGGTCAACGGCATTAAATTTAATGGGAGTTGCTGGCGATATCATGGATTATCTCGCTTATATTGGTGCTGTGCCTGCTGGCACACCGTTAACGCCCGAAATTATCACTCTAACAGGTGATGCCACATATGATATTGTGGCTCAACAACTGGATATTGCTGAAATCTTTGGTCCAAGTTACAGCAATCAAATGTGGTCAGAAAACTTTATTAATAATGGTGAATTTACCAGCTATGGTATTTATTCTGATTTTGACTTTCAGTTATCAGATCAATGGAATGTTTTTTTTGGCCTGCGACATTCAAAAGATGAAAAAGACTTTTCTTGGCAGGTATCACAAACGCAGTTTGCGCAAGTACGGTCAGGGATTAACAATATTTTATTCCCGGCGCGAGACCAGCTATGGCAATCTAAGTCTTGGAGTAAGACTACCGGGCGTTTGGGCACAGGTTATATCATCAATGATGACCATATGGTGTTTGCTTCTGTGGCGAATGGTTATAAAGCCGGGGGCTTTGACTCGCTAAACTCGCCACACAGCGAAAGTAGTGGTGAGGTGCTGATCGATCCGGAAACAGGCAAAGCGATTGATGTCTCGTTTGAGCCAGAGGAGTCGTTAAACTATGAATTGGGCTATAAGGGCATATTGTTTAGCGAAATCAGAACGACTTTATCACTGTTTCATACCGTGTTAGATGACAGGCAAATTAGTAAAAACTCTAAGCCTCCGGGGCAAAATCAGGCATTGCCAACCATAGTTAATGAAGATATGACCATTGACGGTTTTGAGCTTGGTATGAACTGGCAAATGACACAAACGTTAGCTGCAGGTTTTGTCACTGAAGTACGTAATACGGATGTGGAAACGGAAGCATTTTATAATGATTCAGGTACCTTAATTGAAGCGGGTACGGCAAAAACCGATACCACAACCTCATATACTTTGGTGGCTGACTGGTTGCCTAATGTTTCTTCAGGCTCTGCGGTTGTTCATTTTGATTATGTCTTTAAAGAAAATGATCGCGGTTTAGAAATTGGCAATGACGATTGGGTTAACAGTATTCCACATTATTTTGACGATACTAAATTGCTCAATGCCCGAATTTCTTGGATTAATGACAGTGAGTCATTAGAAATCGGTGTCTGGGGAAAAAATCTGTTAGATAATCGTTATCCAGGTTTTGTCGGTGGGCGTACTAAAGATATTCTGGGAACCGGCTATACCAGCGTCAATAAAGGATTAGAAGCGGGTGTTGATATTAAATACATGTTTTAACTGATAAAAGTTTTATCGTGAAATGCTCAGTATTGCTTATAGCGTGCTGAGCATTTTTATTATTTGTCGCTAGGAATTCTTGATTTTTCTGTTTAGTATGGGAGCTTCATTTAGAGATCTGACCACAGTAAAAAAAGAAAGTTATGGCTGAATTTTTTTATCATATTGCATTTGCCCAGATGGCACTTTGTGCCTTGTTATTGTTTCCGTACCGGGCGTTAAATTCTTCAATTCCGCTTTTTATCCTATTAATGGTGTGTAGCTGTGGTTACTTAGTCAGTTATTCATTTGGCGATCTAGCGTCACATTCAGTGTTATGGTGGATCGGACATATAGGTGGCAATGCATTACCTGGTGTATTCTGGCTGGTTAGCTTAAGTGTGTTTGGTGACCATACAGTGCTAAAACGCGGGCAGTATCTGGTTGCTTCGTTAACCTTAGTGATCCCGTTTACTGCAGAACTAGTACAACAATTATTTACCATTGAATTAGCAGATTATGAAGCGATTTATGGTTTGGTGACTTATGGCGGTTTACTGTTGGAACTGGTTCTGATCTCACACGCATTAGTGATCTCATTTTGTCAGTGGCGAGATGACTTGGTGCAGGAACGACGCTATATCCGTGGTGGTGTGATCACTATTGCATCTGTTTATATTATTATGGTGATCATTGCTGAAGAGTTGTTTCGAATTGAATGGCAGTGGTTGGATTTATCAAAGAGCTTTATGTTAGTTGTATTGGTTACAGGTATTAACTTTTTCTTATTTCGATTAAAAGAATCCAGTTTGTTTGAAACCGTTAAAGCGGCAGAAATTGATAGCCAACGTCGGGCTGCTTTAACGCCCGGTTCAAAAGAGTTAGCGCGGATAGTGGCGTCGATGGAACAGGATAAGTTATATCAACAGGACGGTATGACCATTGCGGGGTTAGCAAAACATCTGGCAATTCATGAATATAAATTAAGAAACCTTATCAACGGCAAATTAAACTATCGCAACTTTAATGATTTTCTCAATTATTACCGCATTAAAGAAGTTACTGATGCGTTAACTGATCCAACATTTCAATCAACCCCGGTATTAACGTTGGCATTAGAAAGTGGCTTTCGCAGTTTAAGTTCATTTAATAAAGCATTTAAAGCTACTCATGGTATTACACCGACAGAATTTCGAAAAAGAAATTTACAGCAGCCTTAATTTAACTTGTTGTTTTATTGGTTAATTACTTCAGTTTTTGGCTGGTGTTTTCTTGTGTGACCGGCTGATTTTATAATTCGTCAGCTTTTTTCTGGAATTCGTCAGCAATTCTTTTCAGGCGCTATATAGTGAAATCATCAGTTATTTGGTGAATTTCATTTATGAGTAATGTTCAGCGCAAATATAGCTACTTAGCTTTTTTCTTTACCTTGTTAGTATCTGGTACGCTTGAAGCGGTTGAGCTACCAAAAACTTATCAACAGTGTGTGGCTTGTCATGGGGATAACGGGCGGGGTAATGCACAATTAAAAGCACCAGTATTAGCCGGGCAGTCTGCATCGTATTTAACTAGACAATTGCATAACTTTGCTAACGGGCTAAGAGGTGCAGATAAAAGGGATGCGCTTGGCCAGCAGATGGTGGCGGTGAGTCAACAACTGGATTTTTCAAACCAGGTTCCGGCACTTGCTCAAGCGTTAAGTCAGCAAAGTGTTAAGTCTGAGCAAGCGGCATCAAGCGGCGACCTTAAAAATGGCAGTCGTTATTATCAGGCAAAATGTGGTGCTTGCCACGGTGGTCAGGCTCAGGGGAATGAAGCGTTTAATGCGCCTAAATTAGCTGGTCAGCTGCCGGAATACCTTAAACGGCAGATGAATAATTTTGTTAGTGATATTCGTGGCAGTCACACCAAAGATAAGCTCGGCCGGCAAATGGCAATGATGGCAAAAACTACGTCAGGTAAAGAACTTGATGATATTTTGCATTATATTGCTGTCCAGCAATAATAGGTAAGTATATGAAAGTACTATCTTTTCTACTGCTCTTTTTCGCTGGTGTTTCATTAACAGCTGAAACAAAGAGCGAGTCTTTTGTGCTAAAGGATAATTGTCCGCCAAGTTTTGAACTAACTAAGCAGGGCATTTGCCGACTGGTTACTCAATATCAATTTTATACCTCAGTACAAGGACGCGGTTTAGGCGGTACCCGCACCGCATTGCCACCGCATCGAGACGGCTTTACCCCTGAGCAAATCGACTTAGGTCGTTATCTATTTTTTGATCCAGTACTTTCGAAAGACGGCACCATTTCCTGTGCCAGTTGCCATCAGCCGGATAAAGGCTTCAGTGATGCACGCGATCGTAGTATCGGTATCACAGGAAAGAAGGTTGCACGTTCTGCTCCGACATTATGGAACGTCGCTTTTCTCGATAAATTTTTCTGGGATGCGCGGGCTGCAACACTGGAACAGCAGGCTCAAGGACCATTATTTGATGCGATGGAAATGGGCAATACGCCGGAGCAGTTATTAGCAACTTTGCGCAATAACCCGGATTACCAAGTTATGTTTGCTCAAGCTTATCCAAAGGCAAGCGATATTGAGCTTGGCATGGTGTATCGCGCATTAGCGGCATTTCAAACATCGCTGATCTCGTTAAATAGTCGTTATGACAGATATGCCCATGGTTATCATCAGGCGCTTAGTCAAAGAGAAATTGCCGGGCTAAATGTTTTTCGTTCTTTCGTAGCCCGCTGCGCTGAATGTCATCAACCGCCGTTATTTACCAATAACCAGATCGCCGTTATTGGGACACCTGAACCTGAAGGCCGACCATTTGATATGGGTGCCGAGAACACGTATCACGTGTCACAATTGAAAGGTGGCTTTAAGGTGCCGACTTTGCGAAATATCGTTAAATCAGCCCCTTATATGCATTCTGGCCGTTATAACAAGCTGATTGATACCGTGAAATTTTATAACGATGGTCGGGGAAATGCTGTGCCTGAAGATCAGGAACTATTGCTACATTGGCATATTGCTGAACCTAATTTAACCGATGAAGAAATGCAGCTGATCGTTGAGTTTCTTGCCACCTTAACCGATGAAAGTTTAACGCCACAAATACCGAAGCATGTTCCGTCAGGATTAGCACCAATCGATCAGGCTTATCAGCAAAGCATTAATAATAAGCAAATAACAACTAACGACAATAATAAAGCAACAGAGCAACACGGAGATTAATATGAGTTCAGGAAAAATAGTAGCAGCGCTACTGGTGGTGGCTGCCTTTGTTGGCGGAAGTTACTATGGCAGTGTGCAAGTAGCAGCGCCAGTGATAACGAATAGTTCGGAGGGGGCAAGTTATGGCGGGGGCTATGAGCAGTCGTCAGATAGTGATGCAAGCGGGCAAGAAGCTAAGCCAAGTAAGCAAGTTAGGTATAAAAGCCAAGTTGCGGATCGTTCTATTGCGGGTCAAACCCACGTGGTCAACGATGGTGAATCTATTATGGCGGCAGTGCAAAACGCTCAGCCTGGCGATACGATTCAGGTGATGCCGGGCAGATATCATGAAACGGTTTATATCGATAAAGATAACATCAGTATTATTGGAGTGATTGAGCAAGGAAAACGTGCGGTGCTCGATGGTAAAAAGCAATTAAATGATGCGATTTTATATTCAGGCAATAACTTTATCGTGGAAAATTTAGAGATCACTAACTATAAAGGCAATGCCATTATGGGGCAGGCAGGTAATAACTTTGAAATTCGTAATAACCTGATTGTTGATACGGGTGTGTATGGTATTTTCCCGCAACTGGGTAAAAATGGTGTGGTGGAATATAACATTGTTTCCGGTATTGAAGATGCGGCAATTTATGTTGGGATGAGTGATAACATTCATGTTGCTCACAATGATGTTTTCGACAGCGTTGCCGGCATCGAAATTGAAAACTCTCGTCATGCGATTGTTGAAAACAACAATGTTCACAATAATACGGGTGGGATCTTAGCCTTTATTACTCCGGGCCTACCGATTAAAACGACCTTTGATGTCATTATTCGAAATAATTTTATTGTTGGTAATAATCATAAAAACTTTGGCGCACCAGGTTCAACTGTCAGCGGAATTCCGGCTGGTACCGGTATTTTGATCATGGCTGCTGATGATGTGGTGGTGGAAGATAATATTATCGCCAATAATAAAACCGCCGGTATTTTGATCACAGATCATGATAATGCGCCAAATACTACGATAGATCCTGAATCTGATCCTAAACCGGATCGGGTGATGATCTTAGATAACGTCATGTATAACAATGGTTATGATAGCATTGATGAGGTTAAGGCCTTGTTGCTGACCGAATTTAAACAAGGAAATGCAGATATTATTCGGGTTGGAGCCAGTGAAGACAGCTGTATTATTAATCGTCACCGTTATACTTCTGCCGGTGTGAATAAATGGCAAGAATGTGCGTTTACTAATACCGATGAGTTGTTGAGTTATTTACTGGATGAACCTGTCGCTCCGCGGGTGATAGATCCGGCTGAGCGTGGTAGTGTGGTCTACAATGGTATTTGTGCTGGTTGCCATACCTATACTGGCCGTATGATAGGACCGCCGGTACAAATTATTCAGGCGCTGTATATGGATAACCCACAAGGAATTGCTGATTATATTGCCAATCCAAGCAAGAAGCGCGAAGATTACCCGGAAATGCCGCCACAAAATTACCTTGACGAAAAAACACGTTTGGCAGCTGCAAAACATATGCTTAGTGTCACACGCTAAGCAAAAATAAAATAAGGTGAATAGTAGCGTAATGGCTGTTGTTCACCTATTTACTCTTCCTCTGATGGTGCTCTTTTTTTAGCGTATTACGTTAAAGTCTATGGTTATAGCTCGTTATCTTTATTCACTGTCTCTAATAAGCAACAGTATAAGTTAATGAAATTATTAATCTTTTCTTAATAGTGTTTATTCATGTTGTCTAATAGCGACACTTATTGTGCTTGTTTCTTACTGTATTGTTCTTCTTAGTATGTAACCTGTTGATTATTAGTTGTTTTTAATTGTTGGCACCAAAGTTGATTTACCTATTACGAAAGCACCAAGAAATACTAGCGATTGGTTAATCATTAATCTTGGGCTGAATTAAAACAATTTGATTTTAAGTATTAAGTGAGAGGAAAAAATATGAAAAATTTAGCGATGACATTATCAGCAGTATTTATGCTAGCGTCAGTAAATGTATATGCAGGTTCAGATTTTAGTAGTTTAGACGCAGATGGCAATGGTGCTATTAGCCAAGCAGAAGCACAAAAGAATTCAGCATTAGCAGAGCAGTTTAAAAAACTTGATACCAATGCTGATGGCGAGTTAAGCAAGGAAGAGTTTGCTGGTTTTGAAGGCTAGTCATTAAGTTTTACTATTTAACCTCGGCTTTGGATAAGTCATGCGTGTTTAGTTGTTATTTTGACTAAATTCTTGGCGATATTGAAGTAGATAGGGGGCTATTATTACTTCATAATGCTTTGAATTTAAATAAAAATATCATTTGCAAATGTAAAATAACGATAGCTGTTGTTTAGTTTGATATCCCGCTATTGCTTATGCAAGCTTGAGGTTAATTTAGTAAATAGTATTTAACCTGTTATTTGTAATCCCCAACCAATGGTGACAGGTTAGATAGTTTTTGGCTGTTTTTAGGTTTAGTTACTTAAAGGCAGCTTTTTTATTTGACGTAATGAGTTGATTAATTATCAATTTCCTATTAAAAATTTGGTTATTTAGCAAGAATCAAAAGGCTTATAGGCATGGTTTTATGCTCCAGAAAAGCCCTAAGTACTTCCATCCTTGTAGGCAAAGCTATTATTTTATGGAAAGTCGCAGCGGTGTTAGCAGAATTAAACGTTTTTGAGTTTTCTTGTGATGAATCTTAATCAGTTATTTAGATAAAAGCTCAGGTTTTCCCAAGCCTTTATCCATATAAATACTCGCTATACTGTTTTTAACTTCCAGTGGCCTTTGTTAAACACCCGCCAGCCGATAAAAGCAAACACTAATTGTGCCAGGGTAACCGATATAAAGACGCCGGTTGGTCCTAATTCCAGCCATTTTGCCAAGCCATAAGCCAGCGGTATCTGAATTAGCCAATAGCAAATAAAGTTGATCCGAGTTGGCGTCATGGTATCACCAGCGCCGTTAAATGCCTGCACTAAGATCATCCCTAAAGCGAAGAAACCATTGCCATAGCTAATATAACGCAAGCAATCTACTCCATAAGCTAGCACTTTGGCTTCAGAGGTAAATAAACCGATAATTTGCGTTGGTATTAGAATAAATAGCACTGCAACTGCTAATAAAAAATAAATATTGTATTTAGCAATACGCCATACCGATTGTTCCGCTCTATCCGGTTGGTTTGCCCCTAAGTTTTGCCCAACTAATGTCGCTACTGCATTGCTTAAGCCCCAAGCTGGTAAAATGGCGAACATAAACACTCTTATCGCTATGGTATAGCCGGCGACAGCTTCACTGCCAAAGGTTGAGACAATACGTACTAAGGCAATCCAGCTGGCGGTAGCAATTAAAAATTGCACTACACCGCCAAATGACAGCTTGATCAAATTCAGACAAATAGCTGCATTTAATGCTAAATGTTGCCAGGCAAGTTGAATGCGACCTTTAATGCCAAATAAGTAGCTTAATTGATAGAGGACGCCTGTCCCCCGACCAATAGTGGTTGCTACTGCGGCACCAGTTAAGCCCATTTCTGGAAATGGGCCGATACCATAAATTAACAGCGGATCGAGCACGATATTAATACCGTTAGCCAGCCATAGCGAGCGCATAGCAACAGAAGCATCTCCAGCGCCTCTAAATATTGCATTAAGCAAAAACAGATACAAAATGGTAATAGAACCGGTGAGCATTATTGTGGTGTAGTCCTTTCCCGCGGTTATTAAGGCTTGATCTCCGCCCATTAACGCGAGAATATCTTCCGCAAAATTAAGCCCAACTATGCCAACTAGTAAGGCTACTGCCAGCCCTATCCAGAGGGTTTGTCCTGCAACGACATTAGCCTGTTCTGTATTCTTTTCACCGTAACGACGGGCAACGGTTGCCGTTACTGCCATACTAAAACCTATGGCAACGGCATAAAGTAGTGTGAGCACGGCTTCGGTTAAACCAACCACGGCAACAGCTTGAGCGCCAAGCCCAGAAACGAAAAAGATATCTGTTATTGCAAATATCGATTCCATTAACATTTCTAATACCATAGGTACTGCGAGCAAAAATGCTGCTACGCCAATAGAACCTGAGGTTAAGTCTTGATGATTACCTTTTAGTGCCAGTTTAAATAGCTGGCGAATACCAAGTTTACTCGTTGGTAATTGAGTATTTTTTTCTTGAGTTGTCAAAATAATAAAACCTTATTATTAATCAAATTTTTTTGGCAAAAATTCGAGTATAAAACTTAAATTCCAAGCGCTGGAATAATTAATAACGTTGAATTGAATAATAGGATAGGGGAAGTAACAAATGGCAGTGAGTTAAGGAGTTATACCCTAACTACGCAAATATGACTTGGGATTTAGAAAGACTCGTTACTGGAAATGACAGCTAAAACGAGCTTAACAGCCTATCCTTGTGGATACAATATCAGCGATAACAGTATGTTGTAGAGTTGAATTGTTCATTGTCTCGCTCCAAGAGGCTAGTAGAAGCAAAAATATCTCAGCCATCGAGTTAAAAGTCAAGCATAATAGATGATTTACTTTTGTATACATTATGCAATAATGAGGGTTTTAAGCGAATTGCAGGTGTATAATGATCCCGGCTGAACAAATCAATCAAATCCTCACCTTTCCAGCATTAGTAGACGCCATTGAGCAGGCATTTACCCAAGATATTAGTGTGCCGCCTCGATTACATTTTGATATGGAAAACCCTAAAGCGGCGCGAGAAACCACTTTATTAATGATGCCAGCGTGGCAGGCCGGTGATTTAGCTGGAGTAAAACTTGTCACAGTTGCGCCAGAGAACAGTAAAAAGCAGTTACCTTCTATACAAGGTATTTATTTGTTATTTGATGTCGATACCGGCTCGTTAAAGACAACATTAGATGCGCCATCATTAACGGCTAAACGTACTGCAGCAGCGTCGGCATTAGCCTCACGCTTTTTATCTCGACCTGATAGTTCAACCTTACTTATGGTCGGGACCGGTACATTGGCACCCCAGCTAATTGCTGCACATGCCAGTGTTCGTCCTATTACTAAGGTGCTGGTATGGGGGCGAAGCTTAGCAAAAGCTCAGCAAATATGTCAGCAAGTGGCCCATTTAGCTATTGAAGTAGAGGCAATTGATGACCTTGAAACACATATAGCTCAAGCCGATATTATTTCTTGTGCGACATTAAGTCAGCAGCCGCTTATTTTTGGTGATTGGTTAGTGCCAGGACAACATCTTGATATGGTTGGCGCTTATCGTCCTGATATGCGGGAAATGGACGATAGCTGTCTGACAAAGGCTAGAGTCTTTGTTGATAATTTTGAAGGGGCGCTACGAGAAACAGGTGATATCGCGATACCATTAGCTACTGGGGTACTAACCAAAGAGGCGATAAAGGCAGACCTGTTTGCCTTATCTCGGAAAGAATATGTCATTGAACGTGAGCAAGGTGATATTACGGTATTTAAATCTGTTGGTCATGCCTTAGAAGATTTAGCAGCGGCGAAAATGGTATATAGCAAGCTGTAGTAGCCATTTTAGTTAAATGACAATGCATATTCCTGTTCAGCATTAGTTGCTGATTAGCTTTAGGATTTTTGTTAACAGTTTGTAAGAGCAGCCAGTATTTAATTGACATTATCGGCTTTGGCTATTTTAATTAAGGTACTGAAGCATTAGGGAAAAAATAAATGAATACAGCGGCCTCATTTAACAATAAATTAAGTCGGCGCGTATTAGTTTATATTATTTTATGTAGCTCAATTCTTTCTGTCGCCTCTACCGCGATACAGGTTTATGTTGCTTACCAAAAAGATATTACTCGGCTCAATCAGCGTTTTGATAATATTGAGTCGAGTTATATTCAATCAATTTCTACTAGTTTATGGGACTTTAACGAACCGCTGGTACAACAGCAAATTCAAGGCATAGTTAAACTCCCGGATATTCGATACGTTAAGATCACTACAGGTTTTGGTAAAGTTTACCAGTATGGTAATGCCGATATCGTTGCGAAAAAGGTGGTGGAGTATCCAATCTTTTATGGTGAAAACGATATTGGTGTAATTCATATCGCTGCTGATTATCAGGATATTTATCAAAATATTCAGCAACAAGCGGGTTTTATTGTCACTTCCGAGTTTATTAAAATCTTTATTGTTGCCTTGTTTATTATGTTTATTGTGCATTGGCTGATCACTCGGCATATTTATCATATCACCAGCTATTCTCAGAACGTTAAAACGGAAAACCTCAACGAGCCTCTTGTGCTTACTAATCGTAGTAAGAAAAAAGATGAACTCGATGAATTAGTCGATGCGATTAATAAAATGCGCTTAGCGTTAAAAAATGACATAGTGAAACTCGAAGAAGCAGAAAATGCGTTGATCAACCTTAACGGTGAGCTGGAAATTAAAGTCTATGACCGAACGGCAAAACTCGCTGCCAGCAATCAACAGTTACAACAATCGCTCGATGATTTAACGCTGGCGAAAGATCAACTCGTGCAGTCGGAAAAAATGGCATCGCTGGGGCAACTGGTGGCCGGTGTTGCACATGAAGTTAACACACCATTAGGCATCTGCGTTACGTCGATCACTGCCCTTAAGGAAAAAGTGTTTGATTTAAGTCGCGCAGTTGAGCAGGAAAATCTAACTAAATCACAATTAACCTCGACTTTATCCTTGTTAGTGGAATATCAGGAAATTATTGAGCGTAGTCTGAATAAAGCGGTGGAATTAATTCGCGGTTTTAAATCAGTGGCGGTTGAGCAACATACCGATCCTGAGCTTAATATTAATTTGGCTCAACACGTCAATGATGTGGTTAATACCGTAAAAACCTTATTTAAAAGACGAAACTACACCATTAACCTCTCGGTTGATAAAGATTTGAACCTAGTGACATATCCTAGTGCTTGGAACCAAATCCTAACCAACTTTATGACCAATTCTCATGTTCATGGTTTTGAAGGTCGGGATGAAGGTGAGATCAATATTACTTTTACCGCCAGTAATGGTTATCTAACCTTACTATATAGCGATAATGGCATCGGCCTCAGTGAAGATATTAAAAAGCGTATTTTTGATCCTTTTGTTACCACTAAACGCGGTCAAGGGGGATCAGGTCTAGGGATGAACATTGTTTATAACCTAGTGAATGCTAAATTAGGCGGCACCATCAAATGCTTAGATACCAAAGTTGGTTGTAGTTTTCAGGTAAAAGTACCGATTGAACAAGCGAAAAATCCTAAAAAATTATCTGAAGTGTAATTTGCTGGTAATTACTATAAAGTTTTTAGCGCTTCATTAATGCCTTGAGCTAAATGTTGTGGCTGAACTTTCGTTAAAGATACTGAGTTACATTGTTGAAACTGCATAAATGGTTTAATGGCTGCTATAAAAGCACTGATCACGTTATCTTGATGATAACTGTGTGGTTCAAAATGCAGCGACTTGATTTCTAGCTGTTTTATTTTTCGATGCGCCTTACAATCCATTCGACCAATAAACTGGTCACGATAAAGCAGCGGCAGACAAAAATAGCCATATTGTCGTTTCGCTTCAGGGGTATAACACTCTATTTTATAATCGTAATCAAAGACTGTTTTTAGCCGCTCGCGCTGAATAACACTATTGTCAAATGGTGACAGTATCTGCATGCGATTAGCGACGCGGGGCATTCGGCGATCAAATGATTCCGCTTCTATGACAAACGCTTCGCCATTGTTTAACTGAATTTGTTCTAATTTCCCAGCCAGTAAGTACTCGTTAATTAATGTATTTACCGCCTTTCGCAGCTTAGTGTTGCGAGATTCGTTATAGGTCAACCCTTTAAGCGTGGCAAAACCATGACAACGTATTTGTTTGTTAATAACGTGCTCGGCAAACTCTTCGATCTCTGGCATGGTCGTATTTACCTTCGGCGGTAAAACTCGTTCGGTAAGGTCGTAGGTTTTCTGAAAGCCCTGACGATCACAAACCATCAAATCGCCTTCCATATATAATTGTTCTAGTGCTTTTTTTGCCGGCTTCCAATCCCACCAGCCAGCACGGTTTGAGGTATTTGATTCAAGATCTCGCGAGCGCAACGGGCCATCGCTGCGGATGCGAGCGAGCAATTCATTCATCAGCTTGCGGTCTTGATTTTTATACCAATGCGTTTGGCCGCTTTTAATCGCTTGTTTGTAAGGTAAAGTGAAGCGAAATTCGTCGATTGGCAGAAAAGCGGCGGCATGAGCCCAATATTCAAAAATATCTTGGCTAATCAGCAGCTGGTCTAACATCTCAGGCTTAAAATTAGGGACTCTGGCGTAGAGTACATGGTGATGGGCGCGCTCAACCACTGAAACTGTATCCAGCTGGACATAACCTAAATGATTGATCGCTTTACGGGTTCCAGCTAAACCTCGGCCAAAAGGCTGAGTTTGTAGCAAACCTTGCGCTGTTAAGGCAATACGACGTAAACGTGCTAAGTCTTTTGGGTGTTTAATATTAATTGTTTTCAAACTCGCTTTATTCTGTTGTTAATCAATATTTAGTAAAAATAGCGGGGAAATTGTAGGTAGCATTATCGGTAATAAAAAAGGGTCATAAGAGGTTTTAATGTCTTCGACCCTTTCGAGATTGTAAGATAAAAGCTTAGCCTTGCTCACTCATCAATTTCGCGTCGATTTCTTTGGCAGCGAGATAGGCCGCGCGCGTTTTGAGCTTAGCGGCATAATCCTCAAACTCAGGCCGTTTGGGTAAGCTGCCAAACTCTATGCCCCAAATAACGTGAGAACCGACATAGACATCGGCAGCACTAAAGTGTTGACCTGCAACATAAGGATTTGCAGATACCGCTTGGGCTAGCACCTCTACGGTTTGCTGGTAACCAGCGTATCCGACCATACGTTTGTGTTCATCAGGAATATCGATATTGCGGGCTTTGTCGATAATAGCCGCTTCTACAGGGCCTGAAGTAAAAAACAGCCAGCGGTAGTAATCAGCTCTTTCATTTAACTTTGGCGCTAAGCCTTGTTCTGGATAAGCATCAGCGAGATAAGCGCAAATGGCCGCACATTCAGTTACTATTTTTCCATTGTGACTGATCGCTGGTACTTTACCCATAGGGTTAATGGCTAAGTACTCATCGGCCTTCATATTTTGATCATAATCAAGCAGTATCTGGCGGTATTCAACTCCAACCTCTTCTAACATCCATCGGGCAATCTGACCGCGAGATGCTGGATTGGTATAAAAGATCAGCTCGCATTGTTTGGATTCTGTGACACTCATGATAATTCCTTTTATTTTGCCTAAATAGCTACTATGCCTGTTAAGGCTTTTATCTGCAATCTATAGCAACTCAAAGGCTTATTTTCTCATCTGTAACATGTGATAACACCATATCGGTATAATCAACCATGCCGATAATTTTATGATTATCCATCACTGGCGCAGTATGAATACCAAAGCGTTCAAATAGCCTTGCGCAATAACGCACTTCCATGTTTGATGGCACAGTTAGGATAGGTTTTGCCATAATTTCATAGAGGTTTACTCGCTCTGGTGAGCGATTTTTGGCAATCACTTGTTTGGCAATATCGGCGAGCATTACCATACCGTATTCGTCATTTTCGTTGCGCTTATTGATAATTAACGCTTTGACTTTGTGTTGTTGTGCCAGTTTGATGCCCTCTAATACTGTGAGCATACCGTCGGCAAATTGATAACAATCTGTCGCCATTGCATCTTTAACCTGAACTGTTATCTGGCTCATAATTCTTCCTCAACTTTACCTTTTAATCTTTCTATCTGATGAGCAACTCCAACGGCGTCTTCAACATCGATTTGAATGGCGATACCTTTGCCTGATTCATCGTCAAAACCGGCAATTTTAGCAATACGTTCCAGTACTTTTCTTGCTAAGTGTCGCTCAACTACAAACAGTAATACATCACGCTGTGTTTCCAGTTGCATACCAAAAAATGTTCGTTGGCGTTTAATGCCTTCGCCGCGCGCGTTGTTAATAATAGTGGCACCGGTGGCACCAGCACGCCTTGCTTCTTTCATAACCGCTTCGGTGACATCGTCATCAACAAACGCAATAAGTAATTTAAATTGCATAATGTTTACCTTTTGTTGTCTTTTGCTATTGTAGTTTTTTTCTGAGTTATCTGTGCATATGCCATCACTGCGATGATCGGAAATAGGCTGGCAAATGCGATTAAACCAAAACCGTCAATTAATGGGCTGCGACCTTCTATAGTACTGGCAAGTCCTAATCCTAACGCCGCAACTAAGGGAACTGTCACGGTTGAAGTTGTTACACCGCCTGAGTCATACGCTAACGGAATAATTAATTTTGGGCAAAACATGGTTTGGATCACTACCACTAGATAACCGGCAATGATGTAATAATGAAGAGGGTGGCCAGCGACTATGCGGTAACTACCTACGGCAATACCAATAGCAACGCCTATGGCAACTGAGATCCGTAAATTATTAGCATGAATGGCTCCACCTGAAACCTCTTCTGCTTTTAAGGCCACCGCTATTAATGACGGTTCCGCTATGGTGGTACTAAAACCTATCGCAGCGGCAAAAATATAAACCCAGATATAATGACTCCAGTGAATAATATCTGCTGTTTGATCGTCATAAATGAAGCTAGGGGCCGTTAATTGTTCCGCCATCATTTTACCCAGTGGGAAGAGCGCCTTTTCCAATCCTAATAAGAATAATGCCAAGCCGATTAATACATAGATAAAACCGAAACCGACTTGTTTTAATCGCGGGATAGGTTTTCGGATCACAACTAGCTGAAATACCAAAATAATCGATAATATTGGTAGCACATCGATAACCGTTGTTTTTAACGTTGTAAAAAACTCTATCAGTAAATTCATGCTAACGACCAATCGTCATGCCGTAGGCCATCACAAATATCATTGGCGTTAATGATGCAAAGGCGATCAAACCAAAACCATCTATCATTGGGTTTCGCCCTTTAATCGAAGATGCCAGACCAACACCGAGGGCGGTAACCAGAGGAACGGTAATAGTGGATGTGGTAACTCCGCCAGAGTCATAAGCAATACCGATAATCCAGTTTGGTGCGAATGCCGTCATAATTACCACCATGGCGTAACCGGCAATGATCAAATAATGAATTGGCCAGCCCCTAATAATGCGTAAAACACCAATGACTATGGCGAGGCCAACAGAAAAAGCAACGGTAAAGCGCAACCCACTGGCGTATTGGTTTTTCATTTCCTGATTATTTTCGATAATACCGCCTGTGGCGGCAACGACTGCTGCTTCTTTAGCCACTGCGATTAGTGAAGGTTCGGCAACAGTGGTACCAAAGCCTAAACAAAAAGCAAAAGTTAATAACCACCCAATGCTGCCTTTTTTGGCAAACGCCTGTGCCATTGACTCACCTATGGGGAATAACCCCATTTCCAAGCCGTAGATAAAAAAAGTTAAACCGAGTACTACCAATAGCAAGCCAATTAAAATATCGCTGATATTAGGTAAAGGTTGTTGCAGCACTAACACTTGAAAAAAGGCAATTACTACTATGATAGGCAGTAAGTCTTTGCAACTTCCTAGGAGGGCTTTAAAAAATATCAATAGTTGTTGCTGCATAAATCCTTATTATTCTGAGTCCATTAATCGCAGGCTTTTCAATAGCATAATCTATATGATTGTGAATGATTATTATGCCTGTTCGAACTAAATGATACCTAATTAGGGTTAGAGATTTATTGATGTTTGTCAATAAATCTCTTTTGTTAGGTGGTAAAAGGTTAGTTAAAGCGGCTGAGACAAAATGGCTGGATATCAATATCTGTTGGCTGTTCCGCTACCACTTGAGCGATCAACTTGCCAGTAATAGCGCCTAAAGTTAATCCTAAGTGTTGATGACCTAGTGCCAGATTAATATTTTTATGTTTCGGGGCTTTGCCAATCACAGGTAAAGAATCCGGTAGTGACGGCCTAAACCCTAACCAGCCTTGGTGACTTTGCTGGCCGAGTGCTGGCAAGTCAGAGAGAATGTAACTGGCGTTTTTATGTAACATCAAGGCGCGTTTCATATTCGCTTTTTGTTTTAAACCGGCAAATTCCACTGTGCCGGCTAATCGCAAGCCGTGCGACATTGGCGTAATAATAAAGCGTCTTTCAGCTGAAGCAACCGGACGGGTGAGTTGACCTATGGTTTGCTCGGATAAATCTAAACTGTAGCCGCGCTCTCCTTCAATTGGTAATTTATAACCCAATTGTTTCAATAACGACTCAGACCATGCACCTGTGGCTATTATTACTTGATCAAAGTGCAACTGTTGTTCATTATTTTTCAGCGTCACGCCATCAGGCTGATGGCTGATACTACATACCTCAAATTGCTGAAACCTACAGCCGAGCTGTATGGCATAATCTGCCAGAGTTTGACTGAGATCTAACGGACTAATAGTGTGGGCAACTTCAGTAAAATATAGTGCATGTTGAATATTACTGTTGAGCTTAGGCTCAAGGGCAAATGTTTGTTCGCGATCGAGTAACTCTACTTTCACCCCTTGTGATAAATAGCTTTGTTGAATGGCTTCAATATCGTGAATTGGGGTGTGCTCAAAGACTAATAAACTGCCGTTTTCTGTGAGTAAGTGTTCGGCATTGGCGGCTTTTAGTAGTGGCTTATAATAATTGATCGCCTGTTCGTTTAAGCTTTTTAGCGCTGCGGTATTTTTTACTCGTTTTGCGCTAAACATATTTGCAATAAAGCGGATAAACCAGGGGAGGGCTTTAGGAAAGTGCTTTGGTGATAATGCTACCGGGCCAAGCGGGTCTAATAACATTTTCGGTAACTGTAATAATAGGCCTGCTTCGGCTAGTGGAAATACCTGTTCGGTGGCAAAGTGACCGGCATTACCTTTTGAGCAGCCAAGGCCAATGCCTTCCTTATCAAGTAATGTGACTTGATAGCCTTGGGATTGTAGCGCTATTGCGCAATTAATGCCGACTATACCCGCGCCGATAACGGCAATGTGTTTGTTATCTTGATCTTGTGTTTGCATAGGATTACTGCCTTAGTTCTACAGCTTAACGTAAAATAAAACCTTGTGGAAAAATATCATTTTCAGTGAGCACGAATTGATGTACACCGGTAATAAATGCCCGGCCACTGACTCTTGGGACGATCGCTGCTTTGCCAACATAATCTAGCGCTTGCTCTATAGTGACAGTCATCTTGCCTCCAACAATGCTTTCAATAATGATCGGTGTCTTTGTCGCTAGATCTTCTTTAACTCTTAATAGTGCAGCACGGGCTGATACGCCAGTACCGGTTGGTGAACGGTCAACTTCACCATCAGCGAAGATACAAACATGTTTTGAATGAGCGTCAAACTCATTGGTTTGTTTGGAATAAAAAATTGTGCCGTAAAGAAAGCTTAAATCTGGTTCTTGCGGATGGGTTATCTGATAACTGGCTGATATCGCTTTTTTAATTTCCCGACCGGCGTTGATCAATTGTTGAGTGTTTTCAGGTGTACATTCAAGACCAAGTTGATCGGCGTCGATAAACGCATAGTAAGCACCGCCAAAAGCAATATCATAGTTAACTGTGCCTAATGATGGCAGGGTAATTGATTGCTCTAATACTTCTACAAATGAAGGCACGTTGTCAAAACTGACGTTTAATTGCTGATTGTTATAATTAGCGTAAGCCTTGATAAATCCAGCCGGTGCATCTATGCCGATATATTCATTTGCTTTAGGCAGTGGCAGGGTTTGGCTTTCTATTGCCGCTGAAACTGCAGCGATAATACCGTGGCCACACATGCTGCTGTAACCTTCATTGTGCATAAATAAAATGCCAAAATCGGCATTTGGCGTACAAGGCTCTGTAATAAGTGCGCCGTACATATCTGCATGGCCGCGTGGTTCAAACATTAATAATTGGCGTAAATGATCTAAGTGTTCGCTGAGATATTGACGTTTGGCTAAAATGGTTTCACCAATTATTTCAGGATAACCATGAGTTATAATGCGCAATGGTTCACCTTCTGTGTGAAGGTCTATTGAGCTAATTGTTTGATAATTATCAAAATTATAGGGTTTAAATTGCATTACCAACGCCTTTTACTAAAATTTTCATACATTATACTTGTATCAATAAAATAATTGTATACAATATGCGAAGTTAATTCTACAAATACTTTGACGGTATTATTTATTTAACTATTGCGGTAAAAACAAATGATGAAAATTGATTGGCAAGCCGTTTACCCAGCGGTAACGACTCAATATAACGATGATGCCTATTAACTTTGAAGCGACGCAACAGATGGTGGATTCGCTTATTAAGGAAGGTGTTGACAGTATCATTGCATTAGGAACTGTTGGAGAAAACTGCGCTCATACTCGTGAAGAGAAAAAAGCGATTCTTACTGCGGTAAAAGAAGTGGTAGCGGGTCGTATGTCAGTCATTTCTGGCGTTGGTTCTTGCCGTTATTACGCTTAGATACTATTCCAACTTTGGTGCAGTGTATTAAATTCTGCGAACAGTTGGCAGGCCATGGTAGCGAAGTGACTCGTGCACCTCGTTTACCATTATCAGGGGAAGAGCGTGCCCGTGTAGAAAAACTTTATAACGACGCAGTGGCAACACGTATTGATCCGTCTAAATTTAATTTAGATCAATGTTACGCCGGTAATGTGATACCGGTACTTAGTGTTAGCTATAGTCAATAACAAACCTGAATCTGAGTGATCAGCATTTGGGTTTGTTGCTATTTAACTCCAGCTTGCTTTTCGTAGTGATTGCCAGCTGGATCGAGATTACCTAAATAAAAGGTGTTAAATGAACAAAGGGACGTTTTTTTGTATTGACGGTCATACTTGTGGCAATCCGGTGAGGTTAGTGACCAGTGGTCATCCTAACTTGCAAGGCCGAACCATGAGTGAAAAACGTCAGGATTTTCTTCAGCATTATGATTGGATCCGTCAGGGATTGATGTTTGAGCCCCGTGGCCATGACATGATGTCAGGCGCATTTCTTTATCCGCCATGTAGTGACAATGCTGATGCTTCAATTTTATTTATTGAAACCTCTGGCTGTTTGCCTATGTGTGGTCATGGCACCATAGGTACAGTAACTGCGGCATTAGAAGCTGGGTTACTCAGTGCGAAGACGTCGGGGAAGTTAATTCTTGATGTGCCGGCGGGGCAAATCACTGTTGAATATCAGATGCAAGGGGAAAAGGTCACTGCGGTTAAGCTTTATAATGTAGCTGCATACTTAGCGCATCAAAATGTTGAGTTGGATATTCCAGGGTTAGGATTATTAACTGTCGATGTTTCATATGGCGGCAATTATTATGTCATTGTTGAGCCTCAGGCAAACTTTCCTGGTATTGAACAATGGAGTGCCAATGATATTTTACATTGGAGTCCAATTGTCCGCGCGATAGCCAGTGAAACCTTGGATTGTGTTCACCCTGAAGACCCAACCGTCAACGGGGTGAGTCATGTGTTGTGGACTGGGGCGACTCAAACCCAAGGTTCTGACGGTGCTAATGCGGTGTTTTACGGTGAGAAGGCAATTGATAGATCTCCTTGTGGCACTGGTACTAGTGCCCGTATGGCGCAGTTATTTGCTAGAGGAGAACTAAAACTCGGTGATAGTTTTACTCATGAAAGTTATATCGGAAGCCAGTTTATTGGCAAGATAGAACAAGTGGTTGAATTGGAAACGCCTAACGGCAAAATTCAGGCGATAAAACCAAGTATTCAAGGCTGGGCGAGAGTGTTTGGCAAAAACTGCATTACTATAGATGATGATGATCCCTATGCCTTTGGTTTTGTTGTCAAATAGTTTGTTGTAACACCTTATTGCCTATTTATTTATCAAAAAGTGAAGAGAATATTATGTCGATATCAGGAAAAAATTTAATTGCAGGCGAATGGTCAGGAGATTTTACCAAGGGATTTTCTGCGACTAATGCGGTAAAAAATGAGCCTATGCCTGAAGTGTTTGCTGATGCCAGTGAAACAGAAGTAGAACAGGCGATCGCACGTGCTCATCAGGCATTTGCAAGTTATAGTCAGTTGCCGGCAGTGCAAAGAGCAAAATTTTTACGTACTATCGGTGAACAAATTGTTGCCTTAGGTGATGAATTGGTTGAAATGGCCTGTGCTGAAACTGGTTTACCGGCAATGCGTATTCAAGGCGAACGTGGTCGTACTGTGGGCCAACTTGGTTTATTTGCTGATTTACTCGAGCAGGGAGAATATCAAGGGGTGTTTGATGCTGCGGATGCTGAGCGTCAACCGTTACCTAAACCTGATACTCGATTGGGATATTTGCCATTAGGTGTCGTCGGTGTTTTTGCTGCCAGTAATTTCCCGTTAGCATTTTCTACCGCAGGTGGCGATACGGCTTCGGCGTTAGCAGCGGGTTGCCCAGTGGTGATGAAGGCACATGCCGCACACCCAGGTACGGCAGAATTAGTGGCTCAGGCGATCAGTAAGGCAATTGAGCTTTGTGATATAGATGCTGGGGTGTTCTCGTTAATTCAGGGAAAAAATTATGCTATCGCTAGTCAGATAGTGACTCATCCAATGGTTAAAGCGGTTGGTTTTACCGGCTCTGAGCGCGTTGGCATGATCTTACAGCAGCAGATTAACCAACGCCCTGAACCGATTCCTTTTTATGGTGAGCTAGGTAGTGTTAACCCACAATTTATTATGGCAGATAAACTAGCGACAGAGGCCAGTACATTAGCGGAAAACTTAGTTGCATCATTAATGATGGGGCAAGGACAGTTTTGTACTAGCCCGGGAATATGGAGCTATGTGAAAAGTGTCGATACGCCAGTATTTGAGCAAGCGGCAAGTGCCGCAATTGCTGCAACTGAAGCGGGAGTAATGCTGACTCCGGCGATGGCTGAAAGTTATAAAAAAACAGTTGCGAGCTGGCAGTCAATTGATGGTGTTGAGTTATTAGCACAAGGTCAATCAGGTGTTGCTCATTTTACTCAGGCGGCGTTATTTGTCACTGATTTGACAACGTTTAAAGCTAATACAGTGTTACAGGAAGAAGTGTTTGGTCCATGTGCATTAATATTGCGCTTACAAGATGAACAGGAACTAGCAGAATTCATTGGGTTACTTAAAGGTAATTTAACTGCAGCTATTCATGCCACAGATAAGGATATGGCGCAAAGCCGTACCGTAGCGTTGTCGGTAGCGCATAAAGTGGGGCGTTTGATTTATAACCAGATGCCAACGGGCGTTGAGGTTTGCGCGTCGATGAATCATGGCGGACCTTTCCCAGCGTCAACTGATTTACGTACTACCTCTGTTGGTAGTGAAGCGATTAAGCGTTTTCAGCGGCCGATTTGCTATCAGAACATGCCAAATGAGCTGTTGCCACAATTGTTAAGATCATAAGATCGTCATTAAAAGGAGCTATTTTCATTAGCTCCTTTTTTTTAAAAATTAAATGCTTATAATGGATAGCAATTTAATAAATAGTCACCAGGTTATGGCGCATGAGCATAGTTTATAAAACACGCACACAGTTAGTGGTAGAAACGTTAAGAGAAAAGATCCTAAATGGAGCTATTAAGGCGGGTCAGCCATTGCGCCAGGCAGCATTAGCGGAAGAGTTAAATGTTAGCCGTATTCCTGTTAGAGAAGCGTTATTACAGCTGGAAGCCGAAGGGTTAGTGGCATTTGAACCACATAAAGGGGCAACAGCGACTGAGTTAAATATTGAGCAGGTTGATGAGTTATTTGAACTCAGAGCAATGTTAGAAGCCGATTTACTGGCTGCTTCTATCCCGAATCTTTCTGAACAAAAATTGGCCGAAGCGACCGCAATACTCGATGAGCTTAATCAATCTTTAGGTAAAGAAAACGCCGCTAATACTTGGAGTGAGCTTAATTCTAATTACCATAACTGTTTGTATTCTGGTGCTAACCGCCCACAAACTCAAGATTTGGTTAATACCTTAAATAAAAATGCTGACCGTTATATTCGTATGCATTTATTATGGGCTGGTGGTATGTCGAAGGCGGAATCTGAACACAATGAGTTGTTGAGTCTATGCAAGCAAAAAAATGTTGAGCAGGCAGTTGCGGTAATGAAAAAGCATATCTTAGGTTCCCGGGATGAAATCAAAGAATTTTTACTCGAAAGAGAAAAAACTGCTGAACAGGTATAATTAATAGCTATTAATTAATTGCGTATATCAAATAAAATTCAGTACTATCAAGTAGTTGTTGTTAATTTCTTGATGGTGCTGATTTTCCCCGTCATTGACATTTTCACCATTAATCTATAGTATCCCGCCACTTTTTATCTTTAGATAATTGCTACTAAATGCTTCTATGGTTAAGTGAGCTTGCTTAACCTTCAAAATATTGACTGAGTCTTAGTCGGTATTGAAATAAATCAACTACGTGAGATCGCAATGTTTGAACTACATGCCAGTAAAAATGGCAATTTAAAAAATGATGTCTTATCCGGGATAACCGTTGCTTTAGCTTTGGTGCCAGAAGCCGTTGCATTTGCTTTTGTTGCTGGCGTTGAGCCACTGGTCGGTTTGTATGCTGCCTTTATGGTAGGTTTGATCACTTCTATTTTTGGTGGTCGACCTGGGATGATCTCAGGTGCAACTGGTGCCATGGCGGTAGTGATGGTCAGTTTAGTGGCGTTGCATGGGGTCCAATACTTGTTTGCCTGCGTGGTATTAACTGGGGTCTTGCAAATACTGGCGGGGATTTTCCGCCTCGGCAAGTTCATACGACTCGTGCCTCATCCGGTAATGTTAGGTTTTGTTAATGGTCTGGCCATCGTCATTTTCCTTGCTCAGCTAGGGCAATTTAAAGTGCCAAATGCTGCGGGGGAGCATGTCTGGATGCAAGGTGAGCAGTTATATACCATGCTAGGTTTGATTGTGTTGACAATGGCGATTATTCACTTGTTACCTAAGTTAACAAAAGCGGTGCCGTCGTCATTAGTGGCGATTATTGTAGTGACAATATTGGTACAGAGCTTAGGCTTGGAAGCGCGTACTGTGGTTGATTTTGTCCGTGATATGACTAATGACCCTGCCGCTTCTATTGCTGGTGGATTACCTCAATTTGCTATTCCTGATGTCCCTTTTAATCTTGAAACCTTGATGATTATTTTACCGTTTTCTTTGATCCTTGCTGCGGTTGGTTTAATTGAATCTTTATTAACCTTAACCTTAATTGATGAGCTTACTGGCACTCGAGGTCGTGGTAATAAAGAGTGTATTGCTCAAGGGGCTTCTAATACGGTTAATGGCTTTTTCGGTGCTATGGGCGGTTGTGCCATGATAGGCCAGTCGATGATTAATGTGAACTCAGGCGGTCGGGGACGTGCTTCTGGGATCACTGCGGCATTAGGTTTGTTAGGTTTTATTTTATTCGCTTCTGGCTTAATTGAAATGATCCCACTAGCAGCATTAGTCGGGGTCATGTTTATCGTCGTTATTGGCACCTTTGAGTGGTCAAGCTTTCGTATTCTCGGTAAAGTGCCTAAAGCGGATGCCTTTGTCATTGTGTTAGTTTCAGGTGTCACTGTTGCAACGGATCTGGCAATTGCCGTGGTAGTCGGTGTGATTGTTTCAGCCTTAGTATTTGCCTGGGAACATGCGAAACATGTGATTGTTAAGCGTAGTGAAAATGAGCAAGGTACTATAGTCTATGAAGTTAATGGCCCGTTATTTTTTGGCTCTGTTACTCATTTCTTAGAACAGTTTTCTGTCGATAAGGATAGCGATGATGTAATTGTTGAATTTAAAAATTCTCGTGTTGCCGATCATTCCGCGATAGAAGCGATAGATATACTGGCAGAGCGTTATTTAAGTCGTGGAAAAACTATGCATTTACGGCATTTAAATACGGAATGTAAGCAGTTATTAACTAAAGCTGGTAGTCTGGTTGAGATAAATTTAATCGAAGATCCCGACTATCATATAGCTTCTGATAAGTTAGCATAACGATTATTTAAGCCTATAGGTTATAATAAAGCTATAGGCTTTTACTTTGCTCAAGGTTTTGTATGCAATTAGAATTTTTTGACGTACCAAGCCCCTGTATCGGGGTCTGTCAATCGGACGAAAAAGGCCACTGTAAAGGTTGCTTTCGTACCCGTGATGAACGTCAAAATTGGATTAATTTAGCGTCAGACGATAAGCAAAAAGTAATTAAGCGCTGCCTACAACGCAAAAAAAGAAAAGAGGGCAAAATTAAAGCTAAGCAAGAAGCTCAGCCGGTTGAAATTCAACAGCCCTCGTTACTCGACCCTCCCAGCCAAGTTTGTAGCAATAACAGTACTGATATTGATTTTGGCGATTTTGAACTTTAATGCCGCAGCTCTTAGGGCCTGACAGGCGGTTTAGTCGCGGTTATAAAAAATACCATAAAACATACTATGCTTAACAATAAGTTACCTTAACTATTTGGTTGATTTATTGTGGCTCCTGAGTCTTTACAGACAGAAATCGTGACGTTAAAACAACAATTGTTTGATCTGCAATATGCTGAGCGACTCCATCATGCGTTATTTAAAATTGCTTCGCTTTCTCATGAGGAATTAGCGCTAACTGACTTATATCAGCGCGTCCATGAAATTGTCAGTCAATTTATTGATGCAAAAAATTTCTTTATTGGCTTGCTCAACGAAGAAGAGCAAACCCTGACTTTACCTTACTTTGTTGACGAACAGGATGTTGGCGATAAGGACATGACAGGGCAAGTGTTACAGCTAGGTCAGGGATTAAGTTCTTATGTCATTCGCACTAAAAAACCGAAATTGTTAACTCCAGATAAAATAACGCAGTTAATGACTGAAGGGGAGATTAAAGAAGTATTGGGTTCGACAGATTTTAAGTGTTGGATGGGGGCACCTATGATCACTGGAGGAATGTTGCACGGTATTATTGTGGTGCAAAGCTATGCTGAACAAGTGAAATACAATCAGCAGGATCTGCAGTTTCTTGATTATGTTGCTAATCATATTGCAATGGCGATTGAAAGTAACATTAATGCCACTCAGCGCCGGGAAGCTCAGCGTCATTTAGCTGAACAGCATCGATTGCTTGAGCAAAACAATAAGATGCTGACAGATACGATAGCACAATTAAAAAAGACTCAACAAGAACTGGTGCAAAGGGAAAAAATGGCGTCATTAGGCGGCTTAGTTGCCGGTATTGCTCATGAAATTAACACACCGCTTGGTATTTGTGTCACCGGGATCAGCCATTTAGCTGAAGAACATAAACAGCTTAAAGCCGATTATGTCAATGGCACATTAACAGAAGAAGCGCTGCAAGAATATTTAGATGAAATTGAACAAGGGCTTAAGATCATCAGTACTAATGCCGATCGTGGTGCTGAGCTAGTAAAGAGTTTTAAGCAGGTTGCCGTTGATCAATCATCGAATGAGCAACGGCAGATAAATGTACGAAGTTACCTCGATGAAATTCTACTTTCTCTAAAGCCTAAATTGAAACGGCTTAAACACACTATTGAAATTGAGTGTGAACCGCAACTTTCGGTGATGCTCAATGCCGGTGCTATTTCGCAAGTGTTTAGTAATTTAATCATGAATTCGATTATACATGGCTTCGATGAGATAGAGCAGGGGCGAATAAAAATAAGTATCTATAGTAAAAATAATAATTTAGTTATTCATTATGCGGATAACGGTAAGGGACTAGCACCTGAGAGCCTAAACCAATTGTTTGAACCCTTTTATACGACTAAACGCGGTGATGGTGGTAGCGGATTAGGCACTCACTTGATTTATAATCTAGTGCATTCGTCGTTAAAAGGCAGTATTAAGGTCAATAGTGAATTAGGCAAAGGTTTGGCCTACTTAATTAAAATCCCATTAACTCATTGAGAATAAGTTAACTATCCTGATACTTATTGTTGATCTCCATCGCGCTGTCAAAATTATCGAGTAATGCTTTTACTATCTCAGGATCTAAGTGCTGTCCACTTTGCTCAATAAAAAATTGTTTTACTTTGTCCGTTGGCCAGGCTGCTTTATAGCAGCGTTTGTGGGTCAAAGCATCAAAGACATCAGCTACAGCGACAATTCTTGCAAAAATATGTATATCTTCCCCAGCGAGGCCTTCAGGGTAGCCGCTACCATCGTATTTTTCATGATGTTGCTGAGCAATGAGCGCAGCAGTTTTTAAGATAGGTCGTTTAGAACCATCGAGAATTTCAAAACCAATGCTGGGGTGGCGTTTCATTTCTGTCATTTCTTCGCTATTTAACTTACCCGGCTTGAGTAGTACTTTATCTGGAGTCGCAATTTTACCGATATCATGCATAGGCGCCGCTTGTTTCAATAGTTCTGCATCTTCTTCGGATAGGCCTAATTTAATCGCTAGCAAGTGGGATATTTCAGACATACGCCGAATATGATTACCTGCTTCATTGGAACGTGATTCCACTACATCGCCTAAGCGATAAATTAGTTCTTCCTGCGTTTCGATGATCTCTTTATTTAATAGTAAATTATCAAATGCCAGGCTGACATTTCCTGAAAATACTTCTAATAATTTGGCATTAATTTCACTTAATGCAGTGATACCTTTTAGATAAAGTAGGCTGATTTTATCTGAATGACTCGGGAAGTAACCGACCAGAATATCATCTTGATAGATACTGCTTTTTTGCTCAATCGCCATATTGAGGTATTGAAAGGCGGTTGGATCGATGGCGTCATCACCACTGTCGTTGGACATTTGCGCGATGATTTTAAAATCATTTTCAGAATAAACGGCTCCAAGTCCTGTCACTTGTAGCAACATACTGTTTTGTTTTACCCTAAGTAGTGACATGATTTGCTGTAATAAACCATTAAAAAATTGAGTGATAGAGCGCTGTTCAAAGACATGACTGGTTGATGAAATAACCCGTTCTAGCCCCTCACGATAGAGTTCCTGATATTGGCGTGCCTGCTCAACTTCAATAATATCGCGATAGGCTCTTAATGATGAAAATACCGTGGTAAACAGTTTTTTGCGATCGAGTTCGGTTTTTTCCTTGTAGTCGTTGATATCATAATCAACTATGACCTGCTCTTCAGGTGCTTGTCCTGGTTGACCGGTGCGTAATACGATACGAGAGAATTTATTATTTAAATCTTCTCTGATCCATTTCACTAATTCTAAACCAGCGTTATCACTTTCCATCACGACATCGAGAAAAATTAATGCGATATCTTCTTCATTACTGAGTATTTCTTTTGCTTCACCGGCGGAGTAGGCATGAATAAAAGTGAGTTTTCTTTGTTCCAGTTCGAAACGCTTCAATGCCATTTTAGTAATGGTATGAACATCTTCTTCATCGTCGATGATCATGATTTTCCATGGCGGAAGAGCTGCTGATTGTTTATTTGATAAAAAAGATAACGGCATAATAGATAATAGAAATTACAGGTTTACTCTATTGTTAGGTATAGATCACCCTTAGTTATTTCCCCAGTTTTTAATGAAAAGAGTTGCAGATTTATTCGATAACTGAGTTAGCTTGTATTTCACTAAACGCTGCTTTAAATCGTTGTACAGTATCGATAGGCGTTCCCATGCTAAATGCCAGATAAAGTGGTGGGCTATTCAAACAAAAGTTGACTCGTATTAGTTCTTCAGGCGTTATGCCTTGTTTTGTTAAATGATAATACAGTACTTCTTTTGGGTAACCGATAAAGTCAGTGCGATGGTACTGCAAGAGCTTTATTGCATGGCTGACTGAAACGGTTTTGAGAAAATTTTGATGTTCAATAAAATTTTCTCTCAGTAATAATTGGCTGATATGGCTTTGTTGCTGGGTTGCGACGCGATATTTTTTTGCTTGTTCAAGCGAGGTCACATGATTTAAGTGCTGACTGCTTTTCAGAGAAAAAATACAAGCGTGTGCTTTTGACAGTAAACCTATCCAGTGAAACTGATGTTCACGTTGTTTATTGCGGGCAATGGAAAAGATCAAGGTGTTTGGTGTGGTTTGAGCTATATAGTAAGCACGACCCCAAGGTAAAAATTGAATTTCAGTTTTTATTGCCAGTTTATTTAACAGCTTTTGAACCTGCTCGGTACTTATACCTTGTGGTTGGTGGTTAATCGTGTAATTAAAGGGCGGGAATTGTTCGCTTAGTACTTTGATCGCTTCTTGCTGCGCACAACAGCCAAAAGAAGAAAATAAAATTAATAACTTATAGATATTTTTTATCAAATCAACGACCTAGTACTGACATATCTGTGCATTATTGATTATAAGTGACAGCGTTAATAATGCGAATTTTTTAGTACTTTTGTTCAACTCATGAGGTAGGGGAAGACTAGGCGTAACGCTAATGTAAATATCTAGGTGCAACAATAAGTTGACAGTAAAAATTTGCTTGTTTTGCATTTCCTTAGCCTTTAGTTACTAGCTTGATATAATGCGGGCATTGTTTATTCGCGTGTTTAATCCTAATATTCACATAATCTAGCACGCCAAATTTGGAGTATTTTTTGCTAATGTCAAACAATTCTTTACTCAATCAAACTCATGATCCGAAATTAACCAGTTGGGTTGAATCAGCTAATGTATCTGGGGGAGATTTTCCAATTCAAAACTTGCCGTTTGCCGTGTTTCGTCGCAGCGATAGCGCAGAAAATTTTCGTGGCGGTGTTGCTATTGGCGATCAAATTTTAGATTTGGCAGCCGCAAAAGATTCTGGTGTATTTAGCGGTGTTGCTCAGCAGGCGATTGAAGCTTGTGCTAAAGAGCAGTTAAATGATTTTATGGCGATGGGAAAAGATGTCTGGAGCGCATTGCGTGCAGCATTATCACAAGCGTTAGCTACTGGGTCTGCGGCACAGAATAGTTTGGCTGGTTGTTTAGTTGCCCAAGCTGATGCCGAATATGCTTTACCTTGTCGTATTGGCGATTACACTGACTTTTATACCTCTATTCATCATGCTACCTCTGTTGGTAAAAAGTTCCGTCCAGACAACCCGTTGTTACCTAACTATAAGTGGGTGCCTATTGGTTATCATGGTCGTTCATCGTCGATTGAAATTTCAGGCAGTGATTTTAAACGTCCTAAGGGACAAACTAAGGCGCCGACAGCAACAGAACCATCATTTGGCCCATGTAAACGCTTGGATTATGAGCTTGAAGTGGGGATTTTCTTAGGAAAAGGTAATGAATTAGGTCAGCCGATTAGCATCGAAAATGCGGAAGACCATGTGTTTGGTTTATGTATTTTTAATGACTGGTCGGCACGTGATATTCAGGGCTGGGAATATCAGCCGTTAGGGCCATTCTTATCAAAGAACTTTGCCTCGACTATTTCGCCGTGGATAGTAACAACCGAAGCGTTAGCACCATTTAAAGCGCAATGGACTCGTGATATGAATGATCCTCAACCTATGCCTTATTTAGAGTCTGAGCAAAATCGTGCATCCGGTTCATTTGATATTCAATTACAAGTGTCATTGGAAACAGAAAAAATGCGCACTGCAAATGAGTCTGCGGTTAAATTGTCGCAATCAAACTTTAAAGATTCATACTGGACAGTGGCACAAATGGTGGCGCACCATACAGTAAACGGTTGTAATCTTCAGGCTGGTGATATGTTTGGTAGTGGTACGCAATCAGGCCCAGAACCGGAAGAAGCAGGTTCATTACTTGAATTATCGAATGCAGGTTCTGAACCCATTAGCTTGCCAAATGGTGAAACTCGTACTTTCTTGGAAGACGGCGACAATGTCATTATGAAAGCCTATTGTCAAAAAGGTGGGGCGGTTGGCATTGGCTTCGGCTTTGTTGAAGCGAAAGTGTTGCCAGCAGAATAATGTGCTAGTTGTTATTTAGTAGCGATTTATACTTTAAAAGGCTTGTTTTTTAACAAGCCTTTTTTATTTTCTGAAATTAATTATTGTGTTAGTTATTACGTTTTCTAGTAAAAAATCTATAAAATGTGAATAGTTATTCATGGTTGGATTTGGTTATATAGTGCGAATAATTTGTTACAAGCTGCGTTTAACGGCTAAATATTTGCGACAAATGACCTTGATGCTAGCTCTGTACTGTTAAAATTTAGTTAAATTTTTGTCTATTTATTGTGGTTCGAGTGAAAGGTTCATAATAACTGCTATCTTATTTTTGAATTGTCATTGTTTTTTTTATTCCTAATAGTTATATGTAAAAGACGCTTAATTACGAACGGTTTCGCATTTACTTGAATCAATAACAATGCTAGAGAATCCATTATCTCTGGCTTTATAGAAAACTCTGATTTTTTAGTTTAATGATCCAAATGTTTTGTTTGTTAGTGTTTTTATCTAATAACACTGTTTTATTTCTTCATTTTAGGATTTATGAGTTATTTCCCTACTTGTAAAGCGATCTTGGCTGTTTTATAACTAAATTAACTTAATCGAGCGCTTTTTATCAGCCGCTATTAAGTCATAAAAATAAAATAATAATAAAAATGTAAATAAATATAACTTTAGTTCAAAAACTAGGAAGGTAAAAAACATGTCTAATAAATTTCGTGCTGGTACGTTAGCCTTAGCTGTAGGGCTAGCGTTAGGTACTGCGCCCTCATACGCAGAAGAAAATGCAGGTGCAGAACAAGAAGTCGAACGAATTGCTGTTGTCGGTTCTCGTGCTGCGCCACGTTCAGTGGCCGAATCTCCGGTTCCTATCGATATTGTAGGTGCAGATGAGCTTGGTCGAAGTGCTTCAAGCGATATGCTTGATCAATTACAAAGTGCGGTACCATCGTTTAACGTTCGCCAACAACCTATTAGTGATGCTGCAACGCTGATCCGTCCGGTTAATTTACGTGGTTTATCATCAGATAGTACCTTGGTATTGTTAAACGGTAAGCGTCGTCACCGTGCTTCTGTTATTGCTTTCCAAGGGGGCGGTGTTAATGACGGTGCACAGGGGCCTGATATTTCGGTGATCCCGAGTGTTGCGTTAAAGCAAGTTGAAGTATTACGTGATGGTGCTGCGGCACAATACGGTTCAGATGCTATCGCTGGTGTGATGAACTTTGTGCTAAAAGATGACGCCGATGGTGGCTCATTGTCAGTAAAGCATGGTGAGTATTATGAAGGGGACGGAACTGGTACTATAGTGGATGGTAATATTGGTTTACCGTTTACTCGTGATGGCTTTGTTAACTTAAGCTTTCAGTTGAAAAATGCTGATGCCACCAGTCGAAGCGTGCAACGTCCAGATGCACAAGCGCTAATTGATGCCGGTAATACTCATGTACAAGATCCTGCAATGATTTGGGGTAACCCTGAGATCAAAGATGACATTACGTTATTTGCCAACGTAGGTCTTGATTTAGGCGATGATAAAGAATTCTACATGTTTGGTAACTATTCTGAACGTGATGCCGAGGGTGGGTTTTATTACCGTAATCCGCATAATCGCAGTAATGTGTTTTCGATTGATGATGGCGCAACATTACTTGTAGGTGATGTTGGTTTTGCTACTGATGGTGTGGCGACATGTTCTATGTCTAATGCTTATGTCGAAACTATGCTGGGCGGAGATGGTTCATCTTCTTTAGTTCCATCCAATGTGGGAAATGTGCTTGATACTGCTGCTTATCAAGCTATGGTTGAAGATCCTAACTGTTTCTCAATGAACCAAATTATGCCTGGTGGTTATACGCCAAGATTCGGCGGTAATATTACTGATACGTCATTTACTGCCGGAACAAAAGGGGAAATCAAGTCAGGTTTCTTAACAAATTGGTATTATGATGTTAGTGGTTCTGTTGGCCGTAATGCGTCGACATTCATCTTAAGAAATACGTTAAACCCTTCACTAGGTTTGGAAACGCCAACTGATTTTAAAACCGGTGGTTATACTCAGCTAGAAAAAGGCTTTAACCTTGATTTAGTGAAAGAAGTTGATGCTGGCTTTGAAGATCCAATGAATGTTGCACTAGGTGCAGAATGGCGTGAAGAAAGCTTTGAAATCACTTCTGGCGAGGAATCTTCATGGAAAGCTGGCCCTTATGCGGCCCAAGGTTTTAATATTGGCTCTCATGGTTTTAAAGGGTTTGGTCCTGAAGCACAAGGTATAGATGTTCGTCGCAGTGTTGCACTGTATGCGGATGTTGAAGCGCAAGTGAGTGAACAAGTCTTGTTAGGCGGTGCACTGCGCTATGAAGATTTTTCTTCTTTTGGTGATACTCTTAATTATAAATTGACCGCACAGTTTTCTGTCTCTGATGAATTGTCATTACGTGCATCTCACAGTACCGGCTTCCGCGCACCAACTGTTGGTCAGGCGAATGTTGTCAACACAGCTACTTCTTTAGTTGAAGGGGAACTTATTCAAAGTTTCTTAGCGCCACCAACGAACCCTCTTTCAGCGTTTTATGGTGGTCGAGAGTTAGAGCCGGAAGAGTCAGTCAGTTATGCGGCAGGTTTTGTCTATAACTCGGGTGATTTCTTTATGACCGTTGATTATTACAACATTGAAGTCACTGACCGTATTGCACAATCAAGTCAAATAGATGTAGAGCCAGAAGATTATGCGGCATTAAGAGCTGAAGGGGTTAAAAATCCTGAGTTAATTTCTGCTGTTACTTATTTCGCTAACGATTTTGATACTACTACTCAAGGTATTGATTTAGTTGCTAACTATTCAATGGCATTAATGAACGGTGATACTCAGTTCAGTTTAGCGTATAACTGGACGGATACTGAGGTTGATAAGTTTAACCCATTAACCACTAATCAGGGTAAGATTGATCGTTTAGAAGATGGTATGCCAGATCATCGCGCAACATTAACTATGGCCCAATCTTGGGAAGACATTAGCATGTTCGTTCGTGCGAATTACTTTGGTGAGTATTATGCGACACATGCTGATGGCACCACGCCGGAAGAGTCAGAAATGGCTGACTCAGCTGTAACATTTGATGCAGAAGTGAGCTATTTCTTCAGCGATGCATTAACTTTCTCTGCCGGTGCAATGAATATCTTTGATCAGGAAGCGCAGAAGTTACAGGCGTCAAACGATTGGAGTGGTGCAATTTACTACGAAAGTGGTCCATTTGATTACAACGGTGGTTACTACTATATGAAAGCGACTTATAGTTTCTAATTTTTGAAACTATTTAAGTGAATAAAAAACCATGCTTAGCGGCATGGTTTTTTGTTTTTGGTAATATCATTTAGATTACGTATTTTAATCGTCAGGAAAAGGATAGTTGGTGATAATATTAAGTTTTTCTGCCTGCATCGCTGATTTAATCGCTTTGCCTGTTAGTCCTTGAGCAATAAAAGCTTGTGCTGATATCGTCTTACATTGCTTAAGCAACGTTTTTAAATAATCTTTAGCCGTGAAATTCTGATCTGGTGCGTTCTCTATTGCTTGAGCTGTTGCCTGACAGACCAATAGAAAATCATCAAAAAATTCGTTCTTTCGCCATACGTCCAATTGATCAAATAAGCTTAATATTGCTTGCGGCGTTTGCTGCTTAATATCTGTGACTAACGAGTGAAGTTGTGTTGCTTTTAATGCTAATAACTGTGTTTGTTTGGGTAATTTTAATCTTGAGGCAAGCTCGGTTATATCTTGAGGAGAAGCCGCCAAATTTAGGCCGGGGATTGCTAAACAAAGGCTGGCAAAGCGAATATCGGTTTTATCGGTTAATTTAACCGCTTGTGTTAAGTTTGCTAATGCAACTTCTGCTAAGTTAGCAAAATTACTTGTTGTTGATTCTTCCTGCCATAAGTTGTCTAGTTCTGGCCAAATAGTGTTCAGCGCAGAGCATTGATGTAGTAGCTGGAAAAATATTTCTGGGTTTTGCTCAGTTAATGCGTTGGCAATTTCTTTCCATACTCGCTCGCCTGAAAGCGTGATTAACTCGCCGTTGTTACTAATTTGGCTCATTAAAGCCATAGTTTCATCGGCAACGGTAAAACCAAGGTAGTGATAACGAGCGGCAAAGCGCGCCACTCGTAACACTCTGAGTGGATCTTCAACAAATGCTGGAGAGACATGACGGAGAATTCTATCTCGTAAATCTTGCTGGCCATTAAATGGGTCAATAATGTTACCTTGGTTATCAAGAGCCATGGCATTAACTGTTAGATCACGACGTAATAAGTCTTGCTCTAGAGTTACCTCTGGTGAACTATAGCAAGTAAAACCGGTATATCCTTGACCTTGTTTTTTCTCGGTGCGGGCAAGCGCATATTCTTCTTTGGTTGTTGGGTGGAGAAATACTGGAAAATCTTTACCAACCTGACTAAAACCAAGCGCTAACATCTGTTGTACGTTACTACCTACCACGACATAATCACGCTCTACTACCGTGCGGCTAAGCAGTTGATCACGCACTGCACCACCGACTAGGTAGGCATTTATTTGTTGGTCAATACGAGTGTCAGTCATAATTTGTTATGATGTATGGTAGTTAATCGTGTCAAAAGTTTATCATAATTTCCTATCAGGGATTTTGATACTTTGACTTATTGCGGGCAACAAGGTAATTTCATTCAGTCTTTTTAAACTACTAATTATTAGTGATGTATTCAGCGTATTTTGGTTTAAGTGAAGCGCCATTTTCTATTGCACCGGATCCGGCCTATCTATTTATGAGTGATCGGCATCGTGAGGCGTTAGCACATTTAACTCATGGCTTAGGTGATCATGGTGGCTTTGTCTTGTTAACCGGTGAGGTTGGTACTGGCAAAACTACTATCAGTCGTAGTGTTATGGAAAACTTGCCGGAAAACACCCAGTCGGCTTTTATTTTAAACCCGACGCTATCCTGTGAAGAATTGCTGGCTACGATTTGTGATAATTTAAAAATACGTTATAAAAAAACTGGCGCTACCCTTAAATATCTCACAGATAAAATTCAGGATAAATTGCTTAAGAATCATCAAAATAATATTAATACCTTGTTGATTATTGATGAAGCTCAACATCTACAGCCACAAGTTTTGGAGCAATTAAGGTTGCTGACTAATCTTGAAACCAATACTAAAAAGCTATTACAGGTTATTTTAATTGGCCAACCTGAACTACAGCAGTTACTGCAACGTCGTGACTTACGCCAGCTCGCACAGCGGATAACGGCGCGTTATCATTTATTGCCGCTTACCAAAGCAGAACTTACTCAATATATTAAACATCGATTATCTGTCGCTCAATGTACCAGAGCCCTATTTAATAAAAGGGCGATTAGTGAGTTGCATAAGATATCAAAAGGCATACCCCGAGTGATCAATTTACTTTGTGACCGTGCGTTGATTTTAGCCTATGGTAAAAACGTTACTGTGGTGAATAGTAACATTGTGAAGCAAGCGGCAATTGAAGCGTTAGGGGATGAGACAAAAGCGCAAGGACTTTGGCATACTCCATGGTTTCAAGGTGCCTTAGCAGCAACGTTTGTCGTGTTTGCTGTGCTAGGCGGATACTGGCTTGGTTTTAACTTGTATTCAGAGCCAAGCTCAACAAGCAAAATCGCAATGAAAGAAACGATTGTGGCACCCGTTAGTGATAATAGTCAGCTGCAAGCGGCAGCGCCGAAAGAAATTAATTCCCAGCTTATCCGTTTATCGAATACTGACGTAGTGACAAGTAAATCCGTATCAACAGAGAAAGTTCAAAAGGTCGAGCAAGAACAACAACAGTCTGAGCCAAGCATCAATGAAAAGCCCAGAGTACTGGGGTATCAGCCTGAACGTGTAACTCAGGTTTCAAACGATGGTTTTGAACTGGTGGCAACCGATGGCGTGTCAGATGATTTACTACAACGTTTTAAAGCCGCTGTTAAAGACACTGAAACAGAGCAGCAGAGCTCGAATAATAAGAACCATACGGCACAAGCAGAACTTAAAGCTATTCATCAAATGCCATTAGATATCCAGAACAGTTTACCTAATTTGCAATTTGAAATGCATATCTACGCTACTGAAGGACAAGGTTGGGTGCGGGTCAATGGTGAGGACCGCCGGGAAGGGGACAATATTGCCCAAGGGGTTTTATTGGCGAAAATTTTACCTCAGCAAGTTGTACTGGAATTTCATAATCAGCGTTTTAGCATGCCAGCTTTGTCTAATTGGTAGTAAGGCTAGGTGAGTCTTTAGTATTTGTTTAGGCCTTATCTAGTCAATCTCAACGCTCATTTACCGCTGCTTAGTTTGATTAATGCACCAACCGGGTAGAGACGATAAAAGAGCTAACTTTATGAGAAACTTATCTTAAAGTTAGCACTTAATTAGTATGACTACTCAATTGACGCTGTTTGAAGCTATGGTTGATATGTTGCCAGTTAATCAATAACCAGTACAATTCATAGTGATTTTCAATAGTACAGTCTGCTAATAACTTACCGTTAAATAGTTCTTGTTCATTATGGAGCTCTTCCACTAATTCTTTTAACGCTCCTTGTAGCCATGAAATAAATGGTACAGGAAAACCATATTTTCGTTGGTAGATCAATTCACGGGGAAAGTATTGGCAAGCCAGTTCTCTTAAAATGGGTTTAGTAACCCCATTAAAAAATTCGTTATACCTTAAAGATTGAGAGATTTTAAAAATATCATTGGTCATAAAAGGAATGGCTAATTTTTTGTCATAAATTTCAGCAATAGCCTGTGCTTCTGAAAAATGTTTAGCAAGAGGAGCATTGACTAACTGTATTTGTTTTAAATACTTTATATTTGGCTTCTTTTGTTGTGCTTGTGGGTACCATTCCCAATTATCTATTGGTGGTGAAAGCTCTGTGGCTATAGACTCTACAAGAGTTAATGCCTTTTTATCATAGTTAATTTGCGACGAGGCAAAGATAATATCGATGTTTGAAAGCTCTTTATAGTGTTTGGCTATTTTTCCATAATTTGTATGATATTTAGTAACTGAGTTGATTAACCAATGCGGAATGAGTTTACAAATCTTAGCTCTAAAAGTATCTTTTGTTGTTTTATGAATATTATTAGCGCCAAAAAGGGTATCAGCTGCTTCACCATATAGTACTATATCCGCATCAGCAGGAACGTTCTTCATCAGTTCCATTAAGGTTAAGGAACTATAATTTCTAATTGGTTCGCGAATGAGCGTTAATAAATCCTGTAAATTATCTTGAATAGCTTGCGGTTTGATATCGACTAATATGTGCTCTAGCCCTAATTGGTGGGCAAATTGTTTCGCTGTATCTAGTTCAGGATTATGATCATCTGGAAATACTGGCGTGATGAGATAACATTTTTCAAATACTTCTTTACTTAGCGCAGCTAACAAGGATGAATCAACGCCTCCGCTGAGAAATATTGCCGCAGTTTTGTGTTTTTTGCTTATTGTTTCTAAGTAGTTGCTTAACGCTACTTTTGTTTCATTAAGTTTCTTTGAAAATGGTGCTTTAGCTGATTTCTGTGGTACAGGTAGTTGCCAGTATTGTTCACTCGATAGGTGTGCTGAGTGGGAGAAGTAAGCAAAATGTTTAGCGGGAAGCTTGTTAACTGATTCTAGTAACGTCTGCTCACCACTTAACCAGCGAAAATGGATACTTTCATAAGCGCCTTTAGCACATAATTTTGTCTCAAATATTGGCATTAAAGCAGCGCGTGAAGTAAAACATAGTCCGTCTTGTTGTTTTTGCCAAAATACAGTTTTAGCTCCTAAGCGATCGTTAAAAGCAATCACTTGGTTTTCATCTATATAAACGCCGCAAAAACAACCATCTAGTTGACTGAATATCGTTTTATCATTGGAACGAAATGCTTGATATATATCGCTAAGCTCATAGTTATGAATATAACCTTCTAAAATTAAAAAAGACCGCTCATCAGAGATTACATGACAGTTATTGGCTTGCAGTAAGTATTCGTTTTGTTGAACTGTTACTTTTTTATATGATTCGCTGTCAGCTGTTTTTGGAAATTTAGTTGTAATTAAGATAAAACCGTCAGACATAGGTTTAATTGTAAATATAAGGTTAAATTTGAGAGGGAAATTATCATATTTGTAAGAAGTTTTCTTTTGATTTTTAATAATTTTGCATTATCAAATGTGTTGTAATGGCAAGCGCAATCTATCTAAATTGGCTGAATAAAGGCCATTTAGATAGATTGGCGTAAATTAATTTCTATTGCCAGGCTGGCATTTGTGCTTCAAATGATTCGATTTTCTCGAGTTTTTTTAAGGTCCAGCCGACACTGTCGATACCTTGCTCTAAGCAATATTGATGAAAGCTGTCTAATGAAAAGCTAAATTCAACGTCATCATTGAAAACCTTATTGTTTACTAAGTCGACAGTGAGTTTTAGTTCGCCCTTTGATGCTATATCAAATAATGCATTAATGTGTGCTTCGCTTAACTTGATTGGCACAATGCCAATATTAATACAGTTAGCATAAAAAATATCGGCATAGCTCGGTGCGATAATCGCCTTAAAACCAAATTCTTGAATCGCCCAAGGGGCATGTTCTCGGCTTGAACCACAACCGAAGTTTTCTCGCGTCAATAAAATACTTGCGCCCTGATACTGAGGTTTATTTAGCACAAAGTCAGGGTTGTTTTGCAAACCTTCGTTGTCTAAATAACGCCAGTCATGAAATAAATGCTGACCAAAACCAATACGTTCGGTTTTTTGTAAAAACTGTTTTGGAATGATTTGATCGGTATCGACATTCGCTGCATCTAATGGAGCGACTAACCCAGTGTGTTCTGTAAATTTTTCCATTATTTGCTCCTTATGCGCTTAAATCAACAAAATGACCGTTAATGGCTGCGGCAGCGGCCATTTGAGGACTCACTAAGTGAGTACGACTATCGCGTCCCTGACGTCCAACGAAATTACGGTTTGAGGTGGAGGCGCAGCGATCACCCGGTTGTAATCTGTCATCATTCATTCCCAAACACATGGAACAGCCAGGTAAGCGCCATTCAAAACCTGCTTCGATAAATATTTTATCTAAGCCTTCTTGTTCAGCTTGTGCTTTAACACGATATGAACCAGGAACAACGATAGCGGTAACCTTATCAGAACATTGTTTACCTTGGCGCGCGAAGTGCTCTACAGTTGCTGCGGCTGCACGCAAGTCTTCAATACGTGAATTGGTACAAGAGCCAATAAAGACATTGTTAACAGCCACATCGGTAATTTTAGTACCAGCAGTTAATCCCATATAGTTTAATGCTTTTATACACGACTCTTTTTCTACTGGATCTGAAAAATCATCTGGTGAAGGGATAGTGTCGTCAATGGCCATTACTTGTCCTGGAGTAGTGCCCCAGGTGACTTGTGCTTTGATTTCTTTGGCATCTAATACTAACTCTGCATCAAACCGGGCATTAGCATCTGTTTTAAGTGTTTGCCAGTCAGTAACTGCCTGTTGCCATAAACCACCCTTAGGCGCGTATTCTTTCCCTTCAAGGTAATCAAAGGTGGTTTGATCTGGAGCGATTAATCCGGCTTTAGCACCAAATTCAATGCTCATGTTACAAATGGTCATACGCTCTTCCATGGTTAAGGCTTCAATTGCCTCGCCGCAGTATTCCACGACATAACCTGTGGCACCCGCGCTACCGGTTTTACCGATAATTGCCAAGATGATGTCTTTAGCACTAATGCCTTGGTTGACTTGCCCTTTGATTTCAATTTTCATGGTCTTGGCTTTTGTTTGTCGCAAGGTTTGGGTGGCAAAGACATGCTCGACTTCTGAGGTACCAATACCGAAGGCCAGTGCACCAAAAGCGCCATGGGTAGCTGTATGAGAGTCACCACAAACAATAATTGTTCCTGGTAGGGTTAAGCCTAGCTCTGGTCCCATAACATGAACTATGCCTTGATTTTTATGCCCCATACCGAATAATTCAATACCGAACTCTTTACAGTTTTTCTCTAACGTACGTAATTGATTGGCGGCACCTTCACCAGCGGCATTAATTTCTATCGAACGGGTAGAAATATTATGATCCATGGTTGCTATGGTCCGCTCTGGGTGACGTAATGACCGATTATGAAAGCGCAAATTTGCAAACGCTTGAGGGGAAGTAACCTCATGGATCAAATGACGGTCAACGTAAAGTAATGGCGTTTCACCGGCTTTTTCTTCCACTAAATGGCGTTGCCATAATTTTTCATATAAGGTTGTCGCCATGATCATGCTTCCTCTAGGTTGGCTTGGTTAATAAACTGACAAATGTAATCACCGACTTCACTGGTGGTTTTTGCTTGATTTTTACTATCTTCAGGTAATAAATCAGCGGTTAATATGCGGTTATCTAACGCGCTGGTGACTGCTTGTTCAATTATTTGTGCGGCTTTATCCTGATCTAGGCTGTAACGTAGCATTAATGCGGCAGATAAAATTTGTGCGATCGGGTTGGCAATGCCTTGTCCGGCAATGTCAGGAGCACTGCCGCCTGCTGGTTCGTACATGCCAAAGCCTTCAGCATTTAAACTAGCGGATGGTAATAGCCCCATGGAACCTGTGATCATAGCGCAAATATCCGATAGAATATCGCCAAATAGGTTAGGGCACAGCATGACATCAAATTGATTTGGATCTCGCACTAACTGCATTGCCGCGTTATCAACGTATAGATGCTCATAATCAATCTCAGGGTATTCACTTGCGACTTCTTCAACCACCTGACGCCATAATTGTGAGGTGGCTAATACATTCGCTTTATCAACCGAAGTGACCTTGTTATTACGTTTTTTCGCCGCTTGAAAAGCTAAATGAGCGATACGTTTAATTTCCTGGCGAGAATAAAACATTGAGTCAAAGCCGGTTTCTTCATCACCTTCGCCGCGTCTGCCTTTCGGCTCTCCAAAGTAGATATCGCCGGTTAACTCACGGATCACTAATACATCAAAACCTTGTGCTGATATATCACTGCGTAAGGTTGATAAGCTGGCTAATGCAGGCTGTAAGGTCGCAGGGCGCATATTGCAAAATAAGTCAAAATGACCACGAAGGCCTAATAATGCGCAGCGCTCTGGCTGTTCTGTGGGAGGTAAATTTGCCCACTTTGGCCCGCCGACTGAACCAAATAATATTGCATCCGCTTGTTCACAGCCTGCTAACGTTGCTGGCGGCAGTGCGTTGCCATGATTATCAATGGCCGCACCACCAACATCATAATCTGTGGTGTTAATCGTGATCTGAAATTTGTCAGCGATACAGGCTAATACCTTCTTTGCCTCTATCATGACTTCGGGGCCGATACCGTCACCGGCTAATATTGCAATGTTTGACATGCTTTCTAACCTTAATTGTTAATCTGCTTACTGTTAATTACACTTGTGCTATTTTTTGCTGTTCTTTGATTTCGGCAATGGTTTTTGCTCGATGTATGCTGTTTAAACAATGGATTAATGCTTGCCCTGATGCTTCAATAACATCGGTGGCTAATCCATAACCATGAAAATTACGCCCATGCCAATTGACGACTAAGTCTGCTTTTCCTAAGCCATCTTCGCCGGTACCTTTGTTGGAAATCTTATAGTCAGAAACTTCAAAGTCGATATCAACCGCTTGTTTTATCGCTCGGTATAAACTATCGACCGGACCGTTACCCGTTGCCGAGGTGATTTGATTCTGCTGTCCCGAAACTAGCTTAATACTTGCCGTTGCAAATTCTCCGACGCCACATTGAACATTCATGGTTTCTAAGTGGTAAAAGTCTTTTTCTTCTTGCTGTTGAATATTGAACAATAACGCTTCTAAGTCATCATCAAAAACCTGCCCTTTCTTATCTGCTAGTGCTAAAAAGTCATCATATAACTCATCCAAGTGATAATCACTTTCCTGATAACCTAAGCTTTCCATACGGTGTTTAATCACATGACGACCGCTACGTGAGGTTAGATTTAACTTAGTTTTGGCGATGCCGACACTTTCCGGGGTCATAATTTCATAGGTATTGGCAGCCTTTAACATCCCATCCTGATGAATACCGGATGAATGACTAAAAGCATTACTGCCAACAATGGCTTTGTTAGGTTGAACGGGCATATTGCACAATTGGCTGACTAATTTAGAGCTACGAGCAATTTCTTGATGGTTAATGTTTGTATGAACACCTAGGAAATCCTGACGGGTTTTAATGATCATAGCGACTTCTTCTAACGAGCAATTACCGGCGCGCTCACCGATGCCGTTAATGGTACATTCTATTTGGCGGGCACCAACCTGTACTGCTGAAATAGAGTTAGCGACGGCTAAGCCTAAATCATTGTGACAATGGACGGAAATGACCGCCTGATCTATATTGGGTACGCGATTAAAAAGTTGCGTGATAATGCCACCAAACTCATTCGGTATGGTATAACCGACAGTGTCTGGAATATTGACGGTCGTTGCACCAGCTTTAATGGCATTTTCGACCATGCGACATAAATTATCGATTGGCGTACGTCCGGCATCTTCACAGGAAAACTCAACATCATCAGTAAACTTTCGTGCATATTTAATGGCATTAATCGCCATTGCTTCAACATCGTCAAAGCCTTTGCGCAATTTTTGTTGGACATGGACATCAGATGTCGAAATAAAGGTATGAATACGAAACTGATCTGCTACCTTTAGCGCATCAGCACAGGCTTTAATATCAGCTTCAACCGCGCGTGATAAACCACAAACAATAGAGTTTTTAACTGTTTTGGCAATTTGTTGGACTGATTGAAAATCTCCGGGGGATGATACCGGAAAACCGGCTTCAATAATATCAGCACCTAAACGTTCAATCGCTTGTGCAATTTGCAGCTTTTCATGTACCGATAAGCTGGCTGTTAATGCTTGTTCACCATCACGCAAAGTGGTATCAAATATGATGACTCGATTATCCATGTTTCTTTCCTTTATTTGTGACTAGCAGCTAAAAGCGAGCATAAAAAAACCCGCGGTTATTAGCGCGGGTTTTAGTGATTTTGTAAAGCTTAATGAATTTTTAGCAAACACAACCTATCCGCGCATTTTTTGCGAGGAGTAAGAGGTTAATAATTAAAATTTTTGCTGTTTTCATTCGTTAAGTCTGTAAAGTGTTTTAGTCATCTAATGACTTCGCTAAGCTATTAGTAACGTATTTGCTCAAATATTGTCAAACTTATTTTGATAGTAAAAATGTCTAAAGTTATTAACTATTCATATAAGTCGTCATAGTAACTTGTTTTTGCTTGTTTTTATTATTAGTGGAAATCTTAATATTGTTAAGTAAAATGAAGGTAAGTCATCATTAATATTGTTAGGTATGTCAGATAAGCTAGAGAAGTCAAAAAAAGAATATCGCTACCTTTTTTATGTTACTTTATCTTACTCTTTTAGTATTTTAAGACCGATAGCAGAGCAAATAACAAAGCAAGGAGCAAAATTTGCCTGGTTTGTGCCACAAGGAGCGGAAGCTGAAAGTTACTTGTTGGCGGAAGATAATCGTTTAATTGATGTTGATGCGGTCATGGCGTTTGCTCCAGATGCGGTGTTAGCGCCAGGTAATTATATTCCCGATTTTTTTCCTGGCATTAAAGTACAAGTATTTCATGGCTTTGATTCCGGTAAGAAAAATAAATTTAATATCCGGGGATTCTTTGATTTATATTGCACTCAGGGGCCGAATATTACTCAGGCCTTTAAGCAAATCAACGATGGTACATGTGAAATTGTTGAAACAGGTTGGGGGAAACTGGATGCTTTGTTCAATCCGCATCCGTTGACCGCTTCCTACCGAACTGCAGCGCCGTTAATTTTATATGCACCTACATTTTCTCCTAAGCTGACTAGCACTTATTCGTTATTACCTGAAATTAAATCCTTATTGAAACATCAAGCATGGCAGTGGTTGGTTAAGCTTCATCCCAAAGCAACAGCTGAAGAAATCGCGATGTTTAAAGCGCTCGAGTGTGACAAGTTACGTTTTGTTGAAACGGCAGAGTTGATCCCGCTGTTACAAGCGGCGGATGTTTTGCTGTCTGATACTTCGTCGGTATTGGCTGAATTTGCACTACAGCAAAAGCCGGTAGTCGCGCTGAATAATCGCCGGCCAGAATCTTGGATGATACATTTTACTCAGGCAAGTGATCTTAAAGAAAACCTTGAATTGGCGTTAAATTGCCCGCCGCAGCAACTCGACAAAATTAACGCCCATTGTCATGCGATTCATCCGCTGCGCGATGGTAAGTCCAGTGAGCGCACGCTGGCGGCAATTAACTGGTTAATTGATAAAGGCACGGCACATTTAAAGGCAAAACCATTGAATCTACGCCGGCGCCTAAAAATGCGTAAGAAATTGAATTATTGGAAGTTTTAGTAGCGGTAATCCCGCTACTGATTATATTCTAGTTTGATAAATAGGTTGCTATTGTTGTCATCACTTTTATTGTTGTTAAAGCGAGAACGACTGAGCTCTGTGCCAAAGGTCAAGCGCCAGTTTCTATAGCTGTGTTGCACTTTAGCGGACAGCATCAGCATATTTTCAGCTATCGGCGTTAGGGGGTTGCCGATGAGCTTATTATCTATAGCCTTATCGTGATTATCCTTATTTAGCTGTAACCAACGAGCTTTAAATTCAAATTGGGTGTTACTGGCGGATTGTGAAATAGCGCCCATAACTAAGCTTGTTGCATCATTGTCATACAAGCTACCAACCGTTTTACCATGATAGCGCATTCCGGTTTGGTAAATATGATGTTCGTAGTAACAATCACCTATGCTGCTGGTACCGTCACCATTATGGCCGTCTTTACAGAGCGCATAGGTGTCAGTGCCTTCGAGGTAAAGTTTCCAGTGATAATTAAATGCGGTGATTTGGGTTTCAATATTTGCCTGATAGCGTTCTTCACCAAAGATACTTAAACCGCCTTTACGATCACCATCTTCGGCAATCATAGTGGCAGATACAGCGACTGGATGGTTGAATAATGTTGTTGACCAGCGAAGATCATAGCCAGCCAATTGATTGCCTGGTTCTTTACCTGCTGCACATTCATCTACTGTTGGGCCGTTACCACCACAATTATCCAAACCTTTTAAGACATCGATAAAGGTTGAAAAATTACCCGGGCGGTCTTTTCCTGCCCATTGAGCCAGTCGGGTGATACCAATTTCCCAATTTTGTGCTGGTTTAAAATTCAGGCGAAAGCCCCAGAGCAATGCATCTTTAACAACTCGTTTATCATCCATCTGCCCCATAAAAGTGGTAACTGTCCAGGGGATACTAAACTCCGTCCAGGGGATAGTCACCGGCTCGGCAGATTTACGTGATAATGCCAGTGCCGGCATAGGTCGGGCGTTATTGGTTACGCTTAAACTACTGTCAATGCCTGGTCCCCACCACCGGTCTTGCATTCCAGCTGAAAAGACCCAGTTGCCCCAGAAAAAAGCGCCATAGCTGCCATCGAAACGTAACTTATCTTCATTCTCTTCGGCGGATACGCTATAAGTGGTTGATATTTTGGCTGCAATACTATCGCCGATATAAGTAGTGCTGATCTTAGCGTTATTTTTAGTGCGAAAATCTTCACCAAAGCTGGTAAAACGTTTATCTTTTGCTGCCAGATCTAAGGATAAAGTTTTCTGGTTATGTTTCGCTAAACGAAGCTGATGTCGAACATAGAGCAGGGCTTGTTGAGTAGGCTTATCCAGTTTGAATAAGTAGGCCTGACTGATATCTTTGGCGATATCATGCCACATCAACGGAAAGGTTGTTACCGGAGTCGTGATAACGCCTTTATCGGCAAGTAGCTGAATATTGGCTCGTAAGAAGGTATTACTGGTGTCTACCCAAGGTTCAGCGTTACTAGTAACGCAGGCAAATAATGCCAGTACAGCAACAGTCAGATTTAATTTTTTCATTGAGTTATTATTTTATTTTGTCTAATACTTCTCGTAACTTAGTACTGGAGGTATGGCTGGTATAAGGGAAGTAAAGGATTTCAACGCCAACTTTGGCGAAATCTTTTTCGATTTGGTTCCATTTATCTGTGCCTTTCCAATCGTCGCCGACAAACATGCGGTCGAACTTCAGATTATTCCAGGCTTCCATTTTGTCATAATTGACTTGTGGTACCACTTCATCAACAAATTTTATTGCTTCGACAATTTCCATGCGCTCATTAAATGGGATCACAGGTTTTTTATTTTTAGCGGCTAACGATAACTCATCGCTGGTAACGCCAACGATAAGATAATCACACTCAAGTTTTGCCCGCTTTAAGACGTTTAAGTGTCCAATATGGAATAGATCAAATACACCTGTGGTATAGCCAATTTTCTTCATTTTATGCCTACTTACTCAATATTTATCGGCGCTATTTTACATTATGCCCGGTGATTGCGATAGCACCGATAGGATAATTTGTTGTAAAAATGTTAGCGCTTGCGATGACTCACCAGATAATCAACTATACGGACACTGGCATTACCATCTAAGTTACCGGCAAGTTTTTCAGCATAGGCCAAGCGTGTTGTTTCCAATTGCTTAGGATTTGCGATCTGTTGTTCCACTAAATGAGCTAATTGCTGGTAGTTTTTAGCATGCACGGCAATTTCGGCATATTCACCATAATCTTGATCCATACGCTTTTTAAAACGATAGGAAAATATACCGCGATAGCTCCAGCGTAATTTTAGAAAATCACACCAGATCACAGGTTTATTTAATGCGGCAAATTCGAATAGCGCGGACGAAGCATCACTGATCATCAGGTCTGCACTGGTCAAAAATGGTACTAATGAGTAATCACTTACTTTAGCAAGGTAAACATTAGGGTAAGTTTGCCAATGTTCCAGTAAGGATCTTTGTTGGTAATATTTTTCTTTGCTTAATGAAAAGTAGTGAGGTTTGAGTAAAATATTGTAGTGGCTAAATTGCTCTGGCCAATTTTTAGGAAAGCATTCAATACTGCTCGGATAAAACGTCGGCGCATAGAGTAAGGTTTTCTTTTCTGGGGCCAGCCCTAATTCATCGAGTTTAAAGCCTTGAGTTTCACCATTAATAATCGGATCGAGTTTACAGAAACCGACATTGACAAAGTTGTCATCAGGGTACATTGCATTAAACCGATCGGTACGGTATTGACCTTCGACAAATCGCACTGAAGTTGCGGTATCTGATTTAGTATAATAACTGGCTTTTGGCCCAATACCGTGGCCAAGTTGTACTGATTGACTGACTTGGTGTACCAGAGACAAATGGGGAAAACTATTGGCAAATACCACCCAATCCGCTTTTTCTTTTTGATAAAACTCAACGGCTTGTTGTTCATTATCAACCCAGATATAGTCGAGTGATTCTTGCGCTATGATGCTATTAATAATGTCATCGTGAATGCCGCGGTAGAAAACAAATATTGCGCTACCTGCGTTTGATTTTAGTAATTGATGGTAAACAGGTAAATATTGAGGAAGATAGTATAAGTGCAGGACATCGAAAATAATTTTCATAAAAAAAAATAAGCATTCAAGATAAAACTGAGATTAGTTTATCATGAATGCTTGATTGCCATAGTAGAAATTGTTGCTGTTACTTCCAACTGTCCATGCTGGATTTTTTACGTGCTGCCAGACGCGGTAAAATCAGACCAAACAGTAGACCGATGCCAAGCACGATAGCACCATTAAAAAAGTATTCTTTTTTGATCGCCATATCTTGGGTTGATAACTGTGATGTAGTCTCAGTAAGTTCTTGTGTTAGCTGACTTATTTGTTGATTCAATTGCTTAGTCTGCTCACTTAGCTTAACTATTTCTCTATTCGCTGTTGCCAGATCACTGGTCGTTTGCAAATTGATGTCTTCACTGTCGGCTAACTTGGTATTAAGTTCTGCAATCATCACTCGTAAACCAGGCTTAGTACTGACGTATTTAGCTTCAACCCAAGTGGCTCTCTCTTTAGTATCGATTATTTGATAATAGCCATTCTCTTGTTTACCAGTGAGTTTTATTTCATCACCAGCATTGATGCTACCTAAAATACGGTAATTATTACCTGGACCAGCATGCATGTAGATAAATAAGTCATCTGAGATATAAGCGGTGGTGAAATTATCGTCGATTGTTTGCTCTGTCTCTTCTGCGTGACCGATAAAACTAGTGGCGATTAATACACTTGCCAGCAAACATGTAATTTTTTTCATTTAGTTACCAAAATGTCTCTCTTCTTATTCTAGGGAAAATAGTAGGGCTTTGTGTCGCTGATAGCAAGGAAAAATATTGCTTCATTGGCTGAGCTTTTGTAAGGTTAATCAATCGATAAGTCGCTATTTTGAAAATTTTAAGGCGTATATGACAACTGAAGTCGAACTTAAATTTTTAGTGAGCAATACCAATGTCTCAGCTAAGATATTTGAGTTACTGAAAACGCAATCACTTGCTTTTACACATCAACATAAAAAACTTACTAATTGTTATTTTGACACCCCTGAGCTGGCGTTGCGTCAGCTGGATATGGGACTACGCACTCGCATTGATGAAGGGGAGATTGAACAAACGATAAAAACAGCAGGGGTTGTTGTTGGTGGCTTGCATCAAAGGCCTGAGTATAACGTTAATATTACTCAGGCTTTTCCTGATTTAACGTTATTTCCACATGATATTTGGCCAGTAGATGAAAATATTTCTCAACTACAAGCTCAGCTTATTCCATTGTTTAATACCGATTTTTCACGCGAAATATGGCAAATCAATTATCAAAATAGCAGGATAGAATTAGCCTTTGATCAGGGCACCGTTTCTTCTGATGGCCGTAACCTTGATATTTGTGAACTGGAGTTAGAACTGTTGTCCGGTGAACGGGATGATTTATTTGCTTTAGCTAAGTTATTGTTTACTCAGCTGGCCTTGCGTGCAGGGACTAAAAGTAAAGCAGCGCGAGGTTATCAATTGTTTGCTAATAAAGACAAGCCAGTTACGCCGATAAGCTTAGATATAGAATGTGCCGCTCAACAAACCAGCCGTTATTTTATTAGTGGTGTTGATTTTTGCCTACAAGCGTTGCAACAAGTTGTTGCTAATTATATTGCCACAAAAAAGCTTGTTAAGCTGGCTGAACTAGTCGATATCTTATCGTTATTGCGTCATGGTTTTTGGCTGTTTAATGAAAGCTTAACCCTTGAATGTCAAAAATTACGCTCGGAAATTAGCCATTTTATTCAATTGTTTGCTTGGGTCGATAATGCGCTTTATTTGCGGGAATTAATGAATAAAACTGGTAATTACCGCAAAAAGTTGGAATACAGTGAGCAGTTGATCGAGCAACTTAAAATTGAGAAACAGCATTTTCCCGACAGTTTGATGGTGATGCAATTATTGCAAAGTGAACGTTTTAATAAGTTACAACTTGAGTTATTGCAGCTGATAGTTAATGGTAGCGAAAATGAAAACTTGATTAAACAACAGGCGAATAGTGAATTGTTGCCATTTGCGCAGGTGAAACTTTCAGACAGCCTGAGAGAACTGCAACAACAAATGACACAATTAACTCAGTTGGACGCGCAAAGTTATCTGGCAAAGCGCCAGGTTTTACATCGCTGTTTGTTAACTGGACACTGGTTTGGTCAGCTGTTTGATGAACAGTTACGGGCTGATTTTCGTACCCCCTGGCTTGATATGAAACAAGGCTTAAAAGAATTACAAAGCTTGTGGATTATTAAACAGCAATTAGAAAAGCTGGCAAAAAATAGTGAGCAAACAAATAACAAGGTGCTAAGGTGGCAGCAAGGTAAGGTGGAGAATCTGTTAACGGCACTCGCACATAGCAAAGAGCTGGCGTTATCTTTGCCTGCGTATTGGTTGAGTTAATGAAGTTAGTTCATGCGATTATCTTATTTCTGTTAATGGTTGAGAGAGCTTACGCCTCTGTTTATCCGTTACCTGCTGATAATTCTCGCTTACTGGGTGAGCCGCTGAGTTATCAGGTGGAAACAGGTGATTATTTTCAGGCATTGGCGGAATATCACGATGTTGGCTTACTGGCATTAATGGCGGCAAACCCTGAGGTTGATCCTTTTCTTCCTGCTGTCGGAAGCTATATTCAGATCCCTAAACAAATGTTATTACCGTTTGCTGAGCGTAAAGGCATAGTGGTGAACTTATCTGAGCTACGCTTATATTATTTTCCTCCCGGTGAGTCGTTAGTTTATGTTTTCCCGGTCGGTATTGGACGAGAAGGGCTGGCGACACCAAAAGTAATAAGCCATATTGGTGATAAGCGTAAAGATCCAGTTTGGCGCCCGACTAAAGCGTATCGACAGCGCTATTTTCAGGAGCATGGTAAAACACTGCCAAAGGAAATTCCTGCTGGCCCTAATAATCCATTTGGCAAATACGCATTAAGAATTGATACCAGTGAGTATTTGATCCATGGTACTAACCAGCGTATGGGAATTGGCATGCGTGCGAGTTCAGGTTGTATTCGTATGTATGCACCAGATATAGAATGGTTGTATTTCAATGTCCCGGTCGGTACTCAGATCCGAATCGTCGATCAGGCAATTAAAATGTCGTATGAGCCAAATGGCGCTAAACTGATCGAAGTGCATCAGCCGTTAAGTGAACAAGGGCAGATCTCAATGACGAGTTTACCAACAGCAGTTAATGCATTTATTGGTGATAGTGAAAGCGCCAGGATTCAGCTTAGCGACTTATTAAGTCAGCCGTCAGGCTTAGTGGTGACATTAGAACAGTAAAGCAGCGAATAGCTGCTTTATCGATAGTGTTTTAGTCATAATAGAGCGGGCAATTATTTTTTATAACTTGCCGCAACGTTATCAATGCGTTGATTGGTTTGCTCTTGAGCTGTTTCAAGTGCATCGATTGCCTGGGTGTTTTTTTCTTGTTGTGCTTTCACTTTGGCTAATTCCATTGTTAGTTTGTCAACCTTATTAGATAAAGTTGACACTTGCTGCTCTAAACCATCGCTGCTGGCACAACCTACGGTTAGCGAAATAACGGCAATAAGTGATATTTTTTTCAACATGTGAACTCCCTGATTGTTTATCTAGTTTTTACTCTTGGAACCAGTATGGCATAGTTAGCAAAAATCAAAAGGCTATTAATACTAATTATTTAATTCACTTGACATCATTTTCTTGTATAACTATTCGCTCGACCTTTTCAACTAGTAGATCAATTTTTCGTTCTAACTGTAAATTATGTTCAAGCAAATCTTTGTTTTGCTTTCTTAATTCGCGGTTTTTAACATTCGTATCTGAAAAACCAACAAATTTATTAACAAATTGTGCACCGACAAAGCCGACCATACCGACACCAATATAAAACATCGCGGCAACGATAATCCGTCCTTGCATAGTTACTGGGTAAAAATCACCAAAACCAATAGTACTGGCACTCATTTGCAGGGTCCAGAATGCATCACGGTAGGATTGGATGTTACCTTTGCTGGTAACTTCGTAGTGGTATAAAGGAATTGATAGTAGCGCAATAATGCCGTAGAGCACGGCAATAGTGATTAATAATAAATAAAACGAATTATAATTTTTAACACCATATTCGTCGATGGTATAAGCTTTTAGTGGTTCTTTCATTGTTTTATTGAGCCATTACTCTTCAATAACATATTTGATTAAATCATCCATCAATTTACGTTTGATTTCCAGTTGCTGGCTGGCATCTAACTGATATTTTTGAGCTAATAGCTGGTAGTCATCCGGCGACAAACTCACGGTGAGCCTTGGACGTTTAGGCCGTTTGTTAATGGGGAGCCCTAAAATATCACGAATTTTATCCGACGGACTGAGGCCGTCCTCTAATGCTTCTTTACGGATTTCTAGCTGGATCTTTTCATCTATATCGAACGCTACCTGAGTCGCTTTAGCAGCCTTTACGGAGGATTGCCATTTTTCGGGTAATTTTCTACTCACAATTAACTTCCTGGAAACATGTCAACAATATCGTGGGTTGGACGATACAAGGTTAGAAAAACATCGGTTTCACCATCTTGCCAAACCTCCAGTTCTATCCCTCGACTTTGATCTTCGCTCAACAGCTGATAAAGCTCAAATTGCTCTCCTGCGTCCTTTCCTTCGTAGACACTTAGTGTTTCGCTGCGGTGGTCTTTACGGTGGAAATAGCCGACCTTGGCAAATAAACTTTGTTGGTACTGCTTTGCACTCCAACCCTGAGATAATTGAGAGTCTGTTTTTCTATCTAAAAATGCCTGTCCAGGTTCATCAAATATGGTTGCAAATTCATCGAGATCGAACAGGCTTTCGACATCCTGATGTTGGACCTTTAACGCAAACTTTAAGTAGGTTTTATCGTCAACCTCTAAACTGAGATAGAGCTCACTGTCATCCTTGCCTGTTAATACCCACTCGGTATCAGTATGATTTTGATATTCATAGCTATTGACTGCACTGACTTGAAACTGTTGATTGCGCAGGTTTTCTGGTAGGGCAAAGCTGTCAGTGAGGATGATCATGTCACCGACGTGCAAATCTTGTACTTTTGAAACCTGACGTTGCTGCTGTTCTTTACTAAAAATTTTCTTTAAAAAACTCATTGTCTGATACCATAAAACCGCACCTTAACACTTGTGCTAATGGTGCGGTTATTTGCTGCGTTAATGATTATTTTTGTTTGGCTTTTAAGCGTTCTAATACTGAGTTGGCATTGTTATCGGTAGCACCAATCCCCGCTTCTTTTAGTTTCGCCTCCAGTGATGAATCTGAATTCTCTGATGCCAGCACTTCAGCCGCTTTCATTTGATCATCAAATTTTTGCTGTTTTGCTTTAATACGCTCTAATGAATCTTTAGCATTTAACAGTTTAGAGTTACTCGATGAAAAGTTATCGGTAATGGCAGAAGTTGCCTTTTGCACGCTTTCTGTGGTTTTCACCATGGAAAGCTGACGCTTGTATTCCTGTACCTGACGTTCGCTTTTTTTCACTAATTCTTTTAAGCGATTCGCATTACCTTCAAAGCTGTCTAATGCCTGTTGTTGTGTGTTCAATTCACTTTCCAATGAAGAAATTTTTTCCGCAACCTCAAGGGCAAGTGCTTCATCACCTTTTTCTAAGGCCTGCACCGCATAACCTTCATGCTCAGTAATATCTCGCTTAATGCGCTCAACTTCTCTGCTAGATGCCATTTGTTGCGCCATTACGCCGGTTAAGTCACGTTTCGCCTTGGTTAAATGGTTTTCCGCATCGCGAATTTCTTGTTCAAAAATTCGGGTTGAATTAGCATCAACTATAGATTCGCCAACTTCTGTTGCGCCACCACGGATAGCGGTCATAATTTTTTTAAAAATGCTCATAATAAAACTCCAATAGGTGGTTAATTAAATTAAGTAATCACTCATATCATCGATCACTTCGATGGCGTTATTACTTAATACCGCAAGCTCGTGTTCAATGTCGTCAAAACTTGAACTAATAGATAAAGCGCCAAAAATCACATATTTATCACCAATTTTTGAAAATGATGATAACGGCATAGGAATGTTCATTTCCAACATTACCTGATGCATTTCAGTTAGACATTCCTCTTTGACTTCGTTGCTGCCCCATAGGTAGCTGATACAGAGTATTTGATCGTCGGTAACCGAAACAAATATAGGTAACTCTTCACGTCCGATAACGGTAATTTGTAATACATCGACTTCCCCTGAAATAGGTTGGCAATCAAACACCATGCCTGTTTCTGAGTTATCCGCGAGTGCATTCAAGTGGTTCGCAATTTTGTGAATATTCATGTGATTCCTCATCTTATTCTAAACGGTTGAGCGTAACTGTTAGTTTCAACCTGGCGACATATTATGTCGATAAATTCAATTTACCACTATGACATAATATGTCAAGAAACTATTTTAATAATTTTTCTATTAAAGCATATTTTTTTGTTTTTTATTGGCTATAGGCATTATTTAACCCTTGTTGCTGTTGCCAAGCCTGTTGATGCAACTGATAGAGCTTATGGCTGCCGAGATAGTTGACTGGCACATTTTGTTTATTGTGATAAAAATCATTAGGAAATTCAAAACTGCCCAGTAACATCGGCAGAGTTAACCAATGTTGTTTTACCGGAAAACTTGTCAGCTGTTGTAGTCGTTGTCTCGGGCTATTGCCCATCTTTGCGGCAATGGTCCAACCCCATTCGCCAAAGCTTGGAACATTGTCATGATACTGCTCAACATGGCTAAATTCAGCGGATTTTACCGTTTTGCCGATGGCTATAAAAGCATCTTTGGCGTGATAGGGGCTAGTTGATTGAATCGCAATTAAGCCATCTCCTGCCAATAATTGTTTTAGTCGCGCGTAAAAATTAACGGAATAGAGTTTATTTAAATCTGGATGGCTTGGGTCGGGTAAATCAACAATGATGGCGTCAAAGCTTTGCTGTTGCTTGATTAATTCATTGATGGCAATGAAAGCGTCACTGTAGATAAGTTTGACATTATCTTTTGATAGAGCGCTTTGATTCAATTGGGCAATGCGCGTTGCCAGTGGCTGTGGCAGTCGCTCAGCTGGTGATTTAAATAGCTCAATGAGCTCGTGGTCGAGATCGATTAATGTCACTTGCTGAGGTTGCCAGGCTAGGACGTCTCTGAGTGCGAGTCCATCTCCGCCGCCAATGATTAAAATGTTATCTTGTCGAGCTGAACCAGCCAGTGCAGGGGTTACCAGATAACTATGATAAATATGTTCATCTGCTGAAGAAAATTGTAAGCGGCCATTTAAGTAAAAATTGATAATCGGCGCTTGTTCAACACCCAGCGCCCGCTCGGTGAAAGTCAGCTGTTGATAACGGGTTTTATCACTATAGACGACTTTGTCTAAATAGAGCAGGTTATTAAGCCGATTAAGCCAGTCATTACCTTGATGATATACAATGACGATCAGTATTAGTAACAGAGCATGTAAGCTGAGCAGGGTTTTACGCCAGTTCAATCTTGACCAGTAGTAAATGATAAAGATCACTCCGGCGGCCAAGTTTAATGCTGCGGTTAATGCACTGGCTTTACTAATATCAATTGTCAGTAAAAAAATGACCCAGATAGCAGCGCCAAACCCAGCGCCAATGTAATCAGCGCCGTAAATAGTGCCGAGATTATTCGCCAGATGCTTTTGGTGGATTTGCTCGCGTATCTTGGCAATTAACGGGATTTCCATACCGATAAAAAAACCGAGCAGTAAGCCGAAGAAATAAGGACTGTTAAAGGCAAGCAGGGTTAATTGTTTAAAATAGCCGCCACGGGGTAAGGCATCAGGAGGTAAGGTAAAAGTTTCCGCCATTAGCTGTGGCAGTGTTTGTGTCGCAGCAATAAGTAGTGCGATTAATAAAATGGCACTGCTACCTAAAAACGCGATGGTTAATTCGAGCCAGACGAAGCCATTAAAGGCACAGCGTATTTTACGCGCGGCAAATGCACCTAAGCCCATAGCGACTATCATTAAACCTATCATGGTATAGATGGCACTTTCCATGACACCCAAGACACGTCCGGCGTAATGTGACAGCAGGTACTCGTAAATCAGGCCGCAACCGGCCAGTACTGCCATGGTGATGATCAGCAGCAGATCGTGCCAGAACAGCTGCTGTTTGGTGCGCTTAATCACTAAAGAAATGATTCAATAATTATTGATCTCAGGTTTATGCCATGAGTGCCGTTAAGATCAAACCAATAGAAATACTGATCGCCATTTCAACACTGGCAACACCGATATTATGTTGTTGATCGACTTCTTCTGACAAATTAATACCCCAAAGCACGATACGTTTTGCGAGTGCTGTTAGTAGGGCTACTAAAATGGTCATAATAACGCTGATCACCAACCAACCGAGCAGATTGACGGCTAAGGTTTCTGGACTATATATTAAAAAATGACTGGCTGCTGTCACTGCTAACGCGGTACTGATCACTTGTCCGGAGTAGTGGATTGCCAACGCAACTTGGCCATTGGCAAATGCTTCCTGCATGCTGTCATCTTGGTTATTATTGGCATACTGACGTTCTTTTAAACGGGTCACTAAAATCAACATAGTCTGTGCCACCAGGAAACCGGCAATAATAGCAAAGAAGGTACTTATGGTTAGTCCATGGACCCAAAGCAGTACCGCTCGGATGATTATTGCCGTAGCAATAGCACCTGCCGCATCGACTAAGCCCACGGTAATGTTACGCGCTTTGATTTGTTCGGTTTTATCTATTTCTTGTAGCGCCAGACGATCGTGTAAAATGCGGCCAACCTTGATTAATACTAATCCCAGTAACCCGTATGAGAGCATACCGATAATTTCTAATTGGTAGCTTTGCGCGTTTTCACCTGTGATAGCCCCAGTTAAAACAATGCCTAATGCGGCGATGCTTCCGGCAACACTAATACCAAAGGCGAAATTGTCTTCTTTGGCTAACTCATTGGTGGCATTGACCTTAGCTGATACGCCAGAGACAAATTTCATTGCACCTAATAATAAAATCGCGATGCTGATATCAATAGCGAGAAAGATGAGTAAATCAAGGTTTAAACCGGTAATTTCAAATAATGTATTCATAATAATTCCTTGCGATCGTCCTTTTATTTTCCACGTCTAAAGCTACGCGATGTGGTACTGGCGCTATTTCTAAAACTGGCATTTTTTGAGTAGGATGATTTTTTAGCAAATGTGCTTTTATTCGTTGCTTTTGAAGCAAAGCGTTTCGCACTGGTTTGTGCACTTTTACTTTGGCCAGACAGGCTCGAAGAACCCGTACGGTTTTTACTATAAGCACTGGTAAATTTCTGGCCACGGCTGGCGAATGATTTTCTTGTTCGGGTATCAAGTTGGGTTTGCTTACGCAGTTGAGTCGGCGAACTATAGCGGGTGCGACCATAGTCATTGTAATAGCTGTAGTTGCGATAACGCCCCCATTGATCGTAATAAACACGATTGCGGGATCCGAATAAGTTATCCATCATTGAATACATGCCATACCAGGCCCAAAATGACATGCCACTACTGTTGGTTTGCCAGTGGCCATAATTGGGGTTACCGATAAGCTGTTCACCCACACCAAAGTCCTGAGCATTGTTTGCTTGCGCGCTCTGTGCTTTTGATAAGGCATTCACTCTCGGCAATTGCCCGTCAGACATGTCTGCCAAGACGTTGAGTGGATCGCTTAATGCGTCTGAGTAAAGTACTGGATCCGCTGCCTGATAAATATTGAGTAACTCATCAAAAATCGCCTGGCTACTACTAAACATTTGTGGTTGAGTTTTTACGGTATTAAGCCGGTCGAGCAACGCCTGATACATAGGCCCTTGTGTAGTGGCATCTTTGGCAAATTCATCAATTAATACTGATAACTCCGGCTTAGTCTGGCGTAATTTATTCGCATAAACGTTAATCAACTTGGCATTACGTACTTGTCCTTTTTCCAAGGCACTAGCAAGCTGCTCCACTCGTTGGACGGTGATCGGCGTTTGTTTTTCAACTTGCTCTAAAATGGGATCTGAACATGCAGATAACATCAATAAAAGCGTGAAAAATAACGATTTAAGGTATTGCATTCCTGCCATATTTCCCTCAAAAATGCTATGGTTATCATCTATTAATAACATCGATGACATATTATGTCTAGCCTGTTTTTTGCCTGAGCATGTGTGATGTCAAGTTGAACACATTGAGGCTAAGTACTTGTTATCCTGTTATTGTAACGGAATTCAATGTTTTTAGTGTATTTAATTTATTGAGGCTGATGTGGATAATTCGTCAAAAATTTTCTCTTGTCTGACGTTACAGGCACAACATAGTAAAAGTTGGCAGCAGTTTGCTGAACAATATCCTGAAATCAGCCAATCATTTGCTCAGCAAGCTCAGCCACATGTATTAGTGGGTTTTCAGCGAGCAATTACTTTAAGCGATTTTATTCTTAGAGCGAGCTTGCAGGAACCGCAAAGGATCATTGCACTATTTTTAGACGGTACGATTTACCAAAAGAGCACACCAACTTATTCAAAGCTGTTGCAAGAACGTTTGGCAGAATGCGAAACCGAAGAGCAGTTATTCCGGGAATTACGGCTGTTTCGTTTGCAACAGATGGTACAAATTGCATTTGCCGATCTGATAGAAGATATTAGCTTGGATGACTCATTAGAACGATTGTCTGCATTAGCCGATGCTTTGATATTAGGGGCATTAGCTTGGTTAACTCAGCTTTGCTATGCCAAGTGGGGCGTACCCAAAAATAAGCAAGGTAAAACTCAGCCATTATTAGTCTATGGTATGGGAAAACTTGGCGGCAGGGAGCTTAATTTTTCTTCAGATATTGATCTGATTTTTGTCTATCCCGAGTCTGGTGAAACCCATGGAGCTCGCCGTAGTCTAGATAATCAGGTATTTTTTACCCGCTTAGGGCAAAAGCTGATTGCCGCACTACATCAAAACACCCATGACGGTTTTGTTTATCGGGTTGATATGCGTTTACGTCCGTTTGGTGATAGTGGACCTTTGGTACTGACGTTTAATGCGATGGAAGATTACTACCAGGAGCAAGGGCGCGATTGGGAGCGTTACGCGATGTTAAAGGCGCGCTTAATTGGTGAAGGGCAATACCATGGTCGACTTACCGAGATGCTACGACCATTTGTTTATCGGCGCTATATTGATTTTAGCGTCATTGATAGTCTACGACGCATGAAGTCGATGATCGCGCAGGAGGTTCGTCGTAAGCGACTTATTGGCAATATTAAGTTAGGTGCTGGCGGTATTCGCGAAATTGAATTTATCGTTCAGGTGTTTCAGTTAATTCGTGGTGGTCGCATCAAAGCATTGCAGCAACGCAACTTATTAACTGTTTTGCCCATATTAGTCGAGCACCAAGAGATTTCTCCTCAAAGTAAGCAAGTGCTGGAAACGGCTTATCGTTTTCTGCGTCGGGTGGAAAATATTATTCAGGCATTAGATGATAAACAAACACAAACCTTACCGGAAAATGGATTGGATCAAGCTCGGCTGTTAACGGCGTTAGCCAAACATCCGTTCAGTGACTGGTCTGAGTTTTTAAGCTATTTAGATTCATTAACGCAGGCGGTTCATCAGGAATTTATTGTGTTGATCGGGGAAGAAAGCCCACAACATGATCTGCAAGAGCAGCATTGGATCACTTTATGGGACAGCGATTGGAATGATGAGGAAGCGTGTCAATGGATCGCTAAATATCAGCCGCAGTGGCAGACGGAAAAAGTGTGGCGCTTACTACAAGATTTTCAAACGGAATTGACCAAACGGGCGTTAGGTAATCGTGGTCAGATAGTACTTGGTAAGCTGATGCCGTTACTGCTGACTGAGATAGCCAATAGTCAGGGCAATGAGTTAACGCTAGAGCGGGTGATGTGGGTGATTGCTAAAATTGTTACTCGCACTGCATACCTAGAATTATTGTATGAAAACCAGGGGGCATTAAAGCACTTGGTTAGTTTATGCCAGCAAAGTATCTGGGTAGCGGAATATATTGCTAAGTATCCGATATTACTGGATGAATTGATTGACCCTAAGTTATTACGTAATCCGCCGGCATTATCTAGCTACAAAGATGAATTAAGGCAGGCATTGTTGCGTATTCCTGAGGATGACCTGGAAGCGCAGATGGATGTGTTACGCCAATTTAAACAAGCGCAACAACTGAGAATTGCAGCGGCCGATATTGTAGGGGTCTTACCTGTGACCAAAGTCAGTGATCACTTAACGGCACTGGCTGAAGCTATTATCGCTGAAGTGGTTAATATGGCGTGGCAGCAAGTTGTTGACCGTTTTGGTGTGCCATGCTCGCTTGCTGAAAGTGATGATAAAGGTTTTGCGGTGATAGGTTATGGTAAAACGGGTGGTTTTGAACTGGGGTATAGCTCAGATCTGGATTTGGTTTTCATTCATAATTGCGCTATTAATGACGTCACTAATGGTGATAAATCAGTACCTGTCAGTCAGTTTTATGCCAAGCTGGCACAGCGTATTATGCATATTTTTAACACAAATATGAGTAGTGGGATATTATATGAACTGGATATGCGCTTACGCCCCTCGGGGAATTCGGGCGTGCTGGTGGTTAACATTAATACGTTTGAACAATATCAAAAGCAAGAAGCCTGGACCTGGGAACATCAGGCATTAGTTCGTGCTCGGGCCGTTTATGGTAGCATGTCGTTAGTACAGTCGTTTAATACAATTCGCCAGCAGATCTTAACAATAAATCGGGATGAAGCTGCACTACGCCAGCAGGTGATTGAGATGCGGGATAAAATGCGTCAGCATTTAGATTCATCTTCAGCAGATTTTAGTGATATTAAACAAGGAGCTGGGGGCTTAGTCGATATTGAGTTTCTGGCGCAGTTTTTAACTTTGAATTACAGTGCTCGCTATCCTGAAATTAGCCATTATTCCGATAACATCCGCTTATTTAATGCTTTAGCAAAGGCAGATGTGATCACTATTGAACAGAAGAAAACATTGATTAGCCATTATTGCCGATTACGAGATTTTGGTCATCACCAAAGTTTACAGGCGCAATCAGCGAAAATGCCTGTGCGGGATTTTGAAGAACATGGTGTGGCTGTCAGAGAAATTCTGGCGTCATTTTTAGCTTAGTGACGTTTGCTAATTGGTAGTAGCAGACATTCTTCATCTAAATAGGGCAAGTCTTTCTCTATCAGCACTATCGCTCTTTGCTGGTAGCAAAAATAAGTCGACAGGCCATCTTGAAAGTGGCCGCCAATTGCCTGGCCTACCTGATAGGCGGTGGCAATTATATCTTTATCGATACGAAACGGGTCTTTAACCATAAAATCGCGATCTAACCACCAAATCACTTCCAGGCCATCATTTTTGGCATATTCATACAGTTTTTGGTGCAGGGTCTGGCCTCGTCTAAATGGGCGGTTTTCTTTACTGCCTTTCCAGTTACGACGTAACGGTCGGGTGGTTAATCTTTTCGCTTCCAGAATTTCTGCCAGATCACCTTTTGGCTCATCTAAATAGACAATGTTATTTCTGACTCTTGGGCCTTTTTCATTTTCCACACCGTGTAAATTGGCGTAAAAGCGTGACAAGCCTTCTGCCGCTTTATTTTTTTGATTAATTTTAACTGCTGGTTGGGTACCTGTGGTGGCAACGGCTCCTTCTTCCAGCGGAGCTTCAATGACTTGTTCTTGAGTGCTGGGAGCAAATAATTCTTTTTCATTGGCTATCAGGTAATAAGCTAACGCGATGAGCACAATGAGAAAGAGAATATTTTTAATCCAAAACAGCATAAGCTAACACTCTGATATCCAGTCAAATATATAACTAATTATATACCATACTGAAATCTTGCTATTTATACAATGACGGGTCGTCCTTATTCGGCCGGGTTTTAAAACGGCGATGTAACCACATGTATTGCTCAGGTTTATATAAAATTGCCTGTTCTAGCTCCTGGTTAATCCGAATAACATCCGCTTCGTCGTCGCCAGTAGGGAAGTTTTCCAGCCTTGGTTTGATTTCTAAGGTATAGCCGCTGCCATCGTCATTGCGAGTCGGCACTAACATATGTGAATAGGTATTTTTATTACGGGCAAAAATCAAGGTGCCGGTAGTGGTAGCAGCGTCGGGTACAGCAAAAAACGGTACGAATAAACTGCGGTTTCTACCATAATCCTGATCTGGCAAATAAATACACGTTTCACCGTCATTCAATGCTTTTAATAGCCCTTTAACGTCTTTTTTACCTAACATGTATTTATTGGAACGGCCACGTCCTCGGTATTGAAAATATTCCATTAACGGGTTGTTGTGTGGTCGATAAAATACCACCATAGGATGACCGGTGCCGATACCACGACAATTAATTTCGGCACTCAAATAGTGCATAGCTAGTAATAATACGCCTTTGCCTTCTTTATGGGCCTGTTCTAAATGCTCAAGTCCGACAACTTTACATTTTCTTTTTACTCGCCATTCAGGCCACCACCAGCCCATGCCAGTTTCTAATAAGGCAATTCCGGTATTCTCAAAGTTCTTTTTTAAGATACGCTGACGTTCGTTCACTGGCATTTCAGGAAAACACAACGCTAGATTACGTTCGGCAACTCTTTTGCGTTTACCACCGATAGAGAATAGTAATTTGCCTATTTGACGACCAAGGAATAGCTGAAACTTATAAGGTAGCCAGGAAATGCTATAGAGAATAAATACCCCAAGCCAGGTGAGCCAGTACTTAGGTAATAAAAAGGATATTTTAAAATTTGGCTGTAAAACTTTATTTTTACTCACGGGAGGATTTCAACTCATTGAATTTGATGTGGTACACTTGCACTATTATATCTGTATAGAGACTCAGGATGAAAGTAGATATTCCCGCTTTTAATCAAGCAAGTGTGTTAGTGGTTGGTGATATTATGCTCGATCGCTACTGGTATGGCCCGACACAGCGCATTTCACCGGAAGCGCCAGTACCGGTAGTTAAAATTAATCAAGATGAGGACCGACCAGGAGGAGCTGCCAATGTTGCACTGAATATTGCTTCTATGGGGGGGCAAGTAACGTTAGCGGGCATTACCGGAGATGACGAAGCCGCATCTACTTTAGCTACGCATTTACAGGCGATGAAGATTAACTGTCAGTTCGCCCGTCAAAAGGATGTGCCAACGATTACTAAACTTAGAGTAATGAGTCGTAATCAGCAGTTAATTCGTTTGGACTTTGAACAGTCATTAGCCGAAGTGGAAAAATCCAGTTTACTCAATATCGTTGAACCATTAATTGCGCAGCATGATGTGATATTACTTTCTGATTACGACAAGGGGACTTTGTCGGATGTTCAGGCGTTGATCCAAGCGGCGAAAAAACATCAGGTGCCGGTGTTAGTTGATCCTAAAGGTAGCGATTTTGCAAAATATGCTGGCGCAGATATTCTGACACCTAATATGTCTGAATTTGAAACGATTGTTGGTGCCTGTCGTGACGAAGCTGAAATTGTTGCGAAAGGACAAACATTACTCACTGAATTAGATTTGGCAGCGATATTAGTGACCCGCAGTGAGCATGGGATGACATTATTGCGCCGTGACCATGAAGAATTTCATTTACCAACGCAGGCAAAAGAAGTCTATGACGTCACAGGTGCTGGTGATACGGTGATTGCTACCTTGGCATTAGCGGTTGCAGCTGAGGCAGATTATCCGCAAGCGAGTGCTTTGGCTAATATTGCGGCTGGAATTGTTGTCGGTAAACTGGGCACATCGACCGTCAGCGAGGCTGAGCTGTTAAATGCGATGCATAACGGACAGGAAAGTGGTTTTGGTGTGATGTCGGAGCAGCAACTGAAAATAGCGGTTGAAATGGCAAAAGCGCGTGGTGAAAAAATAGTGATGACTAATGGCTGCTTTGATATTTTACATGCCGGTCATGTTTCTTATTTGGAAAATGCCGCTAAGTTAGGTGACCGCCTGATTGTTGCGGTTAATGATGATGATTCGGTCAAGCGCTTAAAAGGGGCGGGACGTCCGGTTAATGCCGTAGATCGTCGTATGGCCGTGCTGGCAGGTTTAGGCGCTGTTGACTGGCTGGTGAGCTTTAGTGAAGATACGCCGCAGCGTTTGATCGCTAATATTTTGCCGGACACCTTAGTTAAAGGTGGTGATTATAAAGTGGAAGAAATAGCTGGCGGTGAAGAAGTACTTACTAACGGTGGACAGGTTAAGGTACTTAATTTTGAGCAAGGTATCTCCACTACCGAAATCATAAATACCATACGGTTAGAAGATTAGTCTGTTGTATTATCGGAATAATAAAAAAGGTGTCAAATGACACCTTTTTTATTGCCTAGTTTATAAGGCTTAGTTGGCTTTGCTGAACTATTTAGTTGCCGCGCTTAACCCTTGGTTGATACTGGCCACATCTTTCTCGGAAATAGTACCGCCGGCACGTTTAAGCGCTAGTATTGATTGAATATAGCTGTAACGGGTCGAAGACAAATTACGTTTAGCATTATACAAGTTTCGTGTGCTGTCCAAGACATCAACTATGGTACGAGTACCTACTTCAAAACCTGCTTCTGTTGCTTTTAGGGCACTTTCTGCAGAAATCACAGACTGCTCTAATGCTTTAATGCCAGAAACTGCGGCAATTACTGTGTTATATGAGTTACGGGCGTTACGAACCACATCTCGATGTACTCGCGCTAAATCCTGACTCGCTGCTACATAATTACTTTGAGCCTGACGAACGGCACTTGTGGTAGCGCCACCAGAATAAATTGGTACAGTAAGAGTTATACCTATCGATTGGCTATCGCTTTCTCTGTTAGTTGTTGGGTTATTGAGTACATTGTCACTGTCGGTTGTACTGTAATTACCATTTAAATCTAAGGTTGGATAATGACCAGAGCGAGCAATATTGATGTTTTCTTTGGCAAGGTCAACACTGATTTTCTGTGCAATTAAATCCAAGTTCTTTGCTTCTGCCGTTTGCTGCCATTCGTTGGCGCTGTCAGGAATAGGACGTGAGGCGCTAAAACGTTTAGTATTTAGTACATTTAAATCACGAGGATAAACATTGGTGATAACCCGTAGCGCTTCTTCTGCGTTAAAAACACCGTTTTCAGCGCGAATTACTTCCGTAACAGCATTATCATATTGCGCTTGCGCTTCATGTACTGCGGTTACTGCAGTTAAACCAACGGAATATCTTTGCTTGGTTTGTTCCAGTTGGCGCTCAATTGCGGCTTTTTCAGCTTCAGCAAATTCTAAATCATCTTTGGCACTAAGCACGTTAAAGTAGGCTTCTGTGACTCGAATAATTAAGTCTTGTTTGGCTGATTGATAAAAGATATCACTTTGGTGCGCTGATTTTTTTGCATTATCTAAACGTAACCAAGTATCGTGATGATAAAGCTGCATGCTGAGGTTAGCACCGTACTCTACATCTTCGAATTGGTAGTCACCGCTGAGGTTATCATCATAGTCCTTTTCGTATTCTTTATATGAAGCGGAGGCACTGATTTGTGGTAATAGGGAGGCTCGAGCTTGAACGATATCTTCTTGCGACGCTTGAAATTGCGCCTGCGCTTTTAATACTACCGGGTCATTTGCTTTGGCTTGCTGATAGACTGAAAGTAAATCTTCAGCAAATGTCATTGTGCTGCTGGTTGCGCAGGCAAGACCAATAAGTAGAGAGGTAATTGTTTTTTTCATGGGTAAGCAATTCCTTGAGTTTGCTATTTTCTCTGTATTATTTTTTAAATTATTTATTTTTATTATCTGGTTATCCTACTATGGATAGACGAATAAGCTAACTATAATAGTTGTTTACCTAAGCATTCTAGTGTAACAAAATATGTAAATCTATTGCGGATGTAAACTTTAGATACTTTTATTTACATTTTTAAATATTTAGAGCTGATTTATGACTCAAACACGTATACTTCGGTATGGCCATCAAGATTTTCAATTGCTGGAAAAAAACACTCGCTATCAAGGCTTTTTCAAACTTGATCAATATAAAGTTACTCACAAGCGCTTTGATGGTAGTGAGAGCGAGGTGCTTACCCGGGAAGTCTTTGAACGTGATGATGCCGTGGTTTTGATCCCTTATGATCCGGTTTCTGATAGTGTTGTACTTATTGAACAATTTCGTCCTGGCGCCATTCGTGCAGGGGATACCCCGTGGATGCTAGAATTTATTGCTGGCATGTTTAAGCAAGGAGAATCTCCGGTTGAGGTTGCTATTCGTGAGGCAAAAGAAGAAGCTAATTTAACGATTGCCCCAGCAAGCGTCTCTAACGTGATGAAATACCTTTCCAGCCCTGGTGGCATGAGTGAAGCTATGTATGTTTATCTTGCATTGATAGATAGCAGTACCGCAGGAGGAGTACATGGTTTAGATGAAGAAGGAGAAGATATTCTGGTACATGTTGTTAAACGTCAGCAGGCACTGGAATTATTAAAACAGGGAAAAATAGCTAATGCTGCGACGGTAATTGGGTTACAATGGTTAGCATTAAATTATCAAGCGTTTCAATCGAGCTAGTTCAGTACTTATTTAGTTAGCGAATAAATATAGGTGTGTTGTTATGGCGATTTATCGTCCCCGTCTGTCCAATTTAATGAACCTGTGTGAGGTGAATTATATGATGCTGCTGCGTCTGTTGGCAGATAAAGAACAGGTTGGTGAAATTCGCTGTTTTTTTATTTCTGATTTTTTATCTTATTCTATCAGGGTCAATGAAGTCACTCGCTATACTTCGTTAATTACTATGAAACAAGATGCCAGTATCGGTAACCAACACCTGTCTGATTACTTTTCTCCGAAAATGGTTATTCGTTTATATCATGATGCCCGACTGGCAGAAGTCGTCAGTAACCAGGATGTCTGGGCGATTAAGCCGAGGTATGATTATCCAAATCAGGCGATGCATCTGCCGGATGAAAAACAGCAGATCAATGAATTTTTAAAAGAGTGGTTGCAGCTCAGTTTACAACTTGGGCAAAGCAAAGTGGAATTTGCCTAATAGATGTCGAAAGTAAAACGAACCATTAGTGATATAGATACGGCTGTTGATACTATTGAATTTGTGCAAATTAGCGATTGTCATTTGTATCAAGATAAAGAAGCAATGCACTATGATGCTAATGTTTATCACAATTTGTGTCGTGTTTTAGAGGATATTCGTGCGAATAAACATCTTAGCTGTATTATTTTTACTGGTGACCTTAGCCAAGATCACAGTGAGCTATCCTATCAACACTTTATCGACGCGTTGACGGTAAATGAAATAAACTTGCCAATTTACTATACCCCAGGTAATCATGATGATCTGCAACTATTAACTGATGCCTTTTCCGGCTTTCAAGGCGGTAGTAAAAAAACGATCGACTTTTCCCATTGGCAGTTGCAATTAGTTAACAGTAAAAGTGAATCACCATCTGGTGTAGTTTCAGTCGAGGAACAACAAAGAGTGATGGCCAATGTTGAGCAAAATAAGTATCAGTTATTGCTGATGCATCACCACCCGGTGGATGTTAATTATTTTATCGATCGTCATGGTTTGCACAACAAAACAGCATTTTATGCCATGCTGGATAAGATCACTCAGGTTAAAGCGGTGGCTTGTGGTCATGTTCATAATGCACTGGAGCTGACGATAACTACTGCAAGCAAGCATTTGCCGTTATTGACTTGTCCGGCTACTTCAATACAGTTTGATCAAACGGTTGATGGTGTTGCGAACGCTCAGCTTGGACCTGGTTACCGACATTTTACCTTATTTGCTTCTGGCGAAGTGCAAAGTAAGGCGATATTTTTGGCCGAGTAAGTAAAGTGAGCATTAGGGAATAAGATGAATAACCTTAGTATTTTATACCTTCATGGTTTTAATTCATCACCGCAGTCATTAAAAGCGCAACTAACCGAGCAATATTTGGCTAAATATTACCCAGGAGTGACATTTTATTGTCCGCAAATTGGGGCTTCACCGCAAGCTGCAATTAAGCAGCTAGAGCAATTATTAACAGGTAATAGTGAACAAAACTGGTGTCTGATGGGGTCATCACTCGGTGGTTACTTCTCAACGTATCTTGCGGAAAAATATCAGTTAAAGGCAGCATTGATTAACCCGGCAATAAGACCGTTTGAGCTGTTAACGGATTATATCGGTCGACAGCAAAACCCTTATACTGGTGAAATTTATATGGTTACTGAACAATATATGCAGGTGTTGCAGGCGCTATATAATGAAAAAATATCAAAAAATCGCTATCTGGTGATGGTACAAACAGGGGATGAAGTGTTAGATTATCAGCAGGCAGTTGATAAATATCAGGACAGCCAAGTGATTGTCCAATCTGGCGGCGATCATAGTTTTATAAACTATCAAACCATGCTACCAGATATCATGGCGTTTTTCGGGCTGCCAGCGCACGATTAATGTAAATATCAACATTATAATAATTATTAGAATAGAGTTATGAGCGAACAATATAATTCAGAATCCATTGAAGTACTGAGCGGACTCGATCCGGTACGTCATCGTCCCGGTATGTATACCGACACTAATCGTCCAAATCATTTAGGACAAGAGGTTATCGATAACTCAGTTGATGAAGCGTTAGCAGGTTATGCGCAAAATATCTCGGTAATTCTCGATAAAGATCAGTCACTGGAAGTCATCGATGACGGTCGCGGCATGCCAATTGATATTCACAAAGAAGAAGGGGTTTCAGGGGTTGAACTGATCTTCTGTAAACTTCATGCCGGCGGTAAATTCTCTAATAAAAATTATCAGTTCTCCGGTGGTTTGCATGGTGTTGGTATTTCCGTGGTTAATGCCTTATCAACCCGAGTTGATGTTGCGGTGCGTCGTGACAGTAAAGTTTACGAAATGGCATTTGAAAACGGTGAAAAGGTTGAGGAATTACGAGAAACCGGTACTGTCGGACGCCGTAATACAGGTACCCGAGTTAAGTTTTGGCCGGATGCCGGTTACTTTGACTCGCCAAAGTTTTCAGCAAAACGCCTAATTCACTTATTAAAAGCGAAAGCCGTGTTATGCCCAGGCTTAACGATAAAATTTCATGATAAAAACGAAGATAAGAAATATCAGTGGTGTTATCAGGACGGCTTGTGTGATTACTTAAAAGAATCCGTTAAAGATTATGTCAGCTTGCCGGAGCAACCGTTTGTCGGCGCTTTTAGTTCTCATAATGAAGCGGCAGACTGGGCGGTGACCTGGTTGCCTGAAGGCGGTGAGTCTACCGGTGAGAGTTATGTCAATCTGATTCCGACGGTTCAAGGCGGTACCCATGTGAACGGATTGCGTCAGGGACTGCTCGAATCGATGCGAGAGTTTTGCGAATTTCGTAACCTAGTACCGAGAGGGGTAAAATTAACGCCGGACGATATTTGGGATAAGTGTTCTTATATCTTATCGGTGAAAATGGAAGATCCACAGTTTGCCGGTCAAACCAAAGAACGCTTATCGTCGCGTCAATGTGCTGCCTTTGTTACTGGCGTGGTAAAAGATGCTTTTAGCTTATGGCTCAATGAGCACACTGAAATTGCAGAAGCGTTAGCGGAGTTTTGTATTTCCAATGCCCAGCGTCGTCTACGTGCCAGTAAAAAGATCATTCGTAAAAAAATCACTCAGGGCCCTGCATTGCCTGGCAAGTTAACCGATTGTGGCAGTCAGGATATTACGCGCACTGAGTTATTTTTAGTCGAGGGTGATTCAGCGGGCGGCAGTGCGAAACAAGCTCGTGATCGTGAAAATCAGGCGATTATGCCGTTACGCGGTAAGATCTTAAATACTTGGGAAGTGGAATCGAACCAGATTTTAGCTTCTCAGGAGGTTCATGATATTTCTGTTGCTTTAGGAATCGATCCTGACAGTGAAGACTTATCCGGCCTGCGCTATGGTAAGGTGTGTATTTTAGCGGATGCCGACTCAGATGGATTACATATTGCGACACTGCTTTGTGCCCTATTCACTCAACACTTTCTGCCGTTAGTGCAGGCAGGACATGTTTATGTTGCTATGCCGCCACTGTATCGGATTGATGTGGGTAAAGAAGTGTTTTATGCCTTAGACGAAGAAGAAAAAGATGGCATTTTAGATCGTATCGAAGCGGAGAAAAAACGCGGTAAAGTTAATGTTCAGCGTTTTAAAGGTTTGGGTGAAATGAACCCATTGCAACTGCGTGAAACTACCATGGATCCTAATACCCGTCGCTTAGTGCAGCTGACGGTTGATGAGCATGCTGAAACGATTGAAATGATGGATATGTTGCTGTCGAAAAAGCGCGCCGGAGATCGTAAAGACTGGTTGCAAGCGAAAGGCGATATGGTCGAAGTGATTTAATTAGAGGTCATTGTTTTGAGTAATAAAAACTATATTTCTATTTTATTTAGTTTAATGGCCCTTATCGGGAATTTTTCACTGTTTGCCGAAGAACATCAGCACCACCATCAACAGCAAACCGCTGAGTTAGCGCTTAATCACGGGGAAAAGTGGTCAATTGATGAAAGTTTGCATATTGGCATGACTAATATCAAAAATGATATTAGTGCTAACTTAGCGCTAATTCATCAGCAAAAATTCACCGCTAAGCAATATCAAGGCTTAGCGTTAGGGTTAGAAAAACACCTTAGTTTTCTATTTGAAAACTGTCAGCTAGCCCCACAAGCTGATGCCCAACTGCATATTTTGCTCGCTGACATTATGCAAGGAGTAGCTCAAATGAAGCATAGCGATAACGGTAAACCGGGCGCGGTATTAATTATTCAGGCATTAAAAAATTATCCTCAATATTTTGCCGATCCTCGTTGGCAAAATTTAGCGCACTAAAAAATGACTGCAGAGGATAAATATTACGCTTTAATTGAGCGATTAATTGCGCAGCGTAGTTTTTATTGTTCGGTATACACTCGGTCTTTGCCGTTGAATTTGGGCGTTTGAATAGAAAGTATTTTTAGTGGTTGCTTTGAGGTGACTACTACTTTATGCACCATACCTTGGTTGATACGGATAAAATCACCAGTGCTAATTTTTTGTTTGTTTTCCCCTAACCAAAAATCCGCTTCTCCGGCAAGTACATATACCAGTTCAGTATGCGTTTGATGATAATGTGCTTTCACTTCTTTTTTAATAAAGATTAAAAATTCTGACGCGCTATCACTACTACCTAACGGCACTAGGTGGATATTCTCTAAATTATTGGGTGCTGAAATCTTATTTAAATTTTGTGCGGCTAGGGTAACAGGCATAAAGGCGAACATTAGTATGATGGCATAAATTTTATTGAGCTGTTGGTGTTTCATTCGAGTGCTTCTTTTTAGAGTTGATACTGATTTTATAACAGAAAAAGGTGTTTATTGTCAGGTAGCAGCAGATAATTATTTATCAATCATTCTTCTATTCTACATATATGGAAAATCGTATATGATAATGTGATTTTAATTAGGGGAGATAGAGTGACCTTACAGCGAGAGGCAGATAGTCCTGATTTTTTTCAGTGTTTAGCGGAACCAACCAGACTGCTCATTTTAATGTTACTAACTCAGGAACAGGAACTTTGTGTCTGTGAATTAACGCAGGGGTTAGCGTTAAGTCAGCCAAAAATATCTCGTCACTTGGCATTATTAAGAACCAAAGGTTTATTAAGCTGTCGCAAGTCAGGGAAATGGGTGTTTTATCAGCTAGCGCCGCAATTACCTCTGTGGCAACAACAGATTATCGAATTAGCACAATCAAATAATCAACTAAGCTGTGAGCATGCTTTAGCGCGAATGAATCAAATGGCTGGGCGTCCGGAAAAAGCAGCCAGTTGCTGTAATAACTAGAGTGAGAAATAGAATGACGATAAAAGTAGGAATCAATGGTTTTGGCCGTATGGGGCGCTTGGTATTAAGAGCAGCGTGGCACTGGCCAGAAATTGAATTTATTCAGATCAATGATCCGGCAGGTGATGCAAATACCTTAGCGCATTTGCTCAATTATGATTCAGTGCATGGCATTTGGTCAGGAACGGCAACGGCAACGGCTGAGCATATATTGATTGACGATAAAAATATAAAAGTCTCCAATAATACGAAAATTGATGAAACTGACTGGTCAGGCTGTGACATAGTGGTTGAAGCATCTGGCAAGATGAAGACTAGCAGTTTACTGAAGCAGTATTTAGTGCAAGGTGTGCAAAAAGTGGTGGTAACTGCACCGGTAAAAGAGGAAGGGGTGCTTAATATCGTCATGGGGGTAAATGACGAGCTTTATGATGCGTCGAAACACAGTTTAGTGACGGCGGCATCTTGCACTACTAATTGTTTAGCGCCAGTGGTCAAAGTATTGCAAAACAGTATCGGTATTAAGCATGGTAGTATGACCACGATTCACGATATTACGAATACCCAAACCATATTAGATGCCCCTCATAAAGATCTGCGTCGTGCAAGAGCTTGTGGTCAAAGTTTGATCCCTACCACTACCGGCTCGGCAACTGCTATTACTCATATTTTTCCTGAATTAAAAGGCCGATTAAATGGTCACGCAGTAAGGGTGCCGCTAGCGAATGCGTCGATCACAGATTGTGTTTTTGAAATGTCACGCTCGGTCACTGTCGAAGAAATTAATCAGTTAATGAGTCATGCGGCAGATGGTGAGTTGAAAGGTATTTTAGGCTATGAAGAAAAGCCCTTAGTGTCGGTAGATTATAAGACCGACCCTCGTTCATCTATTGTTGATGCCTTATCGACTATGGTGGTGAACGACACTCAGTTAAAAATGTACCTTTGGTATGATAATGAGTGGGGCTATGCTAACCGCACCGCCGAATTAGTGAAAAAAGTAGCACTCAGTTTAAGCTAAGTGATAGTAAGTCATGTTTAGCAAAATTCAGGCGTTACCGAAAAATATTCAACAGTACTTGATCATTACTGGCAATTATTGGTTCTTTACACTAACTGATGGCGCATTGCGGATGTTAGTGGTGCTGTATTTTTACCAACTGGGCTATCAGCCGCTTGCTATTGCGATGTTGTTTCTGTTTTATGAAATTTTTGGTGTGATCACTAACTTAGTCGGTGGCTGGCTAGGCGCGCGTATCGGCTTAAATAAAACCATGAATATTGGCCTTGCTTTGCAGGTTGGCGCATTATTAATGTTGGCATTGCCGCAGGAAATGCTAACCATGTATTGGGTGATGTTAGCGCAAGCCTTATCCGGGATCGCTAAAGATCTCAATAAGATGAGCGCTAAAAGCAGTGTGAAATCTTTAGTAAAAAATGACAGCCAGCAAAATGACTCGCCATTATTTAAATGGGTAGCGATATTAACCGGTTCAAAAAACGCGTTGAAAGGCGCTGGTTTTTTCTTAGGTGGTGCGTTATTAGCGCTAGTTGGCTTTCAGTATGCCTTATTGAGCATGGCGCTGATACTATTGGTTATCACTATTGCCAGCATTTGCTTACTTGAACAGGATTTAGGTAAAGCAAAAGCTAAGCCTAAATTTAGTGAAGTGTTTTCTAAAAGTGCGGCACTGAATTATCTTTCAGCTGCTCGGCTTTGTTTGTTTGCCGCGCGAGATGTCTGGTTTGTTGTTGCCTTACCTTTGTTTTTGATCACTAAGTTTGCCTGGTCACATCAGTTTGTCGGCGGTTTTATGGCGATTTGGGTGATAGCTTACGGTGCTGTGCAAGCAAAAGCACCACGGTTGTTAGCCTGGTTAGGTGATCAAAAAATTTCCGGTCAGCTACTCAGCGTTTGGGTATTTGCTTTGGCGTTGTTAACCTTCGTTATTGCAGTCGCTATCTATGGTAATTTCTCTGTCTACTATATGGTAATCATTGGCTTATTGGTTTTTGGCGCTGTTTTTGCGATAAATTCTTCTTTGCATAGTTATTTAGTCGTTGCTATGGCAAAAGAAGATGGCGTGTCGATGGATGTTGGTTTTTATTATATGGCTAATGCTATGGGACGTTTACTCGGTACTGTACTTTCTGGTTATATATATCAGGCCTACGGATTGGCGACGTGTTTAATGATTTCCAGTTTACTGGCGTTGATGTCCGGATATTTCATTCGTCGAATTTAATTTATTGGATATTTTATTTGGATAATTACTTTTATGATATCACATCGTAATTTACGCGCTATTTGCCATGCCTCACTTGGCACAAATGACGTAGCAAAGGCTAAATCATTTTATCAGCCTTTATTGGCTACTCTGGGGATTTATCTCGTTTGTGATTATCCACATGCTGTAGCGTTTGGCAAAGGCTATCCGGAGTTTTGGTTGCAAATTCCGTTTGATAAACAAACCGCGTCTGTGGGTAACGGTGTACACTTTGGTTTTGTTGCAACTTCTCCGCAAGAAGTCGATGAATTTTATCGCGTTGCAATGACGTTAGGAGCAAAAGATAATGGCGCGCCTGGACCAAGAAAAGAGTATGGCGAACCCTATTATGGCTGTTTCGTTATTGATTTAGATGGTAACAAAATTGAAGCAAGCTACTGGCATCAGGAAAATGCTTAACCAGCTAAGCAATATTTTGCAACAGAAATAATAAAATAGGCTTTATCATTTAGATTATTTCGTTTTATACTGGGGCGGTTTTCGATTTGAAAATGCATAATAATTCTAATAGCTAGCATAATAAGGAAGCGAATTTGTCTTTAGGTCTGTTCAATTTGTTTAAATTGATCCCTAGTCTAGTTCTAGCTGTTTTTTTGTTAATATCTTGTAAAGTTTATGCAGAGCAAGCCAATAATACTGCCATTAACAATGGTAATTTTAGCCAGTTTGTTGCTAATGTTGAAAAGTTACAAGGCCAGAATTTAAACCAAGCTTTCCTTAAGTTAGATGCTCAGCGCTCACAGCTGGCTAATTTATCAGTCAAAAATCAATTAATTTTTTACCGCTTGTTGGCTGAAGTTTATGTTGAACAGGCGCAATATCAAAAAAGTAAAGAAGTCGCTACGCAAGGGATAAGCCTAGCGATGACGTTAGCAAGCTCTGACATTGTTACCGCTGAGCTATTATATGCTCGTGGTTTTGCCGTTGAAAGTTTAGGTAATTACCAAGCCGCGCGACAAGACTACCTTAATGGTATTGAGATAGCGGATTCATTAAACGATAAAAAAATAGTGGCTATGGGGCTCACCAACCTTGGTGCACTGGATTATCTTACAGAGCAATTTGAACATTCACTGACCATGTTCAATGATGCGCTGGCTATCGCGAAAAAACTGAATGATGATGAGCTATCAGGTTTTGTTTATTCTGAACTTGGCATTTTATACAGTTTAATTTCTCAAGAAGATAAATCGCTAATTTATTATCAAAAATCATATGAGCATTATTTAAAAGCAGGTAAAACTTTCTACGCCTATAATACGTTAAGCAATATGGCTAGTAACCATGCGGCTAGTGAACGCTATGAAGAGGCGATCCCTTTATTCAAGGAAGTGATAGATCATGCCGAACAAATCGGCAATGACGAACTGATTTCTTCTGCGTATTCAGGTATGGCTTGGGCACAAGCTAAACAAAAAGACAGCGATCCTGAAGCTTCCTATCATTATATGCTGCTTGCCAGTCAATATGCGGAAAATGCCCAACAAGCGGATTTTCCAATAGCCCATGCCTTGGATAAAGGTTATTTGTTTAAAGAGCTTGGAAAAACGCAGGAAGCACTTGAAAGTATGCTAAAAGCTGAACAGTTATTAAAGCAATACAACAACCATAAACAAAAAATGGTGTCGACTATTTCTCAACTTAATGTTTTATATTTGAAAGCGGAACTATATCATCAACTGAAAGAGCATAAACAAGCATATTTAGCACAAGAACAATTTTTAACGATTGCCTTAGCGTTACCAGAAAAAAGCAACTTTGAAGAAGTTGAAGATTTACGTATGCGCTATGAAAGCGAACAAGCGGATATTGAAAAGAAAATATTAGAGCATCAGGAATCCGTACAGACACTGAAATTATCAGAGGCAAAAAGTGATGCGGAAAACCGGCAACTTTTCAGTACCACTTTTGCTATTGTTGTTTTAGTACTGGCTTGGTTGCTGGTTAAAACGCTAAAAGGACAAAAAAAACTGTTGATCGCTAGTCGAACGGATGAGTTAACAGGGGTGACTAATCGTCGCCGCTTAATTGAGCTGGGGGAAAAATTTGTTAAGCGTGCATGGCTTAACAAGCAGCCTTTTAGTTTAATAGTATTGGATATTGATGATTTTAAAGAAATTAATGATAGTCTAGGGCATAAAGTTGGTGATCAGACCTTACAGCAAGTAGCACAAGTAGGTCAGCAGCTTGTTGGCGATAAAGGAGTGTTTGGTCGATTAGGCGGTGAAGAATTTATTGTCTTATTACCAGTAACCACTATAGCGTCAGCTATTGAGCTCGCAGAATTATTACGCCTGACTATCAGCCGGATGCAGTGGGCACATAATGAGATAGAAAAGGTGACCGTCAGTGTCGGTATCGCATCGACTGTCAGCTCAGAAATTCACGGTTTTGATCAATTGTTACAAAGAGCTGATCGCCTGATGTATCAGGCAAAGCGCCAGGGAAAAAATAAGGTCTGTAGCAGTGAGTAAGCAATTATTGGCATTCATTTTATTGTTCTCTTTAATTGGCAGTATCTACAGTGTTGCAGCCGCAGAGCAATATAAGCACAGTGTCTTTCCATTTATTGTAGCCCAAGAAAGCGGTGATAAAACTTTATTATCGAATGATCAGCCATTACCTGTAAATGCTCGCATTTTGTCTTTGTTAGCGCTGAGTGAATCATCGCCAGAGCAAGCAAGAGAAATTCAGCCGAAAATCATCGCTATTAGTGATAATTTTAATCGTGCCGAACGTTATTTAATGAGTATTATTAATGCACTTTTACTGACAGATGATTCTCGCCTTGAGCATCATGTTAATGAGTTACTATCTGCGATTGCAATGGAAGACAGAATGGCAAAAAGTCAGTTAGTGACCCCTGATTTTGCAAAGATTCATCTAATATTGGCAGAGCTTTATGTTAAAGCAAGCGATTATGATAAAGCGTATCAGCAAAAAGAGATCTATATCGAAAAATACCAAGATTATCGCGACCAGTTACGTGAACAGCGGTTAACCAAGCTAAATAAAAAATATGAAACAGATCTGAAAGTTAAAGCGAATGAGCTACTGAAAAGTCAGCATGAACTCAAGGCATTACAGTTAAAAGAAACTGAGAAAAGTACGCAGATCCAGCAACGAAATAGCTTAATTTTTATCATTACCGCTATCGTATTTTTAGTGCTATTAATCCGACAATTTCGTGTACGTTCAATTTTAAGGTCATTATCTAATACCGATAGTTTAACCGGGCTATATAACCGTCGAACTCTGTTCGAACAGGGAGAACATTTTGTTAAGCAATATGCAGACGAAGGGAAGACTTTAAGCGTTATTATGTTGGATATTGATTATTTTAAACAGGTCAATGATGATTATGGTCATGATAAAGGTGATCAGGTGATCAATAAAGTGGCGACACTTGGTCGGGAAACAATACGTACCCGTGATGTTTTCGCCCGACTTGGTGGTGAAGAATTTGCTGTTGTTCTGCCGGCAACGCAGTTAGAAGAAGCAAAAGCGATTGCTGAACGGTTTAGAGAAAAAGTTGAACAGGTTTATATGCCGGATATTGAGCAGATGGTCACTATTAGTGCTGGAGTTGCTAATATTGTCGATACAGCGGCTAATTTTGATGATTTATTACATGCTGCAGATCAGGCTATGTATCAGGCAAAAGCTGCCGGTCGTAATCAGGTGTGTTGTTATCAAGGGTAACTATTAAGTTTGAGTCAGCGCAAATTTCTTGCGAACGACTATTTTTTCTAACAGAATAATCATATAAGCTAGGGCTATGAAGTGCTAGCAGAGCTAACCACATAATAAAAACTCATTAACTCAGTGTTAGATAGCTAATTAACATAATGATAATAATAGTTTTAATCGGGAAAACATTTGATGTCAGATGCGCTAGATTATAGTCTCGACGGTATTGAACAACGGCCTTTACGCCAATTTACAGAAGAAGCCTACCTTAATTATTCGATGTACGTCATCATGGATAGGGCGTTGCCGCATATCGGTGATGGTTTAAAGCCAGTCCAACGTCGTATCGTTTATGCAATGTCGGAGCTGGGATTATCAGCTGTTGCTAAGTATAAAAAGTCGGCTCGTACGGTTGGTGATGTGCTTGGTAAATTTCACCCTCATGGTGATTCCGCTTGTTATGAAGCTATGGTGTTGATGGCGCAACCATTTTCCTATCGCTATCCATTAGTGGATGGTCAGGGCAACTGGGGGGCACCGGATGATCCTAAATCATTTGCTGCGATGCGTTATACCGAAGCAAGATTATCACGTTTTAGCGAAGTGTTATTATCTGAGTTAGGACAGGGGACTGTAGACTGGATCCCTAACTTTGATGGTACCATGAAAGAGCCGCAAACCTTACCGGCGCGTTTACCTCATATCTTGTTAAACGGTATTACCGGGATCGCGGTTGGTATGGCTACGGACATTCCGCCACATAATGTCAGAGAAGTTGCTAATGCCTGTGTCCAGTTAATAGAATCGCCAAAAACCGAACTGGCTGAGTTGTTAACGCACGTTAAAGGTCCTGATTATCCAACTGATGCGGAAATTATCACAGCTAAGGCAGATATAGAGAAAATTTATCAAACCGGACGTGGCAGTATAAAAATGCGCGCTGTTTATGAAGTTGAGCAGGGCGATATAGTGATCACAGCCTTGCCGCATCAGGCATCCGGAGGCAAGATTCTAGAACAAATTGCCAATCAGATGACCGCAAAGAAATTGCCTATGGTGGTCGATTTACGGGATGAATCGGATCATGAAAACCCCACTCGACTGGTGGTAGTGCCAAGGTCGAACCGGGTGGATGTTGAGCAGTTAATGCAGCATTTATTTGCGACCACAGATCTGGAGAAAAACTATCGTGTTAATTTAAACATGATAGGGCTGGATAATAAGCCGGCGGTTAAAGATTTACGTACCATGTTGGTTGAATGGCTGGAGTTTCGTCGTGAAACGGTACGTCGACGGTTACAATACCGTTTAGATAAAGTGTTGGCGCGCTTACATATTTTAGATGGCTTACTCATTGCTTATCTTAATATTGACGAAGTGATCGAAATTATTCGTAATTATGATGATGCGAAAGCGGAATTGATATCGCGCTTTAATTTATCAAAAATTCAGGCGGAAGCGATATTAGAGATCAAGTTACGCCAACTGGCTAAGTTAGAAGAGATCAAAATCCGTACTGAGCAAGACGAATTGAATAAAGAGCGTGATTACTTAGAAAAAACGCTGAATTCGAAAGCGCGGATGAACACCTTAATGAAAAAAGAGCTGCTGGAAGCGGCAGAAAAATATGGTGATGATCGACGTTCGAAAATCGTTGAGCGTGGCGAAGCAAAAGCCCTGTCGGAAAAAGATCTCGTGCCGAGTGAGCCAGTAACGGTAGTGGTGTCACAAAAAGGTTGGGCGCGTTGTGCTAAAGGCCATGATATCGATCCGAAAGCATTAAGTTATAAAGCAGGTGATGAATATCTATGCTCGGCGCGGGGGCGCAGTAACCGCCCTGTGGTATTTATTGACTCCGGGGGGAGAGCGTATACCACGGATGCACACAGTTTACCGACAGCGAGAAGTCAAGGCGAGCCGTTAACCGGACGCTTTAGTCTCACTGCCGGAGAAAACTTTGAGCAAACAATAATGGCAGATGATGAGGCGAACTTTTTATTAAGTAGTGATGCCGGTTACGGTTTTATCGGTAAGTTTGCCGATATGGTCAGCCGTAATAAAAACGGTAAGGCGCTGTTGAGTCTACCGGCAAATGCGAAAGTAATGACGCCACAAGCAATTAATGATTTAGAAGCGGCGCTGGTCTTATCGATTACTTCAGAAGGGCGAATGCTGGTTTTTCCAGTAAAAGATCTACCGGCATTGAGTAAAGGTAAAGGCAATAAAATCATTAATATTTCATCCGCCAGAGCAAAAGCGAGGGAAGAGTTTGTGACCTTACTGACTGTGCTTAATGCAGAAGATTCAGTTACCTTGCATGCTGGAAAGCGTAAACTAATGCTTAAAGCAAAAGACATTGAGCATTACCGCGGTGAACGGGGGCGTCGGGGTAATAAGCTTCCTCGTGGTTTACAGCGAGTCGATAGAATTGAAGTGGAAACTGCTGTTGCCGCTGAAGAGCATGAAGTAGCTGACGACACTCTACCAACAGAATAACTCTTATTTTGTTTTCAAAAGGCTTATCTGGTGTTTTCACTGGATAAGCCTTTTTTGTCATAAAACTGTCATTTAGGCCATTTACACTAACTAAGGGTAAAGAGAGAGTAGACTAGTGTATAGAGCTATAGAAAATATTGTAAAAGAGAAAAACGTAACCACTGTATTCCAAGCGATCTTTGATGTTAATCAGCAAAGTATTTTAGGCTATGAAGCCTTAACTCGGGGGCCAGAAGGTAGCCGTTATTATTATCCAGATCTGTTGTTTCATGACGCCACTGAATGTGGTTTGCTTTCCGAGCTGGAAATATTGTGCCGTGACAGTGCAATTAAACAATTTGTACGCTTAGGGCTCAAAGGCAAACTCTTTCTTAATATCAGTCCATTAGTGTTGTTAGATAAAGCGCACCCTCAGGGAGAAACCATGCGCTTTGTTGAACGTGCCGGTTTAGATTGTCAGCAAATTGTGATCGAACTGAGTGAGAAATACCCTAATCCGAATGAGCAAATGTTAAGTCAGGCATTAGCTAAATACCGGGAATTTGGTTTCAAAGTGGCGATTGATGATCTCGGTGCCGGTTATTCTGGTTTAAAATTATGGAGCCAGTTACGGCCCAATATTGTTAAGGTTGATCGCTATTTTGTCGAAAATTGTCATCAAGATAGTTTTAAACGTAAATTCTTAACTGCGATTTTTGAACTGGCAGAGTCGGCGCAGGCCAAGGTTGTAGTAGAAGGGATCGAGTGTTTTCAGGAGTTTGAGTTGTTGCGTCAACTCGGTATGACCTATGCTCAAGGCTATTATCTTGCAAAACCAAGCAAAGAGCCGTTACGCAGCTATCCAAAATGGCTCGAACATGAAAATCTCTATAGCATTCAGGCATTATCTTGAACTAATTGCTTCACTAGCTGACACAGTTGGGTGATTTTTATATTGCTCAGCTGACGGTAGTCAAAATAAGGGCTGATAATTAATCCTAGGCTGTGATTAATGGCAAAGTCTGGTGATATCCACTGACATTGCTCGGCCAGCCCAAGTTCGGTGGCATAAGTTTTACCAAGAACAATATTGATAACGGGCTCTTTCATATTGGTTGTTGTTAATTTAGGTTTTGAAAAAATCAGTGCGGTGTTACTGTCCTTCGTAAGCAATTGTCGATCACGGTAGTGTTGCCAGCTATTAAACGCTGGGGTTTTGAGTTCAAAGATGAATTTAGCATAGACGTTGAATATCTTTCGCCAATGATTACCTGTTTGTTCGGCGATATTTTTAATTTCACCGTGCTGTATCGGCCTGAAATGACATAATTGCTGATATGGTGTAAGTGGTGGCCGATTAGCGATAAAAACCCGGATATTGGCTGCTGAGTCACCTAATGCGATATTTTGTCTATTGGTCATAGCTGCATGTTTTCAATTGATGTGATAAATGAAGAGGCAATAAAAAACCCAGTTGTTACTGGGTTTTTAGTGAGGTGTTTTAATTAGCTTAAAACTCGTCCAACATGTACTCTAGCGAGTCATCATATGCCTTTAAATCTTTTTCTAGTTGGAACTTATCTTTCAGTTGTTCTATTTCACGCCATTTTCGTTTTTTGTTATTACTTGTTGTCGTTTTGGGTTGTTTACCAAGTGAGCCCAATACTTCTTCGAGTTTATTCATGGAATGCTCCTTTTTTCTACAACTGCATGATTTTTTTATCATACTCTGTTGCAGAAATGAACATCTTTTTAAACTTTTTTTATAAGTAATTGAAAGCTAATCTGTTTTCTTAGCTTCTATAAAACGTTAGTGTGACTTAAGGTTCACAACAGTTCCGCTAACTGCTTTTCCAATTTGACCTGATCAATGGCAAAGTTACGAATACCTTCAGCAAGTTTTTCTGTTGCCATCGCATCTTGGTTCATTAACCAGCGGAATTTACTTTCAGTTAACTTTTCCGGGCGCTCTGCTTTGGCTTGCTCTGCAACCAACTTCTGCTCAACTGGCTCATTTGAAGTCGCTAATTCTTCTAATAATTGCGGACTAATGGTCAAGCGATCACAACCTGCCAATGCTAAAATTTCACCACTATTTCTAAAGCTAGCGCCCATAACAATAGTGCTATAGTCCATTGCTTTATAATAGTTATATATTTTAGTCACTGATAACACCCCAGGATCTTCTGCTGCCGGGTATTCAGTTTTTCCGGTATCCTTTTTATACCAGTCAAGTATGCGGCCAACGAAAGGGGAAATCAGAAAGGTACCTGCTTCAGCGCACGCCTGTGCTTGAGCAAAACTAAATAACAGCGTTAGATTACAGTTAATGCCAGCTTGTTCTAATTGCTCAGCTGCTTTAATTCCTTCCCAAGTAGAGGCAAGTTTTATCAAAATTCTGTCGTTGCTAATGCCCGCTTCATTATACATGGCGATAAGTTTATGGGCCTTGTCGATAGAAGCTTGGGTATCAAAAGATAAACGAGCATCGACTTCGGTAGAAATTCTGCCTGGGATGATTTTTAATATTTCAATACCGATTAATACTGAGAGCTTATCAGCTGCATCAATTACCTGTTGTTCAGCGTCATTTGATTGTACTTTTGCCCATTCAACGGCTTGAGAGAGTAAGTGTTGATAATTACTTAATGACGCAGCTTTTAGTAATAGTGATGGGTTAGTGGTGGCGTCTTGTGGGTGAAATTTAGCGATGGCTTCAATATCGCCGGTGTCAGCAACCACAGTGGTCATTGCTTTTAATTGTGTTAATTGATCAGTCATAACATCTGCCTTGTTTTTGATGAAATTAAAAAGTGTACCGATTAAGCGTTGAGACAAGATGCTTATTTTTGGTGTAACTCCGTTAATGCCCAAGCTTACCTTAATTGAGCACGAACGCTAATTTGTATCAAATTCTAGTAAATTAGCAAGTAGCTTTATTGATTTATTCATTATTTTATATAGCTAAATGGGAAAAAGACTTTTAACTCCTTCAAGTTAGGAAATATGCTATAGTGGGCGGAAAAAATTTTACACAGAAATTTTACTTAACAAGGAATAGGTATCTTATGCTATTGGTTGTTTCGCCAGCAAAAAATCTTGATTATGATTCTCCGTTAGCGACGGAGCAATATTCGCAACCGGAGTTACTGTCACATAGCCAAATACTTGTCGAACAATGTAAAACCTTGTCACCAGCAGACTTATCATCGCTAATGGGTATCAGTGATAAATTAGCTGGTTTAAATGCGGCACGCTTTGGTCAGTGGTCTCAGCCTTTTACGCCAGAAAACGCTAGAGCGGCAATTCTGGCATTTAACGGTGATGTTTATACCGGTATTGATGCTGCTACGTTATCGGAAAAAGACTTTGCCTATGCGCAGCAGCATATGCGGATATTATCTGGATTATATGGTTTGTTAAAACCTTTAGATCTGATGCAAGCATATCGCCTGGAAATGGGCACTAAGTTGGCCAATGAACGAGGAGCAAACCTCTATCAATTCTGGGGGGAAATCATTACAGAAAAGCTCAATCAAGCTATAGAGGCACAAGGTGATAACGTACTGATCAACCTTGCATCTAATGAGTACTTTAAGTCGGTGAAAAAGAAATCATTGCAGGCGGAAATCATTACCCCAGCGTTTAAAGACTGGAAAAATGGTCAATATAAAATGATCAGCTTTTTTGCGAAAAAAGCACGTGGTTTAATGGCGCGCTATATTATTGAAAACCAAATTAATTCACTAGAACAATTGAAAAACTTTGACGTTGCTGGTTATCAATATAGTAACGAGCTATCTAAAGGCAATGACTGGGTTTTTACGCGTAAAATTGCACAATAGTTGCCAGAGCTATTATTAAAAATGGTAGTTAACACCTAAGTAAAAATAACTACCATTAAAACCAAATGGGGCTGAGCGACGAGAGTATTTAAAGACGCCAAGGCTGCTAACAATAGTATTGCCTTGTTGATCAACTATAGTACCTGCGTGTGAGTTGCCGATAGTGTTCTTGTCCGGGGTGACATCAAATAGATTATTTACCCCCAGATACCAGGAAAAGTTGTTACTAAGGTCATGCTGAAAACGGATATCGGTTAAGGTTTTTGCACCATAGGTTTGTTGTTCACCATCGATTATGGTGTATTTGCCGTAGCGATTTAATGCCAGATTCAATGACCAGCTTTGTTGCTGATACAGTGAAGTTAAGCTAATTCTGTCTTTTGGTTGCCACTGTTCAATAATTGAAATGTCCTGACGGGCGAAAACTTGCTCGTTATCTAATGGTGATAACGCGCTATTTTTCGGTGAATAAAGCCGGGTGACATCAGTGTCGGTGAAGTTTGCTGCTAATGTCAGTGTATGTTGGCCACTAAACAGTTGGGAGTGCCAGGTCGAGATGATATCGAGCCCCTGGGTTTGAGTATCGGCGCCGTTAAGAAATACCTGCGCCTTGTCTACACCTGTATGTTTGATTGCCTGTGCAAGTGATGGCGATTGTTCAGCCGATAATTTATTACTGATAACAATGCGATCATCAATATTAATCGCATAGTAATCAATAGTGACATTAAACTGCTCTGTGAAATTAAATACCGCACCAAGGGAAAAGTTTTTAGATTGTTCCTCGGTTAACTGTGGGAGCCCTATTATTTGCGCAAGCTGGCTGTCATTTCTAAAGGTGCCGACTTGCTCTGAGCTCAATTGATTTTCTTGATTGACGATAAATTGCGTACTGGTGTTATTAAAATATAGTTGCTGCATAGAAGGGGCTCTGAACCCTGTGCTGATGGAGCTTCGTAAATTAAAGTGTTCAAATGGTCGCCAATTTGCTGCTAACTTGATATTAGAGGTTGAGCCAAAGTCCTGATAATCATCATAACGTAGGGCAGCGCTGTAATTGAAATACTCACTTAATTCACTGTTCACTTCGACATAGATTGAGGCTATATCCCTTTGCTCGTCAACTTCGGCATTAGGCGCTATCCCTGGAAACCCCTGAATTCCTGCCAGTACCTTATTTGGGCCGCTTGGAGGAGCAGGTGAATGGTAATCAAAATAACTATATTGGTTGCCTGCTATAACCTGATAACGGTCTTTTCTTAATTCCAGTCCAAGTGCTAGTGTGGCATAACTAAAAAACTTCTGGATATCTAAATTAATGGTTTGTAGCGATAATTTAAGACCATATGCGTCCGCTGAATTCGGCATCTGCTCTCTTATTTGTTGAGCAGTGATGCCCTGTTGCTCAAGCATGATTGCGTACGAGGCATTAACAGAATTTTTAGTGGTATAGTCAATACTGTTAACGCCGTAACTGTAGGAGATATCCATTAATATATCTGGATTGAGTTCGGTTTTATAACCAAGGCTAAATGATGCATCAGCAATATCTGAATGAATAAAAGGTAGATAGCCACCAGGAACTAATGGCTCACCGTCTTGTAACATTGGATTCGCTTGTTGATTAAGGTTGTCGCGGAAAAATGCGGCAGCGTCATTCTCACGTTTTGAATAAATAGCAAAGCTATAAAGCTTGCCGTCAGTCAAATTATATTGGCTATTATAAGCCAGTGAAAATTGCTGATAAGCGGGATCGCCAATGTCAAAGGTATCGCGTTTAGCACTAAATTCCCGTGGATCTTTTGCTAAAAATTGCTCAGGTGCTAACCGGACACAACCTGGAAACTGGCAGCTGCCATGTTGACCTGAACGATCTGTTGCTTGGTGATCTTGGACATTTATCGTGGCATTAAAAAAGCCGTTATTCTTGAATGAGAAACCTTTATTGATATTGAGCTCTGCACTTTGACCGTCTCCTTTACCATATTGACCATAGCTAGTGGTGATATGTCCTTTGCTAGTCGAGTCTTTTAAGACAATATTTATCACGCCGGCAATGGCATCTGAGCCATATTGTGCAGCAGCGCCATCACGTAGTATTTCGATACGTTTTATGGCACTAAATGGAATTGCGTTAATGCCAACGCCTGATGTACCACGGCCAACGGAGGTATTAATATGAACAAGGCTGGAATGGTGGCGACGTTTGCCATTGACTAAGAGTAAGGTTTGATCTGGCCCTAAGCCTCTTAAGGTAGCAGGTTTGAGTACATCAGTGCCATCACTGATGGATGAACTGGCAAAGTTAAACGAAGGAGCGATTGTCTGTAGTTTGCGGCCATTTTCGAACTGCCCAGTATTTGCCAACATGGTTTCAGATAATACATCAACGGGGACGGGGAGCTCCTGAATACTACGTGCAATATTTCTTGTGCCAACAATGGCAATTTTTTCAATCCTATTATTACTCTCTTCTTGCTTAGCAATAAGAGCTTTGGATGTTGACCTTGTTATTGAGTCTTGCTTATGTGCTGGTTGACGGAGCTGAATGCGTATTTCGTCGTTGCTATTGATATGGGCTTCAAGTTCGGTATGGCGCAGTAATCTATTAAGGCCATGAGCAATTGTAAAATAGCCGTTAAGCTCGTTTGCCTGATAGTGTTTAGTGAGCTCGTAAGAAAAAATAATGGTGCGCTGAGAATGTTTAGCAAAAGCGATCAGTGCCTGATCGGCTGGGAGTGATTTAATATCAAAATAATATAATTTGTCTGCTTTAACTTGAAAACTGAGCGGCAGCAACATAACAGCTAGCAAGGCTGCTATGTTTTGCCATAAGCAAGTTGCTAAGCGTATTGAAAGCTGGCTATTTGATGTGCTAGATAAAAGCAAAGACATTGGTTAAACAACAGACCCTAAATTATTATTATCAAAAGAGTTTGATGTCTTCAGTATAGTATGAAGCTCGGTTTAGCTAAAGTGCTATTGTTAGCGGGATCAGCTTTTTGTCGGTTGTTGACTTAATTGTACTGAGTTGGTGGCGTTAAATTTTGATTTGATGCCAAAGTTATAAGATAGTGCTGCTAGTAAACCGTCTATATCTCCGGCTTTAAAGTAGCCGGCTATTTTAACATCGTTGATGCTACTGTCGGTAATTTCAAATTGTACCTTGCTATAGCGACTCACTTCGTTCAGCGCCTGAGCTAAGGTTTCACCATTAAATACTAACATTCCTTGCTGCCAGGCTAATTCATTGGCACTTTGTTTTTTACTCAGCGAATTAGTAGGTTGTTGGACATTATTGCTGATCACCGATTTTTCGTTATCAGTAATGATTTTTGACGACTCAAACTTATCGATCTCCTCTGATATCAAAGTCTGCAGTTGGTGATTAGTTAACTGGCTGTTACTGACCAGTACCTGACCTTCATTGACGATCAATTCCATATCAGATTCGTTATTTTTTTGAACATTAAAAATTGTACCTAATGCGGTAAAGGCTTTACTTCCTGACGTAACGGTAAATGGTCTAGAAGAATCTTTGGCAACATCAAACTGGGCTTCGCCGTAGAGTAAATTAATATTACGGTGGTTATCTGTGTAGCTTACACGCACTTGAGAGTGAGTATTTAATGTGATTTTACTGCCGTCCGTTAACTCGACACTGATGATTTCACCGATATTAGTGGTATAAGTTTGGACGGGGAACGATTGACTATTTGAATCAAATAGCATGGTTTTTAATGGCAATGAAATAAAAATGAGCAATATGCTCACTAATATAGCAAGTAACCATTTGAAATCTTTCCCACTAATTATGCTCGGTTGCTGTGCCAAGGGAAAAACACCGTTAAGAGTTTTTAACTCACTGATGTTATCGAAGAAAGTAGCCATTTTATAGATGGCTTGATGATGTGCTGGACTTTGATTGACCCAAGCAATAAGTTGTGGTTTTTCTTCATGATGTAAGCCACGGTTTAAACAGCAAACCCAGTGGCGAGCTTGTTTTTTAATTTGCTCAGTTATCAATTGCTCTGACATATTTGCTTAAATCATCCTTAAATATTGCAAAATACAATTACTAATCTAGCGAAGGCTAGATTGAATTACAACTAATGTATTGGATATTTACTGCGGAATTACTTCATTTCGGTGTAATTTTCACCGATCAGCGTTGGTGACGCAAGAAATTTTGTCAAAATGTGCAAATTTATCGGGTAAAAATTGCGGTAACTAATTTAAGCTAAAGAATAATCGTGGTGGAATAGCTAAACGCCTGAACATGCGAGCATTCAGGCGTTTTTATTACGATAGTGAGCTTGTTATTTTTTCTTTCTTTTCGCCTGTTTTTTCGCTTTTGCTTTTTTCTGTGCGGTGGATTTTTTCACCTTCGGCTTTTTCAATGCGATTCGTGCTTCTTTATATTTCGGGCGAAGTTCTTCAATGATACGACGTGGTAAACGCTCAGTCATATAGCGTTCTATTTTTCCTATCACAGCCATATCGTGGGCTTCAACTAGAGAAATAGCGGTACCTTTGTTGCCGGCACGACCCGTTCGACCAATGCGGTGTATATAAATATCGGCTTTTCGCGGCATATCAAAATTAATGACGTGAGTGATATCGTCGATGTCGAGCCCTCTTGCTGCGACATCTGTTGCTACTAAGACATTAACATCAGCTTTGCGTAATCTGTCTACGGCACTATTACGTTTATCTTGTGGCATATTGCCTTCAAGCCAGGCACAAGGAAGTTCTTCAGCGTATAGCTTGCCTGAAAGGTATTGTACCGTTTCGCGTTTGTTGGCAAATACTACCGCCCGTTTGACATCATCTTGCTTAAGTAAATGCGCCAGTAATTTAAATTTATGATCTTTATCGTCGGCTAAATGGATCCATTGGTGAATTTTAGCTTTCTCTTTACGTGATGGATTCGCTTCCAAATAAATAGGTTCGTTTAAAATCTCCTTAGCAAATTTTAATACATGTGAACCTTCTAACGTAGCAGAAAATAATAAGGTTTGTTTGCGCCACCTAGCTTCGCCAATGATGCGATTGATGGTTTCGGCAAATCCCATATCCAACATACGATCTGCTTCATCGAGTACCAGTATTTCTATTTCTCTGGCATCAAACTGTTCATTTTCAATATATTCGAGTAAGCGTCCTGGTGTGGCGATCAGCATATCGGTGGTTTCGGTTAAGATCTCTTTGTGACTGCCGTAATTAACGCCACCGGTGATCACGCCGGTTTTGATATTAGTAAGCTCAGTGAGCTTTTCACTTTGTTCACTGATTTGCAGTGCTAGCTCGCGGGTTGGAGATAAAACCAATACTCGAGGGAATCCCGGCTTAGTGCGAGGATAATCGAGCAAATGCTGAGCTGCCGGTAACAAAAATGCAGCGGTTTTTCCGGTACCTGTTGGAGCAGAAGCTAATACGTCTTTACCTGCCATGGCTTCAGGTATGACTAATGACTGGATTGAAGTTGGTTTTTTAAAACCGATATTATTAATGCCGCCAAGAAGGGCTGAATCTAGATCAAACTGCTCAAACATAGTGATGGTTGCTCGAATTAAAGGTGTGCAGATTATAGAGCTAAAGTGGTGAATTACCTAGAGCTGCATGAAAAAAGCTACACGAAAAAAGTAAAAAATTGTCTGTTTAATGTTCTAATAACTCAGCAATTTCTTGCTGAAGTTGTTGACACCAGTTCGTGATACGCTGATCGCTTAAGTCATATTGATTATCTTCATCAAGGGCCAAGCCAACAAAATGGGATTTATCATCGGTTAGTGCTTTCGATGCTGCGAATTCATAACCTTGAATGGGCCAATAGCCAATAACATAACCACCTTGCGCTATCACTTGCTGATGCAGCATGCCTAGGGCATCTTGAAACCATTCGCTATAGCCAATTTGATCTCCCATACCATATAGAGCAACGACTTTGCCTTCAAGATTTAAGTCACTGATCTCTGCCCAGTGGCTTTCCCAGTCTTCTTGAAGTTCGCCATAGTCCCAGGTCGAGATACCCAAAATAAGTAAATCAAATTGCTGACATTGCTCAAGTGCTACGTCTTTAATATTATGTAACTGAACGACATCGCAATCAAAGTGTGCCTGAATTTTTTCTGCGGCAATTTCGGTATAACAGGTGGTTGAGCCGTAAAATAGGCCAATTTTCATTTAGTTAACCTAAGTAAATCAATTTGGGGTGAAAAATTGGCGCAAGTTTAGCAGAAATCGCGCTTGTTTAGCCAGTGATTGATCTAGGGACAGTTGATCTTTGCTGTTTTAATTTAGTTGAACCCATAGGGCAGCAGCTATTTGGCATTTTTACTGTGTTATCGCTTGATTTGAGTAAAATAACTACACTTGGCAAGTGCTGCCTTGTATAAATAGCAAATAAATTACTGCAAAAACAAACTTGAAAGATCAACAGCCCCTAGAGAGATAGGTTAGTAACATTGCTTTTTTAATTGTTTACCTGTAATTTTGTCGCCATTAATGAGGTCTTCTTTATCAAATAACGGTTTATTTTAATAATCCCACTGAGTGACTAGGTATTTACATGTTTAAAAATTTTATTGCTGGCTTTTTTATTGTTCTTTTAACGGTGTCTTCGGCGTATGCCAGTGAAAAAACTGAGTTATCTGCGCAAGTGAAAAAGCAGTTAATGACCCGTTTATCTGATAGTTTAGGGTTAGAAATCATTACTGTTAAAGCTTCGCCATTTCCGGCATTAATTGAGGTGGTGACTAATCAGGGAATGTTTTATGCCAGTGCTGATGGTAAATTTTTAGTCAATGGTAAGTTATATGGTTTAGCTGGCGACAATGTTGTTAATCATACCGAAGAAAGTTTGGCTCAGGTGCGCGTCGATGGTATGAAACAGTTTGAAAAAGATATGATTGTTTACCCTGCCAGTGAAGAAAAATATGTAATTACTGTCTTTACTGATATTACATGTGGGTATTGTCGTAAGTTACATAAAGAAATGGATAAGTTAAATGAGCATGGTATTACCGTGCGTTATCTGGCATATCCTCGTGCAGGGGTTAAAGACCAGTTTGGTCAGTATTCAAAAGGATTTAAAGACTTGCGTTCTATCTGGTGTAACGAACAGCCTAATGAAGCGCTAACGAAAGCAAAATTAGGTTCAACGGTTGCCCAGCGTATTTGCGATAAGCCGATTGAAGCAGAGTTTAATTTTGGTCGTCAAATAGGTGTCAGTGGTACGCCGGCAATTATATTTGATAACGGCTTTATGTTACCAGGATACAAAGACCCGGATGCGATCTTAGCCATCATCAAAAACCTGGAAGCGAATAGCTAAGCTTTTGAGCATTAGTTGAACAAGATTTAGCTGAACATGGATAAAGTGATTGTTCGTCGTGAACCGCTAGATGATAGTTATTTGCCGGATTCGTTACATCCTGTGATCCGACAAATTTATGCTACCCGAGGTGTTAAAGCTGAGCAGGAACTTGAGCTCAGTGTTAGTCAGCTGCTCGATGTCAGCTGTTTAAAAGGCTTAGACCGTGCTTGTCAGATACTCTATCAAGCAATAGTCAAACAACAATCAATTTTTATCATCGGTGATTTTGATGCCGATGGTGCCACCAGTACTGCGCTGATGATCAGCGCATTATCGAGTTTGGGCAGTCGAAACCATCAATTCTTAGTGCCTAATCGTTTTGAATACGGCTATGGCCTGACATCTGAAATTGTCGAAATTGCGGCAAAACAGGGCGCGGAGCTATTAATTACCGTTGATAATGGTATTAGCTGCATAGCCGGGGTGAAAAAAGCTAAAGAACTTGGTTTAACTGTGATCGTTACTGATCATCACTTACCGGGTGAGGAGTTACCGCCTGCCGATGCCATTGTTAATCCTAATCAACCTGATTGTTATTTTCCCAGCAAAGCATTAGCAGGTGTCGGTGTAGCGTTTTATTTTATGCTGGCGATGCGTAAACATATGCGAGACCAACAGTGGTTTGAGCAACAGCAATTACCGGAGCCAAACATTGCGCAATTGTTAGATTTAGTTGCCTTAGGTACGGTAGCTGATGTGGTGTCTCTAGATGCCAATAACCGAATTTTAGTTGAGCAGGGGCTTAAGCGTATTCGCGCTGGCCATACCCGTCCAGGGATCCAGGCATTAATTGAAGTGGCGGGCAAAAATCAGCAAAGATTAACCGCTGCTGATTTTGGCTTTTCTCTCGGTCCCCGAATTAACGCGGCCGGGCGATTAGATGATATGGCCTATGGTATCAACTGTTTATTGGCGGGGGATTTAATGACTGCCCGGGTAATGGCGGCAGAATTAGATAGCCTAAATAAAACTCGTCGTGAGATTGAACAAGGGATGCAGCAAGAGGCTGAGCTTGTGATGAAGCAGTTGACAGTGTCTGAAACCAGTTTACCTTATGGGCTTGCTTTATATCATCGACAATGGCATCAAGGGGTGATAGGGATTGTCGCTGGCCGATTAAAAGAAAAGTTTCATCGTCCTTGTGTGGTTTTTGCGGCCAATGAAGCGGGGGATGAACTAAAAGGCTCTGCGCGCTCAATTCCCGGCTTGCATATTCGCGATTTACTCGAACATATCGCCAGTCAACACCCAGGGTTGATCATTAAGTTTGGCGGTCATGCTATGGCGGCAGGGTTGTCGATAACGCCGGATGACTTCAAACAGTTTCAGCAGCATTTTGAGTATTATGCCGAGCAGTGGCTTGATAGTGAACTGCTTGAAGGCAAATGTTTTTCTGATGGCGCTTTAGCACTATCTGAAATGAATTTAGCATTCGCTGAATTGTTAAGGGCCAGCGGTCCATGGGGACAAAACTTTGCTGAGCCATTATTTGATGATGAATTTGAATTAATTCAACAGCGGTTGGTGGGAGAAAAACATTTAAAAATGGTGGTGCAAAAACAGGGGCAAGTATTTGATGCTATTGCTTTTAATGTTGATATTAAGCAGTGGCCAAACAGTCAGGCGACCAAGGTTCATCTAGCATATCGGCTTGATATTAACGAATTTCGCGGTAAGCAGAGCTTGCAATTGATAGTGGAAAATCTCCAGCTAAGCTAGCAAAAACATATCCTATATATTTTGCGCATAAAATAGCGAACGTCGAGCATTTATTTGCGCCGGTAATTAAGCTACAATGCGCGACTAATTTTCTTTCATTTTCATCTGTTAAAGGCATTTAATTACTAATGTTTGAAGTTAATCCTGTGTTATTTAAAGTTAAAGAAATTCGCGAACGGGCTCAGTTGCTTCGGGGGTATCTTTGACTACGAGCAAAAAGCAGAGCGTTTAGTTGAAGTTATTCGTGAACTGGAAGTCCCAGAAATTTGGAATGAACCAGAGCGGGCACAGGCATTAGGAAAAGAAAGAGCTAACTTAGAAGCGGTTGTCGAGACTATTCAGACCTTAGAAGCCGGTTGTGATGATATTGACGGCTTAGTGGAGTTGGCGGTTGAAGAACAAGACGAAGAAACCTTTAATGACGCACAGGTAGAAGTGGCGGCATTAGAACAAAGTCTGGAAAAACTGGAATTTCGTCGGATGTTTTCTGGCGAGCAAGATAGCGCAGATTGCTATCTCGATATTCAATCTGGCTCTGGCGGCACCGAAGCACAAGATTGGGCTGAAATGCTGATGCGTATGTACTTACGCTGGGGCGAAGCGCATGGTTTTAAAACCGAAGTCATTGAAGTCAGTGATGGTGATGTTGCCGGTATTAAAGGCTGTACTATCAAATACTCTGGTGATTATGCTTATGGCTGGTTACGCACTGAAACAGGTGTTCATCGTTTAGTGCGTAAATCGCCATTTGATTCAAGTGGTCGTCGTCATACATCTTTTGCCTCGGCATTTATATACCCGGAAATTGATGACAATATTGAGATAGACATTAACCCGGCAGATTTACGTATTGATACCTTCCGTGCCTCGGGCGCTGGTGGTCAGCACGTTAATAAAACCGATTCTGCTATTCGTATTACCCATGTGCCCAGTGGTGCAGTGGTTGCCTGTCAGGCTGATCGTTCGCAACATAAGAATCGTGCAACGGCAATGAAGCTGTTAAAGGCTAAGCTTTATGAGATGGAAATTCAAAAGCAAAACGAAAGTAAGCAACAATTAGAAGATGGTAAATCAGATATTGGCTGGGGCAGCCAGATCCGTTCGTATGTCTTAGATGACAGTCGTATTAAAGACTTACGTACCGGCGTTGAAAACCGCAATACCCAGGCGGTATTAGATGGTGATTTGGATAAATTTATCGAAGCATCATTAAAATCTGGGCTATAAAACTTAACAGGTTAACACCTAACTTAAATAGTGAAACGTTATGCTGGTTAGCAATGACTAGTTAACATTAATTTATTGAGATAATAGATAACATGAGCGAGCAAGCACAAGACGAAAACAAATTGATTGCCGAACGTCGCGGCAAATTAGCGCAAATTCGAGAAAACTGTCCGGCAAACGGCCACCCAAACAAGTTTGATCGAAAACACTATGCGGCTGATTTACAAGCTGCTCATGGTGAAAAAGATAAAGAAACGTTAGAAGCTGAAACCGAACAATACAGCGTTGCTGGCCGTGTTATGGCAAAGCGTGGGCCATTTCTAGTGCTACAGGATATGAGTGGTCGTATCCAAGCCTATGCGGCAAAAGATGTACAAAAAGACATTAAGGCTCGTTGGGGAGTATTAGATATCGGTGACATTATAGGTGTTACAGGTACCTTACATAAATCTGGGAAAGGCGATTTATATGTCAACATGGAAGATTATCAGTTATTGACTAAATCATTACGTCCATTGCCAGAAAAATTCCACGGCTTGCAAGATACTGAAACTAAGTATCGTCAGCGTTATGTTGATTTGATCATTAATGAAGAAACTCGTAATACCTTTAAAATACGTTCAAAAATTGTTGATGGTATCCGCAAATTTTTGACTGAACGTGACTTTATGGAAGTGGAAACGCCAATGTTGCAAACCATTCCTGGTGGGGCAACGGCAAAACCTTTTACCACGTTTCATAACGCATTAGATATTGAAATGTTTATGCGTATTGCACCTGAGCTATATTTAAAGCGTCTGGTTGTTGGTGGTTTCGAGCGAGTGTTTGAGATTAATCGTAACTTCCGTAACGAAGGCTTATCGACCCGTCATAACCCTGAATTTACTATGATCGAGTTCTATCAGGCCTACGCTGATTATCATGATTTGATGAATCTGACCGAAGATATGCTGCGCACTTTGGCTGAAGATGTAATGGGTACACCGGTGATCCGCAATACAGTGAAAAACGCAGAAGGCGAAGTGTTAGAAGAAAAGTACTATGATTTTGGCAAGCCGTTTGAGCGTTTATCTATGGTCGATGCGATTTTAAAACATGCCCCGCATTTAGATGAAGCGCCGCTGCGCGATCCTGAAGCCAACTTTGATGCCATTAAAGCCATGGCAAAACAAGTTGGTGTAAAAGAAGGGGATGCGTCAAAGGTATGGGGGCCAGGTAAATATATCTGTGAAATCTTTGAAGAAGTGGCTGAACACAAGTTAGATCAACCAACTTTTATCACGGAGTATCCGTGGGAAGTGTCACCACTTGCACGTCGTAATGATGACAACCCGTTTATCACCGACCGCTTTGAATTTTTCGTCGGTGGCCGTGAATTAGCCAATGGTTTCTCCGAGCTTAACGATGCTGAAGATCAGGCTGCGCGTTTTCGTAAGCAAGTGGAAGAAAAAGATGCCGGTGATGATGAAGCAATGCATTTTGACGAAGATTACATTCGTGCATTAGAGCATGGCTTACCACCAACGGCTGGTGAGGGCATAGGTATCGACCGTTTGGTCATGTTATTTACCGATTCACCAACGATTAAAGATGTGATCTTATTTCCGCATATGCGACCATTGGCGGAATAAGTGCGATTGATTTGAAAAGGCCGAGCATATCGGCCTTTTTTTTGGCTGGCGCATGCGATTATTTATCGATAGTGACGCGCCAGTTACGTTTTACCTGTGTAAGCTTTTCGGTAAATACCATTTCAACTTCCCAATAGAAGTGCCTATCTCCTTTATTTTCACTGGCTTTGGAATCTTCGGGAACGGTGAATTCAAAATTAAGCCAGGTGCATTCTTCTTCATAGCTCGGGAGACAAGTCGTCGTTAATTGACGGATTCTTTTCCATTTTTTTCTTTTGCTTCGACCATCGTAGTAAATGTTGTTCAGTGTTAATTGCTTAACTTTTGTGAAGTGTTGTTGAGGGACTTTGATTTTTCCGCTAAGTATTTGACCAATAATAGGCCTTTTAGTGTTTAGATAAAGAGGTGTATCACCTAGTGCCTGATGTTTTTTATGATGGCTATTTGCCAAAACGAAAAATAACAGGATAAAGACTAAGAAGAAACCGCGTGCCAGCCATAGACCACTTGATGTACTGCCTGAACCGGTGAAGCTTAGGAGTAAAAATAATACTAAGAAGATAGCGATAATGCTAAACGCTTTGCCATCTTTCTTTTGTTGGCAGTTAATTTTATCTATCGGTTCATTCATTATGTGTTATAGCGTCATTGCACCCCAGACAAAAGCAATTAATCCGGTAAATACAATAAGGAGTAAATACAGTGAGCTGGTGATTAAATATTTCACTACAGTTACCAAATGACTTTGCTGATATATACGCTTTTGCATCAGGTATAAGTAAGCTGGCAGCCAGATCATCAGTCCTACATTGATATATTCCAGAGCATAGAAATTTACTTTTTCGCTTAATACTGATAGCAATTCGATAATAAGAATCGATAAGAAAATAAAGCTGTGGCTGTGCAGGGCTACTGTCAGATGTTCTAAATATAGGCGATTGGAAAATAGATAGAGTATTTTTAATAGCAGTGCAAACACAGGCAAGAGTACGAACATTAATTGCGGCGCTTTATCTAGCGCTAGAGTTAATAACTTTTTAGGGTCTTCTACCAGTTGATTTCTGACTTTGCTCTCGAAGGTTTTTGCATATTGGTCGAATTTTTTATTAGCTTCAGGTGATAAAAATGGCAAAGACATCTTACCTTCTATACTATTGCTGATGCTAAAATCCGTTAATTCCGCATCGATATTAACACCTGATTTCGCTTTTTCCAGTTGCGCTTTAAGTGCTTCGACTTTTTGATAATCTACGTCGTTTAATGTTGCATTTTGTTCCAGCTCTTTTAATGTTAACTCGGCGAGCTGGTTGGTTAAATCGCGCACCATGTATTTATTACTGACGGTTAAATCTGCCAGCAGTGTTTCTAATTTTTCGATAACAAGTTGATTTTTTGTTACCGCTGCTGGATCGGTTGATAACGCTTTGATTTTATTCTCTAGTGCTTGTTGGGTCTGGTGATGAACTTTGGCATTAACCAGGTTTTGTGAGCCAACGTTTGTAAATAGTTTTAACGATAAGAAGAAAATGATGCTGACAAATAAGTACAGCCTAAGTGGTGGTACGTATTGGACTCTATGTCCTAAAAAATATTGTTGAGTTAAAAAACCAGGTTTAGATAACAGTGGTACTAAGGTACGACTGGCACGAGAATCAAAACTGAAAATATCATCAAGTAGGTGTAATACCACAGTCCAAAAATATTTTAAGGTTGATTCAACTTCCTGCCCACATTGCGCACAATACGCGCCAGTGACTTCGGCATAACAGTTTTCACAAGTTTTTTTATCACTGTTTTCTGATTTTATCGGTTGATGTGGTTCAGTGTTATTACGGGGGGAGAGTTTATTGCTCATATTGGCAAAAGCTACCTTAGTTTTTCTTATAAATTACAATATAACAGTGCAATACAGGTTAACTGACATTAATAATTTAAATAATATGATAAAAATGTGCTTAACAATAGTGTTGTCTTGAGAATGTTCTGTTAAATTTAACAGTGAGCATTATGCAAGCCAATTCTAGGAGAATAATAATGGCATTTGAAGTTACCTTTGAATTAAAAGAATCCGATTTGGAACATTTTCGTGATGTGATGCGAAAAGCGCAATCTGGTGCAGAAAAGTTAAGTGAACAAGAAATTTTAGCTAACGCTAAAAACTTAAGTAAAGACATTAAAGTTGAAGTGCCTGCCTTTGTCAGTGAACGTATTGAAAAGTTGAATACCTTAGTGGCAATGATAGAAGACAGTGAGTGGCAGATACCTGATGAGGAACGTTCAGATGTGTTAAGTGCTTTAGCTTATTTTAGCGATCCACAGGATCTGGTACCAGATCATATTCCGGTATTAGGCTTTTTAGATGATGCTATTATGATTGAATTAGTGGCGGAAGAATTAAAAGATGATATCGAAGCTTTTAGCGAGTTTTGTGCCTATCGAGAGCGAGAAGAAGGCCGTGCCGGCGATGCCACTATTACCCGTGATGAGTGGTTAGGCGCTAAGCGTCGTGAACTGCATAGCCGTATGCGCAACCGCAGAAGCAGCCGTCGTAGTGGCTCATCATTCAGATCGATTTTTTAATTTAATTATTTAACCTAAGGTTATTTAGTTATGAAAAAGCCAGTGATTTTTGTTGCTGGCTTTTTAATGAGTAACAAATAGCATAAGGACAAAGAATGCAATGATGATGGCATTAAATGCTAAAATATAAATAAATCCTTTGAGGCCATCGCTGAGGTTAAAACCTTTACTATCAAGGTACCACCACCAAATCCCACACATTAATATAGGCATAAGAAAGAAGAATCGGATCATAAGAATACAATAATATTAACTGTTTCAATATCATAGATTAGATTTTCTGGAACTGCTAGTACTAAATGTTACTCAAAAAAAGCAGTTAAAAAATAATCATTAAGCTTATTTGCTTGAGAACATATCACATGCTGCAATTCGCTCAACATTAGATCACGTCCATGGTGGTTTATTTAAAGTGCCGCGATAAACTTGGCGATTAATGCTGAAACGAAAGCACAAATAGATTTATTAACCAATAACTGTTGTCAGGCTTTTCAGGGGGATTATTACAGTCGGCCAATGAATGCCCAAGAGCAGAGTTACAGCAATTTGAAAGCTTCTGTCCAACTACTTGACGGTGTTAGTTGCTTTGCTGTTCGATTAAGGCATTGAGCGGTTTTCTGATCGAATATAAAAACAGCAAACTTGGGATCACCATCACGGATGTTAGAACAAAAAACAGTGCCCAGTTTCCGTCAAGCCAGTCTACGATAATGCCAGAATATGAGCCTAACATTACTCGACCAAAGGTACCTAAAGACGCCATTAATGCATACTGACTGGCGGTAAAGCTTTTATTACACAGTACTGAAAGTAATGCAACAAAGGCAACCGAACCCCAAGCAGATGTGAATCCATCGACAAAGACCGTACAGGCAAAAAGCAATTTATTGGGGCCAACAATTGCCATAACAGAAAATAGCAAGTTACTGGCCGACATGGCAATGCCGCCGATAAACAAGCCTTTTAGTATGCCGTAGTGGATAGTAAAAACGCTACCAATTAAAGAAAATACGATCGTGGTTGCCCAATGGATCATTTTGGAATAATAAGCAATGTCTTCGTTGGAAAACCCTACTTCTCGGTAAAAAACGATCGACATGCGGCCTAAATACGCTTCGCCGAGTTTGAATAGGAAAATAAACATTAAGATTGAAATGGCTAAGCGGGTACCATTTCGATCAAAAAACTCCTGAATTGGCGCTACTAAGGTCGTTAATAACCACGCCACCAATTTTTCTAGGTTAGAATTGCTTCGCTGGATTTTAGGTCCGTCATGTTGATTAATATAGCGATTTAATCGAGAAAGTTGTTGGCTAAATAGCACTAACAATGTGGCAACAAATACTGTGATCACAGTAAACTGATAGTTAGCCGAAATTAATTCGTGTGGCCAGCCAGGGTAGCCAATATTGGCATAAATAATACTGACAAAAATTATCGGCAGTATGACTAATATGGTTATTGAGCGCGCACCAAAGTGTGGTAATACGCTAAGATAATTTTTTTCGATAGCATTAAGGGTAACATCCCTTGTACTTTTGGGCTCGGGCACAACAAAGACCGTGATCATTAATACAGCCATTATCATTGAAAGCACCAGATAAACTTCTGACCATTGCCAGTTAGGTTGACTAACTAAAATAAATGGGATGCTGCCTAAACCAGCATAACCTGTCCACCAGCCAGCAGTTGCCATCGCGGAGCCTGCCGCCATAATATTATTATCCTTGCCGCTTAATGAGTCGATACGATAGGCATCAATGGCAATATCTTGGGTAGCACCACTTAGTGCGATAATTAATCCAAGTGCGGCCATGGCACTAAGCTGCAAGGAAGCGTCTAGTAAACTCAATTGAAAAGCCGTGACGACTATGATGGTTTGTGTGACTAAAATCCAGCTGCGTCTTAGCCCTATACGTTGAGTAATAAATGCGATTTTGACCCGATCGGCAAGCGGTGACCACAGAAAGTTAATGCTATAGGCGACAAAGATCAGACCAAATAACCCAATACTTGAACGGCTCAGACCATCGTCTTTGAGCCATCCTGTCATTGCTGAGCCGATCATCACCCAAGGAAAACCACTGGCAACACCAAAAAAGAAAATGGTGAGCAGGCGTTTATCTTTAAAGTAGCTAAGGGTTTGTGTGAATGTATGGCGTGCTGACATTTAATTATTAGTCGTTTTTGAACAAAGAGTTAATCGCGTTAGGTTATCAGAGTCATCCCTGCTAAAGAAGTCTTTTATTGGTTTATGCCTTTGGCTTTAGGATCAGGCAATAGGCCGCCAGCCAATACAATCGATAGGGTAGCTGCCTATACCGTTAAAAAAGTCGAGGCAGGTGGTGATCTCGGTACGAAAGTACAGATTTGAGTTAAGTGATTGACTGCCGTGTAAACTAAGTTCATGCATGACATGCCAAAATACTCGTTCTTTCGCACTGCCAGGAGTTTCATCAATAACATTGAGTAAGGTCCACTCTTCCATAGTGTTGCTAACAAATTGGTCGAGTTCAGTGTAATGGAGGGCTTTATTTAACACCGCTTTAATATACGCGCTGGTTTGCAAAATTTTCTCATTGATAAACTGCTCAATTATCATTTACTTACCCCAAATTAACGCCATAAAAGAGAAAAAGGATCTAGATAAGATCTCGGTGAGCAATGTCTGATGAGTATTATTCTACGCGTTTGCTGCACTACCTTACTTATCGTAGATAAATGTTATTTTGTCAAAGCGATAAATGTTTTTTTCTGTAAGCTTATGTAAAGTAATTGAAAATTAAAGCAACCTCTTATTGGTGATCGATTACCAGTAGGGGAGATGAACTAGGGCGCGGGTAATAAAGTGGCTTTAACTAACAGCACAGGTTCAAGTGGTACGTCTTCCCAACCCATTACATCACTGTAATCGGTTTTTACCTTTGCCATCGCTTCTAATACTTCTTCTCCTTCAATAACCGAACCAAATACCGCGTAACCCCAGTTTCTTCCCGGGTCTAAATTACTGTTGTCATTGACGTTAAAAAAGAATTGACGATTAGCACTGTGGGGATGGCGCTCTTTGGCCATGGCAATGGTGCCAAATTCGTTTTTTAAACCATTACCGGATTCATTAACTATATCTTCATTGACTTTTTTCATTGTAAAGTCAGCATCATAGCCGCCCCCTTGAACTATAAAGTTTTGAATGATGCGATGAAAAATAGTGTTGTTATACTCACCATTAACTACGTAGGTGAGAAAATTATCTACCGTGAGCGGGGCTTTGACTTTATCCAGTTCTACAATGATCACCCCCATTGATGTTTCTAATTTTACCTGAGGGTATAGGTTGTCTGGATCTATCGTGGTATTTTCTGCCAACGCAGACATTGTTAAGCATAGGCTCAACAGCACACTAATGAATTTCATCCTTGCTCCTTAAAGTCTCTAGTTATCGTAAAAACTGTTTGATTTGTGAATCGCTGGCAATTTGTACCAATAACTTGGCTAGTTGTTGATTAAAATCGCGCTCTAATACTGCGAGATCGGCTTTTAATGGACCTTCACTATTCATCTTACTATTATAAGTTTTTGTTAACACTTGATCGCCAGACTGGACCTTTGCCGTTAGCGTAATTTGTCCCTTGGTAGTGTATTTGAGTAGAGCTTGTTGTACGGTAATTTCTGCATTGTTAATAATCAGGGTGATGTGATTATCGGTTGCTGGGCTGATAGTGAGGCCGTGCTGAGTTAACGCCTCACTAAAATGCTGGTTAACAACTTGGCTGATATTACTGGCACTATTAATTAGTTGGGCAGCAGCGTCCGGTTGCAGGATTTCAATGATATGAATTTTATTACGCAGATCGTTAACGCTAACTTGCGCTAATTTGTTAGCAAGTAAGTTACTTTTATTGAGCATTAACTGAGGGGCAAGTACCATTTGTTTCGGAGCACTGGCGCAACCAGTGATTAAACTAGTGGTTAATAACAGGCTAAAGACCAGTGAATTAGCGGGTAGTAAATATTTAACATTTAATTTCATCGTTTTATCGCCGAAAGTATGACAAATTTTTTGTTACTGGCAATGAGTTTGCAATTGCCAAAGATACGTTTAAGTTTGATATGGTAGCCAAGTTGGCGGTTGCCAACAATACGTAATTCACCGCCTTTTTTTAACACCTTAAAGCTATCGTTAAACATTTGCCAGGCAATATGGTCGGTCGTTGCGTTTTGCTGATGAAACGGCGGGTTGCATAACACTATATCGACGTTATTTTCTTCGATATTGGTAAGGCAATCATCAACGCTAAACTGACAATGTTTAAAACTGTCTGGGAAATTGTGTTCTACGTTTTCTTTGGCTGATTGCACTGCCATATAGGATTCATCAACAAAATGTATCTGGCATTGTGGCGCAGTGTTAAGCACAGATAAACCGATAACACCGTTGCCACAACCCAGATCGATGATCTTTTTTGATGAGTCCGCGCTGAGTGTTGGCAGGTGATCAATAAATACTCGGGCACCAATGTCGAGTTTATCCCTGGCAAAGACATTGGCATAGTTAGTAATATCGAGTGAGTTTTGCTCGAGTAACCAGTGTTTGGTTTGACTAAATTGCTGCTCGTTAGCGGCTTGAACTTTATTATCAAGCTGGCAAAAGACCAGTCGCGCTTTTTTCACTGCTAGCGAGGTAGTGGTTGTGCCGAGATAGCTTGCAAAAACTTTAAGGGTTGAGCTTTGAATATTTTTCGCTTTATCTGCGGCAATAAAAATAGTGTTAGCGCTGACAACTTGCCGAAGCTGAGCTAATTGTTCTTTTAATAAGCTATTGCTTTTCGGTATTTTATAAAGCACCAAATCGGGTTCAGCTGGTAGTTTATCTAAACTGCTTAGTAGCTTAACTTCGTCGAGTGATAAATGATTTTGCTCGGCATTATGCTTAAGCCCTTGGTGGCTGATAAAAGAATCGGAAATTGCAAATACCCTATGCTCGGTCAAATTGAGGCTCAGAGCGCCAAAGTTATCATTAAAGACCAAGATCGTTAGCTTGCTGTTAAGTAATGCTTGTTCAGATAAATAATTGACCAGGTATTCATCGGCCGCATCCCATGCCTGCAAACTACGGTTAACCTGATAAGTAGGGTAACGCTCAAGGTAGAGATTTTTATCGTGAACCAGAAAAGGGCTGAGCATAGTGTGTTGAGTCTATTTGATAGCTAGATGATAGGGCGCTATTGTGCCAAAATTAATATCTGGACACTAGTCATTTAAGGAGTTGCTATTAATATTCAGTTAGCCGATGCGGATGTGCAGTATTATCCTAATTTTATTCCTTACAGTGAAAGTTTAGTGCTGGCACGGCAGTTATTTACCGAACTGAGCTGGCGAGAAGATCAGTTATTGATGTTTGGCAAATATGTTAATGTGCCTCGTTTACAAGCTTGGTATGCTAAAGATGCGCAAAGTTATAGTTATTCAAAATTAGCGTTAGCTGCCTTGCCGTTAACCCCAGGTTTAACAAAGTTAAATAATCAGTTGCGTACATTTTGTCAGCATGGTTTTAATAGTGTATTGGCAAATTGTTATCGCGATCACAATGATTCTGTTGCTTGGCATAGCGATGATGAGCCTGAACTGGGCCCTGAACCTATGATTGCCTCGTTGTCGTTCGGCGCTGAGCGGGTCTTTCATTTAAAGCACAAAGCTACTGGTGAAAAATGTAAAATACCTTTACAATCCGGCAGCTTATTAGTGATGGCTGGTCAAACCCAACACCAATGGCAACATGCTATTTTGAAAACTAAACGTCAAACCGCGATGCGTATTAACCTGACGTTTCGTAAAATTTATTGAAATTTATTTTAGTATTTCAGCCATAGGTTTAGCACCAAATTAGGTAAAATAGACGTCTAGACAGATGGCAGATTAAAGCAAAATTACTAAGCTTATATAAGAGCGTGTTGAACTTTACTGTTTAGCTTAAACCCTTTGGGTAGCATATGTTTGGCATTTCTACTGTATTATCGCTTGATTTGAGTAGAATAACTACACGGCACAAACGATGCTTTGTATAAATACCAAATAAATTGTTGCAAAAATAAACTTAAAAGTTCAACACGCTCTCACGAACATGAAGAACACTTACTAGGGAATAACCAATGAGTATAGAAGCTGCTATTGAACAAAAATTATTATCTGCATTTTCGCCATTACACTTGGATGTGATTAATGAAAGCCATCAACATAATGTAGCACCTGGTAGTGAATCACACTTTAAAGTGATTATAGTTTCTAAAGATTTCGAAGGTGAACGTTTGATCAAGCGTCATCGTGCGGTCAATGCAACACTTTCTGAAGAATTATCTCAAAAAATTCATGCGCTTGCGTTACATACCTATACAGAAAAAGAGTGGCATGATTACTATGAAGACAACACTCCTTTATCGCCTAAATGCTTAGGTGGCAGTAGAAAAAGCGCTTAATTAGCGCAATATGCTCACGGGTAAGCCAATTCGTTTGGTGCTTGCCTGTGGCGCTCATAGTAGAAGATTTTTTGCGATAACCGTTTCTTTGTCAAAGATATTCTGTTATTGATCTAGCTCTTAACGACAAAAATAATAAATTGGGATGTTAGATGTTCACTCAATGGTTAACTTTGACCATTTCCGCAATAGATAAATTCACTGAACACACTGGTAAATTAATCGCATGGCTGACGTTGGCTATGGTGTTGCTTAGCTTTGCTATTGTGGTTTTACGTTATGGTTTTAATCTTGGTTGGGTCGCGATGCAGGAATCCGTGCTTTATTTTCATGGCATGGTGTTTATGCTTGGTGCCGCATACACTTTAAAAGCCGATGGTCATGTTCGGGTCGATATTTTTTATCACAAGTTTTCTTTAAAACAACAAGCACTGGTGAATATATTTGGTGGTATCTTTATGTTGTTACCTGTGTGTATCAGTATTTTTATCATCAGTTTTGATTATGTTATGACCTCCTGGCGTATTATGGAGCAATCGGCGGAGGCTGGTGGCTTGCCATTTGTCTATATCAATAAATCACTTATTTTATTATTAGCTGTCACGTTAACTCTGCAGGGAATCGCTGAAATATGCCGTAATATTCTACGGCTTAATATTGGCGATGCTAATTCCATCGCTGGGGGGCAGAGATAATGGAATATCTTGCGTTATTAATGTTTGTCGTTGTTTGTGGCGTGTTATTGTTGGGGTATCCGGTAGCGCTAACGCTAGCTGGCACGGCATTATTATTTGCTGGTGTTGGTAGCGTTTTTGGTATTTTTGAGCCGAGCTTTTTAAATGCCTTGCCCAGTAGAATCTATGGCGTGATCAATAATCAAACCTTATTAGCGGTACCATTATTTGTTTTTATGGGCGCTATGCTGGAACGTTCAAAAATCGCTGAAAATTTGCTTAATGCGATGTCAATTTTACTCGGGCGCTTTCGTGGAGGCTTAGGTATTTCTGTCACTTTAGTGGGGATGCTACTGGCGGCAAGCACCGGAATTGTTGGTGCGACAGTTGTCACTATGGGATTGCTTTCCTTACCGACCATGTTAAAACGCGGTTATAACCCGCAATTTTCAACTGGTATTATCTGCGCTACTGGTACCTTAGGGCAAATAATTCCACCTTCTATCGCGCTGGTATTATTAGGTGATGTGCTATCGAGTGCTTATCAAAAAGCACAGCTGCAAATGGGGCTTTTTAATCCAGAAACCGTATCCGTTGGCGATCTGTTTGCTGGCGCGGTAATACCTGGATTAGTATTAGTCGCCTTATATACTACTTATTGTTTGTTATATGCGATGTTCAAACCTGAGCAGGTGCCGAGTTTAACGCAAGCTGATATCAATCAGATTCAGCAAGGCCGTTCGAAACTGAGTTTGATGTTTAGTGCATTAGTACCGCCGTTACTGCTGATATTGGTAGTGTTAGGGGCTATTTTGTTAGGCTTTGCTACGCCGACGGAAGCCGCTGGGGTTGGTGCTATGGGAGCTACCTTACTGGCTTTGTATCAGGGAGCGTTATCTAGAGAAAACCTGACTGCGGTGATGGATAGCACAGTTAAAATTACTGCCATGGTGTTTTTAATTTTGATCGGTGCCAGCTTATTTTCTTTAGTGTTTCGTGGTTTTGGCGGCGAAGAATTAGTGCAGGGTTTCTTCCATCAAATGCCAGGCGGTGTAATTGGTGCAACTTTAGTTGTTATGTTAGTTATTTTTTTATTGGGTTTTATTTTAGACTTTATTGAGATCACTTTTGTTGTTGTGCCGATTGTTGCGCCTATTTTATTGGCGATGGGCTTAGATCCAATCTGGCTAGGTATTATGATCGCGATAAATTTACAGACCTCGTTTTTAACACCACCATTTGGTTTTGCGCTGTTTTATTTGCGGGGAGTCGCTGATAAGTCAGTGAAAACATCTTCGATATATCGTGGCGTAGTGCCCTTTATTATCATTCAATTATTGTTATTATTGGCGTTAGCACAATGGCCGAGACTGGTAACCTGGTTGCCTGAAATGATTTACGGTTAGCTATACCAAGCTATTTAGAACAATAAAACACTTTAAATGGATAAAAATATGAAACGTTCATTGATTCAGTTATTGGCAGCACTCAGTTGTTTGACACTGTTGTTGACCGCCTGTGGTAAAGATCAGGCTACAGCCAGCATTAGTGCGCAACCAGTGAAAACATTCCAGTGGAAACTCGTAACCTCATGGCCGAAAAACTTCCCTGGCCTAGGTTTAGGGCCGGAAAAATTCGCTCAATACGTTAATGAAATGAGTGCCGGGCGGTTAACGATAAAGGTTTATGGCGCTGGTGAGTTGGTACCTGGCTTTGAAGTGTTTGATGCGATATCGCAAGGCACAGTACAAATGGGGCACAGCGGCGCTTATTACTGGAAAGGAAAAATGCCGGCCGCACCGATTTTTAGTGCTATTCCGTTTGGTATGACCGCGACAGAATTTAATGCCTGGCTGCATTATGGTGGAGGTCTGGCGTTGTGGCAGGAGCTCTATAAACCGTTTGGTGTTGTACCTATGGCTGGCGGTAATTCGGGGGCGCAATTTGCTGGTTGGTTTAAAAAAGAAATTAACAGCATTGACGATCTCAAAGGGTTAAAAATGCGAATTCCTGGTTTAGGTGGGGAAGTATTAAAACGTGCTGGCGCGATTCCGGTGACCTTAACGGGAGGGGAAATTTTTTCATCTTTGCAAAGTGGGGCTATTGATGCGTCTGAATGGGTTGGTCCATACAATGATCTAGCATTTGGTTTTTATCAGGCGGCAGATTATTATTATTCTTCTGTTTGGCACGAAACCGGCACAAATTTAGAATTTATTATTAATGAAAAAGCACTAAATGAGCTACCCAAAGATTTGCAAAAAATCGTTGAAGTAGCGGCAAAAGCGGTCAATGAAGATATGCTGGATGAATACAATGCCCGTAATAATCAGGCTTTACAAACGCTAATTAATCAACACCAAGTGCAAGTGCGAGAATTTCCAAAGGACGTGTTAGTCGCGTTGAAAGGTTATACTCAAGAAGTGATAGCAGAGCAAGTAGCTGCTGATCCGACATTTGCAAAAATCTGGCAATCTTATAGTGAATTCTTACAGTCTATGCGCCAGTATAATGATTTAACGTTAAAAGCTTATTTTGAAAATAGATAATAAATAGATAGCTATGTGTTAATACACATTTGCACGGTAATTTACACCTAAAAAGAGCAATATCGTATGCTCTTTTTAACTGCTCGTACCTCTTATTTCGCTCAGCGGAGTAAACTATGCGGCAATTTATTAACGACAATGATGTTAAGAAGGCGATCTTATGGTCATCAAACCTAAAATTCGTGGTTTTATTTGTACGAATGCTCACCCGGTCGGTTGTGCAGCTCATGTAAATGAGCAAATAGAATATGTGAAAAGTCAAACTCAGGCGGATAATAAGCCGAAAAATGTTTTAGTGATCGGCGCATCTACTGGTTATGGCTTGGCGTCTCGTATTACAGCAGCATTTGGCAATGGTGCTAAAACCTTAGGTATTTTCTTTGAAAAGCCTCCTACAGAAAAGAAAACGGCATCAGCGGGTTGGTATAATACCGCAGCATTTCAACAAGCGGCTGATGAAGCAGGTTTATGGTCGAAAAATATTAATGGTGATGCGTTTTCTCATGAATTGAAAGCCAAAGCCATTGATGTGATTAAGCAAGACTTAGGTAAGATTGATTTAGTTATTTATAGCCTGGCATCACCACGCCGTACTGATCCTGATACTGGCGAAGTGTACAGCTCAACGTTAAAGCCAATTGGTGAGAGCATAACTACTAAAAACTTAAATACTTCTAAGCGTGTTATTGAGCAGGCTTCAGTTGAAGCAGCGACAGAAGAAGAAATTCAAGGCACTATCGATGTTATGGGGGGAGCTGACTGGGAGTTGTGGATTAAGGCGTTATCTGATGCGGATGTATTAGCGAATGACTTTACCACGGTTACTTATACTTATATCGGTAAAAAATTAACCTGGCCATTATACGGACATGCCACTATTGGTCGAGCTAAACAAGATCTTGATCGCGCAGCGCAGGCTATTAATGACAAATCAGCCGCATTAAATGGTAAAGCTTATGTCGCGTCATTAAATGCGGTAGTGACACAAGCGAGTTCGGCAATTCCTATTATGCCACTGTATATTTCGTCGATGTTTAAAGTGATGAAAGCAGATGGTACTTACGAAGGTTGTATCGAACAAATTCAAGGGTTATTCAAAGAAAGTTTGTATAGTGGCTCACCTCGTTTTGATGCAGACGGCCACATTAGCCAGAACTACAAAGAACTTGAAGACAGCGTACAAGAGCGAGTGCAAGAAATCTGGGATAATGTTGATAGTGACACCATCGATGAGTTGACAGATTATGTCAGTTATCACAATGAATTTTTACGGTTATTCGGTTTTGGTATCGATTCTGTCGATTATGATGCTGATGTTAGTCCATTAGCAGAAATTAATCATATGATTGACTAGTTTTTGTTAAATTTTACTGTGATAAAAGGGCAATGTTTTTAAAACTTTGCCCTTTTTTTTCACGACAAAATGCTAATACAAAGATATTAGTTTAAAAAACAATCAAAGAGTGAGAATTTGTCAAGAAAAGTCGTAATGGCTAATAGCGCAATTATGAAATTTTGTGCTAAAATTCGCCCCAGAATATTTTTAACTTAGAGCCGGTAGATGCATTTTATTAGTGTGAATTAATAAAATGATGTTCTACTGAAATACACTGAAACCGGCTGTTTTTTCACTTGGGTATTTTTAATTATTTGATTTAAAAGTATTTAGGTGAGGAAATAAATGGTTTTTATACTCCCGTCAAAGTAGTGCAAGTGTTTATGATTACAATAAAAAAAGGTCTGGATGTTCCTGTAGCAGGTGCTCCCCAGCAAGTAATCCATGATGGTTCGCCCATCAAAACCGTTGCAACATTAGGTGAAGAGTTTGTGGGAATGCGACCGACCATGTACGTTAAAGTGGGCGATCGCGTTAAAAAAGGCCAGGTACTTTTTGAAGATAAAAAGAACCCAGGCGTTAAATTCACAGCTCAAGCCGCAGGTGTTGTATCTGAAATTAACCGTGGTGAAAAACGTATTTTGCAATCTGTTGTTATCGACATCGATGGCGATGAGCAAGAGACTTTTACCAGCTATCCTGAAAATGAATTAGCTAATATTGCTCGCGAAGATGTAGTTGCTAATTTGGTCAATTCAGGTTTATGGACGGCTTTACGTACTCGTCCTTATAGTAAAATTCCTGCAATTGATAGCACGCCCGCTGCGATTTTTGTTAGCGCTATGGATACTAATCCGTTAGCAGCTAACCCTGAAGTCGTGATTAAGGAACAGGCGCAAGCGTTTAAAAATGGTTTAACTATTTTATCACGCTTAACCGAAGGTAAAGTTTTCGTATCGAAAGCACCAGGGGCCGATATTCCAACTACTTCGACTGTAGAAGTGAATGAATTTGCTGGTAAGCATCCTGCAGGTTTAGTGGGTACCCATATCCACTTTTTAGCACCAGTTCATTCTGAGAAGTTTGTTTGGCATCTGGGTTATCAAGATGTGATTGCTTTTGGACAGTTATTTACTACAGGTGAGTTAAATAACAGCCGCGTCATTTCATTAGCGGGTCCTGAAGTGAAGAACCCTCGCTTAATTCGCACCACTTTAGGTGCTAGCACACAAGATCTTGTCGCTAGCGAAATTAACAATGGTGATGAAATACGCGTAATTTCTGGCTCAGTTTTACTTGGTTCAGAAGCAAAAGGTGTGCATGCATATCTTGGTCGTTATCACGTGCAGTTATGTGCGTTAAAAGAAGGTCGCGATAAAGAATTTATCGGCTATATGTATCCTGGCCCGAATAAGTTCTCAGTGACGCGTGCTTATATGTCGCATTTCTTCCCGAATAAGTTGTTCAACATGACAACAACGACTAACGGTAGTGCACGTGCCATGGTACCAATTGGTAACTATGAGCGAGTGATGCCATTAGATATTTTGCCTACTATGTTGTTACGTGATTTGGCTGCTGGCGATACTGACAGTGCACAACAATTAGGTGCCTTAGAGCTGGATGAAGAAGATTTAGCATTGTGTACATTTGTTTGCCCAGGTAAAACAGATTACGGTGTGCTTCTTCGTGAATGCCTAACCACAATTGAGAAGGAAGGTTAGTCATGGGCTTGAAAAAGTTTATTGAAGATATTGAGCCGCATTTTGAAAAAGGCGGCAAACATGAAAAGTGGTTTGCTTTATATGAAGCAATAGCTACTGGTTTATTTACCCCAGGTTATGTTAACAAGGGTAAAACACATGTGCGCGATAGTATCGATCTTAAGCGTATCATGATCACAGTTTGGTTAGCGGTATTCCCGGCAATGTTTTTTGGTATGTACAATATTGGCTACCAAGCAACAGAAGCATTAGCGGCTGGTTATGCTTTACCTGAAACATGGCAAGTTGGCTTGTTTGAGCTTATCGGTGGTAGCTTAACCACAGACTCAGGCTGGTTTAGCATGATGCTTTATGGCGCGATGTTCTTCTTACCTATCTATGCCGTCACCTTTATTGTTGGTGGTTTTTGGGAAGTAATGTTTGCTGCAGTACGTAAGCATGAAGTTAATGAAGGTTTCTTCGTCAGTTCTATTTTATTCGCCTTAATTGTGCCGGCAACCATTCCATTATGGCAAGTGGCTATCGGTATTACTTTTGGTGTGGTTATCGCGAAAGAAATCTTTGGTGGTACAGGTAAGAACTTCTTAAACCCAGCGTTAGCAGGTCGTGCATTTTTATTCTTTGCTTATCCAAGTGAAATTTCAGGTGACGCGGTTTGGGTTGCTGTTGATGGTTTCTCTGGTGCTACTGCCTTAGCAGCGGGGGCGGCTGCTGAAGTTGGCGCAATCGACTATTCGCTCGGTACACAAGCTTGGTGGGATGCTTTCTGGGGCTTTATTCCTGGTTCTGTTGGTGAAGTGTCAACGGCGGCTATCCTATTAGGTGGTGCTTATATTCTATATAAAGGTATTGCTTCTTGGCGCATCGTATTAGGTGTGTTTGGCGGTATGGTTGTGACTTCTTTCTTATTCAATACGATTGGTAGTGACACCAACGCAATGTTTGCGATGCCATGGCATTGGCACTTAGTAGTAGGTGGTTTTGCTTTCGGTATGATGTTTATGGCAACAGATCCTGTTTCTGCGTCATTCACTAATACGGGTAAATACTGGTTTGGTGCCTTAGTTGGTGTCATGGTGGTGTTGGTGCGTGTTGTTAACCCGGCATTCCCTGAAGGTATGATGCTAGCAATTTTATTTGCTAACTTGTTTGCGCCATTGTTTGATTACTTTGTTGTGCAATCAAACGTAAAACGGAGGCTTGCTCGCAATGTCTAGTAATAAAGAATCTTTCGGCAGAACGATTGGTTTTGTCCTTGCAGTCTGTATTGTTTGTGCTGCATTAGTGTCTATTGCTGCTTCTGGTTTAAAAGATAAGCAGGTTGAGAATAAGTTACTTGATCAGCAAACAAAAATTTTAGAAGCATCAGGTTTACTGGGAATGACGGATGGCACCTCATTTTCGATTAAAGAAACTTATGGCAAGTTTGTTGAAGCGAAAATGATCGATCTTGACTCAGGTGAGTTTATCGATGGCGATCCTTTGTTATTTGATGAGCGTCGTAACTCACGCGATGCCACTAAGTCAGAAAAACCGGAAAATGATATTGCTGGTATTAACCGTCGTTCACATGACGCTGTTATTTATATTGTTCGCAATGGTGCTGGCGTAGTTGAAACAGTTGTATTTCCAATTGTTGGTTCAGGTCTTTGGGACTTAATGTATGGCTTTGTTGGTATGGAAGCTGATTTAAATACCGTTAAAAATTTAATTTATACCGCAGATTTTAAAGAAACTCCGGGCTTAGGTGCTGAAGTACTTAACCCTAAGTGGAAAGCATTATGGCCGGGTAAGAAAATCTACGATGAATCTGGTGCGTTAAAAATTAAATTGGTTAAAGGTGGCGCGAAAGCTGGTGATATACATGGTGTTGATGCCTTATCGGGTGCGACATTAACCAGTAATGGTGTAACCCGTACCTTACATTTTTGGTTTGGTAAAGAAGGTTACTTACCTTTTATTACTAAGTATCGTGAAGGAGGCTTAATCTAATGTCTTCAGAAGCAAATAAAGTATTAACAAAACCTATTGTTGATAATAACCCGATTGCCTTGCAAGTACTGGGTATTTGTTCGGCGCTGGCGGTTACCAGTTCAATGGCAAACGCCTTAGTAATGACGTTAGCGGTAACTTTAGTTACAGCGTTTTCTAACTTGTTTATTTCGGCGATTCGTAATCAGATCCCATCAAGTGTGCGTATTATCGTACAGATGGCAATTATTGCCTCATTGGTAATTGTGGTTGATCAGATATTAAAGGCTTTTTCATATCAGCTCTCACAAGAGTTATCGGTATATATTGGTTTGATTATTACTAACTGTATCGTTATGGGTCGTGCAGAAGCGTTTGCGATGAAAGAAAAACCAGGCGTAAGTTTTATGGATGGTATCGGTAACGGCTTAGGTTATGGTTTTATCTTAATGACTGTTGCTTTCTTCCGCGAATTATTTGGTTTTGGTACCTTATTTGGTATTGAAATTTTACCATTGATTCAAAACGACGGTTGGTATCAGGCAAATGGCTTATTGGTTTTACCATTTAGCTCATTCTTCATCATTGGTTTGATCATCTGGGCAATTCGCCAATGGAAACCAGAGCAAGTTGAGAAGGACTAACCGATGGAACATTATATTAGTTTATTAGTTAAAACGATTTTTATTGAAAACATCGCGTTATCATTTTTCTTAGGTATGTGTACTTTCTTAGCGGTTTCTAAGAAAGTCAGTACCGCGATTGGTCTAGGTGTTGCTGTTATTGTGGTACTAGGTATTGCGGTACCCGCTAACCAAATCATTTATCAGGCCATTTTAGCGCCTGGTGCGTTAGATAGCGTGTTAGGTATTACTGATCCTAAAGAATCTATTGATTTAAGCTTCTTATCGTTTATTACCTTTATCGGTGTTATTGCAGCATTAGTACAAATCCTTGAGATGGTGCTGGATAAGTATTTCCCGGCGCTTTATCAGGCATTAGGGATCTTCTTACCGTTGATCACGGTGAACTGTGCGATTTTTGGTGCAGTATCATTTATGGTTGCTCGTAACTACACGTTAGGCGAGTCAGTGGTTTATGGTATTGGCTCAGGCATTGGTTGGGCATTAGCGATTGTGTTACTTGCGGGTATCCGTGAGAAGATGAAATATTCTGATGTACCAGCTGGCCTTAAAGGTTTGGGGATTACGTTTATTACTGCAGGATTGATGGCGTTTGGCTTTCTTTCTTTCGGTGGTATTTCGTTATAATAAGATTAACGTAGAAAGTGCTGTAAGCACTTTCTCCTAGAGAAGTGTAAAGGAAAAGTCGATGGAAATTATTCTCGGCGTAGGCATGTTCACTGCAATCGTTATCGCTTTGGTTCTAGTGATCTTATTCGCTAAATCAAAGTTGGTTGCTGAAGGTGACGTGACTATTTCAATTAATGGTGACCCTGAAAAGGCAGTAACAACTACTGCAGGTGGTAAGCTATTAGGAGCCCTTGCAGATCAAGGTATTTTCGTACCTTCTGCCTGTGGTGGTGGTGGTACTTGTGGACAATGTCGTGTACACGTCCATTCTGGTGGCGGTGATATTTTGCCAACAGAAATGGGCCATATAACTAAACGCGAAGCGAAAGAAGGCTGTCGTTTATCCTGTCAGGTTGCTGTGAAGCAAGACATGGATATTGAATTAGAAGATGAGATCTTCGGTGTTCAGCAATGGGAATGTGAAGTTATCTCTAATGATAACAAAGCAACTTTCATTAAAGAATTGAAGTTGAAAATTCCTGATGGAGAGTCTGTACCGTTTAGAGCCGGTGGTTACATTCAAATTGAAGCCCCTGCCTATCACGTTAAGTATTCAGATTTTGATATCGATGAGCAATATCGTGGCGACTGGAACCATTTTGGTTTCTTTGATGTAGAGTCGAAAGTTGATGAGCCTACATTGCGTGCTTATTCAATGGCGAACTACCCGGAAGAAGAAGGCATCATTATGCTGAATGTTCGTATTGCGACACCACCACCAGGTAAATTACATTTACCTGCAGGTAAAATGTCGTCATACATCTTTAGCTTAAAACCAGGTGATAAAGTCACAATTTCTGGTCCATTTGGTGAATTCTTCGCTAAAGATACTGACGCTGAAATGGTATTTATCGGTGGTGGTGCTGGTATGGCGCCAATGCGTTCACATATCTTCGATCAACTTAAGCGTCTTAACTCTAAGCGTAAGATGTCATTCTGGTATGGTGCACGTTCACTTCGTGAAATGTTCTATGAAGATGATTACAATATGCTGGCGGCGGAAAATGATAACTTTGAGTGGCATGTTGCGTTATCTGATCCTCAACCTGAAGATAACTGGGACGGTATGACTGGCTTTATTCATAACGTACTTTATGAAAACTATTTGAAAGATCATGAAGCGCCAGAAGATTGTGAATACTATATGTGTGGGCCACCAATGATGAACGCTGCTGTAATTCATATGTTAAAAGAATTAGGCGTTGAAGACGAAAACATCTTGCTTGACGACTTCGGCGGATAACATCTGATTTTGATGACCTTTTGACTGCTACTCGGCGTTAGAAGTACTCACCTAGTAAACTAGGCTCCGTGCTTCTGCCTTGATTAGCAGCCAAAATACGGCTCAAAATAAAATGTTATGGAATATATGAATAAAAGGTGACTTAGGTCACCTTTTATTTATCTAAGTGACTTTGGTCGGTTTAAGAGGGCGACATAAAGGTGATTTAGATAAATAAATTATTAGGATAATTGTTATGAATACTATGAAATCAATTGCATATTTATTTATCGCTTTGTTATTAACTGGGTGTTTTCCAAGTAATGATTTGGAAAAACGAGAGATATTGCTACAAGGCATTACTATGGGGACCGTTGCTTATCATATTAAATATGTCGCCGATCCTAAGGGGAGCGTTGATATTGATAAGCAAAGTGTCGATATGCATCAGGGGGTGGAAGCTATCTTAAAGCAACTGAATCAGGATATGTCGACCTGGATCCCTGATTCTGAATTGTCAAAGTTTAATAGTGCGACAACGTTAGAGCCGGTTGAGATTTCTGAAGGTTTACGCCGTGTGGTAGCTGAATCTATTCGTTTAGGCCATTTAAGTGGTGGTAAGCTAGATGTTACGGTTGGCCCTTTGGTAAATCTATGGGGCTTTGGTCCGGAAAGCCGTCCTGAAAAACAGCCGACGGATGAAGAAATTACCCAGGCGAAGGCACGTGTTGGTATTGACCATTTGACACTGGTTGAGAATAAAATGTCAAAAGCCATTCCAGAGCTTTACGTAGACTTATCTACCATTGCTAAAGGCTACGCAGTTGACTTAGTTGCGGAATATTTAGAGCAACAAGGCTTTAATGATTATTTAGTGGAAATAGGAGGTGAATTAAGGGCAAAAGGTTTTAAACATACCGGCGAATTATGGGTTGTTGCGATAGAAAAGCCAATTTCTGAAGAACGAGCTGTGCAGCAGTATATTGTGCCGAAAGATAACGCTGTGGCAACTTCTGGTGATTATCGTAAGTATTTTGAAGAAAATGGTCAGCGTTTTTCTCATATTATTGATCCACATACCGGTAAGCCAATTGACCATAAACTGGTTTCCGCCACTGTTATTCATCCGTCATCAATGACCGCCGATGGTTTATCGACAGCTTTGATGTTGATGGGAGAGCAAAAGGCACTAGCGTTTGCTGAGCAAAATGAGCTTGCAGCTTACTTGATCATCAAAACCGATGATGGCTTTATTGAGCAAAGTACAGTAAAATTCATGCAGTATCTCAAGTAGCTGCTTTATTAACTTAAGGTTAAATCGATGACGATTTTTTTTATTACTTTCGGCTTTTTTCTCGTTGTTGTTGTCGCGATGGCTGTCGGTTATATTTTTCAGCAAAAAACCTTGGCAGGCAGTTGTGGTGGCTTAGGTAGTATTGGCATTGAAAAAGCCTGTAACTGTGATAACCCTTGTGAAAAGCGTAAAGAGCGTGAACGCAAGGCAGCACAGCAACAAGCGATTGATATTAAAAATATTTAAGCTGGCTTCTCAACGAGTTCAACATATCCAAACGCCTGATGATTTTCATTGGGCGTTTTGCGTTTTGCGTTCTGCTTTAAGCGCTAATATACCTATTGTTCAATTCTCTAATATACCCTGACACATTTTAATTCTCATTTTCCTAAAAAATAGGCAGATATCATGCGGATGAATTCCGATAAAAGCGAGGACAAATAAGTATTTATCTGTAAATTTAACGCATTTAAAACTTGCTATCGAATAGATTTGTACTATTACTTAATTTAAACAAGTGACAATACGTAACATAATAATAAGTTTCATTATTTTACTGAAGGTACCGGTTTATTAGTCTTCTTAAATTAGGCTTATCTTTGTCAATAAAGCGAATATATGTTGTCACTGTAGTGCTTTGCTAAGTACTCATTTATAACTTCACTTGTTAAAAGTATTAGTAAAACTTTATGCGTCACTGAATTTGAGCCGTATCACTTAAGTGCGATTTTGGGTTTTAAAGTGAGCAATGTCTAATCTATTTCGGAGAACCGTGATGAGAGTGAAAAAGTTTGCACCTAGTCTAGTGTTAATGTCGTCTATGCTAGCGTGTACTGGGGCGTATGCAGAAGTTAATCTATCGGGGTTTGCCAGTATTAATGCTGGTAAAGTATTGAGTGGGGATGGTGTCCCGCAATTTGATGTGCCACCTACTTTTCTGGCTGATTACCCAATAGTGTCGGCCTATAAGGAAGAATGGGATTTTGATCCTGAAAGTTTATTTGGTGTGCAAATTAGTGCTGATTTATCTCATGGGATATCTGCAACTGCTCAAGTAGTTGCTCGGGGCGCTAATGAGTGGGATCCTGAATTTGAGTGGGCTTATATTTCTTATGAACTCAATGATGAATTCACCATTCAGGCAGGTAAAAAGCGCTTGCCGCTATTTTATTATTCAGACTTTTATGATGTTGGCTATGCTTATGTATGGATGCGAGCACCGGCAGATAATTATACATGGCAGATCTTTAACTATACAGGCCTCAATGTACTGTATTCGAAAGATATTGGTGACTGGTCAGTTGTCGCTAATCTCTATACTGGTAAAGAAGATGACAAAGACAATAAGTTATTAGGTGACTTCTTCTTTGGGGGCTCTGAAACCCGAGAAATTTGGAAAGATATTTTCGGCGGTGTAATTAATCTAAGTAAAGACTGGTTCGAAGCTCGTTTTACTATTATGGAATACACTAACGAACGTTATATCGATGGTGAACGTGTGATGTGGGATGGCAAAGATCATCGCGACGGTACCTTTTACGGTGGTGCGTTTAACTTCGATTTAGGCGATTGGTTTGTATTAACAGAAATGAGTCGTCTAGATCTAGATGATAATTATGATACACGAATGGTTACCTTTGGTTATCGATTAAATGAGTTGACACCTTTTATTGCTTATTCTGAGTTTGATCAAGACGAAGATGGAGGTGAAGAACACAATACGACGTCTATAGGACTACGCTGGGACTTTCATAGCTCAGCCGTATTTAAGGTTCAGTATGACAAAATTGAAGATAAATCGTTTGATTTAGCCGTTGCTGGTGATAGCAGGGCATTATCTTTTGGTGTTGACGTTGTGTTTTAAGGTGTGACAGATATGAAACTATTTAAAAAATTATTTATAGCCAGCGTTACAGTTACAACTTTTAGTTGTTTTGCTGAAGTTTCAGTAATTGTTAATAGCAGTAATGGCGACACTATTAATCAAAAGTTGATTAAACAAATATATTTAGGCAAAGCGAAATCTTTTCCCAGTGGTAATAAAATTACGGTATTAACCTTAAATGACGATGCGAAAGGAACTGATTTATTTCGTCAAAATGCATTGAATAAATCGAATAGCCAGTATAAGTCTTATTGGGCTAAACGTGCTTTTACCGGGAAAGGAACACCTCCTAAAGAATTATCGAATGCCAATGAAATGATCAACGCAGTCAAATCTGATGCTGGTGCAATAGGGTTTGTGGACAGTAGCGCCGTCACTGGCGATGTGAAAGTCGTGGCGACATTTTAATGTGAGTGAAGTAAATAAGTTAGTTACTTCTACCTGATTGCTCATTAGTGCTTTCAGGTAGAAGCTACATTTTATATGTGTGCTGAGGTGAAGATGCAATTTTTTAGTCGATTAAAGATATTCCATAAAATTCTCGCTATTCTAGCGGTCGCAATTTTAAGTTTTGTTGTTAACTTAGTGATCAATGTCAGCGCAATATCCAAAAACCAACAGTTGTTAAAGTCGATGCAAGATACGGCGATTCATTTGGTTAATCTAACCAGTGAAAATGTAACGGCATGGCAGAGAACCGATGAGTTTTATACACAAAGCGTCTCCTTTGGTGATGAAGATTTGATCACTGCTGCGAATGAATCATTAGAGAAGATTATTACTAATTTGAAACGGGTGAAGTCGCTCGATCCCTCGTTCTCATTAATTGATAAATTAATCAGCCAAGCTAATCAATATCACAGTATTGCGAATGAAATATCAACCGGCTTTATTAATGAAGAGATTGATTTTCAGGCGGCTCAAGGCAAAATAAATATAAAATCACAATTATTTGAGCAGGTGAATGAAGCATTACAAAAGGATAAAACGAATGCAGCCAGTTTGTTTAATCAGTTGGTCGAGCAAACGGTTGAAAACTCGAGTGACTCTCGCGATTTAAGTATTTTAGTTGGTATTTCGTTATTAGCGTTGATGACGGTTTTAAGTGTGGTAATAGCACGCTCTATCAGTCAATCAGTGACTTCAGTAAATGATTCTTTACGAGAATTAGCCGAAGGTGGTGGAGATCTTACCAATCAGCTGTCTGTTGAAAGCCAGGATGAACTCGGAAGTGTGGTTAAACACTTTAATATATTTACACAAATGCTTAGAGGAATAGTTAAGGAAGTGGTCGATGTCGTGATGCCTTTAAGTCAAAGTGCGGAGCAGCTTGCTGAAAAAGTGCATCAAGTTGATGAGAATGTGAAAAGTCAGTCGGAAGTTGCCGAAGTCACTAAGCAGTCGATGATAGAGATGCAGCATAGTGTTACCGATATTGCGAAATCGGCAGCTGAAGCAGCAAGTGCTGCTGAAACAGGTGAAGTTGAAGTAAATCAAGGTATGAGCAACGTACAACGTTCTTTATCGGTTTCTGGTGAGTTGACCGAAGAAATTACCAGTGCTGCGAGTGTGATTAATCAACTGGCGCAAGACTCGCAAAACATGAATCAAATTTTGGATGTGATTAATGGTATTGCAGAACAAACAAACTTATTGGCGTTAAATGCTGCGATAGAAGCGGCAAGGGCAGGCGAACAGGGGCGTGGCTTTGCGGTTGTTGCCGATGAAGTGAGAAGTTTAGCGTCACGCACAGCTTTGTCGACTACTGAAATTAGAGAGCTATTAGATAAGCTGATCTCTGCTGCGGAACAGTCGGTTAACTCAATGGATCTCGCAAAAGGTAAGGCTGACAATAATGAAAGCATTTCAAGGGAAGTTGATCAGTCTTTAACCAACATTAAAGAACAAATTGGCCTTATTAGCACCATGAATAGTCAAATTGCTACAGCAACAGAAGAGCAATCCAGTGTCGCTGAAACTGTAGTGAATAATATTGAAGAAATGTATAACAGTTTTTCATCAACAACTTTAGCGGTTGAGGAAATTGGGGAAGTGGCTAATCAGCTTGACGGCAATGCAAGTCAAATACGAAGCGCGACGTCGAAGTTTATTATTTAGTCTCTGCTTTGTATAAAGCTAAAGTTAAGCCAAAAATTTAACTGCATTGAGGCTCTTTAAATTGAGCCTCAATGCATTTGAGGACGTTACAGTTTTTGATAGTTATCAATAACAAACTGCTCATTAAAGCTTAATTTTTGATAAAGCGGTTTGCCAGCACTAGATGCTTGTAATACTGCGTAATCTCCCCCTAAATCAAGACCACGTTTAATCATCTCTATCATCAATGGTTTCGCTAAGCCTTGTCCTTGAAATTCTGGCACTATACCAACTTGATGAATACCGACAATCTTACCGGTTTGATAAAGTAAACCGCAGGCAACTGGGATTTGATCTTGCCAGGCGAGCAATAACTGAATATCTGAATTTAGGCTGAGCTGCTGGATCACTTGATAATTGATTTGATAGCCAAATGCCTTGCTACCAACCGTAACCCAATGCTTGATATCTTTATCACTCGATATGGGGGTAATGTATAGCGTTTTCTTGCTGGTAGGCAATTGTAGGTTATCGCTTAATGGCAGATACATTGCGGTTTGCTGAAAGCTTAGCGTCCAGTGTTTGCTATGTTCACTAAGGTAGTGGTTAATGGTTTGCTGTGTTGCTTGAGCGCTGGCATCTAGCGCTTTTATGATATTGGCTGGCCAGGTAGGAAATATGCTGCCAGGGCGCAGCTGGCTGAGTAAATTGCTCAGTTGACTATGGGATATCGGTTCCGACGGGTAATGAGCTGCATCCTGTGCTTTATCAAACCAAACACGGTTTGGCCAGTCGTTGTTTTGCGTGAGTTGGTATTGTTTAACTGCATTGAATTGGTTCGCGCCATAGCATTGCCACAGCGCAATTAAGTTTGCCAGATTAGCTTGATTAATCTGTTCTTTGTTTAACTTAACGATTGCCATGAGAGAACCCTCCGTTAATTAATATAATGCCGGCGATGAATAACAAAATGCCAATAGATAACTTAATATCGATAGTTTTTTGTGGCAGGTTAAACCAACCAAAGTGACTGATGATGTTCGCCATGATGATTTGTCCTGCCAGGGCATAAGACATCATGGCGCCAACGCCAAGTTTTGGAATAAGGTAATAAAAAGTACCAACACCAAACGCTGCCAACATACCGCCAGTAAACCATAAATACAGAGGTACGGCGCGTATATCGTCTAATCGTGGTAACTGGCTGGCAGTAAAAGCAATCACTAACAATGAAGACAAGCAGGCAATAAAAAATGCGATACTCGAGCCCAAGAGGACATTTTTTACCAGTAAACCAAGTTTGGCATTCATTGCCGCCTGGATGGCAATAGCGCCGCCAGCAGCCAGTGCCAATAATGATAATAGATTCATCTTAGAGCTCCATGACCATTTCTTGATAATCTAACCTGACCTTGGTTCTGCTCGCAGCTAAATCCTGAGCATCTCGATAACCCAAGGCACAAATGATCGATGCTGTTAATGCTTGCTGTTTGAGGTTAAGCACTTGGTCATAACCGTCACGATCAAAGCCGGTCATAGGACAGCTATCAATTTGTAACAGTGCGGCTGAGGTTAGTAAATTACCCAGAGCGATATAACTTTGCTGGTGTGCCCACTCCTGTTGTTGCTGCTTAGTCATTTTTTCTAGCGAGCTTTTCATGTGGTTGCTATAACCAGTAATACTCTCCGCTGGCTGCTTAGTTGTTGCCAGGTATCTGTCGAGATAACTATCTACAGTGTGGTCGCCAATGTTTGTCTGGCTGGCAATCACAATCAAATGAGAACAGTTTACTACTTTATCCTGGCCAAAAGAGTGAGCGAGCAGTTGTTGGCGAATGCTGTGAGATTTTATCACTAAAACTTTATAAGGTTGTAGGCCATATGACGAGGCGCTTAACCGTGTTGCTTCCATCAGCGTGGTGATTTTATCTTGTGGAACCTTTTGTGCTGAAAATTTTCTCACGGCGTATCGCCAGTTAAGAGCGCTAAGTAAGTTCATCGTTATCGTCCTTTAGTTAAATTTTGCGCAAGGTTAAAATGAATAACGATGGCTTTCATTTACATAGGTTGATCGATTGAACACTTTTTTCGGATGCGGCTTAATTGGGTCGGGGTGATCCCGAGGTGAGCGGCAATATGGTATTGAGGAATACGATCGATTAGCTCTGAGTGTTGTTTAATAAACTTGTGATAGCGCATAGCGGCGTCTTGTTGGACGATTTCAATTTCTCTTTGATCTTTATCCAATAACCAGTTTTGTTCTAAATAGTGAATTTGAAACAGTTTTAAATCGTCTTTTTCTAATAATAGCTGGCGAAATTCCTTGAAGTTGATATCAACTAACTCTGTTTCCTCAATGGTTTCCAAAGCAAATCTTGATGGTGTATTAGTTAACAGCGCAGTCATCGTACCTGGAAACATACCTTCACTAAAAAAATTTTTATTGTACTGATCGCCTTTTTCATTGCTGGTGTAGCCACGCACTAGGCCTCGGTAGATATAGTAGTAACTCTTAGGAATGTCGCCAAGTCCTACGATAACACTCGCTTTTGGTAATAACTTGATTTGGGTGATTGCGCAAAACGCCTGCCAGGTGCTATCAGACAGCGGCGCATAACTTTCCATCGAATGTCTAAGTGTTTGGTATATCTGTTGTTCTTTTATTGTCAGTTTATCTTGTTTCATTACTTGATTATCTGCTAATACGCTTTTTTAAAAAAGCGAATATGGTGAGTTTTGCTAAAAAATTATCACGGAGGGCTAATAGGTGGCTACTAGCAATTTGGGCTCACGCAAAATTTGATTTTTATTTTTGAATAAGTATACTGTTTTTATTTACAGTTGTTTGTGTCAGGGTTATGCGCAAAATCATACATATCGATATGGACTGTTTTTATGCCGCGGTTGAAATGCGTGATAATCCGGCTTACCGTGAGATCCCTATAGCTGTTGGCGGTAACAGCGCCCGTGGTGTGCTCTGTACCTGTAATTATATTGCCAGAGAATATGGTGTGCGTTCTGCTATGCCAAATCATCAGGCAAAAAAACTATGCCCTGATTTATTGATAGTCAATGGCCGGATGGCGGTCTATCAGCAAGTATCCAAGCAGATCCGAGCAATTTTTCAACGTTATACCTCAGTGATAGAACCACTTAGTTTGGATGAAGCTTATTTAGATGTCAGTGATTGTCAACTGCACTACGGTAGTGCGACCTTAATTGCTCAGCAAATTCGAGCCGATATTTACAATGAATTAGGACTTACCGCTTCTGCAGGAGTTGCGCCGAATAAGTTTTTGGCAAAAATCGCCAGTGATGAAAATAAACCCAATGGCCAATGTGTGATCAGCCCTGATCAGGTATCGGAATTTGTTGCAGATTTATCGTTAAGAAAAATTCCTGGTGTTGGGCCAAAAACTGCCGAGCGCTTGGCTCAACATGGTTTTTTGACTTGCCGGGATATCAGGAAAAGTTCGATTGCCAAGTTGCAGTTGGTGGCCGGCAAGCAGGCGGTCAGCTTATATCATCGAAGCTTTGGCAAGGATGAACGTCCAGTGGAAACCCATAGAGAGCGTAAATCGCTCGGTGTGGAAACTACGGTTGTCCACAATATTAACACGCTTGAGCAGGTACTCGCGGTCGCAGATAGTTTGCTGGAGAAATTAAATAATCGTTATTTAGCCTGTCAAGATAAGGGCATTGTCAAACAAGGAGTGAAACTTAAATTTGCCGATTTTAATCAAACCACGGTTGAACAGCAAAGTGGTGAGATAGACGCCAGTATATTTAAGGCGTTATTTGCCAAGGCGATGTTAAGGGCTGATAATCGAGAAATTCGCTTGGTGGGGGTGTCACTAGGGTTTGACAGTCAGCAAAAAGTGTTAGTTGACAGTGGGCAACTAACCCTGCCAATTACATAAAAAAGGATAATAAAATGTTTAAAAAGTTATTAGCCACCTTACTTTGCGTTGTGGCCGCTACCGGACCATTAAGTGCTGGGGAAATGGACGATGTTAAGTTACTGGCAACCAAAGCGGGCGCTAATGTTTATATGTTAACTGGCGCTGGTGGCAATATTGGTCTGCTGGTGACGGAAAAAGGATTATTATTGGTTGATGATCAGTTTCAGCCGCTTGCGGAGAAAATAGAAGCGGCAATGCAGGAGATTAACAATAACGAATTAAAATATGTGGTTAATACGCATTTTCATGGTGATCATACCGGCAGTAATAGTTACTTTGCTCGTCAGGCACCGATTTTTGCCCATAAGAATGTCAGGGCACGCTTAAAAGCCGAAGAAGATTCAGATATCTATCGTTTACCTGTCGTAACTTATCAGGAGGGCGCGACCATCTATCTGGATAATGAAGAAGTTCAGTTGCTTCATCTTCCTGCTGGTCATACCGATGGCGATACTGTGGTCTATTTTAAGCAGGCGAATGTGCTTCATACCGGCGATTTATTTTTTGAACTTGGTTTTCCCTATATCGATCTCGATAGTGGTGGTAGCGTGAAAGGTTATCTGACCAATGTTAAGCAGCTGATTAGTCAAATGCCGGACGATGTGGTGATTATTCCAGGCCACGGTAAACTCACCAATAAGGCCGCCTATATCGCATATGCTGAAATGATAGAATTTAGCATTAACCGAGTCACTAAGGCGTTAAATGAAGGAAAATCACAGCAGGATATTTTGGCACTTGGCATAGGGGAAAAATATCAAGATCAAGCATGGGCATTTATCAGTGAAGAGCGTTGGTTGAAAACTTTAGTTAGAGATTTGAAGTAGTAATTAATCCCTTGGCTATGCTCTTGATAGTAATTGTTAGGTAAACAAGCTATATGTAGCATTGTTCCTTGGCACTACATCACCAACTTCCCTGTTGGTGATGCTAATTCTTTGTCATGTAAAAATCACTCTACCAAAGGCGTGTGTTTAAGTTTAACTATGTCTTTGCGCGCCGAAATGATCTGGGTAAGTAATAATTGCTCGCCTTTTACATCGCTAAAATACGCAATCTGTGAACTAACATGGCCGATAAAATCCAAAGTTTGCTGCTTAATATGGTACTGCCATAGTCGATAATCCTGATTGAATGACCAAATGTTATCGGCTCGCAAAATAAACCTTGTGGATGCACTTTGATTATTAAGTGTTGCAAGATGAACAGCGCCAGAGTCGCTTTGTTGCCAATATTGATTAAATTCATCCTGATAAATTAATCCGGCGGTGTCAGATATTTGCGCCCATTTAACTTGTGTCGTCGTCAGTGGGGTCAAATCTTTTGTTGCGATGTTGTATGTCGCCACCTTGAGCACGCCTTGGATCCGTACTTTGAGCAGTAAATTATCATCGCTTAGCCATTGGTATACTTCGGTAATAGGGTAAGGCAAGTCAATTACCTGTTGTGTTTTGTCTATGTCTATTTCAATAAGTTGGCCATTTACTGCAGCGATTAGGCTATTGCCTTGAGGGCTCCAAGCAAAACTTTCTATCACGGTGTCAGTTGGAAATTGTGTAAGCTGGCTAATTTGCTGACCACGTTTTAACCAAATTTGTTCTTGCCCACTGCGGTCACTGATAAAAGCAATTAACTCACCATTTGGCTGAAAATGCGCATCAAATTCTGCATGTGCAGAGCGAGTTAAACTTTTGTATGGTTGATGGACGGCATTAAAGTGCGCTAGCTGATTAAATTCCGGTTCAAGCTTTGAAGCTAATGCATCAAATGAAGTTTTTGAAATATCAAGATCAACTTTTCCCTGAGTCGCTATGATACTTCGGCCATCGGGATGAAAAGAGTGTCTGCTTAAATCGTTGTATGGGAGCTGAGAGAGCTTACTTACCTTGCCGTCAAATGACAGTGAGAACAAGCGTTTTCCTGTAGTAAAGGCAAGTTGATGAGTAAAGGGATCTTCAAATGGGTAGATCAACCGGTAAGGGAGTAATCCATCTTTGCGTTCAATAGGATGGCTTGTGATGACATTGCCTTGAGTATCTATACGTTGCAGTAAATGTTCGCTTTTATCGTTTATGCCAATAACATACAGCTCATTGTTTTCAGGCAGATGGCCTAAATGATAAATATTAAGCTTACCTGGCGCGTATAGCGTTTTTTCAATTGTTGCATCTGGCATATATTTAACGACGTGCCAGCGGTCATTTTTTTTCTTTAATACCGCGATGTTGCCATTGTCTAGCCAAACAGGATTGGATAATTCTCCATCATGACAACTGACGGCAACTTCAGGTTCCATGGCAGAGGTTAATGCTTGCTCAATGTCTAATGTCATCAAGTTCCAGCACTGGCGCAATACAATATCATGGTCGGTATTTGTAATGTCTTTATTTGCTGCATTGGTGCTTGAACACGTTTCTTTTGCCATAAAGGCGAGTTTTTTACCATCGGGTGTAAACTGATGACTGCCATAAAAGCCTGTACTTAATGTTAGCTGATGTTCTTGGTTATCCGTTAAGTCATAAAGCCAAATATTATTGGCGCAAAAACCATCAAAACGATGAAAAACAATGGCATTGCCGTCTGGACTATAACTTGCGTTAGTTTCTTTCGCATCACTGACTAAAATAGGCGTTAGTGAATTTAACTCAAGATTTCTAGTGGAGGAAGGCAGTAAATGAAAACTACTTATTACCAGCATGAACACTATTAATATGATGATAATTGCTTTTAGATTTATCAGCCGTTGATGCCAACGACTTTTGTTTTCTTTGAGTTGTTCAGTTTTGTTTAATACTGTAGGTGATATTCGTTCGTTAATTGTTGTTTTATCACTATTTTGAAGGTTTTCTGAAGCATTGCTTTTCTCATGCTGTATGTTGGATGCTTCAAATGTTGAGCTTGAGCCTGCGCGATTGATTAGTGGCTGTTTTCGTTCTTCCGTATTTGAATTTTCTTGCGGCTCTTTGGCTAAGCGGACATTGGCTTCTAAACTATAGCCCTTTTTGGCGTGGGTTTTAATGATGGTCTGTAGTTTGCTGTTGTCACCCATGGCTTTGCGAAGCTGAGCAATACAGCGTTGAACCGAATTAGGAGAGACAACGGTATTTCCCCAGACTTTATCCATAATGGTTTCGACGCTGACAACACTTGGCGTGTTTTCAATTAATACCAGTAACACTTCAAGTGACTTTGGTGGGACATTAACTAAGGCATCTTGCGTATCGCATTCAGTGTTTGTGATTTGGTTTTTGTCTACTTCGATAAAGTAATTGTTTATATGAAACTGTCGCTTCATTTTTTTATTATTCTCAATAGTGCATAAATCTTCACGCTTACCCTACCACAAAACCGTCAACTTGTGGCAGCGCGTTCCGCTTTCATCTTTGTCAGTCAGATTACCTTGCCATTATCAGTTAGGCAAATTTCAGCAAAAAATCAGCTTTTTTTAAGCTAAATTTCAAGGAATTATCTGTGCAAACGTTATGCTGCAGGCAACACCTAAGGAGGAATATGATGAAAATAATAAAGGTTATAATTGCTGCGACGTTGCTAATGCTGAGCGGCTTTTCGATTGCTGAAGACGCTGAAGAATTTATTGCAACCCAAGAGCAATTGATTTTGCAGGCGTACAAGGTAAACGATTTGCAAAATAAAGTGTTACTGGATGGCTCTACTGAGGCGGATGCCAAAGCCTTATTCGATTTGTTCAGTGACGATTTTGTTTATGTGCACGAGCAATATGGCAGTGAATATACAAAAGAACATTTATATCGCAATACCATTAAGTTTATGAAAGCGGGTAAATATATCTTTAAAAGAGATCGTTACACCATAGTAGAGCTGATACCCGGCCGTAAAGCCGTTGCACTTCGCCGGTTACAGCACCCTAATCACTGGAACCCTAACAATGAATATCATTTCACCGTTTTTGAATTTGACGGACTAAAAGTGAAAAGAATAGTGGAGTATTGGTAATGAGTCAGTTGCATACCTTCATAACATTACGGATCTTAACGCTATGTACGTTTTTTATCATCGGCAGCGCTGTTGCAGAGTCGACACTCGAAAGTCAGTCAGGCTTTGGGCTGACAGTGGCCGAGTCTTCAGCAATCAATCTAGGACAGAAACTGACATTTGATTCATCAATTTTGCAAGAACAAATAGCGCTCAATATTTACTTGCCCGCATCATTTCAGCAGAGCAAGCATTATCAAACCTTTCCGGTATTATTTGTCAATGGCAGTCATGGCGATCAGTTTTTCCATCAAATAACCGGTATGGTTAAACATTTAACCTCGGTTGATCGTATGCCAGACACTTTAGTCGTCAGCCTAAATAACAGCGGGCATTTTCCACAAGTGCAAACCAATGGCATGTGGAGAGCTTCTACTTTAAATGCTTACGGCGATATAAATCGCTATATCAAACATTTGCAACAAGAACTCTTTCCGTATTTGCGCAAACATTATAACGCCAATGATTATCGACAAATCATCGGGATATCAGGTAGCTCGCTTTTTCCGTTATACGCGTTGGCGAACAAGCCTAAACTGTTTGAAGATTATATGTTTCTTGCGGCCAGCGACATGATAGGCATGGGGTTTAGTAAAACATCTACTATCTATAGCGATATTCTGCAGGCGTTTAAACACAAAAACGACAAACAGCCAAACAGCGAAAAAAGAGCAGGACTTGTTTACTTTGTCGATGCAGATGATGATATTGAAGATGATCCTGAGTATCAGCACAATCTGGCTGAGCTTAAAAAAGGCTATGTGGCACAAAAGCAACCGGCTAAGCACTTGGTTGTTGAGACCATCAGTAATGAACGACATTACGATGCGCTGTTAAAAGGCATGCTGTCCTTTATTGATAAAGTCTATCCCGAATCATTATGGGCACCGAAATATCGTGAATTAATTAAAGCGCCCGGTGATGCATTGCAAAATATCGAGGACTATTACCAAGTGTTATCTAAGCAATACGGCTACCAAATTTACCCAAATGCAGATCGCTGGAACAGTGTGAATTGCTTGCGATATATCACGAGAATGTTATATGAAAACAAGGAGTTTCAACAGGCGTTAACAGTGGCAAAAAGGTGGCAGTATTATTTACCTGACGATGTCTCTGCAATGCTGTATTCGGCTAAAATTCAATTAGCGCAGGGTAAAAAGTCAGGTGCTAAAACAATGCTTGAAAAAGCGCTACAACTTGCCAAAGCTGATAATGAAATCAAAGACATTAAAGCGTTGCTTGCTAGTGTTGCTGGTTAACTAATTAAAAGAACCCATTGGCAGTAATCGTCAAGACGTCGATTACTGCGCTAGTTTATCACTTGAGTAAAATAATCATTAAGAGAGATGGAAGAATGCCTTGTTTGAGATGTTTCTCCAAGGTTTGAACCAGATTTTTGACCAAAATATAATTTTTCACTATCAATATAAATTAAAGTGTAATTCGTCGGGGGATTGTTATTTTCTGAACTATAAATAAACGTCTCATTGAGTCCATAGGCTACAACACTTTCTTCACTGGTAACTTTACCTTTAATTTCAAACTTTGAAATATCAAGTGTATCAAACATCATTGACTCACATGTTGTATCGGTTGGGCGAAAATACCTTGCTTTATATGTCGCTTTCAGAGATGAATCTATACGTAAGCTAATCTCGACGTTCCATGAAGTTGCTGAATCGTCAGTGGATAATTTATTGTATGGCGAACATGCTTTTTTCCAAGCGGTATTCGATAAATTTACTGTTGGATCTTTTTTTGATGTTTTTGTAGCAGTATCTCCTCCAGACTCTGAACCACCACCACAAGAAAACAAGAATATTGACGACAGGGCTATAGTAATCGATATGTTTTTCATTTGCACTCCATGCTCTGGTAGGTCGCTAACGGAACAATAAGTTGTAAAAATGTTTGGTTAGAATAACGAATTAGTGAGCTGCAACTAGCGGCTATTATTTGCTTAATCGTCTTGTATTGGAAATTAGCACGGCATTTAGGGTAAATGCCGTGCATAAAAACTAATCTGCAATATAGTCAATCACCAGTTTTTGCTCGTCGCTGTTGTAATGGATCAGACGCTGATACTCCGCTGATATATAGATGTCAGTCGAGCCTGCGCTATAGGCCGAGGCCCAGAGATTGACTTGATTTTCGTCGTATTTGCTTAAGGTAAAGTAACCAATAGTTAAATCAAAGCGATAGAAATAACTGTTATCCATATTATCTGTGCTCACAGAGACAGGCGAGGTAAACGGATTGCCATCTAATAAGCCTTGGTCATTGAAATTTTCGCTATCAAAACTTGACCATTCAGATGCTGTGTTAGCGGTATAGATATCTTGACCATCTTTACTGGTTGCAAGCGCTAGAACGCCATTACTATAGGCATTATTGATATAGTCCTGCGTTGCACTAATTTCTACTTTGCTATCAGCAAATGCGTTATAAATCATTGTATGATGTCGCAGATTAGCATTAGCGGCATCTAGGGCGATCAGGGTATTGCTGCCGGTCACTCCTGTTAATATTGAGCTTAAATAGGCATTTTCGCTATCCCAATATTGTCTGTGTAGGTTGAGATCTGCAAGTTCTAAGGCTTCCGTCACCACCACAGCTTTGCCTGATATTATAATGATTTTAGCAGGTGCATATTCGATATCGATACCGTCACTAGCTAATTGCTCAAAGGTCCGTGTGGATAAATCAACCCGATAATAGTTAGTGCGGGTTTGCTGTTGTTCATTCTCATCAAGATAAGTTTCAACATTTGAAGTTAGGAGCACGGAGCCATCCGGATGAATCACCAGGTTAGTTAAATCCGTTTCCGCTACTGGTGAGACCATGCGAGTGACCATAGTACCATCAATGATGTTATAAACATCAATCGCATCACTTTGCGCAACGTAGAGGTAAGGACGGATAGGGTCTAAAACTACGCCTGAGCTATTGGGGGTAACCGCATCAATGACTAATTCGGAAAAGTCACTGGTATCAAAATTACCTTTAGTTAAGCTGACGTTAATGACGCCATCGACACTGGCTCCAGCGGTTTGTGGTGATAGCGTAATTTCAGCGTTAAATTGTCCATCGCTGGTTAGCTTGCTCGGATCTGCCGTCACCGTTAAGGTATTATTAACCGTATCGCTGCTGAGGGTTAACCAGTTAGCTTCTGTGCTTGCTTGCCAGGCAATAGCGTTTTCGCTATTAGTTAAAATATTAATGGTTTGTGTTAAATAACTCTTATCAAACTGCTGATTAAAGGCAAGCGATGGGGTGTGACCATATAATCTGATTTCATCAACTGCCAAGGTAACAGTGACAATAGAGCTGCTATTACTTGCCGGATCAAATACCGTAATGTGACCGGTAAATAATCCCCAGCCAGCAATGCTGCTGCTATCGATTGTGGCAGTAACCTTTATGCCATCTTCGCTATCGGTTGTTATTACTTTCAGCCACTCGCTGTCGGAGCTGATTTGCCACTGGTCGCTTACGCCATTGATAATGAATTCTTGAGCAACAATAGACGCATTACCAAAGGTTGTATTAAATGCCAGTGCTTGGTTTGATACGGCGATTTGCTCGATATTAATTAATTCCAGTTGCTTCGCGTTGCCGGCATTAATCGCAATACGTTTACCATCGTGAGCAAGAGCAACATCTGTTGGCTGTTGCCCTTGGGTATTAATACTGTTGACTCGTTGTAGGGTTTCGTTATAAATATCAACAATAAAACCCTGCGTTGGCTCAAAGCGTAGATAATGAGCCCGGCTGTTATTCGACTTTGTTAATAATAATGTGGTGCTGTTTTCGTCTTGTGCCAGTAAGCCTTGGTCGCTAAAGTTTTCACCATCAAAGCTGATCCATTCACTGGTTGGACTGATGGCATAAATGCCGCTGTCGTTATCGTTGACGATAAAATCCCGGATGATTTGATCTTCTGCTAATCGCTCAGGACGATAGTGATGGGTTTGGCTGAGCACTACCGGTTCAGTGGTAAAGTCGTTAACTAACGCAGTCAATCGTTTAAACGAGGAGTCGCTTAAATCCAGTGCATAAATGGCTTCACTCTGGCTAGCCTGATCTATGTTGTTGGTAAAAAAGGCATTGGCTTGGTCCCAATACTGGCGTTGCAAATTATCATCAGCGATTTCTAATGCTTGGGTAATTATAAAATGACGGCCACCAAGACTGATATAACGTAGCGGTTCATATTCAATGGTAGTCTCGCTAAGCTCATTAACAGTTAAATCAGTTAAATTAATTTGATATCTGTGAGTCACTGTCGATTCGGTTTCATCTTCATTAACGATCGTTTCATCCGCTTTAGCAATTAATAATTCACCGTCTGGGTGAATAATAAAACTTTCTAATAAGCTATTCTCTGGTGCCACCTCAAGGATCGACAGTAATTCTCCTGTGTATTGATGAAAGACCTTTAACTGATTTGCTTCGCCAAGATAAACGTAAGGCAGTGCTGGGGATGCAATAAGCGCCTGATTATTAATAGTAATATCTTCAATGGTGTGATTTTCGCTTAGTTCACTGACGTGATAAAACGCAACATTGATAAGTTCTGGCTCAACCGTTTCAATAACATGATTTTCATTATCGATTGCATTAACGGTGATTTTTGCCTGATTCAATGCTTGAACAAAGCTATGCCCCTTATCAACACTGACTGTGAGCTCATTGCTCTCGGCATTTGGGGTTAAGCTTAACCAGTCAACATTACTACTTGCTTGCCATTTAAGTGGTGTTGGACTGTTACTATTAATAGTGACAGTTGCCGTGGTGGCATTAATATCCGATAACTGGCTTAAACTGATGCTGGAATGATTGCTATAAAGGTAATGACGATCAAGACCAAGCTCTACCGGAATCACCTTGCTATCGCCTGTGGTCACTTCGGTTAAGGTGATATTGGCCTGGTACAGGCCAGCAGCGTTAAACGCGCTAAGGTTGGGAGTTACCGTGAGCACGCCGTTACCTGTACCTTCGCTAATATCTAGGGCTAACCACTCGCTGTCGGTTTGTGCCTTCCATTGATTTTCTTCGCTACTAATAGTTAAAGTTTGGCTGGCAACGCTGGCTTCACCAAAAGTGGCATGATAGCTGAGCCGTTCTTTATCTGTAAGTAGCTGCCAAATTAATAAAGAAACATCGATATCATGATGAACGAGGTTTACTTTATCAACGTCACCAGTAGAGAGACGAAGTTTGCTATGGTAATTATTTGCAATAATGTTTTCAGCATTGACCACATTAACGATTAGCGTGGCTGAATTAGTGGTGACATTTTCGGTATGGAAATTGAGCCAACCAACAGGTTCACTGTCGGGGGCAAAGCCAACTAATAAGCCATTCCCATCAAATGTGACATCAACCTGATAGCTATCATCAGAAATTTGAAGAAATTCATTACTAAAGGTTATCGTCGAGGTATTGGCAGAAATAGTGTATTTGGCCGATTTGTCGCTTGAACCACCACAAGCCTGCAAAATAGCAGCCAGGGTTAACATTAACATCATGCGGCAAAATTGGTTAAGATATTCCTTCATACAGTTCCCTATTGTTATTAACAGCATATCGGGTAGCATTTTATAATATTTTGCGTGATTCTTTCGCTAATGTAAAAACTTATCATATTTTAATCATCATTTAAGACTTTTTCTTCTGCAAAAGGTAGAATAGTTACACTAATTTGCGTTATCTTGCTGGGGCTGGACGAGAAAGATTGAATAAAACGATATTACATACTGCTATTGACTTGTTATCACGACGAGAACACTCAGTAAAAGAAATCGTCAATAAATTACGACAGCGTGCGTATGCGCAAGAAGAAATAGAGCAAGTTATCGAATATTTGCTAAGTAATAATTATTTATGTGAGCAAAGGTTTGCTGAAAGCGTATTTCGTAGCCGGATCAACAAAGGCTATGGTAAGCGCTATATTGAAAATGAGCTCAAGCAAAAAGGACTGGCATCTGCACTCATCTCAGAAACAGAAGAGCATGCAGCTATAGACTGGTATGAACTTGCCCAGCAGAGTTATCATAAAAAGTTTGGTAGCTCAGCAATTAAAGATGAGAAAGACAAGGCGAAACGCATTCGATTTTTACAATACCGCGGTTTTTCAACAGATGAAATTTTTGCGGCGATTAATATGGATGAGTACTTAGATTAAGTGTTGTTCATTACAGAATAGATTATAGATTTAACAGAAATAATTTGGATATTCCCATGATAAAAACCAGTGCTGATTTGAGACAGGCATTTTTAGATTTTTACGCGTCTAAGCAACATCAGGTTGTTAGCAGTAGTTCACTCGTTCCAGGTAATGATGCCACCTTATTATTTACCAATGCCGGTATGGTGCAATTTAAAGATGTATTTCTTGGCGCTGAGCAACGCAGTTATACCCGAGCGGTATCATCACAGCGTTGTGTTCGTGCCGGTGGTAAACATAATGATTTAGAGAATGTCGGCTATACTGCTCGTCATCATACCTTCTTTGAAATGTTAGGTAATTTTAGCTTTGGTGATTATTTCAAAGAAGATGCTATCAAATATGCTTGGGAGTTTTTAACTGACGTACTGCAATTACCGAAAGAAAAGCTGCTAGTCACCATTTATGAAACTGATGATGAAGCGTTCGATATCTGGGCTAAGCAGATAGGTGTGCCGGCTGAAAAAATCATCCGTATCGGTGATAAAACTGCCGGTAAAAAGTATGAGTCTGATAATTTCTGGTCGATGGGTGATACTGGACCTTGCGGCCCTTGTAGTGAAATATTTTACGATCATGGTGAACATATTTGGGGCGGTCCTCCAGGCTCTCCTGAAGAAGATGGTGATCGCTTTATTGAAATCTGGAATTTAGTATTTATGCAGTTTAACCGTCATCAAGACGGTACTATGGAACCATTACCTAAGCCTTCAGTTGATACAGGTATGGGCTTAGAGCGTATTTCTGCAATTATGCAAAATGTCCATAGCAACTATGAAATTGATATTTTCCAGAATTTGATCAAAGCGACGGCACAATTATTACATTGTAATGATCTTGAGCATAAGTCGTTGCGGGTGATTGCCGATCATATTCGTTCTTGTAGTTTCTTAATTGTTGATGGTGTGATGCCATCAAACGAAGGTCGTGGGTATGTTTTACGTCGTATTATTCGTCGCGCAATTCGTCACGGTCATAAATTAGAAGCAAAGGGGCATTTCTTTCATAAATTGGTGGCACCGTTAATTGAACAAATGGGACAAGCTTATCCTGAACTGGCGCAGCAACAAGCAGTAATAGAAAAAATATTACGCATTGAAGAAGAGCAGTTTGGCCGTACTTTAGATCGCGGCATGATGTTATTGGAAGATATTTTATCGAACCTTAATGGCGATACAGTCAGTGGTGAAGATGTTTTTAAACTCTATGATACTTATGGTTTTCCAGCCGATTTAACTGCTGATATAGCACGCGAACGTCAATTAAAGATAGATCAAAATGGCTTTGATGTTGCAATGGGCTTACAGCGAGAACGTGCGCAGCAAGCTAGTCAGTTTGGCACCAACTACAATGAACAATTAAAAACTGATAAGCACACTAATTTTAAAGGCTACACTAACCATAATTTTTCTGCGACTGTGGTAGAGCTGTTTAATAGCGAAGGTTCAGTCAAGGTGTTAAAAGAGGGAGAGCAAGGTGTTGTGATCCTTGATAACACGCCATTTTATGCGGAATCTGGCGGCCAGGTAGGTGATAGCGGTTTTATTGTTACTGAACATGGCGTATTTGAAGTTGTAGATACGATAAAAGTAGGTAACGCCTTTGTTCATAAAGGCACAGCTAAAACTGATATTCAATTGAATGCTAGAGTGAAAGCGGAAATAGACATTGCGCGTCGAACTGCGATTACTAAAAATCACAGTGCTACTCACCTATTACATGCAGCGTTAAGAAAAGTCTTAGGTGAGCATGTTACCCAGAAAGGCTCGTTATGTGATGCTGAAAAATTACGTTTTGACTTTTCTCATTTTGAGGGGGTGACCGCAGCTGAATTAGCGGAAGTTGAAAATTTAGTCAATCAGGAAATCAGACGCAACCATGCTCGCGAAACGCAATTAATGCAAATTGATGAAGCTAAAGCAAAAGGGGCTATGGCTTTGTTTGGTGAGAAGTACGACGATGAAGTTCGTGTTGTGACTTTAGGCGATTTTTCTACTGAGTTGTGTGGTGGTGTTCATGTTGATCGCACCGGTGATATAGGCTTAGTTAAAATTGTTTCTGAATCAGGTATTGCTGCTGGTGTACGCCGTATCGAGGCTGTTTCTGGTGAAGGGGCGTTAGCCTTTGTTGATAATCAGACAGAGACTCTTGCGAAAATTGCCAGTTTAGTCAAATCGGATGTTACTAATGCGGTAGAAAAAGTTGAGCAATTACTTGCTAAGAATAAGCAACTTGAAAAAGAAGCGGCACAATTAAAACAGCAGTTGGCGGCACAAGCTGGCTCAGACCTGATCAGTCAGGCGACTGAAATTAATGGCGTTAAAGCCTTAATTGCAGAGCTTGATGGTGTTGCGTCAAAAGACTTACGCGGTATGGTTGATGAGTTAAAAGTTAAATTGGGTTCCGGTATTATTATGCTGGCGACAGCAAATGACGGTAAGGTTGGTTTAATTGCCGGGGTAACGAAAGATCTAACTGGTCAAGTGAAAGCTGGAGAGTTAGTGAATATGGTTGCTCAGCAAGTCGGTGGTAAAGGCGGTGGCCGCCCCGATATGGCACAGGCGGGTGGTAGCCAGCCAGAAAGCATTGCGACGGCCTTAGCAAGCGTAGAAGGCTGGTTAAGTGATAAATTGAGCTGATCTTAATTTTTATATCATAAGTTTGTAAAGGGAAGCTCGATTGAGTTTCCTTTTTTTTGTGATCAATTAACTGAGGGGGGTTGCCCTCGTTTTAAATGTAAATAAAAGGTTAATATTGTTTTAGGTAAAGATTGATTTTCTGATTTATCGTAACAAAATGGTAATTTTCTGTGTATCACACGTAGAAGCTTGCTAAAATATCAGCAATTGGTAGGTAAAATGATCGAATAGGCAAATTTACTAGCTTTTTGCTTTTTTTGATTATTTTACTTAAGCTGTTGTTTGAGTAAGTAGTTATTTTTTCATAAATATTTACACAAATAGCTGTGCTAAATGCCAATTCTAGACTAAATTTATTACTAGCTTATTAATATTTAGTGGACCCGTAGTTAAAAATAAAGGAAATTTGGAATGTTAATACTAACACGTCGAGTTGGAGAAACCTTGATGATCGGTGACGATGTCACGGTAACAGTTTTAGGTGTAAAGGGAAATCAGGTTCGTATAGGTGTGAATGCACCTAAAGAAGTTTCTGTCCATCGTGAAGAAATTTATATGCGAATTCAGTCTGAAAAAGGTGACGGTGAACCTTCGGGCAATAATTTCTAAAATTAAGCACTCAAACAAAAAGTCGGCCTAAGCCGACTTTTTTGTATATTACACTTTTGCATTTCTAGACACTTGCTATATTTTTAGCAAAAAAATGGCTGATTTATCGCCGTGTTGACTGAAATCTCAGCAAACAAAAATAAAAGCTAAAAAATCGTTTGACATATTTTTTTTATCCATTAATATTCGCACCCACTGGTGAGCTGGCCGAGTGGCTGAAGGCGCTCCCCTGCTAAGGGAGTATCGGCGTTAAACCCGATCGAGAGTTCGAATCTCTCGCTCACCGCCATCCTTTTTACCAAGGATTAAAATATAGGTTACTACGAACGAGGTTCGTTATCTTCAGACTAAGATATAAAACATAGTTTATTGCGGACGCGTAGCTCAGCTGGATAGAGTACCTGGCTACGAACCAGGCGGTCGCAGGTTCGACTCCTGCCGCGTCCGCCACTTTTCTTCAAGTGGTAAAATAATGAAGAGCAGCTAATATTAAGGCTGATAAAAGAAGTTAATATACCGCGGACGCGTAGCTCAGCTGGATAGAGTACCTGGCTACGAACCAGGCGGTCGCAGGTTCGACTCCTGCCGCGTCCGCCACTTTTGTTAAAAAACCAGTCTTTTGACTGGTTTTTTTTCGTCTGAAATTTATGCTTTGATACGCTTCTTAATTTAGTGGCTACAAAACTAATCATATCAGTCGCAGGTTCGACGCCTGCCGCGTCCGCCACTTTTGTTAAAAAACCAGTCTCTTGACTGGTTTTTTTTCGTCTGAAATTTATGCTTTGACACGCTTCTTCAGTTAGTGGCTACAAAACTAATCATATCGGTCGCAGGTTCGACGCCTGCCGCGTCCGCCACTTTTGTTAAAAAAACGTCTTATTACTACTCTATTTTGCTTCAATCATAGTTACAGAGAGCGGCGGTAATGTCGGCAAGTATTCATATAGTATTCATGAAATATGATAAAAATTTTGTATACAAAATATGAAATTTAATCGCTAGCTACTAATAATATCGTAGATTTTATTGTATACAATATGTGGTTTTATAACTTTTTGCTGCATATTTATTAAAAAAAGTTGAATATAGACTGGTAAATGCTATGTGCTGCTATTGACTGAATATTATTTTTATGAAACAGCAAAATTTTATTTGATTTTTAGATATTGGAGTGATTATTCTAATTCTAATATTGAACAGATTGAGAACAGTAAATGGAGCACTTAACGCAGTTATTTATCGACGCCGGTATATTAATGCTAACAGGTATGGTGTTTGTTTTTGCTTTCTTGGGATTGCTGGTTATTTTTATTAATAATGTGCTGCTCAAGCTTGCGAATGCTTATCCTGATCCTATTATTCAATCTAAAAGGCCAGCTAGGGCCAATAATGCGAAGGTGAGCCAGCAAGGGGTATCACCGTCAATAGTGGCAGCAATCAGTTCTGCAGTCAGCCAATACCGCCAGCAACACAGAAAAAAATAACAGGAGCATTTCGTTATGTCATCACCTCTAGGTATTACAGAAGTTGTATTAAGAGATGGCCACCAATCTTTGTTAGCCACTCGACTTCGTTTAGAAGATATGTTGCCGATTGCCCCTGTGCTTGATCAAATTGGTTTCTGGTCAATTGAGTCATGGGGAGGCGCAACATTTGATTCCTGTATTCGTTACTTAGGAGAAGATCCATGGGAGCGTATTCGGGCATTAAAAAAAGCGATGCCAAACACTAAACAGCAAATGTTATTTCGTGGTCAGAACATTCTCGGTTATCGACACTATGCTGACGATGTGGTGGAGAAGTTTGTTGAGCGCGCGCATGTTAACGGGGTTGACGTTTTTCGTATTTTTGATGCGATGAATGATGTTCGTAATCTGCAAACTGCTATTAAAGCCGCAGTGAAAGTTGGGGCTCATGCTCAGGGTACTTTAAGTTATACCGAAAGTCCGGTACATACACTTGAAGGTTGGCTCACTATGGCGAAGCAGCTCGAAGATATGGGGGCGCATTCGTTATGTATTAAAGACATGTCGGGGCTGTTAAAACCTTATGATGCTGCTGAATTGATTGGGCGGTTAAAAGAAACGGTTTCGTTACCAATTGCATTACATTGCCATGCTACAACAGGTTTGAGTGTTGCGACTCATATGAAAGCAATTGATGCTGACATTGACGTCATCGATACGTCAATTTCGTCAATGAGCCAAACTTACGGGCATTCACCGACTGAAACCATAGTATCTATTGTTGAAGGTACTGAGCGTGATACTGGCTTGGATATGGAAAAGTTAGCTGAAGTTGCGGCGTATTTTCGTGATGTCAGGGAAAAATATGCAAAATTTGAAGGTAGCTTAAAGGGGATAGATGCTCGTATTTTATTAGCACAAGTGCCGGGTGGCATGCTAACGAATATGGAAAATCAGTTGCGAGAGCAAGGAGCATCAGACAAGTTTGATGATGTGTTAAAAGAAATCCCGCGTGTGCGTAAAGACTTAGGTAATATTCCTTTGGTGACGCCAACGTCACAAATTGTTGGGACACAAGCGGTGTTAAATGTACTGACTGGTGAACGTTATAAGTCGATTACTAAAGAGACAGCCGGTGTACTTAAAGGCGAGTATGGTGCGACTGCGTCAGCTGTGGATGCACAACTACAATCAAAAGTATTAGATGGTAAAGAAGCTATTACTTGTCGGCCAGCCGATTTAATTGCCCCAGAAATTGATGCCTTATCACAAGAGTTAGAAACCTTAGCGCAAGAAAAAGATATTCGATTAGCGGATGAGGTGATCGATGACGTATTAACTTATGCATTGTTCCCACAAATCGGATTAAAGTTTCTCGAAAATCGTGATAATCCAGATGCTTTTGAACCTGTTCCGACTAAAGAAGTTGCCGCTACGCCACCAGCAGCTAATCAGGCAGCGACGGAAAGTTATTCAGTCAGTGTGGACGGTAAAGTCTATGATGTGGTCGTTGGGCCAAGTGGCTCAGTTAGTTCTGTCACTTCAGCTGCTGATGCAGCGATCAAGCAAAGCGCTTCGGTGAGTGCGGAAGAAACATTAAATGCTCCATTAGCCGGTAATATTTTTAAAGTGCTAGTAACAGATGGTGATCAGGTAGCCGCCGGTGACGTGGTGATCATTATGGAAGCGATGAAAATGGAAACCGAAGTCAGAGCTGTAACTAGTGGCCAAATTGTCTCTGTCAATGTCAAAGAGGGCGACTCAGTTGCCGTTGGCGATACTTTACTAAGTCTGGCATAGGTGAGCTAATGGAGTCGTTAAATACTTTATGGATGTCTACAGGCTTGGCCAATTTTGAGCTAGGTCAGGTGATAATGATGTTAGTCGGCTGTTTATTACTGTTTTTAGCGATAGTTAAAGACTTTGAGCCTTTGTTATTAGTGCCGATGGGGTTTGGTGCTATCTTGACTAATATTCCTGTTGCGGGCTTCTCAGAAGCTGGAGGCTTACTTTACTATATTTACCATGCTGGCATAGAAACAGGCATCTTTCCGCTGATCATTTTTATGGGAGTTGGCGCGATGACTGATTTTGGTGCGTTAATTGCCAATCCTAAAACCTTATTTTTAGGAGCTGCTGCTCAGTTTGGTATTTTTTCTACCTTATTTGGTGCTATCGCATTAAATGCGATACCTGGAATAGAGTTTACTATGAAAGATGCATCGGCAATCGCTATTATTGGTGGTGCTGATGGTCCGACAGCGATCTTTTTAGCCTCTAAATTGGCGCCTGAATTGTTAGGGGCTATTGCGGTAGCTGCTTATTCTTATATGGCGTTAGTGCCAATTATTCAACCACCAATTATGAAAGCGTTCACCACAGAAGAAGAGCGTAAAATAGAAATGGCGCAATTACGTCATGTCACCAAGATTGAAAAAGTGGTTTTTCCGCTTGGTGTCTTGATGATGACGATTTTCTTCTTGCCAGCAGCAACGCCGTTAGTCGGCATGTTCTGTCTAGGTAACTTAATGCGTGAATGTGGTGTGGTCGATCGCTTAAGTGGTACTGCGCAGAATGAACTGATCAATATTACCACTATCTTTTTAGGCTTAGGTGTGGGTTCTAAACTTAGTGCTGACAAGTTTTTAAATATTGAAACACTCGGCATACTGGCTTTAGGTGCGGTGGCATTTTCAATTGGTACAGCATCCGGTGTGTTAATGGCTAAGTTAATGAATAAAGTCAGTAAAGAAAAAGTAAACCCGTTAATTGGTGCGGCTGGAGTATCCGCTGTACCAATGGCGGCGCGAGTAGCGAATAAAGTGGGCTTAGAAGCAAATCCGCATAACTTCTTATTAATGCATGCTATGGGGCCAAATGTTGCTGGTGTTTTGGGCTCAGCCGTTGCTGCCGGAATATTGTTAGCTCTTGTTGGCTAGCTGTATCAGGAAAAGTAACCTTTAGGCGTTACTTTTCCTCATTACTTTGCGGGGTAATCATTTTTTTGTTTGATGAGAACTATCTACTAGTCCGCTATCTGGTAGTCCATAATAGCGTGACAGCATAACGTGCTCAGTCATTAGCTGTGATGGAGATAGTAATTTATCTAACTGTTTTTTAAGCTTAAAACCGAGTTCATTTTTCTGTACCGCAATACTTGCTGGTAGGTTAATGATTTTCTGGTAGTAAATTCCCTGAGTCTGCAGTTGCTCTATTGTGGTCATCGTTGCGATGCGTTCAAAAATAATCGCTTTTATCCGACCTTTACTTAGCATTTTAACTAATTGTGGCAGGCTACTGACCTCGACAAATTTCTTCTGAGGTATGGTTAACGTTTGCGAGAAAAACTCAGCGTTACCAATTAAGGTACCAATGGTAAAGTCCTCAAATTGTGTGATTTCTTTTAACGAAGGTTGTAAAGAAAAGATATCTAACGTGGTATCAATCGACCAGTTTAGTTCTTGTGCATACTGGTAAAAGTCAGGCGTTTCCTGATGCTGAGGGGTTAAACCTATTAGCTGCAAGTTGCCTTTTTTTAATTCTTTTTTGGCTCGGGCATAGGTCATTAGCTGAAAGTTAAAGCTAAGCTCTGAGTTGAGTGCTATCTGGTTTAATGCCTCAATCAATACACCGGTTTTATCTTCGTTAATCAGTGGAGGAAAAGGCTCCAACCCAACATTAACTTGTTCAGCATTTGTCGTAATGCTGAACAATAATGATAAGAAAATGAATAAGAGCGACATAGTTACTACAGCTAACAAATTTATCTTACTTTAACATAGGGAGCAGATAACTTAAATTTTCGGTAAATGAGTACTATGCATGGCATTATGGATGCAATTTAAACTGCTGCCAGTTGTCCCCTTGTTTTTCAAAACAGACACGATCATGTAAACGACTGGCACGCCCTTGCCAGAACTCTATGTAATGAGGTTTGACCCGTAAGCCGCCCCAAAAATCAGGCAAAGGTACTTCTTGTCCTGCGAATTTTTTTTCAAAGTGGGCGACTCTATCTTTTAGTTCATTGCTGCCGCAGATTTTATTACTTTGCTTTGATGCCCAAGCGCCAATCTGGCTACCGCGATCCCGGCTATGGAAATACTGTGCGGATTGTTCAGTTGAAGTTTTCTCTATTGTGCCTTCGATGCGTACCTGACGTTGTAATACATTCCAGTGAAACAACAAGGCTACTTTATTATTGGCTGATAGCTCCTGATGTTTGCGACTGCCGTAGTTAGTGTAAAAAACAAAGCCTTGCTCATCAAAAGATTTCAATAACACCATGCGTGAGCTTGGTTGTCCATTGTGATCACTAGTGCTGACCGACATAGCTTCTGGTAACAAAATGCCAGATTTATTCGCATCGTCAAACCAGAGCTGAAATAATTCAAAAGGGGAGGTTGATTCGGAGATTGCTGGCAATGGTAAGGCTACTCCCTGACCAAAAGTGAACAAGCATCGAAGTTTTTCAAGTAATGTCATGTTGTTAGGGTATGGATAAAACAGAACTGTATTTTAACAGCTTACTGTTTTTTAGGAATAAAGATTACGGATGAAATGTAAAAAATTCACAACTTATTACTTATCTTTACCAATCGTCACTATCGTCGAGTAACTCTCGCAGGCGTTTTCTCTCTAACAAGTCATCGATTCGTTTGCGCACTTTAGCATCTTTTTGCTCGACTGTATCGATATCAATGTCTGCGTCGAGCTCATTGTCTATATCGCCGTCATTGAGAGCATCGCTATCATCATATGTCATATACTTAACCTGCTATCTATGAACAAGGTGGTTCATTTTGATACCTCATATATTGAAAAACATAGGCATAAATAAAGTATTTTTCAAATGAAAATTATCGGAAATATTTTATGAATTTAATAAAAAAGCCAGTGAGAACACTGGCTTTAAATTAATGTGGCGTTGGTGAACACTTAACTATTGCCAGCCTTCAATCCCTTTCATATCCGGTAACTGGTGAGCAATGCCTTTATGACAATCGATACAGGTTTTATCACCGCTTGCCAGCGAGGTTGAATGTTGATTTGCGGCTCTGGAACTTTGCGCGGTAAAGTCCATATAGTCGAAGTTATGGCAGTTACGACATTCTAATGAATCGTTTGCTTTTAAACGAGTCCACTCATTTTGTGCCAGTTGCTTACGATGTGCGAGAAATTTTTCCCGGGTATTAATGGTTCCGAAAATTTTCCCCCAAACTTCTTTTGATGCCTGCATTTTACGGGCAATTTTGTCGGTCCATTTATGAGGTACATGACAATCAGGGCAAGTGGCTCTGACGCCAGAGCGGTTGGAAAAATGTATGGTGGTTTTTAACTCTTCATAAACGTTATTTTCCATCTCATGACAACTAATACAAAACTCTTCTGTGTTGGTTGCTTCAAGCGCAGTGTTAAATCCGCCCCAGAAGATAACGCCGGCAATAAATCCACCGATAACTAAGAAACCTAAGCTGAAATAGGCACTTGGTTTTTTTAAGGTTTGCCAGCCTATTTTAATGATCTCTTTCATACGACTCTCCTAGTTCTTAGTAGCATGTTTAGCTTTCATCAGGCTATGCATATCAACGAAGTCATTTTCAACTAGTGTTTTAGCATCAGTTTGTGGGGCATGACACTGATTACAAAAGTAACGTCTTGGTGATATTTCTGCTAAAAAGTTACCGTCTCTATCCATGTAATGAGTGACACTGACCATAGGGGCTTGTGATTCCTCTGTACGGGTGCGGTTATGACACGACATACATTTGTTTGAGTTTAAATTAATCTCATAGTTACGTATCTTGTGTGGGATCACCGGTGGCTGCATAGGATAATTACGCGCCTGTTTGACGTCCTTATTAATTACTCTTGCAATCGTTGCCGGTTTATCTTGCTGATCCAAAGCTTGGCCTCGTAAAGTCGCAACATTAGTCTCAGCAGCAAACACAGCAGAAGAAAACAATGTCGCAATAACTAAGGTTTGGGTGAGTCTTTTCACGATATAGTTTTTCATATTAGTTCTCCTAAACCTTAACCACTTTAACTGCACATTTTTTATAGTCAGTTTCTTTTGATAACGGATCTGTTGCATCTAAGGTCAACTTGTTAACTAATCGGCTGGCATCAAACCAAGGCATAAATACTAGGCCTTTTGGTGGTTTATTTCTGCCACGTGTTTCTACCCGGGTTTGTAGTTCTCCGCGGCGTGAAACCAGTTTAACCAGATCGCCACGGCGCATGTCACGCTCTTTGGCGTCATCTGGATGCATATAAACCAGGGCATCAGGCATTGCTTTGTAGAGTTCTGGTACCCTTTGTGTCATAGAGCCTGAATGCCAGTGCTCTAACACCCGACCAGTTGATAACCACAGATCATATTTGTTATCCGGACTTTCTGCCGGTGGCTCATATGGCAGGGCGAAAATAATGGCGCGACCATCTTTTTTGCCGTAAAACTGAAAGTCTTTGCCTTTTTCGACATAAGGATCTGAACCTTCTTTAAAGCGCCATAAAGTTTCTTTACCTTCAACTACAGGCCAGCGTAAGCCACGTTCTTGATGATAGCGATCATAATCAGCCAGGTCATGGCCATGACCGCGACCAAAGCTGGCGTACTCTTCAAACAGGCCTTTTTGGATATAAAAACCAAAATGACGTGCTTCATCATTAAGTCTGTCTGTCGGTACTAGGTTGATAGAATATTTATCTACCTGCCCATTTTTATATAACACTTGATAAAGTGTTTTCCCTTTATAGCCAGGATTTTTATCTAACAATTCTTGCGGCCATACCTCTTCAATGCGAAAACGTTTTGAAAACTCAACCAGTTGCCATAAATCTGATTTTGCACCTGTGGGCGCTTCCACCATTTGATACCAGGCTTGAGTGCGGCGTTCAGCATTACCATAGGCGCCTTCTTTTTCTACCCACATTGCGGTTGGCAGGATCAGATCTGATGCTTGCGCGGTGACTGTTGGATAAGGGTCAGAGCAAACAATAAAGTTTTTCGGATTACGGTAACCTGGATAAGCTTCTTCATTGATATTCGCTGCGGCCTGCATATTGTTATTACATTGCACCCAATAAAAGTTTAATTCACCATCTTTTAATTTACGGTTTTGTAAGACCGCGTGGAAGCCAGGCTTTGGTGGAATAGTGCCGCGTGGGATTTTCCATAACTGCTCAGCTAAATCCCGGTGTTTTTTATTTTTTACTACCATATCTGCCGGTAAACGATGGGCAAATGTGCCGACTTCTCGTGCCGTACCACAAGCAGATGGTTGGCCGGTTAATGAAAATGGGCTATTACCCGGAGTTGAAATTTTACCGGTTAATAAGTGAATGTTATACACCAGATTATTGGCCCAGACGCCACGAGTATGCTGATTAAAACCCATAGTCCAAAATGAACAGACTTTTATTTTTGGGTCCGCGTATAATTCTGCTAATGCGTTGAGATTGTCAACCGGCACTCCTGATAGTTTAGATGTGTATTCCGCGGTATAGCTGCTGACAAATTTTGCATACTCTTTAAATGAAATTGGTGAAGAGCCGCCTCGGGTTTTACCGTTATTTTTTGCTCTTTGCTCCAGTGGGTGCTCCGGACGTAAACCATAGCCAATATCCGTATTACCTAGTCTGAAGTTAGTGTGTTTATTGACGAAGTCCTTATTAACTCGGTCAGTTTGAATAATGTAGTTGGCAATAAAGTTTAAAATCGCTAAATCGGTTTGTGGGGTAAAGATCATGCTGTTGTCAGCAAGATCACAGCTGCGATGCGTAAAGGTTGATAAGACCGCTACTTTGACATGGGGTGCACTTAAACGGCGATCGGTAATGCGAGTCCATAAGATCGGATGCATTTCCGCCATGTTAGAGCCCCAAAGCACCATGGCATCGGTTGCTTCAATATCATCGTAACAGCCCATAGGTTCATCGATACCGAAAGTGCGCATAAAACCACCTACGGCTGATGCCATACAATGACGGGCATTGGGGTCGATATTATTCGATCTAAAACCTGCTTTCATTAGTTTTGATGCGGCATAACCTTCCATGACGGTCCATTGACCTGAGCCAAACATACCGATAGCGGTCGGGCCTTTTTCTTTTAAGGTCTCTTTCGCTTTCTTTGCCATAATATCGAAAGCAGCATCCCAGGAAATAGGGGTAAAATCGCCATTTTTATCATATTGGCCGTCTTTCATTCTTAACAGCGGCGTGGTCAGTCGATCTTTGCCGTACATTATTTTCGACAGAAAATAGCCTTTAATACAGTTAAGCCCTTTGTTGACTGGTGATTTAATATCACCGTGAGTGGCAACTACTTTTCCGTCCATAACACCGACATTAACACTACAGCCGGTACCGCAGAAGCGACAGGGGGCTTTATCCCATTTTAGCTTAGTGATATCACTGCTGGTGATCAGGTTAGAGGCGGTTGCAGGAACCGATACTCCTGCTACTGCCGCTGCGGCTGCGACGGCATTTGCTTTGATAAATTCTCGGCGATTAATAGTCATATGTTCACCTCTTTGCTTTCTGCTGATTGTTCTTCTGTTAAAAATTGATGGTATACCGGTGACAAGCTGAATAACCCGATATGGTGTTTTAATTGATCGATTAACATTGCGATTTTTTTCTGGCTCGGTGCCTCGATAGTGAATACGATTTTTCCTTCATCGCTGATGGCATGTATTTCTGCACCTTCGCTGTTTTTAATATCTGCTGTTAGCTGCTTGATATACTGAGGTTGCGCGTGAGCAACAAAGCTGGCGACATGATATTCGTTAGCAGTTTCTGCATAGCGTTGTTCAGGCATAATTGACCTCTACTGTTTTTGGTGTAAGTTCAATAGCTTGTTGTGGGCAGGTACTGATACAGGCACCACATTGATTACAGGCGGATAAGTCCACTTCAGGAGCTGGGACACTGCGACGACTAAAATCAAAGGTGATGGCGTTAGTGTCACAAACATCCTGACAGCTTTGACAAAGAATGTTATTTTGCGCAAGGCATTGATTATCTATGGTAAGTTTTGCCAGCCAAGGAGACTGTTTGCCGTTATCTTGTTGCTGTTTGTCAATAAATAAGGGCTGCTGACAACTTACTTGACACTGACCACAGAAGGTACATTCATCCAGATTAAAATCTACGGTTGGAAAACCTGCTTCGTCTTTGATTAAGATTTTAGTTTCACAGGCTGCTAGGCAGTCACCACATTGGGTGCAATGTTCGGTAAAGTGTTGTTCGCTTTTGATCCAGGGTAAACGAAGTTTAGGCGCTGGCGGAGCCAGTTTACCTCTAAAGAGTCTGCGTCTACTAGGGTTTTCGAGCTGTTGGCTCATCTTTAATCCTTTTCAGTTTTAGTCCTTTGCTTTTAAGATGTTGGTGGGCCGAAAAGCATTTGGCTTATCCAAACTGCAAAGCCAAAACCACCGACAATAATGATTGATAGGATTGGTGCTAGAAACACCGCAAGAAAGATAAAAGTATTTTTTTCATACTTTTTCACTTGCTCAGGATTATTATTGTCACTCATTAGTATATCCTTATTGATTACTAGGGTTATTATTGTGACCTGATAGAAAAAAGGGATATTGATTGAAATCAATTTTTTATAAATCAAGTAAATAAACAAACCTTTATGCTGATAAATACGCTTTTCAATTTTGCTAAGTTTAGTTTAGATTTTTAAGTTTGCTTGTTAAACTGAGCAAAATGTTTTTCTAAAATTGAGTAATTTTGCATCCTTTACCTTTTCAGCGCTGGCTTGATACGTTACGTCAAAGATTAGTGATACAACAACATCGTTGTCTGGTCGTGTTACATGGTGAGCTTTGTTGGTCAAATCAAATGATAAAACCGCTGTTGACCAGTTCTGAGCAACAACAGGGGCGTTTATCAAATCGGGCGATAGCTTATGGCAAGCAATTTACTGCAGAACCTGCGTTAGTGATAGCAAATTATCGTCATCATCTTGGCAGTGAAAATGATCTGGTATTTTTTGCCGATGCCGACTTTCATCCTGATGCGTTTGCTGCATTAAGTGGTACAATTAAAGCAGGTGGTGTGATGTTGTGGTTATGTCCGCCGGTGCTCATTAAAGAGCAAAATAACTTGTTTATTCAGCGTATTTGGCAACAAGTGACAGCTGATGACAATACGTTAGTGATAAATGAACAGGATGAGTGTTTACCTGATTTAGCGCTGTTATTTAATGGTGTAGCTGAATTAAGCGAACCTAATTACCATCACCATGATTGTACTACACCAGCGCAATTTAGCGCCGTTCAGGCGATAGAAAAAGTTGCTACTGGTCATCGAAACCGTCCGTTGGTATTAACGGCTGACCGTGGACGTGGTAAGTCTTCCGCATTGGCGATAGCAGTTGCGAATTTACTGCAAAGTACGAAAGAACATAGCGGCTTAACGGTTTTAGTGACGGCACCGCACAGTGATGCAGTTAAGGTATTTTTTGCCCAGTTACAACATTCTTGCCCACTAGGGACACTTGCAGGCAGCAGTTTTTGTTTTCATCAGCATCAAGTGCAGTTTATTGCCGTCGATAATCTAGTGCACCAGCTACCAAGTGCTCACTTATTATTAGTCGATGAGGCAGCGGGTATTCCTGTTTATTTATTGGCTCAGTTTGTCGAGAACTATCATCGTATTGTCTTTTGTTCAACCGTACATGGTTATGAAGGGGCAGGCCGGGGCTTTAGCGTTAAGTTTAAGCAATTGCTGGCACAAAAAGCGCCTGAGTTTAAACAATTGCACCTCCATCAGCCAATTCGTTGGCAACAAAATGATCCGTTAGAACAGTTAATATTTAACAGCTTTTTATTGGCGGGATACCAGAATGACGGGAATAACCAAGATGAAAGTTTAGCTCAAGTCAATTTAACGAGCCGGATGTTATCTCAACAGCAATTGTTTAACGATGAAGCCTTGTTACAGCAAGTTTTTAATGTTTTGGTCAGAGCCCATTATCAGACAACTCCCAGTGATTTAAAGCTACTGCTTAATAATAATTCTTTGAGAATATTTGCTACTTTTGCTGGTAGTCAGTGCATTGCTGTTGCCTTAGCTATGGTCGAAGGTGTGGTTGAGCATGCGGAAATTAAGCAAGTTGCGCAATCACAAAAGCGGCTGAAAAATCACTTTCTACCTCAATCATTATATTTACATGCTAATTGTCAACAGGCATTTGAATACTCATACCTGAGAGTAATGCGTATTGCTGTAGTTGAGCAATTTCAGCAGCAGGGGATTGGGCTGGGTTTATTAACGCAAGTGCAACAGTATGCGCAGCAACAAGATATTGCCATATTAGGGACTAGTTTTGGTGCGAATCATTCATTATTGCAATTTTGGCATAAGGCAAATTATCAAGTAGTGCGCATAGGGTTTAGTCGTGATAAAGCTAGTGGTGAGCACTCTGCCTTGTTATTACAGCCGTTAAATTCAGCAGCAAGGGGGTTATTTGAGCCGTTACAGCAAGAGTTTTACCGACAATTTTCTTTTTTGTTAAATGATCAGTTTCAGTGGTTACCGTATCAATTGGTGTATCAGTTATTAAAGCAGTGCCCAGAAACGTTGGCACCACAGTTAACAACTTATGATCAACAAGTTATCGCTAATTTTATTGAGCAACGCAGTCTTTATGATAATTGTGCCTATAGCTTACATTTGGGGTTACTTGCCAGATTGAATCAGAGTCGTGACAAGATCGCGCCCCAGGTGCTGGATTTACTCGTGAGCCGAATTTTACAAAAGCAGCGGGTGACAGATATCTGTCAACGGCTTGGCTTTACGGGTAAAAAGCAGTTTAATCAGGCATTAATAAGCGGGGTTAAACAGTTAATGGGTTAGGGCAGGTTGATCTTTAGTGTATGGTGTTGAGTAAAATTGTATACAGCAGAGATCAAAAGCTACTACTTGCTTTGCCAGCGCCAATATTTTTTCATGCTTATATATTGGCATTTTAGTAATGGTGTCGCGCTTAATTCATCTTGAGCCAAAATGCGACTGATGTAGTAATCAATTACCTTTGCCAGCGCTTTACTAGGGTGCTGGCAGTAGGTGCTAATTAATATTTCTAACCAGTTCTCTAAAATACTAAGTGGTGCCAGTTGTGCTGTTCCTAAGCTCATCATTATCCCTCTATTTTAACACTATTATTGAGTAAGGTTTGCCAAATTGTATGCTTGGCAATACCGTTTAAGCAGCGGCATTGATCACTTGTTAAAAGACCTTGTGTGATCAGTTGTGCCAGCAGTTTTTGTGGTATACCAACCTGCGCTAAGTCTGCGTGTAGATCGTTACGGGTATATGCATCCATGTGATTGACCTCTAAATTTTGCTTGTGAGTTATTGCTGATTAAGATCAATATAGAAAAAAATGCATGTATTTGCAAATGAAAATCATTATCATTTGGTTGTTTTGTCTTCGTCGGTAAAATTTAACGATTTTTTTGTCGGGCTAGTGGGTGTAAAACACTCATCAATGACGTACTATTTTGTTGAGAAATAAGGATAAAGGATAACACTTTGCACAGTTCAGTTATTGATGTAGAAAACTTAACTAAGATTTATCAAGATGTTAGAGCGGTTGACGGCATTAATTTTTCTATTAAGCAGGGCCAATGTTTTGGCTTGTTAGGGCCTAATGGCGCCGGTAAAACCACCACTATAGAAATTATGGAAGGCATTATTCTGCCAACGTCTGGTCAGGTTAACTATTATGGCAAGCCAGCGCAGGCGGATATTGCCCAACAGATCGGCATCCAGTTCCAGCATACGGCATTACAAGATTTTTTAACGGTGAAAGAGACCTTAGATTTATTTACGTCTTTTTACAGTAAAACATTGCCACATCAAACGCTGATTGAATTATGCGATCTTGGTGATTTTCTTGATCGGGATAATCGTTTGCTCTCTGGTGGCCAGCGACAGCGTTTATTATTGGCATTAGCACTGATTAACGATCCTGATATCGTCTTTCTGGATGAACCGACAACCGGGCTTGATCCACAGGCCAGACGAAATTTTTGGCAGCTCATTGAAAACATTAAGGCTAATAATAAAACCATTATTTTAACCACGCATTATATGGATGAAGCGGAGCAATTGTGTGATGAAGTGGTGATCATGGACAGAGGTAAAATTATTGAAAGCGGCCAACCACATCAACTACTGAATAAACATTTTACCGATGTCTTTATTTATTTACCGTTAGCGCAATTACCAGTGGCGTTAATTGAACAGCATAAGTGGCGTATCCTTGGTGAACGGGTGGAAATAGCGACTCAGCATGTCGAAGCAACCCTCTCTTTATTAATTGCTGAGCAGGTATCGCTAGAAGGTTTGCATGTAAAGTCGGCTAATTTAGATGATTTGTTTTTAAAGTTGACCGGGCATTCATTGAGAGAATAATATGAATTTGAAACGATTTTTAGCGGTAGTAAAAGCACGTAATATAGAATTTTTCAGGGATAAATCATCACTTGGTTGGAGTCTGGCATTTCCAGTACTGATTATTATTGCAATGTCTTTTATTTTTTCCGGCAATGGTAAGTCAGCCTATAAAGTGGGAGTGATGCAGTTAATAGAAATTAGCTCGCCATTTCTTGAAACGAAATATATTGATTTTGTTAGTTATCAGGATGTCGATAAAGCGAAGATCAAACTTTCGCAGCATAATATCGATATGTTGATTGATTTTTCCACTCAGCATTATTGGGTCAATCGGGACTCGCCAAAGGGCTACTTTGTTGAAAAATTATTTTTAGCTCAGCACCCTGATTTCACTTCATTGAAAATTGAAGGGCAGAAAATTCGTTATGTCGACTGGGTTCTGCCGGGGGTACTTGGTATGAATATGATGTTCAGCTGCTTATTTGGCGTTGGCTATGTCATAGTTCGTTATCGAAAAAATGCAGTATTAAAGCGGCTAAAAGCCACACCATTATCGGCATTTGAATTTGTCAGCGCTCAGCTGTTTTCACGGATGTTTATCGTGATGTTTACCAGCAGCTTGGTATATGTCGGCTGTAACTTCTTTTTTGATTTCTACATGTTGGGCAGTTACCTCGACTTATTTCTGGTAGGTGTGCTTGGCGCCTTTAGTCTGATTTCGCTTGGTTTATTAGTGGCGTGTAAAAGTAAGAGTGAGGAGCTTATCGGCGGCTTATTAAATTTAACGTCCTGGCCGATGATGATCTTATCTGGTGTCTGGTTTAGTTTAGAAGGAGCACCTGAGGGATTAAAAACATTTGCTGAATTTTTGCCGTTAACTCATTTAGTTGCTGGAGCCCGACAAGTGATCACTGAAGGAGCAACATTGGCAGATATTAGTTACCACCTAGGCGTATTAGCGGTAATGTCGTTGTTATTTTTATCATTAGGGGCGTATTTCTTTAATTGGAATGCAGAACGCTAGCGCACATTTTTTCGTGTTATTGCTAAGAGAATATTGAGCAAACAGGCATAAAAAAGGCAGCGAAAGCTGCCTTTCTTATGGTAAATAAGTTTTATTTAGCGGTTACGTCGGTAAGCCAGCCGTGCTTATCTTCACTGTTACCCCATTGAATATCATTTAATGCTTTTCGCAACATCACGGTAGTGTTGCCTACTGCGCCACTGCCTACTTTGAATTCTTTGTCATTATGGATCAAAGTACCAACGGGTGTTAATACCGCAGCGGTACCTGACAAAGCTGCTTCACAGCCCGGTTTAGCAGCTCTTTCCATTAACTCTTCAACAGTTAATGCACGTTCTGAAACTTTTAAGCCCATATCTCGTGCTAAGGTCAGAATTGAATCTCGAGTTACACCATGTAAGAAGCTTTCATCAAGGTCTTTAGTAATGATCTCATCACCGTCAATTAAAAGAAAGTTAGCTGCACCCGTTTCTTGTACATCACCACCTGGACAGAACAGCACTTGATCGGCTTTATATTTAGCACGGGCATCCATAATTGGGCGTAGGGCGCTGGCATAATTACCGCCACTTTTGATCATGCCGTTATGAGGCGCGCAGCGCATGCCTTTTTCATCGACCAACACGCGTAAACAAGTATCGCCACCAGCAAAGTAATCGCCAACAGGAGAAAGTAATATATATTGTACTGATGTCATCGAAGGTACCGCGGCCTTACCTATAGCAGGCTCAGTACCAAAGTGGGTTGGACGAATATACATTGACCCAGGAGGCGCAGGTACTTCATCGGCAAAATGAGCAACACTTGATGTGATCATTTGCGCGGTAGCCTCTTGATCAATGGCTGGTAGATCCAGTAAACGAGCACTTTGAGCAAAGCGCGCTAAGTTTTTATCCATGCGGAAAATTTTAATCGAGCCATCTTGATGACGGAATGCTTTTAAGCCTTCAAAACAAGTGCTTGAATAATGTAAAACATGTGCTCCCGGATGCAATTGTATGCTATTGCTTGAGACCATCTCATGCTCACTCCATGTAGAGCCATCAAACCAGGAAATTGCCATTTCAGGCATAAAAACGGTACCAAATGCAGACATAAAACTACCTCAAAGAGTCAGAAAATTTATTTTGTAAGAGTTCAGGAGCAAGCTCGTCATGCTTACACTGAATAAAGTTAAGAATTGTATTCATTTTAACAAGAAAAAGGAATTGCTAGGAATAAATTTCATTCAATTCCATCAAACTAATGCTTATACGCTATTCGAGTGTTTATGTCTTCAGGAGGCGATTGAGTTAGATGTCGTTGATATTTCTATCTTAAGGCAATAACTAATCCATTTGTATTAACTAGTCGTATTGAAATAGGTGATAGCCGGATGATATTTCTACAAGCTATCACCTTATTATATCAATCGACATAAACATTTAATCATTTAGGACACTAGTAGTGTCATTAGAACAAATAAAATTTGTGAAAATATAGTTGTTCTACATTAAGATTAAGCAAATATTATGCAGTTTGGTATTAAACTTTAAGGTAATAGTTAGTTAAGTGCCTGTTCAACCAGTTTAGCTAAATGTGCGGGTAATGGTAAGCGTAACGCAATTTCATGCCCACGCTCTGACATTTTTCGCCAGGTGAGCTGCAAAATTCGAATGATTTTTTCTTCGCTATGTTTAGCGGCAAACTCTTCAAAATAATGTTGTAAAAATACTAAGCAGGCGACATCTTCCAAGGTTTGGCTATCAGTGTTCTTTTTTAATTGCTCTTTCCGTATGATTGCTGAGGTTTGTTCTGCATCCTGCTCACTATAACCATGTTTGATCATGAGTTCTTTAGTGGTTTCGGCATGAAATTTTCCCAGCGCTTTACGCCAGGTTAAATAGCCTTGCTTACCTGATGGGTATTCACTACGAGCAATATGCCAGCGCTTAATATGCTGTGCGCGCACCGCAATTTGCAATAATTCATTTGCGTCAGGCCAGTACTTTTCTAAACAGGCACTCATATAATGACCGTAGACTAACTCTTTCGGTTGCTCGATATTATTCACTAATGTTGTATTTGGATCTTGTTGATTAATGTGATCAATAGCATCCAGTACTTGCTGACAGCTCATTTATTTATCCATTACTTGAGATATTTGACGATCCCCATAGTAACTGAGATTTATCAGGGATTAAATTAGAGAAATGAAAAAAATAAGCTATTTTCTATAGATTAGCTTGGGCTTTGTATTGTTGTGTTCGGTGGTTTTCGGTATAATGTTTTCCCGTCTTGTTGAGCGGGTCTGTTTTTCATAAACCTGACTTGCCTGACATAGCTTAAAGCACTAAAAGTTAAACTTTAATTTCTGAATTTCCTGACTCTGGGTATCGCATGACAACTAGATATATTTTTGTTACGGGCGGCGTTGTATCGTCACTTGGTAAAGGTATTGCTGCTGCATCATTAGCTGCAATATTAGAAGCGCGTGGTTTAAAAGTAACCATGTTAAAGCTTGATCCTTATATTAATGTAGACCCAGGGACTATGAGCCCTATTCAGCATGGTGAAGTGTTTGTCACTGAAGACGGGGCAGAAACTGACTTAGACTTAGGCCATTATGAACGTTTTATTCGTACCAAAATGACTAAGCGCAATAACTTTACTACCGGACTGATTTATCAAGATATTCTTGCTCGCGAGCGTCGGGGGGAGTTTTTAGGTGCTACCATTCAGGTCATTCCTCATATTACTAACGATATTAAGCGTCGGGTGATTGAAGGGGCTGAAGGTTATGATGTCGCTATGGTAGAAATCGGCGGCACTGTCGGTGATATTGAGTCACAACCGTTTTTAGAAGCGATCCGTCAATTAGGTACTGAGCTTGGTCGTGAACGTGCGATGTTTATGCATTTAACGTTAGTGCCTTACTTAGCAGCATCGGGTGAAATTAAAACCAAGCCAACCCAGCATTCAGTGAAAGAGTTACGCTCTATCGGTATTTTCCCTGACATTCTTGTTTGTCGAAGCGAAGGGGTTATTCCTGCAAATGAACGAGCGAAAATTGCGTTATTTACTAATGTTGCAGAACGTGCGGTTGTTGCGATGCGTGATGTTGATTCTATTTATAAAATTCCGGCATTATTAAAATCTCAAGGCACAGATGAATTAGTTTGTAAGCGTTTTGGTTTAGATTTACCTGAAGCGGATTTATCTGAATGGGAGCGTGTACTGTATCAGGAAGCGAATCCAAAAGGTGAAGTAGTTATTGGTATGGTGGGTAAGTACATTGAGTTACCAGATGCCTATAAATCAGTGAATGAAGCATTAAAACATGCCGGTTTAAAAAATCAGGTTAATGTGAAAATTCAGTACGTCGATTCTCAAGATATCGAAGCGAAAGGTATCGAAAAATTAGCAAACCTAGATGCTATTTTAGTGCCAGGCGGTTTTGGTGAGCGTGGTGTTGAAGGTAAAATATTAGCTGCACAATATGCTAGAGAAAACAAAATACCGTATTTAGGCATTTGTTTAGGGATGCAGGTAGCGTTAATTGAATACGCCCGAAATGTTGCTGGCTTGACAGACGCACACAGCACTGAATTTAATCCAGAAACGCCGTATCCTGTGGTTGGTTTAATCAATGAATGGCTAGACGAAGCAGGTCAAGTGGAATACCGACACGAAGATTCAGATCTTGGTGGTACTATGCGTTTAGGGTCACAATTGTGCCACTTGGTGAAAGGTACCAAGGTCTGTGACGTATATGGTAGTGAAACAATTTATGAAAGACACCGTCACCGTTATGAGGTAAATAATAACTACCGTGAACAAATCAGCAAGGCTGGTTTAGTGTTTTCGGGACTTTCTACGGACAAAACATTAGTTGAGGTGATTGAAATTCCAGATCATCCATGGTTTATTGCCGGGCAGTTCCATCCTGAGTTTAACTCAACGCCAAGAGATGGACACCCACTATTTGAAAGCTTTATTGCTGCGACATTTGAGCATCAAAAACAGCAATCAAGTTAAACAAATCATGATAAATAAACCGTAGCCCAGTGCTGCGGTTTTCTGTTTTTAACTACCTTGTTTTAATAGCAAGGTGTGTGGTTAATTTAATAATGGCTCATCGTTTATCGAGAGTATTTCAGAGGAAAAATAATGGCTAAAATTAGTAAAGTTATCGCTCGTGAAATCATGGACTCACGTGGCAACCCAACCGTTGAAGCGGATGTTTATTTAGAAACTGGCGCATGGGGACGTGCCGCTGCGCCATCTGGAGCATCAACAGGTTCACGTGAAGCATTGGAATTACGTGACGGTGATAAAGCCCGTTATTTAGGTAAAGGGGTATTAAAAGCGGTTGCAGCAGTAAATAACGAGATTGCAGCGGCGCTTATCGGTAAAGATGCGTTAGCACAAGCAGAAATTGATCAGGTAATGATCGACTTAGATGGTACAGAAAATAAAGAAAAATTTGGTGCTAACGCCATTTTGGCTGTGTCTTTGGCTAACGCTAAAGCGGCTGCGATGGAAAAGAAAGTACAATTGTTTGAACATATCGCCGACTTAAACGGTACATCAGGCCAGTACTCTTTACCATTGCCGATGATGAATATCTTAAATGGTGGTGAACACGCGGATAACAACGTCGATATTCAAGAGTTTATGATCCAGCCAGTCAGTGCCGCTAATTTTAGTGAAGCGTTACGTATGGGCGCTGAAATCTTCCATTCTTTGAAAAAAGTATTGTCTGCCAAAGGCATGAATACGGCGGTTGGTGATGAAGGTGGTTTTGCACCGAATTTGGAATCAAACGCTGATGCATTAGCGGTGATTAAAGAAGCCACAGAAGCTGCCGGTTATGTCTTAGGTAAAGATGTGACGTTAGCGATGGACTGTGCTGCTTCTGAATTTTACGACGCAGATAAAGGTATTTACGATCTTAAAGGTGAAGGCAAGCAATTTACAGCTAATGAATTTTCAGATTTCTTAGCAAGCTTATGTGACCAATACCCAATCGTGTCAATTGAAGACGGTTTAGATGAGTCTGACTGGGACGGTTTTGCTTATCAAACCAAATTAATTGGCGATAAAGTACAAATTGTTGGTGATGATTTATTTGTCACTAATACTAAGATTTTACAGCGCGGTATTGAAAATGGCATCGCTAACTCTATTTTGATCAAATTCAACCAAATCGGTTCATTAACTGAAACGTTAGCGGCGATTCGTATGGCGAAAGAAGCAGGTTACACCGCGGTTATCTCTCATCGTTCAGGTGAAACAGAAGACGCGACTATTGCTGATTTAGCGGTAGGTACCGCGGCTGGTCAAATCAAAACTGGTTCTTTATGTCGTTCAGACCGTGTTGCTAAGTACAACCAATTGTTACGTATTGAAGAGTTCTTAGGCGACAAAGCCATCTTCAAAGGCTTATCAGAAGTGAAAGGCCAATAATCAGCAATTTTATTGCTATTTAGCTTTTATGTCGGCATCAGTTGTGCTCATTGACTAGCGTCAACTCCGCGCAACTTCTTTGTCCTAAAAGTAACTAGCTGCAAAATTAATGATTATTTTTCATTTGATGATTAATAAAAAACCACTCGCTTGAGTGGTTTTTTTATTTTGAAAATACGTTTCATTAAAAGTGTTGTTTCTATCACCTTGAACAAATGGTTATTGACAATTGAGTCTTGAATTAACTTTGCTCTGGCCTGTTAGTTATTTTCATTGGCACAAAACGTTTACCTTCAAGTATTTCTATAATACCTTCACGTATTTTTGCTTGTTGATTGTCAATGTTACCATGCGCCATAGGTGAATATGATGAATTTTTGATATGCGTTTTATCAAAATCATAGCCCAAAACTAAAGCCATTTTATGGAGTAAATCAACGAATAACTCAATACGTTTTGTGCCCCATTGCTCACTGCTGATCGTCTTATCATTTAGTAAATCTAAGTATTGTTTCCAAGCTTCAATAACAGCTTTTTCTTTAGGTTGTGAAAGTTCAAACTCTAAATCGATACGGTTCAATGTCATTACGTGATCCCATGATGTTGAGTAAGATCTAGTAGCCATTAAAGTTTTAAATATATCCAATTTACGCTGACGTTTTTCTTTTTTAGCATCTAAATACTTAGTTAACTGAACTGCAACAATAGGCCCAGAAAATACAGATAAAATCATTACCCAATCTGAAATAGTCAAAAATACTCTCCGCGTGTGATTGTAAAACTAATAATTCAATATCGCCTACTATGTGCTTTTTAACTGAGGACTAGGGAATTATTAAATAATATGAATTTTTATCACACCAAGTAACTTATTGCGAGTAATGCGTTATTTCATCTAGATGTAGATAATTAATTTCCCTAATGAATTTTACTAAATAATGCCGTATGCTTATTACTTGAACTAAGTTGTAGTAAAAAGTAACCAAGCAATTCATGACCGAGCAAACCTCCCTGTGGCAAGACGAAACTCAATCAGCAGATTTTGCTGAGCTTTGTAGTGCGCTTTATGAACGGGAAATTGCTCAGCTGGCTAACGCTGATATTCAGTCGCCTCAGGTAATTCAGGGGCGGTTAAAAAGTCTGCCTTATTATATTAAGCGCACTGCGCACTTAATGTTGCAAACACAGACGCCGTTAGATTTAGATGTGCAAAATGCTAGCTGGTCGGCGAAACAGGCGGCACACATGCCGTTATCTGGACAGGAAATTGCTGAGGTTAATAAATGGTATCTAGCACAGACGTTAACGCATGGTTTAGTGGTGCCAGTTGCTACCACTACTCATATCGTATTGGACTCCATTGATCGCATTGATCAACAAAATCACAGATTTAGAACCAATGTTCATGGCTGGTTTTATCTAAATGATACCGAGCAAAAAGATAAGAAAGTAAACGCAAATTATCGTTTATTGAAGCCGAACAAGCGGGTGATGACGGCAGCCTGTACCGGACATTGCTGGGTGAATGATCATAAAACGAACCCGGTGATCCCTTCTCTGCGTGAACTTTTACTGTCGTGCGCAATAAATTGGCGTAATTTTAAACAACCGGTGATCTTTTAGCTGATATTGCCGCTAAAGGTTTACAGCGCTGTATGCGCACTTATAATACGCTAATAATATTCATTTTACTGATCAATCTAATATGCGAATAGTGTCCGGCATTTTGCTGGTGTTTTTGGTGCTGCTGCAATACCGACTATGGTTCGGTAAAAATAGTGTGCCTGACTATATTGCATTGAAAGATGAAGTGGTACGCCAGCAACTGGATAATGACAAGCTCAGGCAGCGGAATAAGTTACTCTATGCTGATACTGATGATTTAAAATCAGGATTGGAAGCGATTGAAGAGCGTGCCCGCAAAGAGTTGGGGATGATCAAACAAGGGGAAACCTTTTTTCGTATTATTCCTAACGATAAACAAACGAAAGGTTAATGTGCTTATATGAAGCAGGTGAATAATCCTTTAGCTGTGGTTGTACCGGCAGCTGGAGTGGGTAAGCGCATGAAGACCTCATGTCCTAAACAATATTTAAAAATAGCTCAGTCGACAATTTTAGAACATACCGTTTTAAAATTATTATCGCACCCGCGAATTACTCAGGTGATTATTGCTTTAGGAGAGGCGGATGAATATTTTCCTGATACTCAATTAGCCAATCATACTGATGTACGTATTGTAACTGGTGGCCAGGAGCGAGTTGATTCTGTTTTAGCGGGTTTAAAGGCGATAGATAGCAGCCGTTTCCCTTGGGTGTTAGTGCATGATGCTGCCAGGCCTTGTGTCACCTTAAGCGATATCGAAAAGCTTATTGATGCTTGTTTAAACGCACAGCAAGGGGGAATTTTAGCACTGCCAGTAAGAGATACCATGAAGCGTAGTGAAGATAGTATGGTAACTGAAACCGTAGAGCGGGATAATTTATGGCATGCCTTAACCCCGCAAATGTTTCCAAGTGAGCTACTTATTCAGGCAATTGAACAGGCGATCTCAAGCGGCGCTATGATCACAGATGAAGCATCGGCAATAGAATTTGCTGGCGGACAATGTCAGCTGGTAGAAGGTAGCAGTGAGAATATTAAGATCACCCGTCCGGATGATTTGGCGCTGGCGGAATTTATTTTAACGAAGCAGCAAAGCATAAATGACAGTAGTGAGCAGCAGGAGCAAATATGAGAATAGGTCATGGTTTTGATGTCCATAAATTTGGTGGCCAGGGACCCATTGTTTTAGCGGGAATTGAAATTCCTTTTGAGCATGGCTTTATTGCTCATTCTGACGGCGATGTCGCGATTCATGCCTTATGTGACGCAATACTAGGGGCATTATGCTTGGCCGACATCGGTAATCACTTTCCGGATACCGACGGCCAGTATGAAAATATTTCGAGCCGTATTTTGTTACGCCATGTGGTGGGCTTAATGGAACAAGCGGGTTATCAGCTCGGTAATGCCGATATCACTATCGTTGCTCAGGCACCGAAAATTTCCCCTCATTTACTGGCGATGCGAGAATGCTTGGCACAAGATCTAAATTGTCAGCTTGATCAAGTCAATGTTAAAGCAACGACCACTGAAAAGCTTGGTTATGCCGGGCGAAAAGAGGGCATTGCCGTGCATGCCGTGGTGTTATTAATGGCAAAGGATGAAGCATAGCATGTTAGCAGATGGGGCGTATTTGTACGGAAAACCCGAAATTACCGGTGATTTAAGAAGTGAGCTTCAAGATTTTGTAGTTAAAGAGTTGTTGCCATTCGAGCCTAGTGGTGAAGGTGAACACTTACTGATCAAAATAAGAAAAGCGGATGCTAATACGGTGATGGTTGCCCGGCAATTAGCAAAGTATTTTGGCGTTAAAGATGCCTTAGTGAGTTATGCCGGGTTAAAAGATCGTTTTGCTGTTACTGAGCAATGGTTTGGCATTCATTTGCCTGGTAAACAATCATACGATTTATCCAGTTTTACCTTACCAGGCGTTGATATTTTGTCTTATCAGCGTCACCACAAAAAATTGCGCATTGGTAGCTTAAGCGGTAATCACTTTACCATTACCTTAAGAAATGTGTCAGATGTTGATGCTTTACACCGTCGCTGGCATGGGGTAACGCAACATGGGGTGCCGAACTACTTTGGTGAGCAGCGCTTTGGCCGCGATGGTGGTAATATCGATCGGGCAAAAGCGTTATTTGCTGGACAAAAGGTAAAAGATAAGAAAAAACGTAGTATCTATTTATCGGCGGCGCGCTCATTAGTGTTTAATCAAATTATTTCTACTCGTCTTGAACAGCAACTGTTCGAGCAATTGCAAGTGGGTGATGTGTTAATGCTTGCGGGTAGTCAGTCGGTGTTTGTCTTAGATAAACTTAGTGACGATATTAAACAGCGCTTTGTTGAAAAAGATCTCGATATAACAGCTTCAATGTGGGGAGCTGGTCAGCTTATGACTCAGGAGCAGCCGCAAGCATTGGAGCAAGCGGTTGCTGAGCAATATGCCGATATTTGTCAGGGACTGGCTAAGTTTGGATTAAAGCAGGAGCGCCGGCGCATTCGTTTGTCGATAACGGATGCCAAGATAGATATTGATGCAAAGCAGCAAATGGTGACACTCCACTTTTCTTTGCCGGCCGGGTGCTTTGCAACCTCAGTGCTGCGAGAGCTGCTTGATTATCGCGATCTCAGTTTGACCCGATTTGATTAAGGTAACTAGCATGAGAATTTTATTAAGTAATGATGACGGTGTGCATGCATTAGGCATTAAAGTGTTATACCAGGAACTGGCAAAGTTTGCTGAAGTGACGGTGGTTGCTCCGGATCGAAATTGTAGCGGTGCCAGCAATTCATTAACGCTGTTAAATCCGCTCAGGGCACAGGCTTTGGATAATGGTTTTATTTCGGTTAACGGCACGCCAACTGATTCCGTGCACCTTGGTATCAGTCAGTTGATGAAGCCTTTGCCTGATCTTGTGGTCGCAGGCATTAATCACGGTGCTAATCTTGGAGATGATACCTTGTATTCAGGCACGGTTGCGGCAGCAACTGAAGGGCGTCATATGGGGATGCCTGCCGTTGCGGTCTCTTTAGTTGGTAAAGATGAAACTCATTATATAACGGCGGCTAAAGTTGCCGCTAAGTTTATTAAACGTTTGCAACAACACCCACTACCCGCCGATCAAATTATTAATATTAATGTCCCTAATGTACCGTTAAGTGAATTAAAAGGTGTTAAGGTAACCCGGCTTGGTCACCGCCATAAAGCGGAAACGATGAAGTCATCTAAAGATCCTTGGCACAGAGATATCTATTGGTATGGTTCATTAGGGGCGGAGTTAGATGCCGGGGAAGGCACAGATTTTCACGCGATTAGTGAAGGTTATGCGTCGATTACCCCGTTAACTGTTGATATGACGGCCTATAAGAGTATGGCCAATATGCAAGAATGGATATGTGATTTTAAGTTATGAGAAAGATGAAATGAATGTCAGAGTAGGAAGTCGTATTGGCGGAAAATCAGGCCGAAGTGGAGAATTACTGGCACAAAAGCTTCAACAAGAGGGCATTACTAACCCGAGAGTTTTACAAGCTATTGCTCGCAGCCCACGGCATATTTTTGTTCCGGAAATTTTAGCTCATAAGGCTTATGACAATACCGCTCTGCCGATTGGTCAGGGGCAAACGATTTCGCAGCCCTATATCGTAGCGAAAATGTCAGAGCTCTTGCTAAAAGATGGTATGCCGGACAGCATTTTAGAAATAGGCACAGGCTCAGGTTATCAAACGTCGATTCTCGCACAGTTAACGGCTAAAGTGTATTCGGTTGAGCGTATCAAATCCTTACAGTTTCAGGCGAAGCGAAAATTGCAATCAATGGATTTACACAACATTTCGATGAAACATGGTGATGGCTGGAAAGGCTGGCAGTCAAAAGCGCCGTTTCAGGCGATAATTGTCACCGCTGCGCCATCAGAAGTGCCACAGGCATTATTGGCTCAACTGGCCGATGGCGGACGTTTAGTGATCCCGGTAGGTGAAGACACTCAAATTTTAAAAGTGATCACCCGTCATGGCGATGATTTTAGCGAGCAACAAGTAGAAGCTGTGCGCTTTGTACCTTTAGTACCAGGAGCTGTTCAGTGAAATTGTTTTCTGCTCTTTATCAATGGACGCTCAAATGGTCAGAGCATAAATTAGCACCGAAAGTACTCGCCTTATTAACCTTTGCAGAATCAGTGTTTTTCCCTATTCCTCCTGATGTGCTGCTCGCGCCTATGGTACTTGCTAAGCCCGAGCGTGCTTGGCATTACGCGACCTTAACGACTTGTGCTTCGGTGATCGGTGGTATTGCTGGTTACGCCTTAGGTTACTATATGTTTGAACCCTGGATCCAGCCATTGATCACAGAATGGGGCAAGCAGCAGACATTTGATCAAGCGGTTTCCTGGTTTAATCAGTGGGGAGTGTGGGTCGTATTTATTGCTGGTTTTTCCCCTATACCTTATAAAATTTTTACCGTAAGTGCTGGTTTTTTACAAATGGCGTTTTTACCTTATTTGCTTGCCTCTGCAATAGGAAGAGGGATGCGTTTCTTTTTAGTTGCCGGCATTATTTACTGGGGTGGTGAAAAAATGGAGCAAGGGTTACGTAAGTGGATTGACGTAATAGGTTGGCTAATTGTAGTGCTAATTGTTATCGTTTATCTTATGTTGCAAAAATAAGCAGATCGAGAAGGTTTGCTCACAGAGTAAGAGAAAGTTAAGGTAAAGAGTGTTATTCAGATATAGTTTTGCATTTGTGTTATTGCTAGTTATTGGCTGTTCATCAAGGCAGACACCAGCGCCTGTGGTCGATGTTCAGGGACAAGTACCATTAAGTAAACGAGTGAAAAGCAGTATCAGGGGAAGTGAATATATAGTTAAAAAAGGTGAAACACTATATTCGATCTCATGGCGAGCGGGGTTAGACGTTAATACCCTGGCTCGATTGAATAAAATTTCTGCACCATATCAAATATTTCCCGGTCAAAAAATTTTTTTAGCGAAAAATTCTTCCAAGGCTAGTAAAAATAAACCCTCTAGTGAAAGCTTACCAGTTAAGCAACAAAAAGTTGTCAAAAAAGCTATTGCATCGAATAAAAAGCAGGAGTATGGTGAAAGTGTAAGAGGGCAAAAAATAAGCAAAAAGCCTTCGAGTACTAACCGGTCATTTTCACAAAAAATCAGACGTTGGGTCTGGCCGGCAAAAGGAAAGCTTTTAGCTAAGTTTTCCAATAGAAAACAAGGTAATAAAGGAATTGACATCGCGGGTAACCGTAATGATTCGGTACAAGCAGCTGCTGATGGCAGGGTAGTTTACGCTGGTGATGTGTTACGAGGATACGGTCAGTTGATCATTGTTAAACACAACGATGATTACTTAAGTGCCTATGCTCATAACGATCGCATTTTGGTCAAGGAACAGCAGGTTGTAAAAGCCGGAGACGTTATTGCAAAAATGGGTGATACTGACGCGGAAAGAGTCATGCTTCATTTTGAAGTTCGCTTTCGTGGTAAATCTGTAAATCCATTAAAATACCTACCGAGAAGATAATAATAGAGAAATAATATTGGAGTTAATGTGAATATTTAGTCAGTAATTTCAGCTTTGCTAGTGACGGGAGAAATGGCATGGGCATAGAAAAAGAATTAAAAAATATTGAATCTAATAGTAAGGAACAGGAAGTTCTAAGCAAAGTTCAGGATGAAGCACCGAGTAATTTAGATGCAACTCAGTTGTATCTGGGTGAGATTGGTTTTTCTCCACTATTAACCGCAGAAGAAGAAGTTTATTTTTCTCGTCTGGCCCTTAAGGGCGATGAACCTTCCCGTAAACGTATGATTGAAAGCAACTTACGTTTAGTCGTTAAAATTGCACGTCGATATAATAACCGCGGTTTACCTTTATTAGACCTGATCGAAGAAGGTAATTTGGGCTTGATCCGAGCGGTAGAAAAGTTTGATCCTGAGCGTGGTTTTAGATTCTCTACTTATGCGACTTGGTGGATACGTCAAACAATAGAACGTGCCATCATGAATCAAACCCGTACCATTCGTTTACCTATTCATGTGGTCAAAGAACTTAATATTTATCTCCGTACTGCACGTGAGCTGGTGCAAAAACTAGATCATGAACCTACTGCCGAAGATATTGCCCAAGAACTGGATGTGCCAGTTAAAGATGTCAGTAAAATGCTACGTCTTAATGAACGTATAGCCTCGGTCGACACCCCTTTTGGTGGTGAGTCTGATAAAGTTTTACTTGATGTTATTCCCGATGAAAAAGCCCGTGGTCCTGAAGGAAATTTACAAAATGATGATATTAAAGATAATATCGTCCACTGGCTGAATGAACTTAACTCTAAACAGCGAGAAGTGTTAGCACGTCGTTTCGGTCTGTTAGGCTATGAAGCAGCCACATTAGAAGATGTTGGTGTCGAAATTGGTTTAACTCGCGAGCGAGTTCGTCAAATTCAAGTAGAAGCATTAAAACGCTTACGCGATATTTTAAGTGCTCAGGATCTATCGATAGAAGCATTATTCCAAGCTTAATATTCCGTTTAGCTTAACCATAAAAAACCAGCCAATCGGCTGGTTTTTTGCTGAATTGAAGCTAATTAGTATTCACTGTTAAAGCTGATTTTTTAATTGAAACAATAAATCCAGTGCTTGTTTCGGGTTGAGTTCATTGGCGTCCAGCGCTTTTAGTTGGCTGACTACTGGATGTTCGGAATCTACCAGAGAAAGTTGCTCAAAGACCTGTTGACTGTTTTCAATAACCGACGGGGCTTGTTGGTTTTCCAGTTCAGTTAATCGTTGCTTAGCGCGCTGGATCACTGCTTTAGGTACACCAGCTAATTGCGCAACCTGTAACCCAAAACTTTTACTTGCTGCTCCTTCCTGTACAGCATGCATGAAAATGATATCATCGCCGTGTTCCATCGCATCGAGATGAACATTTGCTAGGCTGTCTATTTGCTCGGCCAACAAGGTTAATTCAAAGTAATGGCTTGCAAACAGGGTAAATGCCTTAGTTTTCACCGCCAACATTTCAGCGCAAGCCCAGGCAAGCGAAAGCCCGTCATAGGTACTGGTGCCACGGCCGATTTCATCTAATAGTACTAAACTTCTGTTAGTTGCATTGTGTAAAATGTTGGCAGTTTCTGTCATTTCAACCATAAAGGTTGAACGTCCGCTGGCTAAATCGTCGGATGCGCCAATACGAGTGAAAATTCGATCGACTAATCCTATTTTTGCTCCATCGGCGGGTACATAGCAGCCAATATGAGCTAATAGCACAATTAAAGCCGTTTGCCGCATATAGGTGGATTTTCCCCCCATATTAGGACCAGTAATGATTAACATTTTACGTTGTTCATTAAGCAAAACTGGATTGGCGATAAATGCCTCGTCGGTCATCTGCTCAACTACAGGGTGACGACCTGCTTCAATATGTATGCCCGGCGTTTTCACTAATTCCGGTTTTACATAATTGAGTGTTTCGGCCCGTTCGGCAAAGGTAGTCAGTACGTCTAGCTCGGCAAGAGCTTGAGATAGCTGCTGTAACTGTTCGATATCGGGTAAAATCAGCTCAAATAGCTCTTCATAAAGACGCTTTTCCAATGCGAGAAAACGGCTTTGTGCACTTAACACTTTTTCTTCATGCTGTTTTAGTTCATTAGTGATAAAGCGCTCATTGTTTTTTAGTGTTTGCCGGCGAATATAATCATCAGGTACTTCGCCAGAGCTGGCTCGGCTGATTTCAATATAAAAGCCGTGGACCTTGTTATAGCCTACTTTTAACGTTTGAATGCCAGTTCTTTGTTTTTCTCGCTCTTCCAGTTGCGCCAAAAATTCGCTTGCTCCTTGGCTAAGGTCTCTCAAGGTATCGAGTTCCTGATGATAACCCGGAGCAATGACACCACCATCTCGGATCAATACTGGTGGATTATCAACAATAGCGTTATTAAGTAGCTGATAGAGCTCTGGCATAGGTTGTAATCGCTGAGCTAGCTTTGCTAATTGCGGATGTTGTTCTCCTGACACACTGGTAATTAAATTTGGTAGTTGACCTAACGCATTACGTAAACGGGCAAAGTCTCTTGGTCTTGCTGAACGTAATGCAATTCGTGCGACGATACGTTCTGTATCACCAATAGTTTTAAGCTGAGGTTGCAACGCAAAATGTAATTCGCTTGTTAACAGCTCACTAATGGCGTTTTGTCTAAATTGTAATTGATTGAGGTCTTGTAGCGGGAAGTGTAACCAACGCTTTAATAACCTTGACCCCATAGGAGTCGAAGATTTATCTAATACCGCTGCTAGGGTGTTTTCTAATCCACCTTGTAAATTTTGTGTCAACTCGAGATTGCGCCTGGTGGCGGCATCAAGTATTACGCCTTGCTGTGCTGATTCTGCCACAATAGCGCGGATATGAGGCAGTGCACTGCGTTGTGTATCTTTCACATATTGTAAAAGACAACCAGCGGCGCATAAACCTAATGGATAATCATCGACGCCAAAACCACTGAGTTCTTTGGTACCAAATTGCTGATTCAGCAGGTTAGTGGCAGTTGCTAAATCGAATTCCCAGTCTGGACGTCGGCGTAAGCCTTTATAGCGCTCAATAACGCTAAACTGTGAAAACGATTCTGGGTACAAAAGCTCAGCGGGTGATAAACGTTGTAATTCTGCTTGTAGTTGCTCTATAGATTGCGGCTGGCAAATAACATAGCGACCACTGGTCATATCTAAATATGACAGGCCGAACTGAGTTTTTTCTTCAAATATACATACCAACAGATTATCTTGCCGATCGGCTAATAACGCTTCATCACTGACGGTACCAGGGGTAACAATACGGACTACTTTTCTTTCAACGGGTCCTTTACTGGTTGCTGGGTCGCCAATTTGTTCACAAATAGCGACGGATTCACCTAACGCCACCAGCTTGGCAAGATAAGTTTCAACCGCATGATAGGGCACGCCAGCCATTGGGATTGCGTTACCACCGGTTTTACCACGGGCCGTTAAGGAAATATCTAATAAATCGGAAGCTTTTTTCGCATCGTCAAAAAACAACTCGTAAAAATCTCCCATGCGGTAAAATAATAATATTTGAGGAAATTCGGCTTTAATGGTTAGGTATTGACGCATCATCGGGGTGTGCGAAGATAAATCAGCAGTGGAATTTGTCATTAAAAATTATTCTTTTTGGCTTAAGCTAATCTAAAAGTGATAGCGGATATTATGCCATAAGCGTTCTCGCGATCATCGCCTATTTTTGCTATTTTCTTATTTTATTGGCCTAAGTGAATACTGTATCTCTGTAAATTTTTTACTAATGGGTGAAGTAAATCGTTAGCTTTTAAATTTAACTCCTTTAAAAACAAGTTATTAAAAAATCAGAATTAGATTTTCTAAAAAAACTCTTGATACTGTACGGTCATACAGTATACTTTGCCGTATTGAATGATTATATCTATTTATCTGTGGAGCAAGAAATGGACGAGAACAAAGAAAAAGCACTCTCTGCTGCGTTAGGCCAAATTGAACGTCAGTTTGGTAAAGGTTCAATAATGAAGCTAGGTGAAAACCGCAGCATGGACGTAGAAACCATTTCTACAGGCTCTCTTGGACTTGATATTGCCCTAGGCGCCGGTGGTTTACCTATGGGACGCGTAGTTGAAATCTATGGTCCTGAATCAAGTGGTAAAACAACGCTGACATTAGAAGTGATTGCTGAAGCGCAGCGTAATGGTAAAGTCTGTGCTTTTGTTGATGCCGAGCATGCGCTTGACCCTATTTATGCTGAAAAGCTCGGGGTAAACATTAATGAACTGCTAGTGTCACAGCCAGATACTGGTGAGCAAGCATTAGAAATTTGTGACATGTTAACCCGCTCCGGTGCTGTTGATGTCATCGTGGTTGACTCTGTTGCCGCATTAACGCCAAAAGCTGAAATTGAAGGTGATATGGGGGATTCTCATATGGGGCTTCAAGCACGTATGCTCTCACAGGCAATGCGTAAACTAACCGGTAACTTAAAGCAGTCTAATACCATGCTGATTTTTATTAACCAAATTCGCATGAAAATTGGTGTGATGTTTGGTAATCCGGAAACCACTACTGGTGGTAATGCCTTGAAGTTTTATGCCTCTGTTCGTTTAGATATCCGCCGTATTGGTGCGGTTAAGCAGGGCGATGAGATTGTTGGTAATGAAACTCGAGTTAAAGTGGTAAAAAATAAAGTTGCGCCACCGTTTAAACAAGTTGAATTTCAAATTCTATACGGTGAAGGGATCAATAGCTTGGGTGAGTTAATCGACCTTGGTGTACAAAATAAATTGGTAGAAAAAGCAGGTGCCTGGTATAGCTATAATGGTGACAGAATTGGTCAAGGTAAAGCGAAAGCGGTAGATTACCTTAAAGAACATCCAGAAATGTCTAAAGAGTTAGATACTAAATTACGAGATATGTTTTTAAATCGAAATAAAGATGTTCAAGAGCAGGAAGAGCCTGTCGCAGAATAAGCTTAAGCTAAATTTAACGTTAAAAAGCCATCAATATGATGGCTTTTTTACTGTTACTTGTTTAGTTACGAAAGTAAAAGTACTTTGTTTTGGAAACTTTAAAGTGTATCTGCTAGGTGAGAGAAGTCATCACGATTTTCCGGATAATATGAGTAAGCTAACTATGTTTCCAATATCGAATATCTAGTGGATAGTACGATGTACATCGCCTTCCAGACTTTCTATGTCACTTACCATTATTTGACCGTTATTGACATCATAGCTAGAAAGTTCATCTAAAAGATATTTTTTACTCTTTTTAGTATCGTTTAATGGCACTACATTTAAGTAGGTATTGCCGTTTTCATCGCTGCCATAATACAGCGTATTTGAGTCTATTTTTACATGATAAAAACCATCTGCCAGGTTTAGGTGTAGAGGAATAGCTTGATTCTGATTAACGGCTGAATAGCTTGTTAATTCTGCTAATTTAGCACGATATAGGGCATTAGTTTGCTGTTCAATTAAATAGATACCATCAGGCTGTTTACTATCTGTCAGTCCATATGCCCATTGGCCATTAATTGGTTGAATTTTCTTATTATTCAAGCTGACAACTACTAATTCCGGACTACCGTCTACCACAGTCGTTATGGCTGCTTTGCTTTTTGACAGCCAATCGAGAGAAATTATAGGACTTTCACTCGAATAGATTAGATGCTCTTGTTTTAGTAATGTTAGCGGGTTGACGATACTCAATTCACTTATTGGCAAATGATAAATTTTATTTTCTACATTGAGTAAAACACTTTGATCATCGGTAGACACCGCGATATACCCTAACCAATAAGGGAGAGCAAAATTAGTGACTATCTTGGCTTGGTTATTGTCATAATGCGCTAAATATAACTGCCTGCGGCCACTGCGCTCTGAAACAAATAAGTACTGTGGACTATGATGAAATAATGCAGGGTTACTATCATTAACCGTTGAATTATCAATTTTTTCTACTTGTTCTGGAGGCACTAACCAACGATTACTAAAGTTTTCTTGTTTGGTACTAAACAACAAATTTTGACCGTCAGGAAATAACGTCATGCGTGGTGCCAAGTACTCAGATACATTGACCACAGTCGTTGCATTGTCACCGTCTAAATCACTTTTTATAATTTGATGCGCAGGTGGCGAAGCATAATAGTAAATTTTTTTAGAATCATGATGCCATATAGCCTCATAAACCGGACGGTTAAACTTGACTCCTTCGGTAATTTCATTAGTCAGTAAATCCAACACCAGTAGCTGGGTTTTGTAATCGCTATTTGTGCTCATTATTAACAGTTTTTCTCCATCGGGAGAAATATCAATACTGTGATGGCCCCAGCCAGCAGGCTCTGTTTGGGTAGCTAGACTATGCTTTTGGCTTTTGAGCTCAAAAGCATATATTTGATTTGGCCACAGGTTTTTCGGCTGTGCTGCATAGTAAATTACTTGTTGCTCGGCGTGGTAATCAATATCTTTAATTCGCTTGTTGCTACAGTCAAATAACTTCTCTACGGTGTGTTTTATCTGATTTACCGATGAAAGTGTGGCTCGATATACACCACAACTGCTTTGTTTTTTATCAAGATAGAACAAGTTTGTTGTTTTACCATCCTCTTGAGTATCCAATGCAATGATTTGGCTCATGCTAACACTACCTATATCTATTTGTTCAGTTTGCTCAGTATGGATATTTTTCAGCCATAGTTGAAAACGCGCATGTTTAGCGTCTTTTTTAAGGTAATATAAGTGCTTCCTATCAGGATGCATACGCGCTGATTGTTCTGCGCCATGTGAACGAGTTAACGCTTTAGTATAGTAATGTGTACTACTTTCGTGATCTTTATCGTGAAAGAATTGCCATAATAAAACACATAATAGTATTGATAAAAAAATGAATATGACTTTGCGGTTATACTCACTTGATAATATTTTGGGGTTACCGTAGTCTTTTCTGGTTTCACTCGATATCTGTTTAGTAATATCTGTCACAGAATAGGGAGCAATCGGGAGCACCTCAGATATCAATCGATAGCCTCTTTTAGGCACTGTTTGGATATAACGCGGGTTCTTTGCACCGTCACCTAGTACTTTACGTAGATTAGCAATCATTTTGTTGATGGCATTATCGGTAACAAGTGAGCCAGGCCACAATGCATCTAGGATATCTTGCCGAGAAATAATGCTATTGGGTTGCTCAACAAAAAGGGATAGCAATTCAAAAAGTTTAGGCTCTATCGCTACTTCCTGATCTTGGCGTAATAATCTTGTTTGTTTAGTGTCGAGGACGAACTCGCCAAATTGCTTCATAAAAGTTTGTTGTTATATTGAAAAATGCTTAACGAGCTTATCACACTGATAATTAAATATAAAAATGGCTAACGCCTGTTTAAGTTAGTTTTCTGATATTCACCTTTTCTTCATCTTTTTTCCCAACAATTTCATTACTTTTTCTAAGCTCTTAGCCACATTACTTACTTTCAAACAGTAATTAAAAAATAATGGAATTTTTATGATTAAACAGATAGTAATTTTTATCTTTGCGTTTTTGTTTGGCTTCAAAGATGTAAGTGTCAATGTTCGTGGTATTTCAATAACTGACGGAACCGCTTCTAATTTACTAGACGCCTCTTAGTTTTTATTTTACTTCATCCTCACAAAGTTTGCTGATCTGAGGTCTGACATATTTGTGTGCATTAGTGAAATTATATAACAAGAAAGAATTATTTGAATGACAATAAACGGAGTGTATTTGATGACAAAATGGTTGAAAAAAATAGGATTGGGAATTGGATTTTTATTCTCTTTTTTACTGCTGCTGGGATTTAGCTACGAACAACTTTCAAGAAGTTCAGCAGAGCGAGTGCATCAACAACCTGGGGAATTGATTGATGTTGGTGGCCATAAGCTACATATAGTGAAAAAAGGGAGTGGTGGGCCAACGGTAATTTTTGAGTCAGGACTAGGCTATAGTGGTCACCTTCCTTGGTTTAAGGTTCAAGAAGAAGTGGCTAAATTTGCTACTACTATATCCTATGATCGAGCTGGGCTTTTGTGGAGTGAGCGAGGTGAAAACCCTAAAACAGCATCGGCAATTGCTGCAGAGCTTAACGAGCTATTAACCAATTTAGGGCTGGAAAAACCCTATATCTTAGTTGGTCATTCATTGGCTGGTGTTATCCTTCGCCCATACGCACTAAATCATATCGAGGATGTTGGCGGTATGATTCTGGTTGACGGTTCACATCCAGATATGGAAGAACATATGTCAGCAAGGCTGAAGAAAGAGTTAATGTCGTCGCCACCGCCACCACAGCTTATAAAAGCAGCCGTTCATCTTGGATTAGCGCGATTTATGTTAGCCGATAACTTACAACCAAACACCAAAAAAGGCGATAACATTAATCAGGTAGTGACAACAATGCTTCATAAAAGCCTCACGGGATATGTTGACGAGATGACAAACGCAGAGCAAATGATGGCGGAAGTGAGCGATATGCGTGTCTTAGGTGATTTTCCACTAACGGTTATTACCGCGATATCTCCTGCACGCGTAGACAACACTGGTTTTGATGATGATCTAAAAAAAGAATTGTTAGACTTATGGCTAAGGTTACAAAAAGACTTACTGACCTTATCTAGCAACAGTACTCATGTATTAGCGCCTGATAGTGGTCACTTCATTCAGCTGGAACAGCCGGAGCTTGTTGTTGAAGCGATCCGTGAAATGGTGTCGAAGAAGTCTGGAGTAATAGGGACTAATAGGTCTGGTACTCAATTAAAAACCGAGCTTAATTAATAATCAATGACGAGAAAATAAATAAGACGCCTATCTTTAATAGAGGTTAGTCCCAATTAGGAGTCTTATTTTCTAGCTCTGCAGAAGTGCTTATAAGATCAGTGAAAAAATATGCATTAGTGATTGTGGTGGCGCGGGTCTATGCAGGATTTTTTAAAATAGAGCCGTATTTGAGTACTTGAAGCTCGAAATAAGGTTGTTGGAGTTTTAGGAGCTGCAATACATTACAACGCCTGTCAAAGTGGGCACATATGTGATTGTTAGCTTTGATTGAGTTCCATCAATTGCATCTGACATCCTCAAAGAACTTTACCAATCAATTTCTCTCCGTCCATTACCGAGACAATTTGCCAGTTTGAAATGATAGTGTTCATGAGCGAATCTCCGAGAATATTTTAAGCTCATGATAGGAAATATCGAATTAAAAACATAATGAAAGCGTGGATCTAATCCTGACTTTTTGCACTTTTACCGTAAATAATGTTAGCTTTTGATAATACTTTTCTTCATTAAAGCGATTAGCAATCAGTAGATTACCAGATAAGATTGAAAAATATTACCTACTAGTTTTCGTGTTTTACAAAATGTTCAGTTCAAAATTGGCTTGTAGCTTTTACACTGTGTCATTCTCGCGCTTAACGGTATTCTCGTTTTAAATGACGTTTTACACAAATGTGACGCCTATATATGACAGATTAATTTATTATAGACGTCTATACGTTTAGATGTTGACATATCTAGAAATCCAAGGCACATTAGTCGCTATAATGATTTACGTCTATGGTTATTCATAGGGTATAGCGCAACGACGACTAGGTAGTTAATATGCCAATAAAAATTCCAGATCAATTGCCTGCACTTCAAGTACTTGATAAAGAAAATATTTTTGTGATGTCTGAACACAGAGCAGCTAATCAAGATATTCGTCCGATGGAAGTGGCAATTTTAAATTTAATGCCGAATAAAATAGAAACTGAAGTGCAAATCTGTCGTATGTTGTCTAATACTCCATTACAGATAAATATTGAATTTGTTTGTATTCATAGCAATGAATCAAAAAATACTCCGAAAGAGCATTTAGACAATTTTTATTGTTTATTCGATGATATCAAACATAAGCAATATGACGGTTTAATTATTACCGGTGCACCATTAGCTCGTATGGCTTATGAAAAGGTAAGTTTCTGGGATAAAATATGCGAAGTATTTGACTGGGCTGAGCAGAACGTCACGTCTACTATGTTTTCATGTTGGGCAGCCCATGCCGCGTTATATTATCATTATGGTTTGAATCGTCATTTGCGTCAGCAAAAATTATCCGGGGTTTATTCGCATCAACCTGTAGATGCAAAAGAAGAGCTTACCAGGGGATTTGAAAACGTATTTTATGTTCCTCATTCTCGCTATGGCTTTATTGATAAGGCGGATTATCAGTCGATTGAACATCTGAAAATTATAGCCGAATCAGAGCAAGCTGGCGTATACCTTGCCGCCAGTAAAAATAAGCAGCAAGTGTATTTAACCGGTCACCCGGAATATGATGCCACAACCTTAGATGATGAGTATCACAGAGACTTAAAACAAGGGAGCGACGCGCAGTTACCGGAAAATTATTATCTTGATAATGATCCTGCGAATCCGCCATATAGCACATGGAGGGCTCACGGTAGTCTATTATTTACCAATTGGCTCAATTATTACGTTTATCAGATCACGCCTTATCAACTGGATGCTGATCATATTAAAGCGTTACATCCGGCAGTAGAGAAATAGTTTAGTAACTGGCTATCAGTTGCATTTAAAAGAGAAGTAGTATGAAAAAGTCAGCGCCCTATATTTTGCTCGAACAGCAGTTACAACAGCGGATTTTAATCCTAGATGGTGCTATGGGTACTATGATCCAGGCCTATAAATTTGAAGAGCAGGATTACCGCGGTCAGCGTTTTGCTGATTGGCATCTCGATGTCAAAGGTAATAATGATATGCTGGTGTTGACTCAGCCTGAAGTTATTAAAGCCATTCACGCCGAGTATCTGGCTGCAGGTGCCGATATTATTGAAACCAATACTTTCAATGCTACGACTATTGCAATGGCTGACTATGATATGGAACAACATAGTCGTGAAATTAATTTAGCGGCGGCTCAGCTTGCTCGTCAGGTGGCGGACGAATTTAGTGCCAAGCAGCCGGATAAACCACGTTTTGTTGCCGGAGTACTTGGGCCAACTAATCGAACCTGCTCTATTTCACCGGATGTCAATGATCCGGCATACCGCAATGTTACTTTTGATCAGCTTAAAGATGCCTATATTGAGTCAAGCAAAGCCTTAATAGAAGGTGGTTGTGATATTATATTAATTGAAACCATCTTTGATACATTAAATGCAAAAGCCGCTATTTTTGCTGTGCAAACGGTATTTGAAGACATTGGTTATCAACTGCCAATTATGATTTCCGGTACTATTACCGATGCTTCCGGCCGTACCTTATCCGGTCAGACAACAGAAGCTTTTTATAACTCATTACGTCATGCCAAGCCGGTTTCTTTTGGCCTAAACTGCGCATTAGGGCCATTGGAATTAAGGCAGTATGTAGAAGAATTGAGCCGGATTTCAGACGTTGCTGTTTCTGCTCACCCTAATGCCGGTTTGCCAAATGCGTTCGGTGAATATGATCTTGATGCCGAAGAAATGAACCAGCATGTGGCGGAGTGGGCGCAATCTGGCTTTTTAAATATTATTGGTGGTTGTTGTGGTACCACACCTGAGCATATTAAAGGCATGGCGCAAGTTGTGGCTGGTGTTACGCCTCGGGAAGTTAAACCACGAGCAATCGCCTGTCGATTATCTGGTTTAGAAGCATTAACAATAGATAAAGATACCTTGTTTGTGAATGTTGGTGAACGTACTAATGTCACTGGCTCTGCGATATTTAAGCGCCTAATTACCGAAGAGAATTATGATCAGGCAATAGCTGTTGCATTGCAGCAAGTTGAAAACGGCGCACAAATTATCGATATCAATATGGATGAAGGCATGCTGGACTCTAAAGCGGCAATGGTGCGCTTTTTGAATTTGATCGCCGGTGAACCTGATATTGCTAAAGTACCAATCATGCTTGATTCTTCGAAGTGGGAAATACTTGAAGAAGGGCTAAAATGTATTCAGGGTAAAGGGGTTGTTAATTCCATTTCACTGAAAGAAGGTGAAGGTAATTTCCGTGAACAGGCCAAGTTATTAAGACGTTACGGCGCAGCTGTGATCGTGATGGCATTTGATGAAACAGGCCAGGCTGATACCCGCAAACGTAAATATGAAATTTGTCAGCGCGCCTACCATATTTTAGTCGATGAAATCGGTTTTCCGCCGGAGGATATTATCTTTGATCCAAATATCTTTGCTGTGGCAACCGGCATTGATGAGCATAATAATTATGCGATGGATTTTATTGAAGCTGTAGCGGATATTAAACAAAACTTGCCCTATGCCATGATTTCCGGTGGGGTTTCTAATGTCTCATTTTCATTTCGTGGCAACAATCCTGTGCGTGAAGCGATCCATGCTGTGTTTTTATACCATGCCATTAAAAACGGTATGGATATGGGAATTGTTAATGCGGGTCAGTTGGCGATCTATTCTGAGATCCCAAAAGATCTGCGTCTGGCAGTTGAAGATGTTATTCAAAACTCTGACGATGGAGCAACAGAGCGTTTACTGGATGTTGCTGAACAGTATCGGGGCCAGGGAGCAACAAAAGATAATAAAGCCGATCTTGCATGGCGAGAGCTTCCAGTTAATAAACGTTTAGAACATGCGTTAGTTAAAGGCATTAATGAATTTATTGTTGAAGATACAGAGCAGGCTCGCTTAGCCGCTACGCGCCCTTTAGATGTGATTGAAGGTCCGCTAATGGATGGCATGAATGTCGTTGGCGATCTCTTTGGCGCTGGTGAAATGTTTCTCCCTCAGGTTGTGAAATCAGCGCGAGTGATGAAGCAGGCCGTGGCACATTTAAATCCCTATATAGAAGCCGAGAAAACCGAAGCTAAATCAAATGGCAAAGTCTTATTAGCTACCGTGAAAGGCGATGTCCATGATATTGGCAAGAACATTGTCGGCGTGGTGTTGCAATGTAATAACTTTGATATTATCGACTTAGGTGTCATGGTTTCTTGTGAAGAAATTTTGCGCGTTGCTCGCGAGAAAAATGTGGACGTTATCGGTTTATCTGGACTGATCACTCCGTCGCTGGATGAAATGGTGCACGTTGCGAAAGAAATGAAACGCCAACAGTTTGAATTACCGCTGTTAATTGGTGGCGCTACTACGTCTAAAGCACATACTGCGGTAAAAATTGAGCAGCAATATCCACACCCTGTGGTTTATGTGCCGAATGCTTCACGCTCGGTTTCTGTCGTCAGTAACTTATTATCTGATGAGTTACGAAGCGATTTTATTGCACGTCAGGATAAAGAATATCAAAAGGTGAGAGAGCGTCATTATAAAAAAGGGCCGCGTTCGAGCTTAGTGACAATTGAGCAGGCGAGAGCCAATGCGACGCCATTGAGTTTTGAACATTATACCCCGACCAAACCGAATAAGTTGGGAGTGACAGTGCTGGATCAGCTTGATTTGTCGGAGATCAGAAATTATATCGACTGGACGCCATTTTTTATGACCTGGCAGCTATCGGGTAAATATCCATTGATATTAAAGCATGAAGTTGTTGGTGAAGAAGCAACTAAATTGTTTAATGATGCGAATGCAATGATTGACGATATTATTGCTAATAATAAATTAACGGCAAAAGCGGTGGTCGGTTTATTTCCTGCGTATCGTGAACAGGATGATCTCGTGGTGTTTGCTGATGACAGCCGAGAAACACCATTAATGCGCTTACATCAGCTTCGTCAGCAAAGTAAGAAACCCGCCGGACAATATAATCGTTGTTTAGCGGACTATGTTGCGGATCAGGCCTCAGGTATTGATGACTATATTGGCGCTTTTGCGGTTTCCTCAGGTTTTGGTTGTGATGAAATGGTCAAAGCGTATGATGCTGAGCATGATACCTATAACAGTATTTTGGTCAAAGCGGTTGCCGATCGGTTAGCAGAAGCGGCAGCTGAATATCTACATAAAAAAATTCGTACCGAATATTGGGGTTATGCACCTGACGAAGATTTTGATAATGATGCCTTGATTAGAGAGCAGTATCAGGGAATACGTCCTGCACCTGGTTATCCGGCTTGCCCTGAACATACTGAAAAAGGTTTGTTGTGGCAGCTACTCAATGTCAATGAAAACATAGGTATGGAGCTTACTTCTAGCTTTGCGATGTGGCCAGGAGCCGCGGTTAGCGGCTGGTATTTTGCTCATCCAGACAGTAAATATTTTGCTGTTGCTAAGGTGGCAAAAGATCAAGTACTTGATTATGCGGCGCGCAAAGGCATGACCATTGAGCAGGCAGAGCGTTGGTTATCCGCTAATTTGGATTATGAACCTGAGTAATTGCTATAAATAAGGACGATTTTTTCTGAAGAAAAACGGCGCATTATGCGCCGTTATTATGCTGTTTTAGTAAGTAAATTATGGAGCTTAAATTTGCTCTAGCGCGTCACTGAGTTTTTTCACGCCGATCACTTCCATGCCTGCTATCTGGTCTTTAGGCATATTATTATAAGGCACTATTGCTCGTTTAAAACCATGCTTAGCAGCTTCATTAATGCGTTCTTGGCCGCTGGGAACTGGGCGGATTTCACCCGATAAGCCTACCTCACCAAAAACGACTAGATCTTGCGGCAAGGCATTGTCTCTAAAGCTTGATACCAGCGCCAATACTAAGGCTAAATCGACACTGGTTTCAGCTACCTTGACGCCACCGACAACGTTGACGAAGACATCCTGATCGTTCATTTGCAAGCCACCATGACGGTGTAAAATAGCTAAGAGCATCGCTAAGCGGTTCTGCTCCGCACCAACGGCGACCCGACGTGGGTTACCAAGGGCACTGTGATCGACTAAAGCCTGTATTTCAACCAGCAAAGGTCTGGTGCCTTCCCATAACACCATCACGACACTGCCAGGAGTTTGTTCATCACTGCGGGTTAGGAAAATTGCCGATGGGTTTTTTACTTCTTTTAAGCCGGTGCCGGTCATAGCAAAAACCCCTAATTCATTAACGGCACCAAAGCGATTTTTATTGCCTCGTAAGGTGCGATAACGTGAATCAGTACTGCCTTCTAACATGATAGAGCAGTCAATGCAGTGTTCCAGTACCTTAGGACCGGCGAGCGAACCGTCTTTAGTGACATGTCCTACCAAGATCATAGCGACATGGTTTTGTTTGGCAAAACGGGTTAAATAGGCGGCGGTTTCCCTGACTTGTGAGACGCTGCCGGGAGCTGACTGAATATCTGCCATATGCATTACTTGCACTGAGTCTATTACCATTATTTTCGGTTGTTCTTTTTCGGCAATATGACAGATGTTTTCCACGCTAGTTTCGGATAACAACTTTAAATTTTCAGCGGTTAAGCCAAGACGTTTTGCCCGCATGGCGACTTGTTGTAGCGATTCTTCGCCGGTGATGTACAAGGTGGGCATTTGCGCTGATAATGCGCACATGGTTTGTAGCAATAAGGTACTTTTACCTGCTCCGGGTTCACCACCAATTAATATCGCACTACCGGGAACAATTCCACCACCTAGCACCCGATCGAATTCTGCGAAACCAGAAGAGAATCGTGGCAAGTCAGCGAGGTCTATAGTGTCAAGAGTTTGAACTTTCGCTTCCACCATGCCGGCAAAGCCACTAAAATTGTCTTTTCTAGTGGGAGCTTTCGCTTGTCTAAATTCAGAAATAGTATTCCAGGCTTTACATTCGTTACACTGTCCCAGCCAGCGTGAATACTCGGCTCCGCAGTCAGTACAGACATAGGCGACTTTACTCTTTGCCATGTTTTTCCTTGTAGAGGTATGTTAATTGCTTAAGCTATTCAAAACTATCATAATTAGCTATAGTACATTTGAAAGCGATACCATTATAATGATTTTTTCGCCACTCGACAGCGTTAGCTATTGTAAATACTTAGAAGCTTAAATGATTAAAGACTTTTCAAAATATCAAAGCATTATAGATGAATTCAAGGGACAAGTATTCTCTAGTGATTTTGAAAATCGCTATGCCTTAGCGACCAAGCAATTATCTAAAACTGAACGTTTTTTGCTAAAAATGGAACTTAAGCGGTTAGCGGCGCCTTGTACACGTTTGATTGATTTACGTGGTCATGTCGATGGTGAATGTCGGGGGTATGAACATGATAATCGCGTCCATTATTTAGATGATATTGCGATCAAGGTGTTTGAGGATAAGCTTGCTGAGTATCAAGGTTATACTTTTGGTGTATATGAAGCGGTGATGAACACGGAAAATAATTTTCGGGTCATTTATCAGCGGGAAAAAACTAATTTAGCGACACCCGATGTGGTGCCGCCAACAGCTAAGGTGTTTGAGAAAACGCAATATCCGGCGCAACTCTTTCATTTTGGTCCTTACTTTAATCGCTGCGAAGAGCGCATGAATTTCGCCATCGCTATTCAGGTGCTGTTCAATGAAAAACATCTTGCCGAAGCAACCAGTTCTGACATCAGCGTCAATGGTTGTAAGTTTCGTCTTAGTGCCGTAGAAAATATTAAGGTCAGACAGCTAGTTAGCATTCGTTTTGTTGGTTTGACTGGTGAATTCCAGTTCGGTAAAGAAGATACTTTTGATTATGAAGTGCGTAATATTCAACCAATTGAAGGTGGGTTATTAGTTGGCGCTCGTCGTGTTTATGTTGGTGCAGAAGAACGCGATGGTTTTCGTCATTTTCTTAAAGGTTTTATTCAAGGTAATAAACGCCGCTATAAAATTAATCTTGATAATTCAATTAAAGCGTTACAATCTCGCAGCTTTGAACAATTTGTTTTGCCTAAGTCTAATGAGCTGCCAATCTTTTTACAGGACGTTGGTGGTAAAGTAACCCCGCGTTACGCCTTGACTTGTCATAATAATCAAAGCATTTTTCAATACTGGCAAGATGAAGCGCGTAAATCGACCATACATAATCTGATCACGCCGGAACGATTACAACGGTTAAAAAAAGCAGCCGCTAAAAGTAATAGTTTACTGGTATTTAGTTTTGTTCACTCCAGTAATGGTAAATCGTTTTTTTATACTGCCGATACACAGCAGCTCGAACAAGATAGCAGCTTTATGTCACAATTTTTAGGTTTTGCGGCGTCAAAGAAAAGTTTTGCGATTACATTGCTATCTTACCTGCCGTTTGATGCTGAGCTGTCGGATTCCCCTTTAACTTTAGCTGATTCGTTAGCAAAAAAAGATGAATATTTAATTACCCCAGTTTCTAATGATGTCAAGACAACATTATCGCCTTTAACGGCGATCGTCGTTGCACAAAGTGTTGAGAGTAAAGATATTCACGCTTTTTATCAAAGCTTGTCATATGAAAACATCAATACCTGTAAACTCAAAAGTTTTGGTCATAAACGATTAACTGAGCCACTTGTCATTGATGATGTTGGTATTAATTTTAACAATCAGCGTCAGGAGCCAAGGTTTAAATATAAAACGCCAGTTGTTGTCTCTGCTAATGGCGTTAGCTGGACTGGTGTTTCTCATGATTTTTCTACCTCTGGTTTAAAGCTGGAAGTTGAAAAGTCCGTCGTGTTGAAAAAAGGCGATATTATTGACGTCTCTTTCCCTCAGCTGCAAAAGATCACTTCGTCATTTAATTTAAAAGGCCTGCCGTATGAAGTGATGCGACTTAATAAGAGTAAAACGGTATTAAATCTACGTGTTTACGTTGAAAGACACCAGCATATTGGTCGCTCGTTTTTTAAAGCGTTGATCCAAAAAAATCGAGAAAAATTAACGCCGGATGAGTATGCAATGTTAAGCCCTGGATTGGCAAAAGCATTGAGAAATATTTATAGTCGTACCTTAAAAACACCAAGTTTGATCATCCAAACTAGTGGCAGCCGTTATAAGGTTGAAGCGATCACGACTAATGATGATAGCGCTAAAATTCTCACCTACTGTAAGCAGTTAAGCGACCGGAAACAGCATTATAATTTGTATCCCTTACTTAGCAATTTACAGGCAACCAGTTTAATGCATTCAACCTTAAAACGGATGAAACCAGGTAATGCGCCGATTAAAGATATTCTGTATATTGCCATTAACCCGCATAATGAAATTATTGATCAGGCGGTGACAACTAAGCTCGATTCCGAGTTAAAGACTGATAAATTAAAGAGTATGTTTATCCGTAATGCCCTTAAGCGCGGGGTGTTCTTTTGTTTACAAGTGATAGTATCACGCACTGATGAGCCGGATATGGCGTATTTAAACCCTGAGTTAAGCTATATAGGCTCTTATGCCATACATCGTGGTAAGCAGTTAGAGCAGGAGATCTGGAGTGTTGCTGGTGTCGTCCAGATCTGTGATATTACCGAAGAGGCGATGTTTCGTTACCAGATGATGAAACAGGCGACAAATGCCGCCGTTTAGCGGGATAGCTTGTCGGGCTGGTCAATAAATTAAGCAAGCCAGTGCAACAAGCAATCCAGTCCTTGATGATTAATGCTAGTGTCAGCCTGTTTTAAAACGATAGGTTTAGCGTGAAAAGCAACGCCTAAGTGGGCAGCTGACATCATAGTTAAGTCATTCGCACCATCCCCCATTGCTACCGTTTGCTTGCTAGGTAATTGATATTCTTGCTGTAAATGGGTTAAGCACTGGGCTTTTATTTTAGCATCAACCACTTGTCCTAAAACTTTACCGGTTAATTTTTCATTAGTAATTTCTAAGACATTGGCATAAGCGGCATCTAATGCTAAAAGACTTTTCAGGTGATCGGCAAAGTAGGTAAAGCCTCCCGAAGCAATGGCGACTTTCCATTGATGGGTTTTTAATGTGTTAACTAATTCAGTTAGCCCTGGCATTAACGGAATATTCTCTGCAACTGTTGCTAGTATCGATTCTGGTGCACCTGCTAAGGTTGCTACCCGTTGATGTAAACTTTGGGCGAAATCCAGTTTTCCCTGCATCGCTAGTTCGGTCACTTCTGCTACTTGTTGACCCACTCCGGCTAATGCGGCAATTTCATCGATACATTCTATTGCGATGGTGGTGGAGTCCATATCCATGACTAAAACACCGGGCGAACTGAGCTCTGGTGCATCTTTTAATAATGCAGCCTCAAATTGATTGTTAAGTGCTAAGGTGGCAAGCTGCGCTCTTGCTGTTGTTAAATTCTGGCATTGCACGTTAAAGCGATAACTGATTTGTGCATTTCTATGATTAATGGCATTGATTGCTAAGATCGTCAGCTGGCACTGGCTGATAATTTCTATTAGCTGTTTGATGCTAATATCGCTAAATACGACGAGCTCTATTGCTGAATCTCGTGTTGGTGTTACTAATTCGTCGCTGTGCTTTTCTAACGTACTACAGGCTAATAGGCATTGGCTGCTAAGGGTTAATTGACTTGGTGTTAACTGACACAGCAAGGGAAAACTATCTAATGGTTGCTGTGGCGCAATTACTTGCGCTAATGTGAACTCTAATAGGGGAGTTAATGGGAAGTTGTTAACGGCAGTTGACACAGAAAAACCTTATTTTTAAAGCAATTATTCACGCGTTTATTTAAAATGAATTGAGAAACCACTATAGTGTCAGTATCTCGTTTATTTTATTTGCGCTTTATGACACAAACAGAGTTGCCTTTATACCCTAAATTTTCATCGATTTATAATAAAATAATGCAATTAGCTATAGCCATTTTCATTATTATTGTTTTAATGAATTTATGGGTCTATAGCTATGGTGAAAATAAACGAGCGCTTAAGCAGCATTTTCGTTATGTCAGCGAGCAAAACCTTGCTCAATTAACTTCAGGCGTTAAATTTCTGTGGAATAATAATCGTGAACAAATACAGCCGTATTTTGATGAAATGGCGCAGCAACACTGGATTAAAGATATCAGTCTTTACGATACTACCGGACAACTGTTAATCGCCACTGAGCATCAAGCTAGTGTAAAAGAGCTTTATGGTTTAGCACTGTATAAGCAAGATAAAAGTGAACTCTTTACACCGTTTGTCAGTGAGTTAAGAGTCGATGGCAAGTTATTAGGCTATTTAAGGTTAACAGTCGAAAATAAGGTCTTAACTCACTCAATCGCGCAAGCGGCGGATGAGCATTATGATCTGTTAAGGTTAATGATGATTTTAGCCGGTGTGGTAGGGTTTTTACTAACTCGGGGCTTGAATCGTTTTAGTCGTCAAGGGTTTCGTTTAAGGCATGAGTCTTTACATCGGAAAAAATAATTGCTTAACATTTTCTTCAATGGTGTGCTCAATTAGCTCTGGTGACTCTGTTCTTATCTGGCATAGGGCGTGAAAAATATTCGGTAAACGAAGAGGGCTATTATACTTTCCTTGTTCGCCAGCGATAGGCATTGCCGGTGCATCAGTTTCCAGTACTAGTGCGCTTAATGGTAATCGAGCAACCGCTTTAATGGTTTTTTCTGCTCTGGGGTATGTGATAGTACCACCTATGCCTAATTTGAATCCCATATCGATATAATTGCTTGCCTGTTGAAAGCTTCCGGAAAAGCCATGAATAACACCACCGTGCTCAACGGGTACTTTCTTTAATTGTTCGATTAACTCATTATGCGAGCGTCTATGATGGATGATGACAGGTTTTTGTACCTGATTAGCGAGATAGAGCTGAAATTCAAAAAAATCTAGCTGCTGCTTTAAGTTATCCTGCTGTTTAGCAATGACGCCATCGAGACCTATTTCTCCTATTGCAACGATATTTTCTAGATGCTCAATGGCATGTTCAGCTAAACGCAATAAATCCTGTTCGTTTAATCCGGTTAAATACCAAGGGTGAATGCCTAAACATGGGTATAATTTGCATTGGCTTGGCATTGCGCAGAGATCTAATAATCGTTGCCAGTACTTTGGCGCAACTGCTGGTGCGATAATCGTGAGGATGTTTTTTTGGTAACAGTCAGCCAGAATTCGCGTTAAATCATCTTGGAATTCAGTAAAGTCTATATGGCAATGGCTGTCTGTAAACGGCATAGCAAATAGTATTTGGTATTGTCTGTTAACTATAAAGTAGAAATAGCCAGTTCACAACAGAACTATTGTGGCTGTGTTGTTGTTAGTGCCATCTAGTTTTTAGAGAAGGGGAATGTTCTGGAGACAGAAGAGGCTAGCCGACTAACAGGTGCTAAGTTTCTTACCTGGTAATCGACCAGCAGTATTTTAATTATCGCTAAGATAAACTACATTCGTTCCATGACATCAATACCTAAAATGTCTAAGCCCTGTTTTAAGGTTTTCGCTATTTGGGCACACAATGCTAAACGGGCCTGTTTAACTGAGTCGTCAATACCATCTTTTAAGATTGGGCAAGCTTCATAAAAACTCATATATAAACTGGCAAGCTCATAGAGGTAGTTACATAGCAGGTTAGGAGTACATTCGTTAATGACGGCATCCAAGACATCTTCAAGCTGGAGTAATTTCAGCGCTAATGCTTTTTCTTGAGGCTCATTAATGGCAAAGCCGCTGGTCAATTGCTGTGGATCTACGCCAGCTTTGGCAAAAATACTTTGAATACGTGAATAGGCGTACTGTAAGTATGGTGCAGTGGCCCCTTCAAAACTGAGCATGGTTTTCCAGTTAAAGACATAATCACTAGTGCGATTTTTCGATAGATCGGCAAATTTTACCGCGCCAATACCGACTTTGTGGGCAATCTCATCCAGCTGTTCATCATCATAATCTGGATTTTTTTCTTTGATCAGCGCTTTTGCTCGCACCACTGCTTCATCTAATAATTCAGCGAGCTTAACTGTGCCACCAGTACGGGTTTTAAATGGTTTACCATCGTCCCCCATCATCATGCCAAATGGGCAATGATCATAGCCGACCTGTTCAGGTAAGAACCCAGCTTTACGGGCGACAATTTCTACCTGTTTAAAATGCAGTGCTTGGCGGGCATCGGTAAAAATAATAATACGATCGGCGTTTAACTCACCACTGCGGTAACGGCAAGCCGATAAATCTGTGGTTGCGTATAAATAACCACCACCAGATTTTTGCACGATAAAGACTGAAGGTTCACCGTCTTTATTCGCCATTTCTTCTATAAATACGACTTTAGCCCCTTGATCTTCAACGGCAAGACCTTGTGCCATTAACTCGTCAATTACCTTTGACAAGTCAGCGTTATAAGCACTTTCTCCCATAATGTCATCTCGGGTTAGAGTGACATTGAGTTTTTGATAAATATCTTCACTATGAGTGATGGAGATATCAATAAATTGCTGCCATAACTTCAAGCATTCAGCGTCACCGCCTTGTAACTTAACCACATAATCACGGGCACGATCAGCAAAGCCTTCTTCATCATCAAAGCGCACTTTTGCTTCGCGGTAGAAGTTTTCTAAATCGGCTAATGCCGTTTCTGCGACTTCATTTGCCTGTAATTTGTCACTTAAGTGGGCGAGTAACATACCAAACTGCGTGCCCCAGTCACCCATATGGTTTTGACGAATAACTTTATCGCCACGAAATTCCAGTGCACGCACAACGGCATCACCAATGATGGTGGAGCGTAAATGACCAACATGCATTTCTTTTGCTAAGTTAGGTGCAGAATAATCAACAACAACATTTTGCGCTATAGCGCGTTGGTTAACGCCTAACTTGTTGTCTTTAGCAACGCTTGACAATTGCTTAGCTAACCAGATTTCGGACAAATGAATATTGATAAAACCTGGTCCTGCAAGTTCTACCTTGCTGGCAATATCGGTTAAATCTAAGTGTTCTAGTACCTTAGCTGCTAATTCGCGCGGATTTGTTTTTAACTTTTTCGCTGCGCCCATCACCCCATTGGCTTGATAATCGCCAAAGTTAGCGCGATTAGAAATACTGACCGCGGGGTTAGTATCTTCAGGTAAGCCAGCAGCGACCATGGCAGCTAATACTTTTTCACTTAATAGTTGTTTAATATTCATTTAAATAAACTCTTTTTCAAGGTTGTTTGACTCAGCTATCAAGTTGAGTCAAATCATTGCGTATCAAGCGTTATTACGCAACGAGTATGTCATTTTCCAAATTTTAACTCTGACTTATGTTTGGCTAAATAGTGGATGCTTATTAGCAACGCAGATAAAACATTCACTATGACGCCCAATTAGTGTTCTCGTGTTTGATGGAACTCAATATCAGGGTGACGCTCTTGTGCCAAATTAAGGTTAACCATAGTCGGCGCAATATAGGTGAGATTATCACCGCCATCTAATGCTAAGTTGTCATAGGCTTTTTTCTGAAATTGCTCTAAAGTACGCTCATCATCACAAGTACACCAACGTGCTGTTGCGACACTAATAGGTTCATAAATCGCATCTACGTTGTATTCGGTTTTTAATCGTTGTACTACCACTTCAAACTGTAGTACCCCAACAGCGCCAACGATCATCTCATTGGAGTTAAATGGGCGAAATACTTGCACCGCACCTTCTTCTGACAGTTGGATCAAGCCTTTTTGTAATTGCTTGGCTTTAAGTGGATCACGCAGTCGAATACGGCGGAACATTTCCGGAGCAAAGTTTGGAATACCACTAAATTTCATCTCCTCGCCCGAAGTGAAGGTATCGCCAATTTGAATGCTGCCATGGTTATGCAAACCGATGATGTCTCCAGCAAATGCTTGCTCAACGTTAGCGCGATCACCCGCCATAAAGGTCACCGCATCAGCAATTTTGACATCTTTACCGATACGGACTTGACGCATTTTCATGCCTTTTTCATATTTACCGGAAACGATACGCATAAAAGCGATACGGTCTCTGTGTTTCGGGTCCATATTTGCTTGAATTTTAAAAACAAAGCCAGAGAATTTTTCTTCGCTGGCGGCAACATCTCGTTTATCCGTGCTACGCGGTAATGGTGTTGGTGCCCACTTGGTGAGGCCATCTAGCATATGGTCAACGCCAAAGTTACCGAGCGCAGTACCGAAAAATACCGGTGTTAGCTCACCTTTTAAAAATTCGTCTAAATTAAATTCGTGTGAAGCGCCGACGACTAATTCTAGTTCTTCACGTAAATCCTCAGCATAATTACCTATGGCATTATCTAGCTCTGGGTTATCCAAGCCTTTAATAACGCGTTTTTCCTGAATAGTATGTCCCTGGCCTGATTGGTATAAGATGGTTTCGTCGGTTAAAATGTTATAGACCCCTTTAAATTCTTTACCCATGCCGATAGGCCAGGTAATTGGGGCACATTTTATTTTTAATACATCTTCAACTTCATCCATCACTTCCATCGGATCACGGACATCACGATCCATTTTGTTCATAAAAGTAATAATTGGCGTGTCGCGTAAACGAGTCACTTCCATCAGCTTAATGGTTCTGTCCTCAACACCTTTTGCGGTATCTATCACCATTAAACAAGAGTCTACAGCGGTTAACGTACGGTAAGTATCTTCAGAGAAGTCTTCATGTCCCGGGGTGTCTAATAAATTAACTAAACAGTCGCGGTAAGGAAACTGCATCACTGAGGTGGTAATCGAAATCCCTCGGTCTTTTTCCATTTCCATCCAGTCGGATTTTGCATGCTGGCCTGATTTTTTACCTTTTACCGTACCGGCTTTTTGTAATGCTTGACCAAAAAGTAATACTTTTTCTGTGATGGTGGTTTTACCGGCATCAGGGTGAGAAATAATCGCAAACGTTCTACGAATGTCGACTTCCTGCTGTTGTACAGACATGCAAATTACCTGTTATTTATAAAAAATTGAAAAATAGATGAATTTTTAGCGGCCAGTATTATAGCGAAAACATTGATCTAAGGCAGTAACAATCTCTAGTTAAACGCAAAAAAATTTCCATCATCGAAATAACAATTAAAATTTATTGACTTTTATGATTACAGATGTAATTCTTTTTGTTGGATTACATTTGTAATTATTATGTTGAATCGCTATGCTAACACTGAAACTAAAATACCAAAAGAGCAGAGTAATGGCAGAAATTAGTCAAACAGAATTCGAAGTGTTAGATGTGCTGTGGCAGCAATATCCGGCAAGTGCCAATGAAATTATCGAACGTTTAAATCAACAAAAAGACTGGCATGAAAAAACGGTTAAAACCTTATTAAATCGATTAGTTAAAAAAGGGGCTATTAGTTTTGAAAAGCAGCAGAGGCGCTATTTATATACCCCGTTATTGGCACGGGAAGCCTATGTGACAAGTCAAAGCGAAAGCTTAATTGAACGATTATTTAGCGGACGAGTTTCTCCGTTGATCGCCGGTTTTGCTAAGAATAAGCATTTGGAAAAAGACGATATTGAAGAGCTGAAATCGATCATTGCTTCCTGGGAACAAGAGCATGATCCAAGCGTTGAACAGCCAGAGAAAAAGAGTAAATAGCATGAGCAGCGTTCTAGTATCTTTGTTATACCCACTGTCTATCTCTATCGTTTGCTTATTAATTTTGCATCGCTATATGGTTGATAAACTAGGGACCAGTTATTTATATCGGTTATGGGGCTTAGTGCCTTTGAGTTTATTCGCTTATTTGCTGCCATGGCCTTCGACACAACCACCTAAGGTGCTGAGCAGTGAACTTAGCCGTTTTGTTGTTAATCCGACACAAGATCTACAACGGGTATTTAATAACAGTGAATTACTTGTTTACTTAGCCATGCTGGTAAGCGCAGTAATGATTGGCTATTGGCTTATCACTCATTTGCAATTTATCCGAAAGCTGTTGTTAGAGCCAGCAACAAAAGCACAATTAGCGCAGTTATGTTTTAGTCATAAGCCGCGCAAGTTGGCAGTTTATTATAGTGGTAGTGCATATAGCCCTATGCTGGTTGGCATTTTTAAGCAAAAACTGGTGCTACCGGAAAATTTTCATCAGGCCTATAACCCTGAGCAGCAGCAGTTAATTTTACAACACGAAATTTGTCATTTTGATCGCAATGACATTTATTGGAACCTGATTGCTTTCTCGATCGTGGCATTATTCTGGTTTCATCCTTTGGTCTGGCTGGCGTATTTTCGCTTTCGCCGAGATCAGGAACTTTCCTGCGACTTTCATGTTCTGGCGCGCAAACAGGTCAGTAGCAGGGTTAACTATAGCAAGGCATTGTTAGTGGCTGCACAAACCGCACCGCGCTTTGCCTTTGCACAACTATCTTTTAAAAAATATGGAGATAAAGCCATTATGTTTGAACGTATTAATCAAATAAAATTAAATACCAAAGCTTCCGGCTTAAGCGTGTCATTAGCCTCTGTGCTTGCAATAGCTATGCTCTCAGGCTTTAGTTACGCAGGGAACTTAAGCTCTAATGAATCACAGCCTAAATATAGAACGCCACCAAAAGCGAAAGAAAAAATCTCGCCTATTCATCGTGTTGAACCTAAATATCCGGTTAAGGCGGCGGTAGAGAAAATAGAAGGTTCTGTAGTATTAAAGTATGACGTAAATATCGACGGCACGGTAATGAACGTAGAAGTCATGACGGGCGAACCTGCTTATGTTTTTGACCGGGTGGCGGTAACGGCATTAAAGCAATGGCAGTATCAGCCCCGGGCAAGCGTTGCTCACAATAACTTAGTGCAGCTTGATTTTCGTTTAGATGAAAACTCAACATTTAAAGACGTTAACTTGATAGAAAAAATCAATGTGACGAAATAACGGGTGTAATTTTATCAGTGTATGGATGTGTGAGTGTGTGAACTGAGGCTGGCTTTAATGCCAGCCTTTTTATGTACAGGATGTTTTCTCCAAAACGCAAAGGGCTCAGGATGAGCTTATGAGAAAATAGAATAAGAGCCAAATGAGTGGTGCAGAGATCGAACTACCAAAGCAACCACCGGTTTTAGAGAAGGCCATATCTGAAGAAGCAACAACTCAAGAAACGGCAGCAAAATGCGGCGTCGAGCGCCGTCACCAGAGCAATTGAACCAACAGCGTCAAATGAACTTTAGTTAAAGTAGTGCATACGTTGAGGTTTATCGTTTGCCCAGAGCACTTCGAAGTTTGAAATGATAATTTGTCGAAATAAATCTCGGCCTATAAATCGCAAAGCCCTTGTAGTTCCTCTTGAGCGAAGTGAAGTGCGAAAACTAAAACTTGAATCAATTTAAGCTGTCAGTATCTTTTTCATGACTATGGCGTCTTCATAACCTATTTCACTAGGGTAATAGCCAGTGCGGCGGCCAATTTCACTATAACCGTCATTGATATACATCATCAAGGCTGAAATATTCTTTGCTCTGACTTCTAATAATAACGTTTCGGCGCCTAAGGTTTTCGCCTGTCTCTGGTAGTGCTCGAGTAAATATTTGCCATAACCATTGCCTTGATAGTCAGGGCTTACGCAAATATCCATCAATGTGGCTTCCCCTAAGATATATTCACCAACATAAAAGCCGACTATGGCTTTTTCAGCTTTTAGGTAATAGCCAAAATAGCGTTCGCCTAGACAGCTGGCAAATACTTTTTCACTCCACGGGTGAGAGTGGCAGGCGTTTTCAATTGGCATTAGCTGACTAATGTCAGCTTGGGTAATAGCGATAAATTCTAATTGCATTTAAGGAGTAACTAATTGGTGTTGAACGATTAACTGCCATAGCGCTTGTTTGGCGTCGGCGTTTGTAGATAGATCATCTAGCTTAGGGGTGGTGAGTTCACCGTTATTAAATGACAGTTGCTGATCATCACTAAAACGCCAGCTAATATCGCCTAAGATCAACCGCTCACCTTGTTGCTCAATATCACTGAGCTCACTGCCAATGGCTAATAGTACATCCCTAAATACTCGATGATTAGATAGCTCAGCTAAGGAAACAACAGCTGTGTTATTTAAAGCTGTTGGTTCTGTTACTTGCTTTGTCTCTGCGATATTTTTTCGCTGCCACAGGCTAATGCCCATTTCATTAAGGTAAGCAAATTGTTTACGAGTTAGAACCATAACAGCAGCATTAATTCAGTGAATAAAAACGATGATCAGTATAAGGTGCTGAAATAAAGTTGTTAAGCATTAATTTGCGTTAGTGACATGCTATGAAAAGTTTCTAAGAAAAGGAAATGGCAGGGGTAGAGAGATTCGAACTCCCAACCGTCGGTTTTGGAGACCGCTGTTCTACCAATTGGAACTATACCCCTGCAACGGAGGAGAATTATACTCAAGCAAAACTAAAGGTAAAGCGCTAAATGAAAATTTTAAACTGTTCGGCTAAATATTGTTCTGTTTCACCGTGGCGTGACTCCATTATTTGATATTTATGGTTGTAGTTTTAACCGACTTGGATAAGGGAAAACGTCTTCAAAAACTCCGTTAGTAATATTTTTTTGTCTTTCTTGCCAATAGCTTGCCTTTAATAAATCCTCGTGGTGAATTAAAAATGCTTGGCGGTATTGAGGGTTTGCCAGAGCAAATGTCGCCAGTTCTTCCGGAAACATATCGCCAGGTTCAACATTATACCAGGGCTCGGCAGCGTAGATTTGCTCTTCGGTTACCGGTTCTGGTTTAATGCGAAAATTGACTTCGTTCATATAGCTTATTTCATCATAATCATAAAATATCACCCGACCATGGCGGGTAACACCGAAGTTTTTCAGTAGCATATCTCCGGGAAATATATTTGCCGCAATTAACTGTTTGATTGCTTCGCCGTAACCAAACATTGCATCGTTAATCTGTTGTTGATCTGCCTGAGCCAAATAAAGGTTGAGCGGGGTCATCCGCCTTTCTATATATAAGTGCTCAATAATAATGAGCTCTTGTTCAAAACGAATAATCGATGGCGCAACGGCTAATAGTTCATCCAGTAATTCGGGTGAAAAACGATTTTTTGGAAATGCCACTTCTGAGTATTCCATAGTATCAGCCATGCGGCCGACCCGATCATGTAATTTGACCAGCCGGTATTTTGCTTTAACGTCATTTTTGGTGATACGTTTGCTCGGGGCAAATTTATCTTTAATAATTTTAAATACATAAGGGTAAGAGGGCAGGGTAAATACCGACATTACCATGCCCTTAATACCTTGTGCTAAAACAAACTGGTCATCACTATCTGCCAAATGATGAAGAAAGTCGCGATAAAATTGGGTTTTTCCTTGTTTATGAAATCCGATGGCAGAATATAAGTCTGCCCGGGTTTTGTGGGGGATCAGTGCGCGTAAAAAATTGACCAGGGCTTGTGGGTACAGGCAATCAACAAAAAAGTAGGAGCGGGCAAAACCAAACACTACCGCCATATTTTCCTGCTCGGTCAGTACGGCATCTATATGTAACCCTTGCTGCTCATTATGAACGATGGCAACAATAAAGGGGAGCTCGCTACCTGGCGTGACCACTCGGCCAATTAAATAGGCCCCTTTATTGCGATAAAAGGTAAAGTTGAGAATGTCGATTGAGATATCGGCAACCTGATAGTTAGCTAAACTGGGTCGCTGACGAAAAACGCGTAATATAGCGCTTATTTCTGACGCTAAGTTAGGAAAATCCAGAGTAAAATCGGCATGGTGAATAATCGTTTTAATGGTGCTGCGTAAGCTTTGTTCAGCAAGGTGGTAACGGGAATAGATTGCCGGGTGATTACCGGAATTTATCTCCGCTTGGCTCGATTCAACGAAAATAAAGTCATTGTGATAATACTTGCGTTCAAATAAATGGCAAAACACCGAGTTATAAAAGCTTTCTGCTAATTCAGCTTGGGGATGTTGTTGTAATAACTTTATATAACAGTGTTTAACGGCTTTCCATAAAGACTCGTTTAGTTGATGAATATCAAAATCGTTTTTTAATGTTTCTAAGGTTTCTTCGACCCGTTTATCGAAATAGTCGGTTCGTTCACGGGCTGCATCCTGAATTTCCTGCCACTGGCATTGCTCAAAACGGATTTTAGCGCTACGAGTTAACTCACTAAATAAATAAATATGACGCGCGAAGCCGTTTAGTATGGTTTTTGCAATGGCATGCACTATTGCCTGCTGGCTTTGCGTTTGATGGTTGGCTGAAAATGTTGATTTTGTCATAAGCTGTTGACCGGTAGCTGCGCTTGTGCAAAGCATACGATAATATGATGATTTAGGAAGATAAATTTTTATCTATGCTCACTATAAATATCAGTGATGGTAATGCTAACACTTATCTGCCTTGAGTTTTACTTGCTATTAGTGCTGCAGGGCTCTAAAATTACGCGGTTTTTTTACCTAATAAATTGCTAGTAAGCTTGAAATAAATTATGCGTGTCGCTGACTTTGCCTTTGATTTGCCCGAAGAGCTCATTGCTCGTTACCCAAAAGAAAACCGAACCGCCAGCCGTTTAATGACGCTGGACGGTAATAGCGGTACGTTGGGAAATGGTCATTTTACCGATATTTTGGCGCAAATTAACGCAGGGGATTTATTGATATTTAATAATACCCGAGTGATCCCGGCACGGATGTTTGGTCAAAAAGCCAGTGGCGGAAAAATAGAAGTATTGGTTGAGCGTTTACTGGATGATAAACGGTTTTTAGCTCATATTCGTGCCAGTAAAGCACCCAAAGCCGGTAGTGAATTAATACTGGAAGGTAAAATTAAGGCGACTATGATCGCTCGACATGATGCTTTGTTTGAGCTGGAAATAGACGCCGAGCAGAATATATTAACTGTGCTGGAAGAAATCGGGCATATGCCATTGCCGCCCTATATTGACCGTCCGGATGAAGACAGTGATAAAGAGCGTTATCAAACGGTTTATAATGAAAAGCCGGGAGCCGTCGCTGCGCCAACGGCTGGCTTGCATTTTGATGATGCGTTATTAGCAAAAATCAAAGCAAAAGGTGCTAATCTGGCATTTGTGACCTTGCATGTCGGTGCTGGTACTTTTCAACCGGTAAGAGTTGAAAATATCAATGATCATATTATGCATGCAGAATATGTCGAAGTACCAGAATCCGTGGTAGAACAAATTCAGCAAACTAAAGCTAGTGGTGGCCGGGTGATTGCTGTTGGTACTACCTCAGTACGTTCGATTGAAAGTGCTGCACAGGCGGCAAAAGCCAAGGGGCAAGAGTTACAGGCGTTTTATGGTGATACTGATATATTTATTACTCCTGGTTATCAGTTTCAGATCATTGATGCATTAGTGACGAATTTTCATTTATCCGAATCAACTTTATTAATGTTAGTCAGCGCGTTTGCTGGCTACGATAATATCATGGCAGCATATCAACATGCTGTTGCCGAAAAATATCGTTTTTTTAGTTACGGTGATGCGATGTTTCTCACCAGAAAAACACGTTAATTGTAAAAACGATACTCACTCAACCGCTGGCCTGTTTCGCCGGTAGGTAAGGAAAAATTATGACAGAAACAAAAAAAGACAAAGCAATGCAGTTTGAGCTTATTACTAAAGATGGTAAGGCTCGTCGTGGTCGTTTAACGTTTGCCCGTGGCTCGGTGGAAACGCCTGCTTTTATGCCGGTTGGCACTTATGGCACAGTTAAGGGCATGAAAAGTGAAGAAATTAAAGAAATTGGTGCCGAGATTATTTTAGGTAACACTTTTCATTTAATGTTACGTCCTGGTACAGATATTATTGAACAGCATGGTGACTTACATGATTTTATTAACTGGGATAAACCGATTCTAACGGACTCTGGTGGTTTTCAGGTGTTTAGCCTTGGTGCCATGCGTAAGATCACCGAAGAAGGGGTGAAATTCAGTTCACCGGTTAATGGGGAGCGTATCATGTTAACCCCAGAGCGCTCGATGGAAGTGCAGCGTAAACTCGGTTCAGACATTGTGATGATCTTTGACGAATGTACTCCTTACCCAGCGACGCATCAAGAATCACGCGCATCAATGGAGTTATCATTACGTTGGGCACAGCGCAGTAAAGATGCCCATGGCGACAATCCTAATGCCTTATTTGGTATAGTTCAGGGCGGCATGTATGAAGATTTACGTGAAGTTTCTGTCGCAGGATTACAGGCAATTGATTTTGATGGTTATGCCATCGGCGGGTTATCGGTGGGCGAACCGAAAGAAGACATGATCCGTATCTTAGATCATACGACCCCCTTGATCCCGGAAAATAAGCCCCGATATCTCATGGGAGTAGGAAAACCTGAAGATTTAGTAGAAGGGGTACGTCGCGGCATTGATATGTTTGACTGCGTGATGCCAACCCGTAATGCCAGGAACGGTCATTTGTTTGTCACAACTGGCGTGGTAAAAATTCGCAATGCGAAAAATAAAACCGATACCGGGCCGTTAGACAGCGAATGTGATTGTTATACCTGTCAGCATTATTCTAAAGCGTATCTACATCATTTAGATAAATGTAATGAAATTTTAGGTGCCCAGCTTAATACCATACATAACCTACGTTTTTATCAACGGGTGATGAAAGGTTTGCGTGATGCGATTGAGCAGGGTAAGTTAGACGACTTTGTCGAGCAGTTTTATGCCTTACGTGGTTTACCGGTACCGCCGTTAGCCCAAGGCAGTGAGCAGGTTTAGTCATTTTAATAATTTAGAACAAGTATAAGAGGAAATTATGAGTTTATTCATTGGTACAGCACATGCAGCAGGCGCTTCAGCACCACAAGGTGGTGGTATGGAAATGGTGATCATGTTATTGGTTTTTGGTTTAGTGTTTTATTTCATGATCTATCGCCCGCAGGCCAAGCGAGTAAAAGAACATAAAGGTTTAATGTCGGCGTTATCAAAAGGTGATGAAGTACTGACTCAAGGTGGTTTAGTCGGCAAAATCATTAAAGTATCAGATGAAAAAGACTTTATTGTTATCAGCATCGCAGAAGGTACTGAAGTAACAGTACAAAAAGCGTCTGTTAACGCAGTATTGCCTAAAGGTACAATGAAAAACTTATAATTAATGGCAGGGAAATTGTTTTTTATTGCTATTTATTTTATCGGATCAGTTAAGGAACTATTGTGTTAAACAAGTCTCCATTATGGAAAACCCTGCTGGTGATTTTTGTGGTAGCGATTGGTGCGTTGTATGCGTCACCTAATCTCTATGGTGAAGACCCGGCGGTACAAATATCAGGATTAAGAGGAGTTGAAGCAGACGCGACAACCCTAGATACCATTAAATCTCAGCTTGACCAACAACAAGTTGGTTTTTCAAGTATTGCGCTGGAACAAGGCCAGGTGTTAGTGCGTTTTAAAAATACTGAAAACCAGTTGAAAGCGCGAGACTTACTGGATGACTCTTTAGGCGGAAAGTACTCGGTGGCATTAAATCTGACGCCGGCTACACCTGAATGGTTAGCCGGTATTGGTGGTACACCAATGAAGCGTGGTTTGGACTTAAGTGGTGGCGTCAGTTTCACCATGGAAGTCAATATGAATGAAGCTATTGTGAAAGCACAAGATGGTATGGTCGGTGATTTTCGCAGCGATTTGCGTAATGAAAAAATTCGCTACCGTAGTGTGAAGAAAAGCACTAATGGCATTGATATTCAATTTCGTAATGCAGAAGATTTAGCGCAAGCGACTTCTTATTTAAAGCGTCGCAACCGGGATTTATTGTTTACTGAGAATGAAGAGACTTTAACGCTTAGCGCGACGATGAGCGAGCAAAAGCTGAAAGAGATCCGTGAATATGCCTTGCAGCAAAACATTACTATTATTCGTAACCGGGTTAATGAATTAGGGGTTGCAGAACCGTTAGTACAACGCCAGGGCCAGAAAAATATTATTATCGAGTTACCGGGTGTACAAGATACCGCGAAAGCGAAAGAGATCTTAAATGCAACGGCGACCATTGAATTTAGAATGGTTGATCAAGAAAGCGATCTCGGTAATGCACTTAATGGCCGGGTGCCTGCGAGTTCGCAATTGCTATATGACCGTGATGGTCGTCCAACGTTAGTGAAAAAACGCATCATGTTAACGGGTGATCATATCGTTGATGCCGGTTCCAGTTTTGATGAATATTCTCGTCCACAAGTTAATATCACTCTTGATTCACCGGGCGGTAGCAAATTCTCTAATGCAACGAAAAACAACATTGGTAAGCCAATGGCTACGGTATTTATTGAGTATAAGCCGACTGAGCGTAAAGATAGCGAAGGTAATACTATTTTTGAGAAGCATGAAGAAATTATCAGTGTTGCTACTATTCAGGCGCGCTTAGGTAAATCTTTCCGTATTACCGGTGCTGGTTCTCAGCAAGAAGCCCATAACCTGGCGTTGTTATTACGTGCCGGTGCTTTGATTGCACCGATCCAAATCGTTGAAGAGCGTACTGTAGGGCCATCACTGGGAGCGGAAAATGTTGAACTTGGCTTTCAGGCAATCGTTGGCGGCTTTGCTTTAGTGTTTATCTTTATGCTGATTTACTATCGTGCTTTTGGTGTGGTAGCGAACTTAGCACTTGGGGCAAACCTGATTTTAATTGTCGGCGTGATGTCGATGATCCCAGGAGCAACCTTAACCTTACCAGGTATGGCCGGTATCGTATTAACTGTTGGTATGGCGGTTGACGCTAATGTGTTGATATTTGAACGTATTCGTGAAGAACTGCGTGAAGGAAAGTCGGTACAGCAAGCGATCCATCAAGGCTATGATGCGGCATTTTCAACGATTTTAGATGCTAATATCACGACATTAATCGCAGCGATTATCTTGTATGCGGTTGGTACCGGACCGATTAAAGGTTTCGCTATCACATTGTCAATCGGTATTGTTACCTCAATGTTTACTGCGATTGTTGGTACTCGTACCGTAGTCAACGCAGTGTGGGGCGGTAAGCGTCTCGATAAGCTTTCAATATAGGATTTGATCATATGCAATTATTAAAGTTGAAAGAAACCGTTGAGTTTATGCGCTTTCGCAAAGGAGCGATGGTATTTAGTATTTTGTTAATGCTAGCCGCATTAGGCTCGTTATTTGTTAACAAGCTCAATTTTGGCTTAGATTTTACCGGTGGTACCTTAATTGAAGTTGGCTTTGATCAAGCAGCAAACTTAAATCAAATTCGTCAAATCATGGACAGCAATGGTTATGACGATGCGGTAGTGCAATTATATGGTAGTTCGAAAGACGTCGTCATTCGTTTGGCTCAGCGGGAAGATGTCAAAGCGGAAATGCTAGGCAACCAGATCCTGTCAATCTTAAAGCAGGGCACAGGACAAGAGCTAGTGATGCGCCGTATAGAGTTTGTTGGTGCCAGCGTTGGTGATGAGTTAACCGAGCAAGGTGGACTTGCAATGTTAACTGCGTTGATTTGTATTCTGGTCTATGTTGCGTTCCGTTTTGAATGGCGTTTTGCCTTAGGTTCAGTATTTGCGTTATTTCACGATGTTTTGTTAACTTTAGGTTTGTTTTCTGTGTTACAACTAGAGTTCGATTTAACGGTATTAGCAGCAATTCTGGCGGTTATCGGTTACTCACTTAACGATACTATTGTTGTATCTGATCGTATTCGTGAGAACTTTAGGAAAATACGTGACGGGGGCCCGGAAGAAATTATCAATATTTCATTGACCCAAACCCTGAGCCGAACCTTTATCACCTCTATTACTACCTTACTGGTACTTGTTGCCTTGTTTTACCAAGGTGGTGCATTAATTCATGGTTTTGCCACCGCCTTATTATTTGGTGTTTTTGTTGGTACTTACTCGTCAATTTATGTCGCCAGTGCGGTTGCTTTAGGCTTAGGAATTTCAAAAGAAGACTTGATCCCTGAAGTGATTGAAAAGGAAGGAGCAGATCAGGAAGCTATGATGCCGTAGTGCTTTCTCCTTATTATGATCAAAAGCCAGCAATATGCTGGCTTTTTGTTTTCAGCTCTAAACCTTCTATTTCAGTTGATGGTTATCATTCAAAAGGGGTTGGCTGAAAGAGTTCACTCGTTAACACTATTCTAGTTTATTGGCTGCTTAGTTTGTTGTGGGAGCTTAACGAAACGACAATAGCTCCTGCGTTATTCTAGTCGCCTGCACCCATCTATAACCCTGTGCTGCTAGCCAATAAAACTCAGATATTTTTATGCTACGCTAACAGTGATTTTTCTCGCCCTATTGGACTATTTTGTCCTAAGAAGAAACCAGTGGGGTAGGCATAGGCCTAAGTAAAGTTGCTGGGCTAGCTATAAAGGTAAAATTGAACTCTCTTTGTTAAAAGGTGTAATTCAGATGTCTTATTTAAGAATTATTTTGTAATAAAATTACACAAGTAAAAGTTTTTCATCGTTTCTTAAGTGAAATCTTGTAATTTAATTACATTTAATGCTTGATTATGTAATTTTATTTAGTATAATTACTCTAAATTATTCCTGTTCGTTTTTTTGAGGTCTTTATGAAAAGATTAATTAGTTTTGTTATTTTATTGGTTATGCCAACAGCAACTTTCGCTTTAACGACTAATGTTGAGTTCAAAGCTTATGATCAATCGTTAGCAAGCCAAGTGTGTGTGACTGCAGCAAAAGATGGTTTTCAGGCAGCAAAAACTCGACTTAAAAATAGTGTCGATAATTATATTGAAGTCATGCTTTCAATTAAATGTAATGGACAAAATTTACGCTCATTTGCTAAAAATTATCAACCGGTTAAGCCTGAAGCGCTAGTGAAAAAGTCTGTGATGATCAAAGCAGCCGATAATAGAGAAGAATCGAAGATTTGTGCTGCGGCAGTTAAAAATGGTGTTAAAGCTGTGGCTGAGCAAACAGGCAATAAAGTCGATGACCTATTATGTAACGGCGTTACGCTTAGACGTTTTGTTGCTCGCTATACCACTAGTTAAATTGCACTTTCTTTCCCCCATGTGCTTGGCCGCTATTTGTTAGCGGCTTTTTTTTGCTTAATTTCTTCAATATTAATTTACGATATCTTTGAGTACTTTATTGAGATTTATTTGATAATCACTGGCTAATTCGGCAGAAACAATGCCAAATTCCTCTTCAGTTAGATCATGATCACTAGGTTTAGTGTAGCGGTTGAATTTTAGGTTGTAGATGACTTTGATTTTTGGCTTCAATGGTTCAATTCGGTTACCTTCCATGACAATGGCAAGCTTCTCGTTTGAAAGTTTAACCAAAGAACCAACCGGATGAATGCCTAAGTATTTTATGAACTGTTGTACCAAATCGGCATCAAACTTTTCTTTATTCTTTAATAAGTGACGTAATACCGCTTGTGGCAATTGTCCCTTTCTATAGTTTTTTTCGCCGGTCATCGCATCGTAGACATCGACAATAGCGGTGATCCGGGATAATTTTGTTAGCTTGTTATTTGCGATGCCCCGGGGATAACCTGAACCATCAACTCTTTCATGATGATTAACTAACATATCAACGATGATGGGGCTGGTGAATCCTTCTCTTTTTGCCAGTTCCACCCCCCATAAAACATGCTTTTTGACGACTGACATTTCGTTTGCAGTCAGGGCATCGTTTTTGGTGAGTATAGCTTTTGGCACTTTAGCCGAACCGATATCATGAAGCAAAGCGCCTAAGGTCATTTCTTTAACCGTATTTGTTTTTAACCCTAAATATAATGCAAAGCCGCAGATCAATACCGCGCAGTTGATCGCGTGCTCCCATTGATAGTTAGATTTTTGCCTGATACGGGTCAAAATGGTAATGGCATGTTCATTTCTTAATATTGAGGCAGTAATTTCATCCGCCAGTATCGCCATAGAATCAGGACTTAGCGGTTTCCCTATTGAACTGTTAAGAAATAACTCTCTGACATTTTCTGTCGCTTGATCATAGAGCTTACATGAGTGAGCTAACTCTTCATTTAACGAGGTTTGAGGTTCCTCTTCTGTTGGGGCGTTATCTGCAGTTTGTTGCTCTATCTTATCGCTATCTTCAGTTTGGTTTGGATCGCATTCTATCACCACATGGACGACACCTTGCTTTTTTAGCAGCTCTATAGTGCGAGGGGAGTTAACACTCCCCTGATTTTTAACCTTATGGTTAGTATCTTTTAATATGATGTCTTTGACATACATACCAACTTCTAACTCATCTATAGATAGTTTCTTTAACATATATGCGATTTAGCCTGTTATTCTTTTTATAGTATCGGCGATAAATGATTTTTATTTAAGCATACACCTTATCTTATTTGCAGTGGTACTGTCATCTTAGTGTCATGTTTGCGAAACAAAAACTACATATTTCTAAAACATTTCTGTCATTTTTCCTCCGTAGGATAACCGCAACTTTTAATCAAGCTGATTAAATGAAGTTTTCATGACAATAGTTCATGAATGCCTGTCTTTAGTCTGTTTGTTCGATTTAACAATAAAATTCTGCGGAGCAGAGCGAGATGCAAATGAAATCATTCTTTAAAGTAAGTGCTATTGCCAGTGCGTTATCATTAACATTAGTCGGTTGTGGTGGTGACATTAATTTGAAATCAGATGTTGATAATTCAGTGGGTGATACTGTTATTAATAACCCTGAACCAGTAGATAACGGTGGTAACCTTGATTCATTACCTGGTATTCCTAATACTGCAATGTCAACTATAGTAAGTACTGCTTTAGGTTTTGATGTTCAGGTTCAAACCATTGAAGGTAATATCACAGAAGATACTACTTTAGTTGCCACACTAGGTAATAAACCTGTCATGTATGCTTTGAAAGGACAAGTGACCGTAGGTTTAAGTTCTACTGGCTCATCAAACAGCTCGGCAAAATCAGGTGTTCAAAAATCTTCTTTAGCTGCTAATGGCGCTACTTTAACAATTGAACCTGGTGCCGTGCTGTTTGGTCAGTCAGGTAAAGATTATTTAGTTATTCAGCGTAACTCAAAAATTATGGCTGAAGGTACTAAGGCCAAGCCAATCGTCTTTACTTCTTTAGCTGATGTTCAAGGTGAAGAGACAGCTGCCGGTCAGTGGGGCGGTGTTGTTATCTTAGGTAATGCACCATCAAATAAATGTCCTACTGATGGTAGTGAATGTGCGCTTCAAGTTGAAGGTGTTGAAGAAGGTGCGGTATTCGGTGGCACTGACTGGGAAGATAACTCAGGTGTCCTAAAATATGTTGTTGTAAAATATGCCGGTTATGAGCTTTCTACCGACAATGAATTAAATGGCATTACTTTCGGTGGTGTTGGTTCAGGTACAACCGTTGATTATATTCAAATTCACTCCAATGCCGACGATGGTATCGAATTCTTTGGTGGTGCGGTTGATTTAAAACACGTAGTGTTAACCGGCAATCAGGATGACAGCCTTGATATCGACAATGGCTACCGTGGACGTATACAGCATGTTTTCATTCAGCACGACAAAAACTCAGGTAAAGCTAACCGTGGTATTGAAGCCGATAACGATGGCAAACATCCTGATAAAGAACCTATGTCAATGCCAACCATTACCAATATTACTATCATGGGTAATAACTATAAAGGTGATGACAGGGATTCGGAAGGTATTTATCTGCGTGAAGGTGTAGGAGCACACATCTATAATGCTGTGGTTACTGGTACTTCTGAAATGGGTGAATGTCTAGAGCTTGAAGGTGGTAAAACTTCTTCTGTTACTGTTGATAATGCCAATAACGGTAATATTACCTTCCAAAACAGCATCATAGCTTGTAGCAATGGCGAAAATTTTAAAAATGCCAAAGCCAATCAGGATACTAATGATACTTCTGATGACACAGTATTGCTTGATGTTGAGCAATGGTTCCTATCGGAAGAAAGCAACGGTGTCAGTACTTCATTATTGATCGATGCCGATGGTATGCCTGATAGTAACTCTCCTTTGGTTGCTGAAGGTGCGGGTCAAAACGTAGCCAATACCGTAGATCCTTGGTTTGATGAAGTGCACTATGTAGGTGCTTTAGATGGTAGCAATGACTGGCGTCAGGGGTGGGCCTTTGGTTTTGGTGGCGGAGAAGTCACAGCTTCAGCACCTGTTGAAGGCTGCCCTGCTGGCACAACGGCTATTTCACCTATCGATGGCGCAACAACTACCTGTGAAATCTCGGGTACCATCACCAGCGATATAACACTAACTGCTAACAATATCTACGCGTTAAATGGTGCTGTATTTGTTGGTCACGATAAAGCCGATTCTGCAACGTTAACAATTGAGTCAGGCACCACTATTTTTGGCCGCAATGGTAAGGATTACTTGGTGGTAAGCCGTGATTCAAAAATTGAAGCCAACGGTACTGCATCAGCGCCAATTACTTTCACTTCAAGTGAAGATTTAAAAGGTGAAGCAACGCACGCAGGCCAGTGGGGGGGCATCGTACTTTTGGGGAATGCTAAGTCAAACAAATGTCCTACCGACGGTAGTGAGTGTGCACTTCAGGTAGAAGGCGTTGAAGAAGGTGCTGTATTCGGTGGCACTAACGATGAAGACAGCTCTGGTACCCTACGTTATGTCGTGGTTAAGCATGCGGGTTATGAGCTTTCTACCGATAATGAGTTAAACGGTATTACGTTCGGCGCCATAGGTTCGGGCACAAAAGTGGAATACATCCAAATCCACGACAATGCTGATGATGGTGTTGAGTTCTTCGGCGGTACAGTAAACCTCAAGTATGTTGTATTGACTGATAACCAAGATGACAGTGTAGACTGGGACAATGGCTACCGCGGCAATATGCAGTATGTACTGGTTAGACAAAACCCTGAAAATGGTGAAACTAACCGTGGCATTGAAGCTGATAACGACGGAAAAATCGCTAATAAGAAGCCACAATCAAATCCAACGATAGCTAACGTGACCATTATCGGTAATGATTATAAAGGTGATGACAAGGATTCAGAAGGTATTTATCTGCGTGAAGGTACCAAGGCGCACTTATATAACTTTGTCGTGACTGGCTCTGCAGGTATGGGTGAGTGTTTTGAAATTGAAGGCGGTAAGACATCGTCGGTTACTGTCGACCAGGCGAAATCTGGTGAAACCGTTATCTCTAACTCAGTATTTGCATGTAGCGAAAACTTCAAAGACTCATATGCTAACCAGGATACTGCCGATAAGTCTGACGATGTTGTCTTACTTAACGCTGCAGATTGGGTTTTAAACAGCAACGAAAACAACTCAACAGCAACTGGTAAGTCTGACGTTGTAAACGGTATCTACACCCTAGATGCGACTACTCCTAAGACATTCACAAACAACACTTTCTTTGATAATGCCGACCACATAGGTGCGGTTAGTGAATCAAACGACTGGACTGCTGGCTGGACTGTAGGCCTTGAGTAATAGTGCAACTTGCTATTTAACTAAAGCAATGAATGAGAGCGATGGCTATTAACGCCATCGCTACTTTTTAACAAGCAAACTCAAAACTATGACCTAACAGCTGACTAGAACACTATGTTCTTCAGCCATTCCCAAGAGGTTTATTATGAATAAAACATTCAACCGTTTCAGCTTAAGTAGTATAGCTGTAGCGGTACTTGCAAGCTTACCTTCAACTAATTTGATTGCTCAAGAAACAGATGATAGAGCGATTGAAGAAGTTGTTGCTAAAGCAAGTCGCTTAAAAGGCACTGCTAGTGCAGTTATGGAAGAACGTAAAAGCCAAGCGTTTGTTGCTGATATTTTAGGTGCCGAGCAAATTTCTCGTACCGGTGACAGCGATGCAGCTGCCGCTCTTCGACGTGTTACCGGTTTGACGTTGGTTGATGGTAAATTTATCTATGTGCGCGGTTTAGGTGAGCGTTATTCAAGTACGCAATTAAATTCTGCATCTGTACCAAGTCCAGATCCTTCAAGATCAGTCATTCCATTGGATTTATTCCCTGCAGCAATGATCGAATCACTGTCGGTACAAAAATCGTATTCGCCATCTATGCCGGCGAATTTTGGTGGTGGTAATGTTGATATCCGTTTAAAAACTATTCCGACAGACTTCATGTTCAACATCTCCGGTAATCTGGGGGGGAATGCCGATAATTTTGATGAGGGTATTTTTTACAACGGGGGGGATAACGATTGGCGTGGTGAAGACGATGGAAAGCGTGCTGCACCTGTTCAATTAATGGGTATGTGGAGGAACTACCAGCCACTGGATGAAGTGTCACAAGATGAGAATCGTGCCATAGCTGCGATGTTAAACCGTGATTATGATCCGAAATCTCAAAGCATAGACCCAAACTGGGGTGTTGACTTGTCTTTTGGGGATCGCTTTGAATCAGGTAAATGGCGTTTCGGTTATTTAACTTCTGTATCTTATGATAATAACTGGCAGGTTTCAAAACTGTATGAAGGCCAGGATTTTGTTAATAATGATGATGGTAGCTATTCGTTAGTGCGCGGTTTTGATCAGGTTGATGCTACCGAGCACAGTATTCGATGGTCAGGTATGCTGAACTTGGGGATTGAATATGATAAAGCCCATCGTATTGATATCAGCAATATTATCTTGCACGATACTGCCGATAAAATTAAGGAAAAATTTGGTAACACCAATAATGCTTTGATTACCGATGGTTTGCGAGTGCGTGATATTGATGTTAATTATGAAGAGCGCGAGCTGATTGCTACGCAAATTCGTGGTACTCACAATTTCCCTGAATTTAATAATCTGGGCTTTGACTGGAAATATTCAAACGCTAGGTCCAGCCGTTATGCACCTGGTAACCTTACCACTCGCTTCATGCTAACGGATAACAACGAAGATGGTGTATGGGATTTGTCAACCGAGTCAAGCCTGCGTAAGGGGCGCACTGCTGGTCGTTATACTTTCCAGGATCTGAATGACAAAGTTGAAAACTATGGCTTTAACTTCTCGATGCCTATTTATTTTGATGGCGGTGAAGTGGAATTAAAAGCTGGTGGTGATTTTATCGAAAAATCACGTGACGCCTTTGCTCGCCGTTTGGATATAAATACATTAGCCTTTGATAACGCTGACTTAAGCGGTTATGTTTTGGCTGATGTACTGACTGATAATGTTATTTTAAATCATCCGCTGGCTGGTTCTGAGACTATTATCCGTGATAATTCAGTACCGGGTGATGATTATTTATCAGCACAGATGGTTGATGCTTATTACTTCTCAGCAGATTTTCTGTTTGATAATACCTGGCGCGTTAGCGGCGGTGTTCGCTGGGAAGATTTTCGTCAAGTAGTCGCTCCGTTAGATCCGGAAAATGGTCAGTTTGACTTACCAACATCGCCAACCGAGCAAGATCTTGCGAACATGGCTTTTCGGGAAGACGACTTCTATCCGGCTTTGGCACTAACTTATATTGCCAGTCCACAGGTTCAATATCGTTTGTCTTATGGTGAAACTACGGTTCGTCCTGATTTACGTGAAGTAGCGCCGACTACCTATTTGGATCCATTAACAGAGTACCCGGTACGTGGTACCCCTGGCATCCAAACAACACAGATTAAAAACTATGATCTGCGTTGGGAGTGGTATTTGGAAACCGGAGAAAACTTATCTGTAGGCCTGTTCTATAAAGACATGGTCAACCCGATTGAATCAGTACAGTCGCCGTCTCAGGATGGTCCTCCGCTTATCGTGATGGCTAATGCTGATGATGGTGAAGTTTATGGTGTTGAAGTTGAGTTTATGAAGGACTTTGCTTTCTTAGGTGGCATTGGTAGTGATTTCTTCGTTTCTGGTAATGTTACCTTAAGTGATTCTGAAATCAACATCGATACTCAGCGTGTGGTTGAACAAACCGGTGTATCTGCTGCTGTCACCAATGCCAGCCGCCGCATGACTGGCCATTCCCAATATGTGGTTAACTTGAATTTGGGTTATGACGCGCCAAATGGTAACCATGCGATTACTTTGGCATACAATGTCTTCGGTGAACGTATTATTATCCCTGGAATTGAAGGTCAGGAAGACAGAATGGAGCAACCGTTCCATTCACTGGATTTGGTTTATACTTATTACCCAAGCTTTGCTTCAACCTTGAAATTTAAGGCGCAAAACTTACTGGATCAGAAAAAAGAAATGGAATTTTCTGATACCTTATTCCGAAGTGAAACTAAAGGTATTGGCTTTGATATCTCTTATAAATATGAGTTTTAATCATTGATATTGAGCAAGCGGTTTAAAAGTTAGCATTAAATAAAAGCCATTCGCTAAAAACGAATGGCTTTTATATACATGGATGTATGGTATAACGAAATTGCAGGAGCATAATTTCGTATATATGGATGTATGGTATAACGAAATTGCAGGAGAATAATTTCGTATATACATGGATGTATGGTCAGTTTTTGTTCCGGAAAACTAAGTACTCACAATACCAGCAATATCGAAATTGTATGAGCACTATTTAGTCTAAATCGTTATCTTTAAAAAAATATTTACTTAATTTTCTTAACCTTATAACAAATCTTTGACTATAATCACGTAGATACATTCTGTTCTAAACTAGACAGTAGTTAATCTAAATATAATTAGTGCTAGCGAAACAAGAATGTTAACGCAGTAAAAGAATAAAAACTCGGTTACGGGTATTAAACATAGGGATTGCATTTTTCATGAGCCAGTATCACTTTATTTCCGGTCTTCCACGCTCTGGTTCAACGCTATTAGCGGGTATTCTTCGACAAAACAGTTCGTTTCATGCGGCGATGTCTAGCCCCGTAGCGGGCTTAATGAATGGCACGCTTGAGCAAATGGCGGCAGGCAGTGAGTTTCATGCTTTTTTTGATGATGTTAAACGCAAACAAATGTGTCAGGCGATATTTTCGGCCTATTACAGTGAACACCAAGAGAAACACGTTATTTTTGATACCAACCGTATCTGGTCTGCCCGCATGCATCAGTTGGTTGAACTGTTTGGCCGCAATTTTAAAATGATCTGTTGTGTTCGTAATCCAGCCTGGATCATGGACAGTTTTGAGCGTATTTATCGTAAAAACCCTTTTGAATACAGCCGTATGTATAGTCCGCAAATGCGCCAAACCGTTTATTCCCGCTGTGAAGGCATGATGAGTGCGCAAGGTGTGGTAGGCAGCGCCTGGACCGCATTAAAAGAGGCATATTATGGTGAATTTTCTGAGCAATTGTTGTTAGTTGATTATGATTTATTAGTGAGTCAGCCTGAGCAGTGCCTACAATTGTTGTATCAGTTTATCGAAGAGCCATCCTTTACTCATGATTTTGAACATGTCGAATATCAAGAAGGTGAGTTTGATGCCCAGTTAGGGGCTAAAGGCTTGCATACGGTGAAAAAGAAGGTGGCCTTTAGCCCTCGTCGCAGCATATTACCGCCTGATTTATATGAAAAATACAGTGAAATGGCGTTTTGGCAAGATACCACTGGGACGTCTGCCAGCATCATTTCACCCAAGTAATCCAATAGTTAACGCTAGTTAAAGAGGACTCGTTGTGAAACAATCGAAACTCAATCAAGTAATGGCCGTCATGATGCCTTTAGGAGTATCTGCTTTTGCTCCTTCGGTGGGCGCTTATTATCGACAAACCAGTAAAGAGCAGTTCACGACGATTGATAATGGCGTGCCTTTGGCAAGTACAACATCACAACTGGCGTTAAAACAAGGCGCTTCATCACCGTTAAGCGCTGCTGATCTTTATACTAAAGTGCCTGCTGAACAGTCGTTAGCAATTAAACAACTTAAAGCAGCTACAGTGATTGATGTGCCAGTGATTGATAAGGTGCAGCTGACTCGCTCAACCGCTGTTAAAGAGCTGGTAATTGTCGATACTGCTGTTGATGATTACGCAACTTTAATACGCGATATCAATCCTAATGTAGAAGTCCGTTTTATTGATAAAACCAAGCCAGGGCTTGAGCAACTCAATAATATTCTGGCTGATTATCATGGCTTAACGGCGCTGCATTTGGTGTCACATGGCGCTGATGGTGTGCTGCAACTTGGTACGGATAACGTACAGGAGCAAGACCTTAAATTGGGGCAATCATTATCTATCCTTGAGCAGGTAATGGCTGATGATGCCGATGTGCTGCTTTATGGCTGTAATTTGGCCAAGTCAGCTAAAGGTAAAGCATTGCTTGAATTGATCAATAATAACGCTAAGGTAGATGTGGCTGCATCAAATGATTATACCGGGGCAAAGCAACAGAACGGTGATTGGGAATTAGAAGTCGTTCGTGGAAATATTAACGCTAAACAGCCATTCTCAGAAATAGCACTTAATAACTTTGCTCATGTCTTGGCATTTACAGGTACGATAAATTTTTCAACTGTGACTACCGCCGGCGCTTTAGGTGGTGGTAGTGGTACAAATGCAGAATTTGGGGGGGCCGGTGGTTATACTCTTGTTTTAGACGGTGCGGCAGCTAGTACCTATGGAGGCTTTGGTCGGGGGTATAGCTCAAGTGGGGAGTCTCAATTAACTTTATCTTTTTCTGGAAATGAAAGTTTTCAGCCATCGTCAATTTATGTGTATAACATTAGTGGCTTAACAGACACATTTGTTGTTACTGCCGACGTAGCTGGTAGTGTTAATTCAGGAGCGCTTAATGATTCAGCAGGTACAACAATTGATCTTAGTAGCTTCGGTGCAGGTGTAACTAAGCTGTATATAAGTGTTCAAGATAGCAGTGGGTACTTTTCCGTAGATAATTTCGCGGTGGCTAACGTTGCCCCTGCCAATTCAGCTCCAACAATTGCCAATTTAAATGGTGATAGTTTTACTTTTACGGAAGGGGATGCTGCCACCTTAATCGATCAGGGCACTGCTGCCACGGTTACTGATGCCGATGGTGGTGATTTTAATGCCGGCAATATGACGGTAACCATCACCTCAGGTGAAGATGCCGCAGAAGATGTGTTAAGTCTGGATACATCGGGTACTGTCGCATTGGCCGGTACTACTGCCAGTTCAAATGTCTCGGTTGGTGGCACGGTAATAGGTACCCTTGGTAATAACATTGCTGCTGGTAACGACTTGGTGGTGAATTTTAATGTCAACGCAACACCAACAAATACACAAACGCTGGTGCAGGCTGTTACTTTTCAAGACACCGATACCGATAACCCTACCACAGGGGCGCGTAATGTTCGCCTGACGGTAAATGATGGTGATGGCGGAACTTCTGCTAACAGTGATATAACTATCACTGTTTCAGCGGTGAATGATGCACCTACAGCAACGGGGATTCCTACCGATGTTACGGTGACGGAAGATACCGCCAGTAATGTTGATTTATCAGCGGTGACGTTTGCAGATGTAGACAATGCTAGCTTAACGGTAACGCTCGCTGCAAGTGCAGGAACATTTTCAACGCCAGCAGATGGTGCTGGCGTGGGGGCAGGTGTCACTGAAACTTTAGTCAATGCCACCACTATCACGCTTGCGGGTTCACCTGCGGACATCAACACTTATCTTGATACTGCCAGTAATATTCAATACACCGGTGCCAGCAACGTCAATGGTAATGATGCTGCCACTATGACCATTAACGCAAATGATGGAACGGTCAACCCATTACTGGGAACGGTAAACCTTGATATCACAGCCGTGAATGATGCTCCGACAGATATGACGCTTTCAGCTAGTAGTATTAATCAAAGTGCTACGGGCGTGGGGGCAGATATAGGTACGTTAACGTCGACTGATGTTGATAGTGGTGCATTCACTTATAGTTTGGTTGCTGATGGCGCATCGGGCAGCGGCTCCTGTGGTGTTGGTAATGACGTCGATAATGCCAGCTTCCAGATTAATACCAATATATTAGAAACCGTTGGGGCTACCAATGCCAGCAGTTATAAGATCTGTTTGCAAACTAGTGATGGCAGTGCCAGTTACCAAGAAGCGTTTACTATTAGCGTGGCTGATGATGTTGCTCCTACTATTTCTGCGGTGAGTATCGCTAATAGTGCCCATAAAGTGGGCGATGTTGTAACGGCCACTATCACCGTGAGTTCAGATAGCGATGATTATACTACCGGCAGCGGTGGCATTAGCGGTACTATCGATGGCTATACCCTGGGCAGTTTAAGTAAAACCAATGATACTACTTATACTGCAAGCTTTACCATTACCGACGGTGGTACCGATGTTGCCGCTGGTAGCAATGTGCCAGTAAACTTTACCCTGGCAGATAGTACAGGCAACGCCTCTGGCGCCTTTACCACGGCAATCAGTCAGGCCAGTGATGCGATTTATGCTAATATTCCAACGGTAAATTTAACTGCTGATAGCAACACCATTGCAGAAGATGGTGGTGTGAGTGTGTTAACTGCTACTTTATCTGGAAGTTTGAATAGTTTATGGCCAGTTGATGTCAGTGTTGGCTTAGCATATTCTGGCACAGCTACAGTAACCACCGATTATACTAAGTCGAATACCATCACAATCGCCAGTGGTAGCAGTACGGGAACGGCAAATGTTACAGGCGTTGGCGATACCCTTTATGATGCCGCGTCAGCTGAAACCGTTATTGTTGATATTAATAGTTTATCGGTAGGCAATGAAGGCGCGACTAACCAACAAACCATCAATATTACTGATGCTGAGGCTGCACCAACGGTTTCTTTATCCGTAGGCAGCAATGCTATTGCTGAAAATGGTGGCACATCGACGATAACTGCGTCTTTGGAGCATGCAACCTATGAAGATGTAACGGTTAATTTAATCTATAGTGGTACGGCCACATCAGGTAGTGACTATAATAATACCGTAAGTGCCAGCGTTACAATTTCTGGTGGTAGTACATCAGCGAATGCTGCTACAGGTATTACAGGGGTAGATGATGTTACAGAAGAAGGTGGTGAAACTATCATTATAGATATTTCATCGGTTTCTGGTGGTGGCGCTACTGAAAGTGGTACTCAGCAACAAACTGTGACTATTTTGGATGATGACGATACTACTGCACCAACTATTAGCAGTGTCTCGGTACCAGCTAACGGTACTTATGCGACTGGACAAAACCTTAATTTTATTGTCAATACTGATGAAATTGTTACCGTTAATACCGGCGGAGGTACGCCGCGTTTAGTATTGAATATTGGTGGCGTGACTAAATATGCCAGTTACTTATCTGGTACAGGCTCTCAGGCGTTAGTGTTTCGTTATGTCGTTGAAGCTGGGTTAAATGATGCTGATGGGGTTGGCTTATCGGCGTTAGAAACCAATGGCGGCACTATTCAAGACGGTGCTGCGAATAATATCAATACCACTTTAAATAGCATCGGTGCTCTTGGCGGTGTGTTGGTTGAATCTGTTTCTCCTGTTGTGACAGGAGTTTCTGCTAGTACTGCTGATGGCAGCTATAAAGCGGGAGATGTTATTAATGTAACGGTGACTTTTGATGATACTGTTACGGTAAATACAACTGGCGGTACGCCGAGTCTTCTATTAGAAACTGGTGCAACTGACAGAGCAGCTACTTATGTTTCAGGCTCTGCCAGTAATACCTTGGTTTTTGATTATACGGTACAGGCCGGAGATACCAGCGCTGATTTAGATTATGTTGCAACAGGGTCGCTATCCTTAAATAGCGGTACAATTAAAGACAGTAATGGCAATAACGCAAGTTTAACATTGGCTGTGCCTGCCGCCGCGGGGAGCTTAAGTGATGGCAAAGCGATAGTTATAGATACAACGGCACCTGTATCTGCAGTGGTGACAACTCCTGCGGCTCCCTTAACTGTGACTGCTACAACGACATCAGTTAGTGGTACCCATGGTGAAGATGGCGTTAATGTTAAAATCTTTAAAGATGCTGATAATAATGGCACAGCGGATGATAGCAATGCACCTCTGGCAAGTGGAACCGTTGCTGCGGGTAGTTGGAGTCTGAATGCACCGCTGACCCTTGGCACTAATAACTTTGTGGTTATGGCACTCGATGCTGCGGGAAATGCTTCTGGTGCAGTAGATGTATCAACAATAACCAGAAATTCACCGCCAATAGTCAATAGTGATCCTACAGGTGCGGTAGTCATCAGTGGAAGCGCGATAGAAGGAGGTACTTTAACTGCTGATACTTCATCATTAGGTGATGGCAACGGGCTTGGTACGTTTAGTTATCAGTGGCAAAGTGGTGGCGCTAATGTTGGTAGTAATAGCTCAAGCTATCAGGTTGTAACTTTTGATATTGGCAATACTATTACCGTTACTGTGAATTATACCGATGGTGATGGTTTTGATGAAAGTGTCACTTCCGAACCGACCTCTGTTGTCGTCAACACTAATGATTCACCGACAGGTGCGGTATTAATTACTGGTGTGGTAGAAGAAGATCAAACCTTAATGGCCGATACCAGTACTATTGGTGATGCAGATGGATTAGGTGAGTTTAGTTTCCAATGGCTGCGTAATGGTGTTGCAATTGAAGGAGCAACAACTACAAGTTATTTACTTGGTGATGCTGATGTTGGTAGTGTGATAAGCGCTATTGTGAGTTATATAGATGGTTTGGGTACCTCAGAAAGTTTAGTTTCAGCGGAAACAGTTGCTGTCGCTAATATTAATGATGTACCAACTGGCAATGTGATCATTTCAGGTAGCGCCGAAGAAGATCAAACATTAACCGTTAGCGATACATTGGCAGATCTTGATGGTTTAGGTGAGATCAGTTATCAATGGCTTCGAAACGCTGAACTTGTTGAAGGAATGACAAGTGCTAGCTACACCCTGACTCAAGTAGATGTTGGTGCAACATTATCTGTTCAAGCAAACTATACCGACGGATATGGTCAGTTAGAATCTGTAACGTCAGCTGCTACAGAGGTTGTTGCAAACGTCAATGATTTACCTACTGGTGAAGTGGTTATTAGTGGTGTTGCTACTTCTGGTGAAATCGTAACGGCATCGCATACGCTTAGCGATGAAGATGGTTTAGGTGACATCAATTATCAGTGGCAACGAAATGGTGAAGCTATTTCTGGTGCGAACGTTGATAGTTATACGCTTACTGAAGATGATGTTGAACAGTCAGTTACTGTTGTAGCTAGCTATACTGATGGCCAGGGGACAAGTGAATCGATTCTTTCAAATGCCATCATTCCTATTTCGGGTACACCGATCGTTGGTAGCAAACCTGAAATTACCGCTTCTGCTGATGTCACGGTGAATGCAACAGGTCTGTTTACCGAGGTTGACATGAAAACAGCAATAGCAACAGACGTTGAAGATGGCGATCTTGCTGTGGCGGTAGATTCAAATAGTTTTTTCAGTCCTGGTTCACATATTGTAACTTGGTCAGCGGTAGACAGTGATGGCAATGAAGCTACTGATACTCAAGTCATTAATGTGATCCCTTTAGTTGGTTTAAGTAACAACCAAAATACCGCAGAAGGATCTACCGTTAATTTTAATATTATTCTGAATGGTCCAGCAGTCGAATACCCCGTTATTGTACCTTATACCATTAGTGGCACGGCAGATATTGATGGTTCTGATCATGACTTGGTCGATGGTAGCGTCACCTTGGAGTCTGGCCAATTAACAGCAAATGTTACTGTTAATATCGTTGATGATGGTGCAGGTGAAGGGCAAGAAACTATCGTAATTACCTTGGAAGAGCCAACAAATGCGATAATTGGTACTAAAGCTTCGAGCCAGATAGCCATTTTTGAGGGTAATGTTGCACCGGATGTGTCACTTACTGCCACGCAAGGTGATGGAGCAACTCGTATTGTTAGCCAAGATGGTGGGCTGGTGACGGTATCAACGACAGTAAAAGATCCAAACCAGAATGACAACCATAGTTATGATTGGTCAAATTCAGACAGTGCTTTAGTTGATACAGATGATGATGAGACGACTTTCACTCTTGATCCATCTGCATTATCTCCGGGTTTTTACAAATTACGTATCGCCGTAAGTGATGGCGATAAAGTTGGTCAGGATCGCTTAAAACTGCGCATTGATGAAGTATTACCTGAGTTAAATGATCAAGATGATTCAGATAACGATGGTATTAGCGACAAGGATGAAGGTACTGGTGATAACGATGATGATGGCATTCCAGATTTTCTTGATTCAGCGAATTTAGCTCGAAATGTTGTTCAGGAACGTCAGGCTGATGATACAAGCTTCTTGATGGAGACCGAGCCGGGATTAGCTTTAACCCTTGGTGAAGTGGCTTTCCGTGCTAAAAGTGCGAAAACACAAGTGAGTGAAGATGATATTGTTAATCACGGCAACGAAGGGCAAGGAGCCAATAAAGATGAAAGCTATGAATATAGTAATGGCTTATTTGACTTTAATGTTGAGGAACTTCCGATAGCAGGACAATCAGTTAGCATTGTGGTTGCTCAGTTTGCACCAATCCCTGCTGATGCGATTTATCGTAAATTGATGCCATCTGGCTGGCAGGACTTTGTCATTGATGATAACAATAGTGTTGCATCAGCATTTGGCAGTGAGGGGTTTTGCCCGCCACCGGGGGATGTTGCTTATATTAACGGTTTAACAGAAGGTCACTGGTGTGTGCAACTAACCATTGAAGATGGTGGTGCTAACGATGCTGATGGTGAAGTGAATCAGTCGATTGATGACCCAGGTGGTATTGCGGTTGCCGTAACGGGAAATACACGCCCTGAGGCGGTTGATGATGCTATCGATGTTAAACGCAACCATAATGTTTACATTGATGTATTGGCAAATGATATAGATGTTGATGGTGATACTTTAACTATCACCAGCGCAAATGTAGATATTGGGTCGGTTAGTATTGAAGATAACCAATTGCTATTCACTACGGAGCTTGATCATTATGGTATCGCCAATATCACTTACGGTATCAGTGATAGTCAGGGCGGCTCTGCAACTGGGCGGGTTGTTATTAACGTTGTCTTAAATAATGCGCCAGTAGCGGTTGATGATAGTGCTGAAACCGATAATGAAACCAGTATCGATATCAATGTATTAAGTAATGACAGTGATGCTGATGGAGATTCTTTAACGGTGACACAAGCAAGTGCTGAACATGGTAGTGTTACTATCAATGCTGATGGCAGTTTGCACTATACTCCAGCTTCAGGGTTTGAGGGTACTGATACGTTGAGTTATACCATTAGTGATGGTGATGAAGGAGAAAGTCAGGCTGTTGTATCTGTTACGGTTAAAGCCAGTACACCGGTCGTGATAGATAAACCCTCACACCGAAAAGGAGGAGGTAGTATGCTATGGATATTACTGATAGGCATTCTTGCTGTTGGTACTCGTCGTTTAGCCCATATTAAGCGATAATTAATTTTATTATTTACCCAATAACATTGATTAACTCAAAAGCCATTCGCTAAAACGAATGGCTTTTATATACATGGACGTATGGTATAACGAAATTGCAGGAGCATAATTTCGTATATATACATGGACGTATGGTCAGTTTTTTTTGTTCCAGACAAAAACTAAGTACTTACATCCATGTAAGCAATAACGAAATTGCAGGAGCATAATTTCGTATATGTTCAGGACGAAGGGTATGTCGCGGATGCATGGACGCATAGGAGCGACGATGTTCAGGACGAAAGGTATGTCGCGGATGCATGGACGCATAGGAGCGACGATGTTCAGGGCGGCAAGGATGCATGAGTGACGAACTTCTATTGCTGTAGGTCGAAGTTTACTTCGACAAAATTCATAGTCTAACTCTCTTTTTTCTCACCCCGCTGTGCTCGTGGTGACCTATAACGAGAGCTATCTAAAACTATCGTTAATGCCAGATAATACTCGCGAACCTGGGCATAAAGCATCCTGACTTAACTGGTTTAACGGTGTATCGTTAGTGTTATTAATCTCGTGAAAATTACTACAGGTTGGGTCGAGGTAAAACAAACCGGTTAATATTTCCCCTTTTTCTTTATGCTGTTCGATATCGATAATTGCTTGCATCGCATTAGTGGTTTGATAGTTTTTGTCGAGCTTATGAATACGCATAATAGAGCCGTCGTGCAGGCAAATATCTTCATTTTCACCATCGCCAACACCGCAGGTAATTTCTTTTTTCACCGGAACAAAATCAGCGATGGCGGCGGTGGTGACATGCTCGTGAACATAATCGTACGAACGAGTTGAATTGGCATGATTGTTAAAGGTGACACAGGGAGAGATGATATCAATAAAAGCAAACCCTTGATGGCTTATCGCTGCCTTAATTAATGGTACTAATTGTTTTTTATCACCAGAGAAACTGCGGGCAACAAAGCTTGCCCCGAGTTGCAATGCCATTACACATAAGTCAATGTCGGCGAATAAACTGGACTCGCCGGCCTTATTGGTCATACCTTTATCTGCGGTCGCAGCAAGCTGCCCTTTAGTTAAACCGTAAACACCGTTATTCGCCACCATATAAAGCATATTGAGCTGGCGCCGAACCACATGAGCAAATTGTCCCATACCAATAGAGGCACTGTCGCCATCACCTGACATGCCAATATAAATTAAGTCTCGATTTGCAAGGTTAGCGCCGGTGGCTACAGACGGCATCCGGCCATGAACGGAATTAAAGCCATGCGCTTTATTCAGAAAATAGGTTGGTGACTTTGAAGAACAACCGATACCGGACATTTTGGCTATTTTATGAGGCGGTAAGGATAACTCATAGCAGGCCTGAATAACGGCTGAGGAAATTGCGTCATGACCACAACCAGCGCATAAGGTCGATAAACTGCCTTCGTAATCACGGTAATTAAGTCCAAGCTCATTTATCGCAAGTCTGGGGTGATGAAATTTGGATTTTTCAAAACTCATAATAACCTCTTAACCTACTTGTTGGTTAGATAATTCGTTGGATAAACTGCTTAGTATGCCATTGACGACATACTCGCTGGTTAATGGCAAACCATCACAATTGGCAATGCTGATCAGCTTTTCTGGCGCTATCGCTAATTCGTTGATTAATAAGGTGCGCATTTGGCCGTCTCGATTTTGTTCGATGATAAATACTTCTTGATGCTGTTCGATAAATTTGCTGATTTCTGGCTGAAAAGGGAATGCTTTAATACGTAAGGTGTCAGCAGATAAACCATGCTCTTTTAGCTCCGCTAATACTTCATTAATGGCATGACTGCTCGTGCCATAATAAATTAATCCGAGTTTAGCGAGTTTTTGCCCTTGAGTAATGAGAGGTTTTGGTACTAGTTTAGCGGCGGTATCAAATTTTTTAATCAGCCGCTCCATATTAGCGACATAATCATCGGACTTTTCGGTATATGCCGCATATTCATTGCGTGAGGTGCCTCGGGTAAAAAATGCGCCTTTGGTTTCATGGGTACCGGGTAAGGTGCGATAACAGATGCCGTCACCATCGCTATCTAAGTAACGTCCATAACGTTCGATACTATCCAGTTGTTCGGCGCTGAGTACCTTGCCTAGGTTGTATTGCTTATTATCGTCCCAGCTAAAGGGTTCACTAAGGTGATCATTCATCCCTAAGTCTAAATCACTCATAACTATCACTGGGGTTTGTAATTGATCTGCCAGTTCAAAGGCTTCAGCGGTTAAATCGAAGCATTCTTTTGGTGAGTCAGGAAACAGTAATACCTGCTTGGTATCACCGTGTGAGGCGTAAGCGCAGGATAAAATATCTGACTGTTGAGTACGAGTCGGCATGCCGGTGGAAGGGCCGGCGCGCTGAACATCAATTAATACCATAGGAATTTCGGCAAAATAGGCGAGCCCTAAAAATTCACTCATCAAGGAAATTCCCGGGCCGCTGGTGGCGGTAAACGCTCGGGCGCCATTCCAACCAGCACCTATGGCGATGCCAATTGCTGCTAGTTCATCTTCTGCCTGAATTAAAGCAAAGTTCTTTTTACCCGAAGCAGGGTCTATCCGTAGGCGCTGGCAATAGTTGCCAAATTTTTCAACTACTGAAGTCGAAGGCGTGATCGGGTACCAGCCCGCAACTATTGCACCACCATAAACTGCACCTAACGCGGTTGCCGTATTGCCGTCGACCATGATCCTGTCTTGCAACAAATCACGACGTTCTACTCTAATAGCTAACGGGCAGTCAAAATGGTGATTAGCAAACTGATAACCAAGCTCTAAAGCGTAAATATTGGGGGTGATCAGTTTTTCTTTGCCTTTAAACTGATCGCCAACCAGTGCTTTTAGCACCTCAAATTCAATATTAAGTAGCGCAGCCAGGGCGCCAACGTAGATAACATTTTTAAATAATTGTCGCTGCCTTGGGTCCTGATATTCTTTTTGGCAAATGGCGGAAATAGGCATGCCGAGATAGGTAATGTCTTGCCGAAATTGCTCGTCTGCCAGCTGTTTACTGGAGTCATATAATAAGTAGCCGCCCGTTTTTACGCTGTCTATGTCTTGTGCCATACTTTGTGCGTTCATTGCCACCACGAGTTCTGCCTTACCGCCACGGCGCGCTAAATAGTTATTTTCATTGATCCTTACTTCATACCAAGTCGGCATGCCCTGAATATTGGAAGGAAAAATATTTTTTGCACTCACCGGTATACCCATACGAATTATGGCTTTGGCAAACATATTATTGGCACTGGCGGAACCTGTACCATTGGTGTTAGCAAAGCGAATTACAAAGTCGTTAGTACCTTGGCAAGGTGAAGCACTGCTAGCTTGGCTCATTTAATGGTTGCTCCAATATTATCTAAGATTAGTTTTCTCATGTCCCAGGCACCAGTTGGGCAACGCTCTGCACATAGCCCACAATGGAGACAGACATCTTCATCTTTGATCATAAAATGCCCTGTTTTTAATGGTGCCGAAATCATCATTTCTTGTTCGGGATTAATCTCCTGTACTCTGAGTTGAGCATGGGCTTGTTGCTCAGCACCTTGTTTGCTATTGCTGTCAATTTCGACAAAGTTAATACAATCCGTCGGGCAAACATCTTCACAAGCTGAGCATTCGATACAGGTAGTTTCGTTAAAAATGGTTTGCACATCACAATTTAAACAACGATGTGCTTCTTCAAGCGCCAGTTTTTCATCAAAACCTAATTCTACTTCGGTATTAATTTCTTTGACCGCTTGTTGCCATTCAACATGTGGGACATTTTTGCGCTGTCCGTGATCGATCTGGCTTTGGTAACTCCACTCGTGAATGCCCATTTTTTGGCTGATCAGATTAAAGCCACTTTCCGGTCGCTCGTTTTCCGGATTTTTGCCCTGACAAAATAAATCGATGGAAATTGCCGCTTGATGGCCATTAGCGACCGCAGAAATAATATTCTCCGGACCAAAGGCGGCATCACCACCAAAAAATACCTTGTCTAGTGTGGATTGTAAGGTGGCACGGTTAAGTGCCGGTTGGCCCCATTTGTTAAAGCGCAGTCCGATATCACGTTCAATCCACGGAAATGCCGTGTCCTGACCAACGGCAACTAATACTTGCTCGCAAGGGACAAATAAAACTTCGCCAGTATCTTTTAACGTTCGTTTGCCAAATTTATCGTAGACTGACTCAACTTTGCTAAAACGTACGCCTTTGAATTCATCTTGTTCAAAGACGTATGCTAATGGCGTGTAATTAGGTTTTATTTCAATGCCTTCTGCCATGGCATCTTCTTTTTCCCAAGGGGAGGCTTTCATATCGTCAAAACTTGAACGAACTAACACTGTGACTTCTTTCGCTCCCAGTCTTTTTGCGGTGCGGCAGCAATCCATCGCGGTATTGCCACCACCTAAGACGACGACGCGTTTTTCTGCACTGGTAACATGGCCAAAGCTGACATTGGAGAGCCAGTTGATACCTGTGTCTACCTGCTCTGAGGTTTTTTCGTGGCCGTCTATCGAGAGCCAGCGCCCTTGAGGTGCGCCTGTGCCAACAAATATCGCGTCAAAATTTGCTTTCAATAAATTATTTAAGCTTGAGATCTCTTCACCAAAGTGCGCTTCAATGCCCATGTTGAGGATATATGCTAACTCTTCATCTAGTACGGTTTCCGGCAAACGAAACGCCGGAATTTGGCTCCGCATCATACCGCCAGCTTTAGCATCTCGCTCGTACATCACTACATCATAACCGAGTGGCAATAAATCGCGGGCTACTGTCAGAGAAGCGGGACCAGCACCAATTAAAGCAATTCTTTTACCATTTTTTTGTCTCGGAACCGCCGGAATATACTGATGGATATCATCTTTATAGTCGGCGGTGACACGTTTTAATCGACATATTGCCACAGGTTTTTCTTCTACTCTGCCGCGCCTGCACGCAGGTTCACACGGACGATCACACACTCGACCTAAAATGCCGGGAAATACATTGGAATGCCAGTTGATCATATAGGCTTCGGTATAACGTTTTTCAGCAATTAAACGAATGTATTCAGGAACCGGCGTATGTGCAGGGCAGGCGTATTGGCAATCAACTACTTTTAAAAAATGTTGATAATTACTGGTATCGGTTGGCTTCACTTAATTCCCCCCAGAAAAAGTGCTTACTTATTAATCTACACCAATTTTGAAAGCTGTTAAGTAATTTTTCAGAAAAACTTTTATTTACGGGTCTCCATTCGTAATTTGTATACATGTTAACTTGAATTGTTAAACGCAATTATTAGGTTATTATCAACTCTGACATTGACATTTTTATCATAGCGGACATCGGCAATGCCTTAACAGTGACGAACTGTAATGAGTAATCGAGTAAGAATAATACTGACTACTCACATACAGTTTTGCTTAATGCTAAAATACGCCATTTGTGTTGCGGATGTTGCCACCGCTTACTAGTGAATAAAACCGCATAAAACCATCAAGTGCTTGAATTGAATCCCAATGCTCGACAATTCTGCCATTTTCAATACGCCAAGTATCTATAATATTCATACCTTTTTGATCATTTCCACGATCTCCTTTTTCTAAGGTTGCGTGCGAATGGAAGATAACAAAATCACCATCTACGTAGATGTGCTTCACTTCATAAGAGTACTCTGGATAATCTTCAACAAACTCCCGTAAGAAACCAACCAGGCCTACTATTTTGTCAGGAAGGTTACGGTTGTGTTGAGTATATGAACTATCGTTATAGTGCTTTAATACATAATCGAAATCATGATCGTTCATCAGCTTTTGCACAAAGCCGGTGATCAGCTCTGCATTGTTTATTTCTTGCTGTGTCCAGCTTGATTTTTGCAGTGATTTAAAATTAATCGTTGCCGTATTAGCATTCTGCGCGAATGAGGTAAGACTAGTTAGAACAAGTAATAAAAGTGTGATGGATTTCCGCATGGATAACTCCTGAAAAGATAAAGTAGGTTATTAATATACACTATGGTAATTAAAAGTAACCAAGGTTACAATTAGGCACGTAAACCTGCCTAAGGCACAAATTGGTAACCTATGTATGGGCGAATGGTAAGGAAGAGGTGAATCGTGGTAGCTAAAGTTAAAACAGAAAGAAGAATGTTTCATAACAATGAAGAGTGTCCAATTCGCAATGTTATCACTCAAATAGGCGATAAATGGTCAATGCTCATTTTATTTGCCTTGGTCGACGGCGCCGACAGGTTCAACTCACTTAAATCAAGAATCGTCGGTATTTCTCAACGAATGTTAACCCAAACTTTGCGAGACTTAGAAAGAGAAGGCTATGTTAAAAGAACTGTCTTCCCTGAAGTGCCGGCAAGGGTTGAATACGAGCTCACAACTATGGGGCTCGGTATAGTTAAACCTTTGTATCAACTAGTCACCTGGGCGAGCGAGAATCATGAGGAAATCAAACGCTCTCGCAGAGAATATGACGAAAAGATTATGTGATTAAATATCCATTATTCATTGCTGGCTGTCAGATGATTCATCAACTCATGCATCAAAACTGACAGAGTAGAAATAAACTACTAAACATTATTGAAGTAGTTTAACGCGCTGCTTTTCCCGTTTCGGGTTGATGCTATTTTATTTGGGTGAGTGAGATCTTTCCAGGCGGTGATCTTGCCGCCGACATTGAGCCTGTCAAACTTGGTTATCGGTTGTGGCAGTTGCAAAAACTGGTGTAGTTGCTCGAAAGTTTCCGGCTGGCTGACATCCAGGGTAAAGAGTTTCTTTGGTGTTACTGAAAAATAATCAGAGACTTCAGCAATGTGGCGCTGATAGCAAGCAGCTAAAAATTCATCACTATTGATGTTTTGCTGATTAAAAGGGGTGAATACTTGCTGGTAACTGCGCTTAATGATTGGGTTAAAACCACCATCACTTCTGACAATATTGATATACATGCGTTGTAGCAGCTGTTTTATCGATGGTAGCCAGCTTTCCATTGCTCGCGTTAGATAAATGAACTTGCTGTTTGGGTAATACTTATCTAATAACGGATAGTCACAGAATATCGGCGTATCAGCAATTACCTGTGCTTGATCAAAGGCGTTTTGCGTATAGGCTGTGTGGGCTACGCGATAACCTAGAGTTAAAAGTTTGCTACAAACACTGGTGGTGCCAGTTCTTGGCAAACCAATAATAAATACTTTTTCGTTGTTCACGGGATTTGGCTAACTCAGGTTAAGTTAATAAATTTGATTTTCAGCATGTTTGATCATTTGTTCGAGTTCACCACTGGTGGTTAATTGTCTGATCATTTGATTAACTGGCTCGACCATATCAGCATGCTTTTTATTAATGTAATGGTATAAAGGTTCATATGTTAATTCTTTATCCAACACTTTAATAGCCTGAAGGTTAAGCTTATTAATGGTGTAAATGCCATTGCGGTAGTTAGTTAAGGCGATATCGATATTACCTTGTGCCAGTTGACGAAATAACTGTTCGCTATTGTTGCTTAGATAAACCCGAGGAAAACCTTTAGTGGCATAATTGGTATGTTTTACCCCCCTGACAATACCAACTCGATATGGCGATAAATCTGCTAATTGTTTAACGGTAATCTCGTTTTTTTCCTGAGTAAATGCTGCGGTCGTTAAATAATAATAAGGGGTAGGTACGCGAATTACATGAGGGGTTTCTATGCCATAGTTAAAAATTCGTAAGATTTCCCCATCTTTCACGCCACTATTGGCTTCTTGCTGCGCTCGGTTCGCCGGTAATGGAGTCACAGTGATCGTTTTGCCAAGTTTTTGATAAATTTGTGGCAGCACAATTTTCGCGACCTGTTGCTCACTAAGTAGCTTGATGGAAGCGAAATTTAGTTGTTGTGCATAGCTGTGATTAAAAATATGCAAACTTATAATAAACAGCCAGACAGTAAATACTTTTGTTAACTTTATTACGATCATTGTTAAAGTGTCTCACATCTTGCTTAACTATGATGCTGAACCCTTAATAAATCAATGTACTAAGGTTTTAGCCGTAATTTATTGTGCTTCGCCTGAGTTATGAATACGAATTAACAGGAGTTAAATTTTCATTTATTGGAAATCAAAATGTCACATTAGCTAGCTATGCTCAGCTCATAGATAAATGCTGTACAAAATTAAATATCTCTCTCATATATTTTTGGCATTTTACCCCTGCTATTTGTAAGAAAAATGTCACTATTTCGTCATTTAATAAAGATGCAATATTAGTGAAACCTAACTGTCACATTCGCTGATTAAAATTCCTCTTAAATAAATTCATTAATGAGTCCGTTTTACTGATTCATGAACTGCTGTTATGCAGCAATTATTAACGTTAAGGTTTTAATTATGAAATTGTCCTTACTGGCAAAAGCAAGCTTGATTGTAAGCAGTGCAGCCATGTCTTTTTCAGGTTTTTCACAGGGGGTTAATGCTGATAATTCAGAATTAACTCAGGTGGTTGATGCGGGTAAAAAAATCAACCAAATGGCAAATAACTCACAACAACGTGTTGATAAGCTTAATGAACAAATCCAAAGTAAATTACAGCAGTTTAAAACAGTTAACAAAGAAATTGATGGTTTAACGGTTTATAACAAGCAAATGAAAGCACAAATTGATAACCAGCTAATTGAGTTGCAACAATTGGCTGAGTCAATGGAGCAAGTGAGCATTATTGAGCGTCAGGTTTCGCCATTAATGGCGCGTATGATAGATACCTTAGCTGCATTTGTTGCTTTAGATGTGCCTTTCCTGCCGGAAGAACGTAACGATCGTATTGAAAATTTAAAAGCCATGTTAGACAGGGCAGATGTTTCAGTCGCTGAAAAATTTCGTCGGGTGTTGGAAGCCTATCAGGTCGAAGTAGATTATGGCCGTACTATTGAAGCTTACACCGGTTTACAGCAAGTAGAAAGCAAAGAGCTTGATGTAGATTTTCTTCGTATTGGCCGTGTCAGCCTGGTTTACCGTTCCCGTGATGGTAAAGCGATGGGGATGTGGGATCAAACATCTAAATCCTGGCAGCCACTTGATAGCGAATACCGCACTGACATCAATAAAGCATTACGTATTGCACGTAAACAATTAGCCCCAGATCTTATCGTCGTACCTGTTGCGCAGAATTCAGCAGAATAGTTCAGCAGAGTAATAAGGACAAATTCAATGAAAGTTTTTAATCAATTATTCTCAGTACTTACCTTAGGTACTGCTTTATTTAGCTCTGCGACCTTAGTTGCTAACGCGCAGCAAGCGGCAGATCTTGATGAGTTGTTATCTCAGTTAAAGCAAGGTCAAATAGCTCAAAGTGAGCAAAATAAACAACGTGAAACGGAGTTTTCTCTGCGTAAAGATCAGCAACAACAAATGCTGAATCAGGCAAAATCCCAGCGTGATCAGGCCGTACAGTTAAGTACAGAGCTTGAAGCAAACTTTCAAAACAACGAGCAGGATATAGCGCTTCAAACCGAAGCGTTAAATCAGCGTATGGGGGAATTAAAAGAGTTATTTGGTGTCTTGCAGCAAGTGGCAGGTGATACCCGCAGTAAGTTTCAAACCTCCGTGATTTCAGCGCAAATTGTTGGCAGAGGTAAATTTTTAGAGCAATTCGCGCAAGGTATGGGTTCAACGTCAAAGTTAGCGTCAATTGAAGAAATCGAACAATTGTGGTTTGAACTACAACGTGAAATGACTGAATCTGGCAAGGTACATCAGTTTAGCCGTGAAGTGGTTGCGGCCGATGGTGCCAAGAGCCAGCAGCAAGTGTTACGCGTCGGGGGTTTTAACTTAATTTCACAAGGTAAGTACTTGGAATATATAGATGAAACCGGTTCGGTTGCCGAACTAGTGCGTCAGCCTTCAGGTCGTTATCTTTCAAGTGCGCAGGAATTAACCAATAGCGTGAGTAACCAGGTGGTGCCATTTGCTTTAGACCCAACTGGAGGTTCTATTTTAGGACTCTTGATCCAGGCGCCCGACACCCAAGAGCGTGTTGACCAAGGTGGTGCTGTTGGTTATGTGATTTTAGCTATTGGCTTAATCGGTTTATTAATTGCTATCGAACGTTTCATTACCTTGTTCATTATTGGCAATAAAGTGAATCGTCAGCTTAAATCTGAAGTTGCTTCTCAAGATAACCCGCTTGGTCGCGTGCTATTAATCAAAGATAAGCATGCAGATGCGGATATTGAAACACTGGAACTTAAATTATCAGAGCGCATTTTAAAAGAAGTGCCAACGCTGACCAGCCGTTTAACCATGATCAAGATCATCTCAGTGGTTGCACCATTAATCGGTCTATTAGGAACGGTAACCGGGATGATTAATACCTTCCAGGCGATTACCTTATTCGGTACCGGTGACCCTAAATTAATGGCGGGCGGTATTTCACAAGCCTTAGTTACTACGGTATTAGGTCTAGTTGTTGCAATTCCGATGGTATTTATCTCGACCTTATTAAACTCTCGCAGCCGCGGCATTATCAATATCTTGCAACAGCAAAGTGCCGGCATTGTCGCTGAACGTGCTGAGCAAGAACATACTCCAGCGACAGAAAAAGGAGCTTAGCTCATGGTTGTGCTTTTCGAATTAATGAATAGCATTCGCGAGTTCCTCGATACCGGCGGTCAGGTATTAACCGTTATCGCCGGGGTGATCTGCTTGATGTGGTTATTGATTTTTGAGCGTTTGTACTTCTTTCTTCGAGGTTATCAGCAAGTCAAAAAGCAAATGATTAATAAGTGGTATGGGCGCGAGGAAAGGCATTCCTGGTACGCCGAGCAAATTCGATTAGCGAATGTTTCTCGTATCACAGAAATGCTAAACCATAACGTTGCCCTTATTCAGAGCCTGGTAGTGTTATGTCCATTATTAGGCTTACTGGGCACAGTAACCGGCATGATCGAAGTCTTTGATGTTATGGCGGTATCGGGGAGTGGTAATGCCCGCTCGATGGCATCGGGTGTGTCGCGTGCGACTATCCCGACCATGGCAGGCATGGTTGGGTCATTATCCGGGGTATTTATTGTCACTTGGTTACAACGTAAAACCAAGCGCAGAACGGAGCAAATGGAAGACAGCCTTCCGATGGCTCATTAACGGTTATAAGTAAAGGATAAGAACATGCGTTCTCAATTAGCAAAAGTATTACAAGAGCAGGAAGAAGCGGAAGAAATTAATATGACTCCTATGTTGGATGTCGTCTTTATTTTGCTGATCTTTTTTATCGTGACCGCTTCATTCGTTAAAGAAGCGGGTATTGAAGTGAATCGTCCGGAAGCGGCAACAGCGGTGAAAAAAGAACGGGCAAATATTCTGGTTGCCATCAGCGACCGTGGTGAGATCTGGATCAACAAGCGCCGCGTTGATGTTCGTGCAGTGCAGGCCAATATTGAACGACTAAAAGCAGAAAACCCGCAAGGCACGGTAGTGATCCAGGCAGATAAAAAAGCGACGACGGATGTACTAATCAAAGTGATGGACTCAGCACGTGCTGCCGGTGTGTTTGATGTTTCAATTGCGGCACAAGAGGCCTGATAGTGATGAATAATGTTGGACGTTACTCCATTGCATTTGCGTTAGCGGCATTAGTGACCTTGGCATTATTGTGGAGTATGCAGCGATTAATTGCTGGCGGTAATGATGTCATGAGTGAACCACCGCGGGGCAATGTTTTAGATTTTATTCGCTTAAAGCAAGAAGAAAACATAGTTAAGAAAGAGCGTAAGCCACAAAAGCCGCCGAAGCCAAAAGAGCCGCCGCCGCAGATGCAAACACCGCAGATGCAGCAATCGAACCCTAATACTAATGCGATCAGCACCAGTTTTACTGCCGATGTTCAGGCAGATACCGGTCTTGCTGGCGGTTTAAGTTTAGACAGTGCTGACGGTGATTATTTGCCGATTGTTAAAGTGGCGCCGATTTATCCGCGTCGTGCGCAGTCTCGTGGTATCGAAGGATATGTCATCGTTGAGTTTATTGTGACAAAAAATGGCTCAGTGCGCGATCCGATAGTGATTGAGGCAAAACCGGAAGGGTTATTCGATCGAGCTGCAATCGATGCGGCGTTGAAATTTAAATATAAACCACGGGTGGTTGACGGTAACGCGACGGAGGTTGCCGGTGTCCAGAATAAGATCTCATTTGAGATCGATGGATAACGTGGCCAGTAATTGGGTGAAATAGAAAGTGATGCTTTTGATAGCTGTTGCTAGGCAAATAAGCAAGACGCTGCGAGTCCTTCCATGGAAGCTCAACACCAGCATCCATGCTGGTGATGCTTGCTGTTATTACCGTAGCAACATCTTTATTTATCAAGGGATTAAGATCGCCCGAGATTAATAACCAAAATTCAAAGGCATATTGCCAAATAAAAATAGAGGTGAAAAATGAAAAAGTTACTTTGTTCATTACCTTCAGTACTTGTTGCTGGAGCAATTTATCTGGCGCCGAGTATGGTAGCCGAGTTATCTGTTGCTCAGGCAGAAGAAAATAGCAAGGCATCGGTACGAGTACCTGCGATGCGCAACCGGGTTTATACCCAGTTGGCGCGCGCCCAGCAAATAGCCGATCAAGGTGACAAAGCAGCAGGGCTTGCAGTGCTTGATGAAGTAAAAGGGCGTATCGACAGTCTAAACAGTTATGAAAAGGCGATGTTATGGAATTTCTACGGTTTTATGCATTACGGAGCTGAAGATATGCCAAAGGCGATTGTCAGTTTTAAGCAGGTTATAGCGCAGGAGGCGATTCCTGAGTCATTACGCTTGTCAACGTTATACTCTCTCGCGCAACTGTCGATGCAGCAGCAGGATTATCAGGCAACCTTAGGTTATTTATCCAAATGGCAATCACTTAATAGCAAACCGTTATCTGCGGACCAGCATATTTTATTTGCTCAGGTTTATTATCAAAGTAAAGATTTTGCTAAGGCGTTGACCTCAATTCATAATGCAATGGAAGTCGCTAAAGCAGATAACAAACCACCGAAAGAAAACTGGTTAATTTTACAACGGGCAAGCTATTACGAATTAAAGCAGCCTGAAAATGTCACTAAGGTGATGGAGCAGCTGGTACGCTTATATAGCAAACCAGAGTACTGGTTACAGTTAGCTGGCATGTATGGTGAAATTGGTGCAGAAGATAAGCAAATGGCGGTGATGGAAACTGCCTGGCAGGCAGGGTATGTCTCGAAACCTCAGGATATTATCAGTTTAGCCCAGCTCTATCGCTATCATGGTGCGCCATATAAAGCGGCAAAAGTGTTAGATGAGGCGATTGCTCTGGGCAATGTGGTAGCAAGCGAAAAACATCTGGAAATGTTGGCGCAATCTTATATTGCGGCCAAAGATGATGCTAAAGCGATCCCTGTATTAATAAAGGCGTCAGAAATTGTAGAAAATGGCAAATATGATGCACAGTTAGCGCAGGTTTATTTAAATAGCGAAAAGTGGAGTAAAGCAATTGATTCGGCAGAGCTGGCGCTGGAAAAAGGTGACATCGCTCGGGTTGGTGACATGCATTTAGTGCTTGGCATGAGCTATTTTAATTTACAAAAATTTGATGAATCGCTTGCTGCGTTTAAGGCGGCAGAAGGTATCAAGTCGTCAGAGAAAACTGCAAAACAATGGCATAAATATGTTAAACGTGAGCAAGGGCAATACGAGCGTTTGGCGATGTTGAATTAGTTAAGAAAAGTGGCTTGACCGTTGATTAAGTCGTTTATCAGATAAAAAAGCGCCTAAAAGAATTAGGCGCTTTTTGCATAAAGAATAAGGAGTTAAGTCTAGGACTTATTTATAGATCATAATGCGACCGACAGACTTGTCTTTGCTCTGACCGGTAACACGGATCTTTAAGCCATAGTTCGGAATATTACGACCTGCATCAGGAATATCATTACTGATAAATTGCACGCTGTCGTCAAATACCGGATTACGTTTAGTATAGTTATCACGTAATTCAACATCCCAGACGTCTTTCAAGTCTAAGAACATTTTTTCTGACTTATCTAGGCTAAAGGTAGCATCATGGATTTGATAACGTGTTGAAGCAGCGGTTTTATCACTCCATGTATTGGTGTGACGATCTGCATCCACAACCCCTAAGAAACCATCCCCTGGGTGAATACCAACCCAGTTCTCACTGTATGAATTATCAACGTACCAAAGTAGTAAACCTTCGTTAAATGGCATAGTTTCACCACCAACATTAATATGGGCTAAACCTGCATCTATACCTTGATGTGTACGCCATTCAGCTAGATAGTAATGCTCGCTGTAGTTAACCCCTTTATTAGTAGTAAAACCATCGAAACCAAACGGTTCTGCGTTAGCGTCATCGGCATTTGCTTGTGCTAATGTACCAGCATCTGTTTCAACAGAAAAATCATCGATGTAAAGACCAGGATTGGCTACATAGCCATCTGTTTCATAGGCGAAATACAATGAGATGGTATCACCAGTAAACGCTGATAAATCAAATTCAGCATCAACCCAGCCGTTTGAACTACCGGTAATCGCATTACCGCGGTTTTGGTCGTTAGGGTTCGTATCTGTGGTGATGTTACCAGGTAGGAAACCTAGGAAGTTATCCGCTGAATCAAAAGCATAAACATAGGCGTAATCCCAGTCAGCTTCAATATCATACCAGGCTTTAAATTTAGCTGTAGCTGACGTTGCTGCTGTTAGATCGACAGAAATAGCCATGCTATTAAATAAATCATTACCTGTACCACTAAAATATGCATACTCGCCACTAGTAGGGGTAGTTACTACCGTTTCTTTCTCAGGCAAATTAATGCGGATCGCATCGTTATTGGTGCCTTTGCTGACTGCTTGGTCTAATAAACCGGTAACGCCTTCAGAAGTAATATCATCGATATTAACTGTTGCACCGTGTAACCAGTTACCGCCCATGCTGTTTTGTAAAAATTCTTTTGCCCAAGCACTAAAACCTGAAGGCTCGGTGCCACCTAAACGGCCAGCCCAGCTACCGCTTGACATAATTGACCAAGATGATACTGGCTCTCCACGTCCGGTATATTGCGTATCATACTCATCCGGTAAACCTAAATCATGACCATATTCATGACTAACAACACCCACTGCACTATCTGCTGGTTGTACTGTATAGTCGTAAGCACCCATTGCGCCGCCCCAGTATGGTACTGGTGTTGACGTGCCAGGTACGGCAAATACGCCACCTAGGTTCCAGCGGTGTGCCCAAATAGCATCTTCACCTAACTGACCACCACCGGCTTCTTCACCGACACTCGAATGGAATACCATAACATGGTCAACTAATCCGTCCGGTTCCCAATAGTTGCCGTCACCATCTAGATCAAATCTATCTTCGATGTCAAAGTCGCTTAAATCTACGCTAGGATCTGCTGCAGCTGCAGTTAATGCTTCACGGATTAAACTGCGAATATCGCCATCTTCGTTGTTACCATAATAAGCGGCAGGTTTTTCTGCCATGTACCAGCCAGCAACAGTACCTTCAACTGAATAGCTGCCACCAGACTGTGCTTCATAATACATCTTCATTGAGTTAGCGTGATGGCCATTTGGTGCTACCCAAGCTTCCTCACCGAATAATAATTCAGCGTAATGATCTGCAGTGTAATCCTCATAGTACATGCCAGTTTCACCTGGCTGAATTGAGTTATGTGGGAAGTCAGGGAATTCCATTAATACAGCAAGAATTTTAGCTGTACGTTTGTCACCATTATATGGTTCTAATACCATATTAGCTGGCGCATTTTTTTTCGCTTGTCCTAATTTATTACCTTTACCGTTTTGTAATGAATTAGTCAGGCTATGTGACTTGTCAGATTTAAATTTGGCGGCAATGGACAAGTCTACAGGGCCGGCTTTTGCTCGTTCTTGCTCTTGTCTTTCTTTTAAATAGCCGCGTAAGGCGTTTTCCGCATCATTTAATGATGCATTGGCAGAAATTTTACCTGACTTTTTAAGCATCTCGATAAGCTTGTGCTCATCGGCTATTGCCATGTCAAAGGCTCCACTTTGCTCGTTAGTTGGTAGATTGGTTGCGTTGAGGACGCTAGAAAATCCCACTAAGGCGAGTGCTAGTGGAATTCTTTTAGTTTTAAACATGTGAACCCCATTTTTAAGTTATTGTTATAATTTAATTTATTATAATTATTTTGTTTGTTGTCTTAGGCCATAATGAAATTACAGTCTAAACAAGAACTAATCAGTCTAGTTACCAAAATGTAAATGTTCAATAACATTTTAGTAGCAAAATCTAATGTTTTTTTTTATCCATTTGATTATTAATGAAATAAAGTGTTAAAGAAATGTGTATTTGGTGTTGGTGCTAAAATGTTTTTTTATTGCTGTCGCTTAATCGCTTCATTTTTGAGTCACTATTTCGTTTTACCTGACAAAATGCGATATTAAGGAAAATTTTTTAATGATGTTAAGTGCTTATGCCGATTAATGTTAACCTTTTTTCCAACCTCAATCGTATGGCGTTATTTTTACTGATCGCCAGTATCGGTGCGGCGCTTTATATTCATTATCAGGTGGATAAAACCTGGTTAGAACAAAGCTATGTCTACAATATTTACGATAACCAGCAAGGGCAAAAGGTTTATCGATATAAGGGCAAGGAACTACTAGTTGGTGAACTAACCCCTTATCAGCAGTCTGCAATTAATCAGCAGCAGCTAGCCAAAGTCACTGATAAACCTGCGCTGGAGCAACAATGGGTAGTTGATCACCAAGATCAGATAAAGTTATTAAAGCCAGCATTTCATTATGGTTTATGGTCTTTGCTACCAGCATTCATCACTATCGCATTATGTTTAATTACTCGAGAACCTGTAACTGCACTTTTGGGCGGTATAGTGGTCGGCGCTTTGATGCTCGGGGAGTTTGATTTAACTGATAGTGTGATCATTCCAAATTTGGCTAATGAAGGGGCGGTAGGTTTGTTACTGCTTTACTTGTGGTTATTAGGGGGGCTATTAGGTATCTGGTCAAAAACTGGCGCTGCTCAGGCATTTGCTCGTCATATGACAGAACATTATGTTAAGGGGCCGCGCTCGGCTAAGCTAGTATCCTGGTTTATGGGGGTGTTGTTTTTTCAAGGGGGGACGATGAGTACCGTGCTGGTAGGAACAACGGTCAGACCATTGGCTGATAAGGCGAAAGTGAGTCATGAGGAAATGAGCTATATTGTCGACTCGACTGCATCACCTATTGCTTCTGTGATTGCTTTTAATGCCTGGCCGGCTTATGTTCAGGCGTTGCTCTTTGTCCCTGGTGTGACATTTTTAGCGACTGAAGCCGATAGAATAGCGTTTTTCTTTGCCAGTATCCCTTTTAGTTTCTATGGCATTATTGCCGTCATTGGTACGTTGCTGCTGAGTTTAGATATCACTACTTTTTCAGGGAAAAAAATCCGACAAGCAAGAGAACGAGTTTTATTAACCGGGGAGCTAGATGCGCCAGGTGCTAAACCGTTAAGTGCCAAGGAGCTGAAATCCTCTATGGTACCACCTGATTATCGGGCACATTATCTCGAATTTATTTTACCTTTAGCGGCTTTAGTATTAACGGCAATTATGACATTTGTGCTGTTTGATGCACCGAAAATAAATTGGGCATTTGGCGCCGCACTTTTGCTCTCTGCTTTTATTGCGTTAGCAAAAGGCATGTCATTAATGGATGTTATGGATGGCTTTGGTAACGGCTTAAAAGGTGTGGTAGTTGCTTCAGTGATCTTGATGTTAGCTGTGGTTATCGGCACGTTAAGTAAAGAAATTGGTGGCGGTTTGTATTTAGTATCGCAATTAGGGGAGCAATTGCCATTTTGGGCTTTACCAGTGATTTTACAACTGATCACTATGGTCATTGCGTTTTCTACAGGCACCAGTTGGGGCACATATGCAGTAGCATTTCCGCTTGCCATGCCGTTAGCCTGGGCGGTTGCTCAGTCGCAGCAACTGGCAAATCCAGAGCTTTTTATGATGGTATGTTTCGCCACTGTGCTCAATGGCAGTGTCTATGGTGACCAATGCTCACCAATTTCTGACACCACCATTTTAAGTTCAATGACGACAGGGTGTGACTTAATGGATCATGTTAAATCTCAAATTGTCCCGGCAACTTATGCCGCGATTTTCGCTGGTTTTTTATGGACACTTACGGTGTTATTGGTTGCTTAACTGGATAATTGAGATTGCTAAGGTTAATTAATTTGTCATTTTGGTCGATAAAGGTTGTAACAGCTAAGATAAAAGACTAAATATTAAGTAATCTTTTCAATAAAAGAGTGAACATTTGAATAGCTTAAATTTAAATACTAAAGATCAATGGATTGAATTTATAGCTCAACAGGAATTGCCTGCATTAACATCTATCGCTCGTTTGTTAGAAAAATTTGAAAACGATGATGTTTCCTCTTTGCCTAAATTAAGCCGCGCGATATTGCATGATCAGGCGTTATCTTCATGTGTGATTAAAGTAGCCAACAGCAGTAATCGTATCGGTGTTTCTAACGTAACTACCGTATCTCGAGCGACCGTAGTATTAGGTATTCAAACGGTAAAAAATATTTGTTTAACCTCAAAAATTATCGATGGCCTATTAAAGAATGAAGAACTTGGCGTGCCTATTTATAATAGAGTAAAGCAACTGATGGCGCGCTCTTTTTATGCTGGGCAGCTGGCGAAAATGATGGTGCCGGAATACGGTGATGATATACAGGAAGAGCTCTATCTTGCCAGTATGTTACATAATGTCGGTGAAACTGCATTCTGGGGTATAGGCGATGAAATTAATGGTGAAATGCTTAATTATATTCATTTGCCAGAAAAGGATTATCAGGAGAAGTGTCAAGAGCTCTTAGGAGTTACCTTTGAAGAGCTTAGTGTTGGTCTTGCTAAAAAGTGGCGTTTGGGTGAATTATTAGTGAAATCTTTTGATGAGCCTGAAGTGCGAACCAAAGAAATGCAGGTGATTTTTTTAGCAACAAAATTAAGCCAGTTTATTGATACACCACCGGATTCTGCTGCCAGGTTTGATCGGGTGTTAAAAGAAATTGCTGCATTAATGAAAATTAATGAACGTAAGTTGCGTTATCAAATTGAACTAACCCGCGAACGTTCAGTTAAGCTGTTAAATTCTTATGGAGCTTCGGTATTAATCGATTACTTAAAACCAATACCCACATTGGGGGATTTTAATGCGGCATCTGAAGCCGCACTGACAACTGCAAAATTAAGTAAAGAAGCGATCCAACTGGAAGTGATTCAGAATCTCACACAGTTGGCGGTGACCAGCCAGGATATAAATGAGTTTTTACAAACTTGCTTAATAGGTATCGCGCAAACGTTAGCTTTTGATCGAAATTGTTTTTTATTTCTCTCTAAGGATAAGTCACAGATAAGTTGTCGTTTTTCATATAATTGTTTTGCCAGCAAAGAAGAATACAGTTTTGCTACTAACATTCTTCACAGTAATAATGTTTTTAGAAAAGCCTTACTTGATAAAAAGGCGGTATTGGTGAATTCGTTAACAGATGCTAAGGCCCGTGATTTAGTGACGCGTGATATTGAAGAGATGTTAAGTGACAATAAGCTGATCACTGCCCCCGTTTGTATTGATGACAAGACTATTGGCTTAATTTGTAGCATTAAAAATAAAGTCAAAGGTGATATTACTCCTCAGGAAGCAACCATCTTTCAATTACTTATTCAACAATTGAACATGTGCTTGTCGATGGTGAGTCGTCGTAAGTCGGGTTAATAAGCGAAAGTCATATTGGTATTAGGCTTGTTCAGGAGTTAAATAGCCGATATTAGCTAAATTAGCTTCGCTAAAGGTTTTAACGACATCACCAATTACAATCAGTGTCGGTGGCTTGATGTTGTGTTCAGCAACTAAATCACTTAGTGTTGCTAACGTGCCACGAAAAACTTGCTGTTCAGGTGTTGTACCTTTGTAAATCAGCGCTGCAGGTGTATTAATGGCGCGCCCGGCACTAATAAGTTGTTCTGTAATAATAGGTAAACTTTTGATCCCCATATAAAAAACAACCGTTTGTTTTTTATCACTTAAGGTTTGCCAAGGAAGGTCGAGTTCACCGCAGTCTTTGACATGACCGGTAATAAAGGTACAGCTTTGTGAAACTTGTCGGTGGGTCAGTGGAATAGCAACATAGCTAGTACAAGCTGATGCGGCGGTCATGCCCGGTACAATATGACATGCGACCTGATTGGCTAGCAAGTGCAGTGCTTCTTCACCGCCACGACCAAACACGAAAGGATCGCCTCCTTTTAGACGAACCACTCTCTTTTGTAATTTTGCCTGCTCAACGAGTAACTGATTAATACCTTCTTGTGGCACTCTGTGTTCAGCTTGTTTTTTACCGACATAAATTTTTTCTGCCGACACAGGTACTAATGCCATAATCTCTTTACTGACCAGGCGATCATATATAACTATATCGGCATGTTGAATAAAGCGGTATGCCTGCAACGTCAGTAAATCTGGATCGCCAGGGCCAGTGCCAACTAAGGCAACTTCACCGGCGATAAAGGCTTGTTTTGCAGGGTTTGGATTGTACATTATGATACTACTTCAAAAATTATGTCTGAGTATAATCTTAAGATGTCTTTAGCTGCCGATCCATTACATTCGTATAAGTAATTAGATGCTTTTGCTCTTAGTTATGATTTGCATTAATGTGCTAAGTATCTTAATTTTGAGTTATCAAAGGCCATTAAAACAATTAACCAGTTGCACAGATGGAATTTTTTTGCCTCAGCGCCTGTCCGTTAAAGAAAGAGAGGAAACGGAAATCTCTATGAATTCTATTGTTAAACCTTATTTACTGAAAGCCTCATTGTTTGCTGGTCTTGCCATTTTAATGGGTCTTGTGCTTTCTGCTATTGTTTATCAATCGACGGTGAAAGTGAGAAATAATGCCATTGATTTGGTGGAATACCGTATCCCGATTTTAACCAGCATTAATGAATTAATCTCAGACTTGAGTGAGCAAGAAAGGATCATTTATGAATATTATCGCTCACAAGACGATGAAATCTTTTTAACCGAAGCTCAGCAGGTGAAGCAGACCTTTGCTATGCATTTTACGGTGATCCAAGCACAACCTGCCTTTAGAGAACAAGCTCTGATTATAGATGCTAAGCAAGAGCAGATTGTTCGCTTATTTGATCAGTTTTATTTGGCGATGCAGCTAGATGAGGACAATTGGGATGACATGCGGGCGATATTACGGCAAATTTCGCAATTACGTCGAGATTTATTACCGACGTTAAAACTGATTGAGCAGCAAACACAAGTAACAGTAGAGCAAGGTCACCAAAAAACGTTATGGCAAATGACAGTGGCTCACTGGATTGTTGTGGCCTATGGTGTGTTTATTGTTTTAGTTGCCGCGGTGGTTTCCTGGTACATAAGACAATATATTCTGGCGCAGGCGAAAAGTACGCGTTTAGCGTTGTTTTCACAGCAAAATCCTAACCCTATCATCAGTGTTAATAATTTAGGTGAAGTGACTTATGCAAATCCAGCATGCGCCACGCTGTTAAAGACAGTTGGCTTTGACCCTGATGAAAGTCAGTTACTGTTACCTAGTAATTTTTTACCCCTAAGACAAGAAATTGCCCAACAGACGAATAATAGTTTAGTGTTAGAACGGACGTTAGCTGGGCGCATTTTACAAATCAGTATTTATTGGCATAAAACGTTGGATGCTTATGATATTCATATTAAAGATATCACTGAGCATCGTTTGGCAGAGCAAGAAATTAATCAGTTAGCTTTTACCCGTCAGGAAACCCAATTACCTAATCTATATCGTTTAAATGAACGACTGACTGGTTTAGTCGAGCAAGAAGTGAAGTTTTCATTGGGGGTGATTGCTATTCGCCATTTTGATGAAAAAGTGAGTACCTTCGGTGGTGAAGTAGTATCAGTGTTGGTGCAAAAGTTTGCTCAAGTGGTTGGCCAAACATTACCAACAAGTGTTGAGTTTTTTCATATCAGTGAATATGAATTTGTCGTGCTTTGTCGTGAATCTTTATCGACGTTGCAACTGCAAAAATTGGTTAAACGGATCTCCCCCCAGGCAGAACAAGCCTTAGTTACTCAATATGGTGAGTTTTTTGTTGAGTGTGATTTTGGTTTTGTTTTGTCTCCAGTCCACGGTGTTGAGCCGGATGGTTTACTAAAAAATGCCCATATAGCATTATCTATCGCCAGCAAAAATGAACATGAAAATTATTGTTTATTTGACCCTAAATTTGCCAATGAAGTACAAAAAAGTGCGCTACTTATTGATAAATTACGTCAAGCGGTATTGGCTAATGAGATTTTCTTGGTTTTTCAACCACAGTATTCGTTAACTGCGGAAAAAATTACCGGTGTTGAAACTTTAGTACGCTGGAAGCACCAGGAAGAAATTATCTCACCCGCAGATTTTATCCCGTTAGCTGAAAAATCAGGATTGATAGTTCCTATTGGTCAGTGGATTTTAGAGCAAGCATGTTACTTTGCCAAAAGCTTAATCACTCAAGGCTATAATGATATAGTGGTTGCTGTTAACGTCTCACCACGACAGTTCTCTCATCCGCAGTTTGTACAAACGGTCAAAAATGCATTGCAGTTAAGTGGGTTACCTGCACGTAACCTCGAGCTGGAAATTACAGAAGGTGTCTTTATGCATCAAGAAAGTAATACCATTTCGCTGTTACAGCATTTAAAAAACTTAGGTGTGGAACTGTCGATTGATGATTTTGGCACTGGCTATTCTTCATTATCTTATTTAAAAGAGTTTCCGGTTGATAAATTAAAAATAGACCAATCATTTATTCGAGAGTGTCACCAAAATGAAGAAGATAGGGCGATTGTTAATACAATCGTGAATCTAAGTAAAAATTTAGGTTTATCTATCATTGCCGAAGGCGTTGAGAAAAAGCAGCATGTAGAGTTTTTACAATCGATTGGCTGTGATGAAATTCAGGGTTACTGGTTTGCAAAACCTTTAAGTGAGAATAGCTTATTAAAATTTTTAGCGGATAAAAGTTCATTGACGGGAGTAGGGTAATAATTGTTATTTATGACATAAACCTACAATTTTTGTGGAATTTTAAGTACTAGCTTCTAAACTGATGGATAGGATTAATGGATTAAAGAAATATTTCAATCGTTAAATGCGGGAGAATATTTCTATTACTTGGGAGCTTATTTCAATGGAGAGTGATATTCAGGTTTTAGCTGTAGATGATATACAGTTAATGTGTCACTTTGTGTATGAAGCCGTGATGGATCTTAAAGGATTTAATTGTATTACTGCGTCTGATTATTATACCTCAGAAGCGCTATTACAAAGTAATCCCGTTGATATTGCAATATTAGATATTAAGCTAAGGGACGGCTCTGGGTTAGAATTGGCGAAAAATATTAGAAAGGGAAAATATAACTGTAAGAACGACATTCCTATTTTTATTTTTACCGGCAATGCTTACCAAAAAGAAATTGCCGATTGTATGAAATACGACATTAATTCTGTTCTAGTAAAACCTTGTAACTTATCCACCATACAAAAACGCGTTCAGGCTAACCGTAAACAATTGATCAAAGTGTCTTCCCCCGATCATTATTTAGTGATGGCCGAACTCGAAAAAGAAGAAGAGCAGAGAAAAAAAGCCGCATTAGAAATGGAAGAACAAAAACAGGCGTTAATGCGAATTAATGCAAAGTCAGGCAATAGTTACAGGGCTAATGGAACGTCTTCATTTGTGACCAAAGAAAGCAGCGGTCATTCAGTATTTAAAGATAGAATCATTAAAAATAAGAAAAAGCATGCGGAACCACAGATTTTGTCTTGGCCTAAAGGCAGAAGTACTGGATATTTTCAGTTAGATCGCCGATTGAAAAGTATTGAATACAACATTAATGCCTTATATGCCTTAAAAGGCAGTATTAGTAATAGGCAGGCGGCAGTCGCCGAAGTTGAAAAAATTAGACAGACTTTAGATAACATAGAGTTTATCGCATCTAAATTAAGAAAAAGTTATCCGACTGATTGTTTATGGGACGTATTATTTAGACTATTAAAGCACTTTAAAGAGATCCCGATTGAATCTTTAGTAAGTCGTAATAGTAGTGGAGCATCACCTGGGCTTGATGTCATTGCTTTAATCGAAGATGCTTGGGAAAATATTTTAAAAGAAACGAAGAACAGAAGTTTAAATAGTGGATGAAGCCTTCGTGCTACATCCACTAATTTCACATTACTTAGATAATGCTGTGCCAAGGTGAGGGCGAATATCTTTTAATATTTCTTTCAATAATCGTGAACTGGTTGCGACGATATTACCGGATTTTACGTAATTGTGTCCGCCAGTAAAGTCAGTAACTAAACCACCAGCTTCAATCACTAATAATTCACCTGCTGCAGTATCCCAAGGTTTAAGTCCAATTTCGAAGAAACCATCAACGCGGCCTGCGGCAACATAGGCAAGGTCTAAGGCTGCTGAACCTGCTCGGCGCATATCAGACGTTTTAGTAAATAACGCCTGAAACATATTAATATAAGCTGGCATGTGCTGTTTTTGTTTGAACGGAAAACCAGTAGCTAAGACCGCGCCGGCTAACTCTTTGTTTTGCTTAACGCGGATACGGAAACCGTTAAGTTGAGCGCCTTTACCACGGCTGGCCGTGAATAATTCGCCACGAATAGGATCATAGATAACCGCTTGATCTAATTTGCCTTTAACTTTTAATGCAATCGAAACGGCAAAATGAGGAATGCCTTTTACAAAATTGGTTGTGCCATCAAGGGGATCGATTATCCACTGGTAATCACTATCTTTACCATCAGAAACACCAGTTTCTTCACCAATGATAGAATGCTCAGGATAAGACTTACGGATAGTGTCAACAATTGCCTGTTCAGCGGCAATATCAACATTAGTTACAAAATCGTTAGTCCCTTTTGATTCCACTTCAATTTTATCTGCTTGTTCAAACGCACGTACAATAACGTTGCCCGCAGTACGCGCAGCGCGCACAGCAATATTTAGCATTGGATGCATACCATCACCTTAATAATTAACCAATTTTGTCAAAGAACAAAGCATAACTTCCCCACTCGGAAATTTGCGGCGCGCATTGTAACAAAAAATTAATTGAAAAGCGATAAATTTGCAGGTATCACTGTTTAAACATTAATCGCAATGGATAATGTTGGTCACATAACAAGATTAGCTTGAAGCACCTGATAGAAAAAAATTGCATATCACAGATTGCATCGCACTATGAATTAGCTAAATAAATCGTGATTTTTTCTCAGCACAAGCGTAGTGTTCTATGGTATTATTGCACCAATTTTTTAGCCGTTTAGATTGTTAATAATGGCTTAGTGATTCAGTGTAATTGAGATATTTAAAATAATGTTAGATTCTGTTCGTATTGTTTTAGTCAATACTTCTGATTGTCGTAATATTGGTTCAGCGGCAAGAGCAATGAAAACCATGGGCTTAAGCCAGTTAATTCTGGTTGACCCGATTGAAATGCCAAATGGTCAGGCCCAAGCACTAGCGGCTGGGGCGACTGATGTATTGGCTAGCGCAAAAGTGGTTGCCACATTGGAAGAGGCGATCAGTGATTGTGGCTTAGTGATCGGCACTAGTGCCCGCTCTAGAACTTTGCCATGGCCTATGCTTGGACCGAGAGAGAGCGGTGAAAAACTGATCAGTGAAGTCAGTGATTATCCGGTCGCTTTAGTATTTGGTCGGGAAAGTAGCGGTTTGACTAACGAGGAGTTGCAGCTTTGCCATTTTCATGTGCAAATTCCTGCGAATCCAGAATATAGCTCATTGAATTTAGCGATGGCAGTTCAAACTCTGAGCTATGAAGTGCGTATGGCATTTTTAGCTCATCAAAATAAGGCGTATCAATCAGCTGATGATAATAGCGATGAATATCCAGTGGTTGCTGAAACAGAACGCATGTTTGAGCATTTTGAACAGGCATTAAAAGCTACCGGATTTATCGTACCAAGTCATCCCGGTTTAGTTATGACCAAGCTGCGACGTTTTATTAATCGAGCTCGTCCTGATACGAAAGAAGTGAAAATGTGGCGCGGTATGCTTTCTTCTGTGGAAAAAGCAGCCAAACGCAGCCAAGAGTAAATGAAAGTTTAAGGAAATTGTTATTATGTTTAGCCGTATCAAAGAAGATATCAAAAGTGTCTTTGATAGAGATCCTGCAGCGCGCACTACCTTTGAAGTACTCACCAATTATCCGGGCATGCATGCGATTTGGATCCATAGGTTAAGTCATAAGCTTTGGCTGGCAGATTGGAAGTTACTTGCCCGAATGCTCTCAACATTTTCCCGCTGGTTAACCGGGGTAGAAATTCATCCTGGTGCAACGTTAGGACGACGCTTTTTTATCGATCATGGTATGGGGGTTGTCATTGGAGAAACTGCAGAAATAGGTGATGATGTCACTATTTATCATGGTGTCACCTTAGGTGGTGTTAGTTGGAATGGTGGTAAGCGTCATCCTACCTTAGAAGACAATGTCGTTATTGGTGCCGGGGCGCAAGTGTTGGGCCCTATTATTATCGGCAAAGGTGGTAAAGTCGGCTCTAACTCTGTTGTAGTGAAAGATCTACCGGCCAATGCAACTGCTGTTGGCATACCTGGGCGTATTGTTAATGCCAAACCTACTGATGCTGCTGAAGAGAAACGCCAGGCGGCAGCGAAAAAATTTGGTTTTGACGCCTATGCGGTTTCTGCCGATAACCCAGACCCAGTTGCCAAAGCGATTGGTCGTTTATTAGATCATATGCATTTGATGGATGATAAAGTGGCGAGTTTATGCAAAGAAGTGAATCAACTCGGCGGCGAAGTGTGTCAAGAAGCTTTACCTGAATTAAGAGTGGGTGAATTTGTTGAAGATGAAAAAGCTGCCGCTCAGCGCCGTCAAGAGCATGTTGAATCTTTTGATCCTGAAATTTAATGAACTAAATCAATAAAAAATTAGCTGATATAAGTTAACATTCTATTTTATTCAAAATAATCACTAATACTTGACTAAATTACTCAAGTATTAGTTGAGTTCTTAGGTCATACTAGATAGAATACTTGAGTATTATAGTCAGGTATTTATTTGACTATTTTGTAAGGTTATGTAAAATTGCGCGGCGATTTAACTGGGGTAAAGAATGAAACTGACATCAAAAGGGCGTTATGCCGTAACTGCTATGCTTGATGTTGCCATTCATGCGGCAACAGGGCCAGTGTCTTTGGCTGATATTTCAGAACGCCAAGGTATTTCTTTATCCTATCTAGAGCAGTTATTTTCCCGTTTACGCAAACATGGTTTAGTTACTAGTATCCGAGGCCCCGGTGGCGGATATCGCCTTGGCAGATGTTCCGCTCAAATTGCGGTTGCTGATGTGATTGGTGCGGTAGATGAAAGTGTTAATGCAACAAAGTGTGGTGGAACAGGTAATTGCCAGTCAGGTAATCAATGCTTAACCCATTCGCTCTGGGCGGATCTAAGCCAGCGTATTGAAGAGTTCTTGCAAGGCATTACTTTGTCAGAACTTGTTGAACAAAGAAATGTAAAACTGGTTTCTCAAAGACAAGATGAACAGCAACGTCAAGAATCTAAACATTCGTTAGAAACCTTAATTGCAACCACAAATATTGTCCACGACTGTTAGCGCAGTACAGTGAATTAGTTGGAGAAAGTTAACCAAATGAAGCTTCCTATTTATTTCGATTATTCAGCAACAACACCAGTAGATAAGCGTGTTGCTGAAAAAATGATGCAATATATGACCACCGATGGCTTTTATGGCAACCCTGCCTCTCGCTCTCATAAGTTTGGTTGGCAGGCTGAAGAAGCGGTGGATATTGCTCGTAATCAAGTGGCTGAGCTAATTAATGCTGATCCGCGTGAGATTGTTTTCACGTCTGGAGCAACTGAGTCTGATAATTTAGCAATTAAAGGCGTTGCAAACTTCTATAGCAAAAAAGGTAAGCACATTATTACCTGTAAAACCGAGCATAAAGCGGTATTAGATACTTGCCGTGAATTAGAACGCCAAGGTTTTGAAGTGACTTATTTAGATCCGGAAGATAATGGCTTAATCGATTTAAATAAGCTTGAAGCAGCCATGCGTGACGATACAGTGTTAGTGAGTATCATGCATGTTAATAACGAAATCGGCGTGATTCAAGACATTGCTGAAATCGGTGAAATGTGCCGTGCCCGTAAGATTGTATTCCATGTCGATGCTGCGCAAAGTGCTGGTAAAATCAACTTAGATACTCAAGCGTTAAAAGTGGATTTGATTTCAATTTCGGCGCATAAAATGTATGGCCCTAAAGGTATTGGCGCACTTTATGTTCGCCGTAAGCCTCGTATTCGTTTAGAAGCGCAAATGCACGGTGGTGGTCATGAGCGCGGTATGCGTAGTGGCACCTTGCCGACACATCAAATAGTTGGTTTTGGTGAGGCTTGTCGCATCGCCAAAGAAGAAATGGCACAAGATTTAGCTCATGTGACCCAAATGCGTGATCGTTTATGGCAAGGACTTCAATCAATGGAACAAGTGTTTGTTAACGGTGATTTTGACAAACGTTATCCTGGTAACCTTAATGTAAGCTTCAACTTTGTTGAAGGTGAATCATTGATTATGGCGTTAAAAGACTTAGCGGTGTCATCTGGTTCGGCATGTACATCAGCCAGTTTAGAGCCTTCGTATGTATTACGCGCATTAGGATTAAATGACGAAATGGCGCATAGCTCAATTCGCTTTAGTTTTGGTCGTTTTACAACCGAAGAAGAAGTTGATTACGCCATTGATATTATTCAAAAAGCGATTGGTCACTTACGCGAAATGTCACCGCTTTGGGAAATGTTCAAAGACGGTGTTGATTTAGAATCAGTTGAATGGGTAGCGCACTAATCTCAGTGCGATACTAGGAGAGAAAATTATGGCTTATAGCGAAAAAGTAATCGACCATTATGAAAACCCACGTAATGTTGGCTCTATGGATAAAAATGATCCACAAGTTGCGACAGGAATGGTAGGCGCGCCAGCATGTGGTGATGTAATGAAGTTGCAACTTAAAATATCGGATGATGGTATTATTGAGGATGCAAAATTTAAAACCTATGGTTGCGGTTCTGCAATTGCTTCGAGTTCACTCGTCACTGAGTGGGTAAAAGGTAAATCAATTGATGAAGCGGGTGAAATTAAAAACACCGCGATTGCTGAAGAATTGGCATTACCTCCAGTGAAGATTCACTGCTCAATTTTAGCGGAAGATGCAATTAAAGCCGCTATTGAAGATTATCGTACTAAACAGGGCGAGTAGGTGAGTCTGTAATGAGTGTAACTATGACACCCGCGGCCTCTGAACGTGTTAAATCTTTTATGAGTAATCGCGGTAAAGGCATAGGCTTAAGGTTAGGCATTAAAACCACAGGTTGTTCTGGTCTGGCCTATGTACTTGAATTTGTAGATGAACTTAATGAAGATGATCAGGTATTTGCGATTGATGATGTTAATATCATTATTGATGGTAAAAGTTTGGTTTATCTTGATGGCATTGAACTGGATTTTGTTAAAGAAGGCCTGAATGAAGGTTTTAAATTTACTAACCCAAATGCCAAAGGCGAATGTGGGTGTGGTGAAAGCTTTAACGTATAGTCCAGCGCCTAGTTGTACTCTACTTAGTTTTTGCAAGTAGATATTCAACATCGAGCAAGTAGTAACAGTAATAAGGTAGTAGGTTAACTTGTGAACAATTTTGAGATTTTTGGTTTAGAAGAAAAATTTGCTATTGATGTAGATGCCTTAACCGAGCGTTATCAATCCATTCAAAAAAATGTTCATCCAGATCGTTTTGCGCATGGCTCAGATCAGGAAAAACTGCTGGCAGCGAAAAAATCCACTCAGGTTAATGACGCTTATCAAACGTTGAAAAAGCCTTTGAAGCGTGCTCAGTATATGTTGGAATTGCGTGGTGTCGATATGCCAAGCGAGCAGGCTTCCTTCAGTGATAATGCGTTCTTAATGCGGCAAATGGAGCTGCGTGAAATGCTTGAAGAAGTTAAATTTGCTGACGATATTGATGCTGCTGTTTTTGAAGTTTCACAGGTGCTGGAAACTGAGTTTGAACAGTTGTATAAGGAGATGCAAATAGCGTTACTTGAAAACTCTGATGCATCCAACCAAAGTGCGAGTGAAATCTTGCGAAAACTAAAGTTTTACCAAAAACTTCACCTAGAATTAGATCGATTAGAAGATCTTTTATTCGACGAATAATCTTTTCACCTTTTGACAGAACGAGCCCCAAATGGCGTTATTACAAATAGCAGAACCTGGTCAAAGTACCGTTCCTCATGAGCATCGTTTAGCAGCAGGTATCGACTTAGGTACCACCAACTCATTAATAGCCACAGTTAAAAGCGGTTTAGCAGAAACCTTAGCGGATGAAAATGGCCAGGATATTTTGCCTTCGATTGTTAGTTATCAAGCAGACAACGTTCTCGTTGGACACCCAGCCAAAGAGCTGGCGGTTTCCGACCCGCAAAATACCATTGTTTCTGCGAAACGCTTAATTGGCCGCTCCTTAAGCGATATTCAATCTAAATATCATTCATTGCCTTATCAGTTTTGTGGTGATGAAAACCACCCAAGCTTTGTTACTCGTAGCGGTGATATTAATCCGGTGCAAGTGTCAGCAGAAGTGTTAAAAACACTTAATCAACGAGCGCAACAGGCCTTAGGTGGTGAACTGACAGGCGTAGTGATCACTGTACCGGCGTATTTTGATGATGCGCAGCGTCAAAGCACTAAAGATGCGGCAAAGCTTGCCGGTCTCAATGTGTTGCGCTTGTTAAATGAACCAACAGCGGCGGCCGTCGCTTATGGCTTAGACTCTGGCCAAGAAGGTGTGATTGCGGTTTATGATTTAGGCGGTGGTACTTTTGATATTTCCATTTTGCGTCTGAATAAAGGGGTATTTGAAGTATTAGCCACAGGTGGTGATTCTGCGTTAGGTGGTGATGATTTTGATGTTGTCTTAGTGGATCATCTAGTTGCGCAGGCTAATTTGCAGCGCCCATTAACGCCGTCGATGGAACGTCAGTTAACAGAGCAAGCCTGCCGGGCTAAAGAAGCGCTGACTAATAATGATAGCCATGAAATCAATTTGTACCTAGCAGATAACAGCACCTGGCAATGCACAATCACTCGTGATGATTTTGAGGGATTAATAAAATCATTGGTAACGAAAACGGTTCGTGCATGTCGTAGAGCGCTTAAAGATGCTGACGTTGAAGTGTGTGAAGTCAAAGAAGTGGTCATGGTGGGCGGCTCTACCCGAGTGCCGTTAGTGCGCACGGAAGTAGAAGCTTATTTTAAACAGCAACCATTAACCTCGATAGATCCTGATAAAGTCGTTGCGATAGGTGCGGCGATACAGGCGGATATTCTTGCCGGCAATAAACCGGACAGTGATATGTTATTACTGGATGTTATTCCGTTATCGCTTGGTTTAGAGACTATGGGCGGCTTAGTCGAAAAAGTGATCACCCGTAATACCACCATTCCTGTTGCCAAAGCACAAGAGTTTACTACTTTTAAAGACGGACAAACCGCGATGGCAATTCATGTCTTACAAGGCGAGCGTGAACTTGTTGATGATTGTCGATCGTTAGCTCGATTTGAACTTCGTGGCATTCCTGCCATGACAGCAGGTGCTGCGCACATTCGAGTGACCTTTAAAGTAGATGCTGATGGTTTATTAGAAGTTTCTGCAATGGAGAAATCCACCGGTGTTGAAGCGAGCATTGAAGTAAAACCTTCATTTGGTTTAGCAGAAAGTGAAATAGCAGAAATGTTAAAAGCGTCGATGTCCAATGCTAAAGAAGATATGCAAGCGCGGATGTTAAAAGAGCAACAGGTGGAAGCGACTAGGGTGATTGAAGGTGTACAATCGGCATTGGCGGCTGATAGCCAATTATTGCCGGCAGAGGAAATTGCAACCATCGAACAGGCTATTACTGAGTTAGCGCAAGCAAGCCAAGGAGATAGCCCGGAAAAAATTGAAACGGCGATAGAGAAGCTTAACCAGCAAACGGCTAAATTTGCTGAACTAAGAATGGATGCGTCGATTCGCACTGCCTTGTCTGGTCATACGGTTGATGAACTGTAGTGCCGGTAATTAAAGAAATAAGTAAGATTAGAGAATAAGATGCCAAAAATTATCGTATTACCTCATGAAGAGTTATGCCCTGATGGGGCTGTGCTTGACGCCGAAACCGGTGAAAGTGTATTAAATGTTGCCTTAAAAAATGATATTGATATCGAACATGCCTGTGAGAAGGTCTGCGCCTGTACTACCTGTCATGTCATTATTCGCGAAGGTTTTGATTCTTTAGAAGAAAGTGATGAATTAGAAGATGATATGCTGGATAAAGCTTGGGGCTTAGAGCCTGAATCACGCTTAAGCTGTCAGGCAATCGTCGCCGACGAAGATCTGGTGATCGAAATACCTAAATATACGGTGAATATGGTCTCTGAAAATCACTAATTTTCAACATATTCAATTTTAAAAAAGGGTAATAGCAGGTATGTTATTATCCTTTTTAATTAAATATATTTAGTGTTAATTATTCTATGGATTCATTTAGAAATTATAAAGAGTAGAAATATAACTCACTGCCTCATACCGTAATTAGTAAAACACAGTAATTCATACAGCCTAATTCGCTCACCTCAAGTATTAAACACTCAATAGACAATGTTGTTAACAAAATGTAATATTTGTTTCTTTCATATTATTTACTGATTACTAATAAATATTTTAAGCATTTAACGGATATTTGTTTGGTTTTAGGGAAGTCACAAAGGAAGTTTAATGAGTCTATTTAAAGCTCTTATTAATAAATTACAATTGTTTTTTATTGGTAGTATTTTAATTTTTGGTTTTAATGCGTTAGCGATTGAAAAGCCAGCCTCTATCGTTGAGGTAGATACGTTTGGTTCTGAAGGCTATAAGTTACTCGAAAAAATTGATAAAAACCTCGTTGCAGTAACCACGCCAAATTCTCGACTAGGTGAGTTTGGAAAATATGTCGATGTTTTTCGAATCGAACAGGATAAGTTAATTAAAACCGATTCAGTTGACTTTGAAACTATCAATGATGACTTTTCAAATCCTGCTGTCCGGGATATGGCTAAAATTAATGAAAAATTAATATTTTATGTTGAACTTGGTTATCGTGCATGCTTGGTTATTGCTTCTATTGATAATGATAAATTTGTTTTTGATGATTTTTTTAACATAAATCTAAGTCTTAGAGATGCTAAGCTTCATTTAGGTAATAATGATAATTTTTATCTGTCCGCTGTTGTTGATGGTGAGTTGAGAATAGAGCATTTTCAATTTGCGGATGGACAAGTTGTAAGTAAATCTTCTACATTAATTGCTCACACTACTGATAAACAAACTTCTTATGGAGATTTCTATAAATTAGATTTCACAGAAGATTATTTACTCGCCGTGATTTTTGATCCTGATGGACAAGCTAGTTTTATAAAAACAGCGTTAACAGAGAGTGGTGCTTTAGGTGAGATTGAACCAATGGTGTTTGCTGGAGCTAAAGATCAATATTGGAATATAAAACTTGATGGCACTAAAGCTTACTTGTTTCCTTTATATAGAGGAATTCAGGTTGTAAATATCTCAGCGAATAAATTGGAACTACTTTTTGAAGATTTGGAGACTAATTACACGCCTACGGGGTATACCCAAATTTTGAATGAGACACTTATAGGCACGGATCATTATCAGTTAACGTTTTTTGATATAAAGAATCCAGAGTCCCCTTATTTACTAAATAATTATGATTATAGTTTCTGGCAGAGCGAAGACTTTGTTATTGACGGAGATAGGCTTTATATAGCACGCAAAGAATCAGGGCTTCAGGTTGTAGATATTGCTGATTATTCAAATCCTAAGGTTTTATATAGCTATACACAGTCGAGCATAGTAACGGATTTTGCTGTTAGAAATGGCAAATTGGCAACTGGTTCTGCTTATGCTCCAGTTAGTCTTTGGGACATATCAAATCCTAAAGAAACAACCCTGAGTTACCAATTTACAAAGCAAAATTTTATTAATATGTCTGCAAGTGATTTAAATTCTTTTAAAGGGTTAGAATTTATTGATGATGAACGTTTATTGCTAGTTAGTGATAATGCTCAGGGTTTTAACGTAAAAATACCCGGTAACGATAATGATCTTGTGAATGATTGGTTTAGTATTTTTAATCAATATGCAAGCTCATCAATAGGAGAAGTTATTTCTCTATCTAATGGTTATGTTTTATTAGCTAATGACGATTTATATTTTTTTGATCAATATAATGCATATGCTCATGTGAAAGTAATCGAATCTCACATTTGGGATGTGGTGAATACACCTGTAGCACACAATAATAAACTTTTTGTTCAGGTGTTTGGTCATATTGAAGTGTATGATACTTCAAATTTAACAGATGTTTATAAGATTACTACGATCGAATTAGATAGCTATAGTTATCGAGGCAATTTAGCGGTAAAAAGTAACTATTTATTTACTCTTGAATTAGGGCAGATAGCTGTGTTTGATATCTCAGATTTAAACGATGTCAAAAGAGTATCGACAATAGACATTAATTCTTTGCGATATGGCGTCTCTGGGAAGGCAATATATGTTGAGGGAAATTATTTAGTTGCATTTGGCAAAGGGGCATTGTTATTTGATATCAGTGAACCAAGTGAGCCTATTTTGATTGATGAAAATATGGGCTTATCAACGAATGGCACTGGTATTGGTATGCAAGGTCAGTTTTTTAATGTCCTCGCATATACAGGTGGAACAGTTCAACGTACAGCGCTTAACTATGCCCCTGTTGTGAACACTGATAAATTCGAAGTGACTGAAGATGAAGTATTGCCTGTAATTCAGCTATTTTCTGATCCAGAAGGTGATGATGTCACTATCACTATAATTGATGGTGCATCAAATGGTGTTGTTACTGTAACACCGGAATTGAGATATCAGCCAAATGAAAACTATAACGGTGAAGATAGTTTTATTATTAAATTGGAAGATATTTACGGTAATAATATTGAAAAGGAAATTATAGTTTCGGTATTGTCTGTAGATGATATACCAGTAGCTGAATCGCTTACGGCAACAGTAAACCATAATAGTGCATATACAAGGTCACTAGCTACAACAGATGTCGACGGTGATAACTTGCAGTATAGCTTGTTAAATGATGCGACTAATGGTGCGGTTAGTTTATCCGCTAATGGTAGTTTTACATACACACCAAATAACGGTTATTCAGGTTCAGATTCATTTACTTATGAAGTGAGCGATGGAAAAAATAGTTCTCAAGGTACAATAACGCTTTCCGTTCAAGCTGCTCCAGTAGTTGATACTAAAGAAAACTCGAGTAATGGCGGCGGTAGTGGTGGAGGAAGCATGGGATATATTTTGTTGATGCTTTGTATTGGATTATTACGTTTTCAAAGGCAACGCGAACTTTTATTCTAAAGTGAACATACCATCAATATGGTGTCTGAAAATCACTAATTATTTCAACAGACTAAGTTTAATGAAAGGGTAATAACAGATATGTTATTACCCTTTTTTATTTGTATAAGTTTTGGCTGAAAACACTATTATATGATGTTCTCAGAATAAAATTTGTTGAACATTTACTTTAGAGTGTAATGATTGGCAATATAAAGGAAACACAAGAGTTAGGTAACTTTTTGATCTTTATCAAACTAAATCATTGGTATAACAACTCGTAGCATTTAAATTTTCTACTAGACTAAGAGTATCGACTATCAGGGATTGGTTAGCATTTTGCTGACTGTTCTAAAACACAGGGATGCTTGTTATGTCTATTATTCCCAGATTTAGCTATCAATATCCAGGTCAAGAGCTAGCGCTTTCTCCGCTATGCTTATCTTCTCCTAAAATTATTTTTAACAACCTAAGCGATGACAAGATGTCGGTTCAATTCGAATTGGCAAATTTGAGTACTGAACAGGGTCTAACGCCAAGCCTGCATTATTTGAATGGTGCGGTTTTTTTTAATACTGACTGTGGGCAGCATCCAGCAGCTAGCTCTTTTCCTTGGTGTGGCAGCCGAATAAATATCAAGACTAAGTACTCGGTAGTAAATAACAAAAAACTTCAGGTGGTTATATGAAAAATAGGGCAACAATAGCTGGGTTAAGTTTTTTTGCCCTGACACTCAGTGCCGGGGCTGAAGTCGTGCAGGAATCTCTAGAGCAGGACTTTCTAGAGGTTTATGGTGATACTGATATGATCAGTATAGCTACAGGTAATTTGCAATCTATTGCCAAAGCACCTGCCGTCGCTTCTGTGATTTATGCTAAAGATATCGAGGCGATGGGGGCGACGGATCTCGATCAGGTATTGGAAAGCATTCCGGGTCTTCATGTTAACCGCCATGCTCTTGGGTATAATTCCATTTATGTATTTCGAGGCATAGAGTCGAGCTTTAACCCTCAGGTGTTAGTGCTGATTAATGGCATTCCCATCAGCAATTTATATCATGGGGATCGCAGCCTGATTTGGGGCGGTATGCCAGTGAAAGCGATCAACCGAGTTGAAGTGATCCGCGGACCTGGGTCGGCGTTATATGGCGCAGATGCGTTTGCCGGAGTTATCAATATAGTAACGCTGTCGGCACAGGATATTGAGCAAAACCAGCTGGGAGCTGGTGTTGGCAGTTATAGCACCAAAGATGCTTGGGGCAGGTTCAGCCATAGCTGGCAGCAATGGCACTTGGGATTGGTGGTGGAATACCATAATACCCAGGGACAGGATGAAGTTATTGAATCGGATCTACAGTCGATACTTGATTTTCTTAGCGGAACCCAGGCATCACATGCTCCTGGCTCTGTCAGTTTAGCTCGCAAGAACTTGGATATTCGTTTTGATTTGAGCAAGGGAAACTGGCAATTCAGGGCCGGATTACAGCAAAGGAAAAATTGGGGCAATGGTGCAGGGGTCGCTGAAGCGTTAGATCCACAGAACCGTTGGTCTAGTGATCGCTATAATATGGATCTGACCTATCACAACTCGCAGCTAACACCGTTTTGGGATTTGCAAGCGCAGCTTAGTTATTTTGACACCAGTATTGAAAGTGAAAACTATATGCGGGTATTTCCTCAAGGTAGTGATCTGACCTTAATCGGTTTTGGCGGTGTTTTTCCTGATGGTTTAATCGGTACTCCTGAGTCTTTTGAACGTCATTACAGAGCTATGTTCACAGCGAATTATTCTGGTTTTGAAGTGCACCAAATCCGTCTCGGCGTGGGCTATGTCTTGAGCGATTTGTATAAGGTACAGGAGCATAAAAACTTTGGCATAGACCCTGACACCGGATTATTTTTACCGCCAGGCGCTGAGGTGATAGATGTGAGTGACACGCCTTATGTCTACATGACAGAGGGCGACAGAAAGAACAGTTATATTTTTATTCAAGATGTTTGGAGTTTCACTAATGACTGGGAGTTGACCGGCGGTATCAGATACGATCACTATTCAAATTTTGGTCATACCGTAAATCCCAGGTTAGCCTTGGTCTGGTCCAGTACACGGCAATTAACAACAAAATTTCTCTATGGCAAGGCATTTAGGGCCCCTTCTTTTGCTGAAACAAATGCCATTAATAATCCTATTTTGCTGGGAAATCCTGAACTGGATCCGGAAAAATTAACCAGTTTCGAGCTTGCGTTTGACTACAGGTTCAGTGAACAACTGAGCTTTAACCTTAACCTGTTTCATTATGATTGGCGCGATATCATTAAGTTTACCGCCGATGTTGATAGTAATACCAAATCCGCCAAAAATGTTGGCAGTCAAGATGGACGGGGATTGGAATTTGAAAGCCACTGGCAGCTTAATTCGGATTTTCAGTTGGAGTTTAATTATGCCTGGCAAGATTCTTATGAAAAAGATGATGGAAGAGCTGATGCCAGCCAGGTGCCACAGCAACAATACTATTTGGCTGGTCATTGGCAGTTATTGCCTGGAGTCATGGTTAATACTCAGTTGCATTGGGTCATGGACAGGCTGCGGGAGCCTAGCGACAGTCGCCCGGAAATTGATGACTATACGCTGCTCAACCTGACGTTAAGCTATGTTAGTGAAAATGGTGATTGGGGAGCAGACCTGCGCATTGCCAACGTGGCGGATACCGACGCACGCGAGCCCAGTGAATGGGCGAGTCCGGCAGCAGCCTTGCCTAATGATTTACCTCTGGCGGGTAGAAATGTTTATGTGCAGTTTCATCGTCAATTTTAATGAGGTTGGAATGCATTTATGCCGATACTCACTGTTTTTTCTTTGCAAACACCTGATAAGAGCAAATTTGTTGGCCAACTCAGGCAAAACTGCCTTGATTGGCTAAAGTTAGGTATTTATCTGGGGATGCTTCGACGTTTTGTGGTGGCATGCTTACTGTGTCAGGTACTGCCAGTTTTTGCTGAACCTGATTATCTTCAGCAAAAGAAAGTGGTGATAATTTACCCTAAAGTTTCCGCGCCATATAACCAAATATTTGAGCAAATTATAGAAGGCATAAAACAAGAATTTCCTGGAGAGGTTTTGTTGTATTTATTAGATAAAACAAGTTCAAAGCAGAAACTTGGTGATTGGATACGAGAGCAAAATGTCGATGCTTTTTTACCGTTAGGGAGCATGGCTAAAGCTATGCTCAATGGCACAGGCAAACATTTTCCTCTGGTGCAGGGCGCCATTAGTCGGTTGGCAAACGGTAGCGATCATTCGGGCATCGTCATGTTGCCAGATCCAGATAAGATGTTGCGCCATTTTGTTGAATTAATAGGTACAAGTAAAGATATCCACCTGGTTTACAATCCTGTAAATCAAGAATATTGGGTTTCCCATGCAATCGAGGCAGCGGCAACCTTAGGTATTAAATTGAAATTGTACCAGGCTGCTGATTTGGCACATTCAGCGCTGGCTTATCGTCAGCTGCTGTCGAAGCTGAATCCTAAACATGATGCCTTGTGGCTGGCATCTGATCACAAGATCATGGATGCGGCGATCTTTAATCATGTTTTGGAGTTTTCCTGGCAGCATGAATTAACCGTATTTTCCAATAAACTGCCCGATGTTAAGCGAGGAGCTCTTTTTTCCATGTTCCCGGACAATGTGTTGATGGGAAGAAACTTAGCGCTAATGCTGATGCAACGTATAAAAGATCCTAGACAAAAAGCGAAGATAGAATACCTTTCTGCCGTGAAAGTTGCGATTAATATACGCACAGCCAAGCATCTCGGCCTACACTTGTCAGAAGCGGAGTTAAGTCATTATGGGTTGGTCTACCCTTTACCATAAGTTAGAGGTGATAATGGAAATTACCGATAAAGTATCACAATTCTTTTTAGCTAAGTTGAGTTTTCGCCAGCAATTGGCACTTACTTTTACCGTGGGCATCCTGTTGTTGACTGTGGTTTCATCTATAGTTACGACCCGAAGTTCACAACAAACCGTGATAAAACAGTTTGTTCAGCAAGGGAAAAAGACCAGTCAGAATTTTGCCGAACACAGTAAATTGGCGTTGCTGTATGCCAGTGAAGAGCTGGCGAAGGAGCAAGTTCAAGCTGCGCTGGGGTTTCCCGATATTATCGGTGTGACCATTTACCGTAAAGATGGCAAAGCCCTGCTCAGTAAAGGCCAAGCGCCAAAGTTACAACTGAGCAAGCAACTAATGGATTTACCCAGCACTGAACCAGTATATTTTGAAGATGAACACAGTTGGGAATTTTACGCACCGGTATACTCAAGCAATGATAGTGAGTCCGAAGCTTCGCCTTTTGCCAGTGAAAGCCCTTCGTCTGAGTTAATAGGCTTTGTCGCACTTATCCAAAGCAAACAAAGCCTGAATCGAATCAGCCGGGAAATTACCCTGACCAATATGATGACTTCAGGCTCGTTGGCAATCATTCTTTTGCTCGGGCTTATTGTTATTACCAATAGTGTTACCCGGCCACTCAAGCGCCTGGCAAGCAATATGCGCCAGGCGGAGCAGGGCAGCAACAAGGTTAGAGCCAGTTTGCAGGGGCCGAAAGACATCAAACATATGGAACAGGCTTTCAATACCATGATGGACACACTAGATAGGCGACAGCAGGAACTGGAACGAGCAAGAGACAGTGCCCTGGCTTCTGCTGCTATGAAAGGTCAATTTGTCGCCACGGTCAGCCATGAACTGAGAACGCCACTTAACAGTATTTTAGGCATGATGGAGATGGTTGACGATGAGGATCTATCTCCCAAAAAGCATTATTACCTCAACATTGCTAGAGAATCTGGTGAACATTTATTAAGACTTATCAACGATATACTGGACTTTAGTAAACTTGAATCATCTAAGATGCGGTTAAGTTTCGAGTCCTTCAACTTGCATAGCTTACTGAGTGATATCGGCGAGCTGATGCAGTTGCAGTTAAACAGTAAACACCTGCTCTTTGGTGTACGTATCGACCCGGCGATCCCTGAGCACTTGATTGGCGATGCCGGCCGTATTAGACAGGTTATCATTAATTTGCTGGGTAACGCGGCTAAATTTACCCCCGTAGGCTGCATTTTAGTTGATATCAGTCTGCAAACCATGGCTGATGACAAAATCAGATTGAAGGTCGCAGTATATGATACCGGTATCGGGATAGAGAAATCGGCTCAGCGTCTTATTTTTCAGGCGTTTAGTCAGGCCGATAGTAGCACAACAAGACTTTATGGCGGCTCAGGACTGGGGCTAGCGATTTCCAGTCATCTGGTCAGTATTATGGGAGGGGAAATTGGTGTTGAAAGTCAGTTAGGGCAGGGAAGCTGTTTTTGGTTTACTGTGAATTTGGAGCTCACTGAAAATATTAATCCACCAACAGCGAATGTTACGCTGGAACAGCTACAAACACCACTGTTAGTGTTGGAAGGTAGCAACAGCAATCTCAATGAGAGTCAGGCCTTGCTTGAACAAGGTTATTCAGTCCATAGTGCAGTCAATATAAGTAAGGCCACGCATTTGCTGCACCAAGCTAGCGACAATGGTAGGCCTTATCGCTTGATACTTATTTTTGATTCCGCGATGTTAGCTGATGTTAAGGGCTTTTTCCGCCAGGTTAACGAAGAAAAGAGGTTTGCTGATCCCGTTGTGTTGGTAATTTCGGCAAAGTGGAAACAGGATGACCCCTGCATCATCCATCATTTGTATTACTTGCCGAGCTGGCTAAAACCTCAGCAGTTAGGAGCAGTGATCAATCATCTGATGTTGGCTCAGTTAAACAAAAGAAAATTACCTGCATCAAGTGCAGAAGTGAAAGAAATGGTCGCCCTTGGTGAACATGAACAAACCGCTGACCTTGATAATGTATCGGCTACAGTCAGTTCTATTATGGTGGTAGAAGACAACAGGGCTAATCAACTCGTGGTTACGGCAATGTTAGAAAAACTGGGGCATAAGCCGATTATTGCCAATCATGGTAAAGAGGCATTGGAACTGTTGGCTAAACATCAGGTGGCACTTATTTTTATGGATTGCCATATGCCGGTAATGGATGGCTATGAAACGACTTCACGTATCAGGGCACAGCAAGGCGTTGGCCAGCATATTCCTATCATTGCGATGACCGCTGATGCCGGTAGCGATGATAAAAAGCGTTGCTTTAACATAGGTATGGATGACTTTTTGCTTAAACCGTTATTTATTAAACCGTTGGAGCAAAAGCTGGCACATTGGCTGCCTAGTGGTAAGGCTAAGCAGCGGCTTGAAGAACCCCCTGTTTTTGTTAAAGAAGCCCTTCCTCATATCGACAGCCCTCAACCGTTAATCGACTTTAATGTGTTGGCGCAATTGAAAGAAGAAACAGGCGTGAGCTTTGCCAAGCTGGTACAGGCATTTTTGGAGGATACACCGGTCACTTTGAAGCAGCTGCAAGAGGCCATTGAACAGCAAGATATGGGAAAAATTAAAGCCTATAGTCATTTATTAAAAGGCAGTTCGGCAACCTTAGGGGCGAGTCAGCTTTCAGCCATTGCGCATAATATTGAGCATCAACTGGAAGATATGGATCAGGAATATATGCTGAGCGAATATGATGAGCTAAAGCTAATCTATAGCAGGGTTAAAGACAAGCTGATTCAGGAATTGAAAAGCATTAATTTTGAGCAGCTCGTCACTGATGCGTTATCGAATAGTAAAATCAGTTTTACTCAGGAACAACCTTATATCCTGATCGTTGATGATGATCGTAGCACTCGTTTGACGTTAAGAGCATCGCTAGAACATGACAATTATTATTTAGAAGAAGCGAGTGACGGCAATATTGCACTAAGCATGTGCCAACGTAAAATGCCGGATCTTATCCTGATGGATGCAATGATGGAGGAAATGAACGGTTTCGATGCCATGAAACTAATTTTGGCAATTGAGAGTGAATCTCAACCTTTGATCATTATTTTTACTGCCTCTGATGACGATAAAATGATTGAAAAAGCGTTTGAATGCGGCGCGACAGACTTTATACCAAAACCTGTTAATCTTCATGTTATGCGTCGCCGCGTTGTCCATTTGATTCGAACTGCACAGGCAGAGCAGCATATTCATAAACTTGCCTATCAGGATCAATTAACCAACTTGCCGAATCGAACCTTGTTTATGGAAAAAGTGAACCAAGCGATGGAACAGGCAACGAAAGGAGAACATTTACTCGCATTGATGTTCCTGGATCTCGATAAATTCAAGTTAATTAATGACACCCAGGGCCATGATGTTGGTGACATGTTATTAAAGGCAGTGGCCAAGCGACTTTGCCATTGCGTGCGTACCGGTGACTTAGTTGTACGGCTCGGCGGGGATGAGTTTACCATATTGCTGGATAATATTCCGTCGCCAACCGTGGCTGCAAGGGTTGCGCAAAAAGTCTGTAATGCCATGCGCGAGCCGTTTAATTTCATGAAGCAACCGATTTGTGTACCCGTTAGCATAGGGATTTCTCTGTTCCCGGCTGATGGCGAGAATATACGCAGCCTGATGAAACACGCAGATACCGCCATGTACAGAGCCAAGGCAGGTGGTGGTGATAATTTTCAGTTCTATGAATATGGCATGGAAGCAGAGCTGACCCGGCGTATGGAATTAGAGCGAGATTTACGTCTGGCTATGGAAAATAACGAGCTGATATTGCATTATCAGCCGCAGATCTCACTAACCGATGGTCATGTTTGCGGTGTTGAAGCTCTGGTTCGCTGGGAGCATCCGGAACGTGGTTTATTACCACCGAGTGAGTTTATTCCATTGGCGGAAGAGTCCGGGGTTATTCTTAGCATGGGGTCATGGATCCTCAATCAAAGTTGTCAGCAATTTCGTCAATGGCAGGAACTAGGAATCGATATCAAATTCATTGCCGTCAACATATCTATCTATCAATTACAACATGATGACTTGCTACAACAGGTTAATAATTGCTTGACCGTGCATCAATTAAAACCCGAATGTCTACAACTTGAGCTGACAGAAAGCATATTGGCGGAAGAGTCAGAGCAAAACCTGAACACTATGAATCAACTGCGAAAAATAGGCGTATCGCTTGCCATTGATGATTTTGGTACCGGATATTCATCACTGAGTTATTTAACCAAATTCCCATTTGATACTTTGAAAATTGACCGTACATTTGTCAAAAACTTGCCTAGTGATGCTGACGGGGCTGCAATTGCTTCAGGTATTATCGCACTGGCTCATAAATTGAGGATGGAAGTCATCGCTGAAGGGGTTGAACAGGAAGAACAGCGCAACTTTTTAGCGCAAGAGAATTGTGATTTTATTCAAGGTTACCTGAACTGTCGGGCATTACCCGCCGAGGAATTTAAAACCTGGTATCAATCATATAATGTTAATTTGACTGGCGCTAATAAATAGAGGTTGAAAAGCTATACCAAGAAAGGCTGATAAGTGTCTAGATTATTGGTGACGATGCAGTCGTATAAAAAATCATCTAGTAAATATGAGCATAACACAAATGTATACATTACTATTATTGGGACTTCAATGGATAGTTAAAATATTTGGTTAAAGTTGTTTTGTCCTAAAGTAAACATATCGTCAATACATTCGCTTTAAATCACCTTGTATTTCAATGAGTTAATTTTTTAAAAAGGGCGGTGGTGGCAATGTGATTACCCTTTTTTGATCGGGCATTATGTCCCATTTTTGATTACAGCGAGCCGTTTATAATAATAAACGGCGATATTACAAGTTAGGAAGCTCCCTTCCAGCAAAATATGAGATAGAACTTAGAAAAGTGCTTGAAGAATTTTCTAAGTTTATTGGATTGTTAAATCACATCTTATAGGTGAGTAATTTCTTATTCCAAACTGATGAGAGATTCAAACCCTTTTGCTATTAGCGCGACATCGTCTTTGTCAAATTTTACGGTTGATATCTCGGCCATATCAATAGGGCTTTCTTTGCCAAATAAATGACTTAGCTCTAAGTTAAAGTTGAGTAGTGTATTGTCGTTGTCACTTGTCGCATTGATTGGAAAAGTTAGGCGAGTGTAGCTTTCATCGAAACCGATATGATATACTAAGGGAATTTGTTGTTGGTGCTGTGATAAAACACCCTCGAGTAACAGGAATTTATAGCCAACATCCCAGCTCCACGCCATACGGCTATTAGGGTCAAGATCGCCTGCAATAGTGATGCTGCTATTTGCTTGTGGGTCTACGCCTATTGCTAGTTCAATTTGTTGATACTCTGTGGCGTCTATATTAGGCAGTACTATCTGATGAAAGTTATTGTCATTATCAAACCTCACCAAGTGGTAGCTTTCAGGTTCAATAAAGGTATTTGTGTCGCCTACTAACCTTATGTTACTGATAAATAACTGTAATTCTCTAATAATGAAAGTGCCTTCACCTCCAGGGTTAGGGTAGCTTTGATGGTGTAAAACCAGTGGCACACCGTCAATATAAGCGCTGAATCGTAAGGTAACTTGCTTAGTGGCTGTTTGGTCGCGAACTAAGAGTATCGTCAAAGCAATTATTGCTATCGTTAAAAACAAAGCTATTTTGTTATTCATGTTCGTTATCTTCATTAAATGGGTTAGAAAATTGTTTATTGGTTAAGAAGCTTTCATCCGTTAGGGTGTGTAGAAATGCGATGATGGCTTTTTCTTCATCTGGTGTTAAGTTTAAACTAATGTGATCTTGCTGCGCTTTGGGGCTGTTATCGGCTTCAGCAATTAATGGGCTTAATGTTTTGCTTCGTTTAATGCCGCCGTTATAGTGCTGTAAAACTTCCGCTAATGTCTCGAATCGACCATCATGCATGTAAGGGCCCGTTACCGCAATATTGCGTAATGTTGGGGTTTTAAATAGCCCACGATGTTCTTCTTTACCTGTAACTGAAAATAAGCCAGCAGGTAAGTCGTCGTCACTGTTTAAACCATTATTACTAAAGCCATCATAAAACGTACTGAAGCCGCTAGTGAGAAATTGACTATGACAATCTATGCAGTTACCGCCACGCAAACTTGCCTTGGTATCAGGGTGTGCGGTAAAAAGTTTTCTACCAAGCTCTTCTAGCGGGGTTAACAGTACTTCACCACGTAAATATTGGTCATATTTGGAATTTGATGAAATTAATGTACGTTGAAAATTGGCTAAAGCGTTTGCTATTGCAATGCTGTTAATGCTGCCATAGGCCTGTTTAAAAAGGACTTGGTAGGTTTCATCTTGTTCTAGCTCATCTATTAATTCATTTAGATCTTGGCCCATTTCATCCATATGTTGAATAGGTTGTAATGCTTGATCTTCTAACGAGGGAGAGCGCCCATTCCAAAAAAAATGCTGAGGACCCCACAACAAGTTACTTAAACTCATGGCGTTAAATTTAAGAGGTTTACCTGAAACACCGACTGAACGCGATAAGCCATCAGTAAAGGCGAGATGTTGTTTATGGCAAGTAGCACACGAGACTTTATTGTTACTAGACAATCGAGGGTCGTAAAACAGTCGTCTACCTAACTTTATTGACTCTAGGGTTAATGGGTTGTCTTGTGGTATTTGAAAGCGACCGAAAACAAAGGGGAAGGTGATATCAGCCAGCTGAGTAGGCGCTGGCTGATTATGTTTATAATAAGCAAATATTGCTGACAGTAAAGCAGCGAGTAATACCGCCGCAATAATTATTTTTTTATTGCTCACCATGGCGGCTAATGATGGTGAACAAACCCTGAACCAAAGAGCGCTTCAATATTATCTATACCTTTTTGATAACGCTCTTTAAAGTTAACCGCTCCCAAACGCTCTCCTGTTGCTAAATCGTGGACGGTAATCGAATGAGCGTTCACTTTGGCGATAAAGTCGATATCGGTTGGGTCATTATCTGCTGCATTGCCCAAATTTAATAAGTTGTTTTGCAGCGCTATAACTTTTCTTCCTGACGCCGTTTTATAGAAAATCATATGGTGGGTGCCAAGCTCTCCTTTGATATCTTCGCCAGAAGACACTAAGTTTGGTAATTGCTTTAAATCGTAGCGTTTGACAACACCAGGAATGGCATGGCTGATAAAGAGTTCTTCTTCATTACCGTAAAATTCAAGCGGAACTCCCGTGTTTTCTTTACTGCCATCATACAATTTTTCAGGCGTACCAAATGCTTTGCTTTGTTTGTCATAAGGGATTTTCCACGTTTCAAAACCAAACATAGTATTAACGAGTACAGCTGGTTCAACGTCTTGAACGATGCTTGGGCGAATAAACAGCACTTCGACCGGAGACGACGGAAAGCCAACGGGTTTCGCGTCTTCAATTACGATATTTTCGATCGGCTCGAATCTATTTAAGTCAATGACTGTTATGGCATTACCTATTCCTGTGGCAAGATCTGGGTGAACCGTAGAGGTGACAACCATACGATCACCATAGGCTGAAATACCATGGGGATACATGATGTAAGGTTTGCCTTCTCCTACTTGGCTCTTGGGCGCTTCAATTATTTTGATGACTTTATTTGTTTGTGGGTCAAAAACACCTACCGACCCTGCATCTGCCTGTTTAACGTCAGTGCCTCCCATAAAGGTCACAAACATATAAAGTTTGTCATTGACGCTGTGCCACATGATGTCTTCACCCACTGATTGACCACCTGTATCTAAACAGTCTACCCCTGTAATTATAGGGGTAGCGTTGACATCTCTTACTAAGGCAATTTCAGCTAAACTACATTGCGTACCTAATCCTGTGGCATATAGTCGGCCATTTGGGCTGTAATATAAGTGATGTAGCGGAGCGTCAAATTTGGGTAATGCATATTCGTAAATAATATGACCAAATTTAGGGGATTCGGGGTCTAGTTCAATGATAGCAATGCTATCTTTGGTGTCTAATGTGGGCAAACCACTTAATAAGATAATGGCTTGGCTTTCTTCGGTATTAAGATCGCTATCACGAGCACTTTGTGATGTTTCTTTTTTTACTTCTGAACATCCCATTGCGATAACAGTCAGAAATACAATGGCAAAATTAATAGATTTAAGGTGACGCATTTTAAGTTCCATCCATTGTCTATGTTTTGTTCAATAAATGTAGTAAACAAATATCTATTAATAAAGAAAGTGCGTTTTTTATAGTGGATTGATACGATTTTACGACTTGTTGCCCTTTCACATTGTAACCTTACTCAGGGGAACACTTTATTTGCACAGTCATAGAAGATTATAATCGCCGCAAAAAAAAGACACTTTAACGTTTCTCCATGGGAAGCCGGATAATATTTCCATATATTGTTTGAGGTGATTTCAGGGCAGGATAAGGGGAAAATAATGAGAAAAACAGGTGTTATTATTTGTTTAGCATTGTTAACAGCTATGGCAAGTGCTAAACAGCAACAAGCAGCAATTAAGGTGCAGCAAAAAGCGTTTGCTGCCATCACAGTAGTTGATATAGCAAAGGCTGCACAATGGTATCAATCCCTTTTTGATTTAGCTTTAATAACTGATTTTCAATCACCGGATGCGGTCGTTAAAGGAAAAATTTTATCCAACAACAAGCTGACGATTGAATTGCAACAACACAAAGACTCAGTACCTTCTTCTGCTCCCGCTGATAAACCTTATAAAGCAATAGGCTTATTTAAATTTGGGATTGTTATTAGTGATCTTGATAAAACAATAGCTGAACTTAAAAAAAGGCATGTTATTATTAGAGTAGCTCCTTTTACCGAACCAAATTCTGGCGTTCTAAATGCGATAATTACTGATCCAGATGGCAATATGATCCAGCTGATAGAGGGCTAGTGATGTGTTTTATATATGGTGTTTGAATTATCCTTATTGCAACAGCATGATCTGCAATAATCAAACAGGACACTTTAATAATGGAATAATCCAATTATTGAGGTGCTAAATGACAAAACGAAAAATAAGAAGTATACAGCTGAATTTAAACAAGAAGCCGTAGCATTATTAACTGAACAAGGTTATAGCGTTTCTAAGGCAGCAGCGTCTTTAGGTATTACAGATAAATTACTTTATAACTTGAAAACTAAGTTTGAAGCTGAGCAATCAGGAGTCAGTTTAAATGCTGATGGCTAATTAACGTTACTTAACAAATGAAAGTCTTTGTATTCTATTGGTGTCATGCCAAAGTGGCGTTTATTATAACAATCAGGCAATATCTCTCAGATAATTATTAAATAAAAATCAACAGCCTCAAGCAAGCAGTGTCAAATCGATAAAATTTTTGTTACTAAAAATTCATCTCGCTAGGCTAGGGAATAAGCTACCTTTTTGCTACCATCGAGCACTATTAACAATTTATCAAAAAAAAATAATAAGGGATTAAATGTTATTATCAGCTTTAAAGCCATATACCATTTTTATGAGTCTACTTGTGTTTTTATCGGCGTGCTCACCTGCTGATAAAAGCATATTTATTGAACAAAACACTAGTCAAATTACAATAACAGGCGAGATCACTGGCTATGATCATCAGCCTATGGCGCAAGCGATTATTGAAGTTACACCATTAGTAAGTGGTTCAGATAAAAATTTTCAACAGATTAATGTCGATACTAGCGGGGCATATTCGGCTATTTTAGATAAGAATCAACGTTATTTATTAATGGTGGCTGGTGTCGGGCATATGCCGATGAAACTGCTATTAGATGCTACTGAGCTTTCAGATGCTAATCTTGATTTGAGCTTAGATGCGATCACATACCTGACTGCGCCTGAAACGGTTGCGGTTAAATTGTTAACAGCTGATGGTAGTCAAGCTAGCCATGCGTTAGAAGTGCAAGATGATGGCAGTTTTGCCGCAACAATTGCTTTAGATGCAGGCGAGGTTAAATATCAACTGCGTGGTATTTCAAAAGCTAAGATGTCGATAGAAAATCCAAGAGCATCAAGTTTTGAATATGATAATGGCGGCAATTTTTATTCAGTGATCGAACATAAAGGAGGCAATTTAGTTATTCGTTATAATCCAGCTATTGATGCAATCAATGCTGAAAGCTTATTGGCAGGACAGCAAATTAGTTCTTCTTTTGCGGCAAAGCAAAATAAGGATTTAACCTTGATGGCGCAATATAACCGTTTATTGATTGAGCAGCGCTTGTATTTATCTGATATTCAACGCCCACCATTTGTGTATCCTGAGGGGCTTGAAACCATTAAAGCGTGGCAGGCAGATCCTCAATATGCTGAGCAAGCTCAATTATTACTGGCGATGTCAACGGCAATTCACGGCCAGCCTTATAGCTTGTTTCAACAGACGCTAGCTGAAATCGCTAGTGAGTCGTGGCTATGGAGTTTACCTGAGGTCAGTTTTGCCACGAGTCTTCGCCTTGCAGGAATGACCAGTGATGAACTTGAGTATCATCAAGGTATTATCAATCAGGCTGATACCTTAGATCAAAAAGTGCAGCATTTTTTGTCAGATAACCCGAATGACGATGCGAAAGCTGAGCTATTAATGATACTGGCCTACAGTTATCGTCGTGGTGAAATGTACGAGCAGTATGACAAGTATTACCAAATGCTGTTAGCTGATTATGCCCATGTGAAAAACTTTGAGCGTTTTAAAACAATTTTACAACCTAAAAGCTTGCCAATAGGGCAGCCATCGCCCGAGTTTGCGATAAAAGATATTACGGATCCTGATACTAGCTATAATAAAGCGAGCTTTGCCAACAAGGTGTACTTATTGGATTTCTGGGCAACCTGGTGTGTACCTTGTATTAAAGAAATGCCTGATCTGCATCAGGCTTACTCTAAATATAATGACAAAGGTTTTGAAATCTTAAGCTTATCTGCGGATGATTCTATTGCCGATATCAAAAAATTTCGACAAGGCGACTGGGCTATGCCGTGGAAGCATGGCTTTTTAGATGATCGTAAACACCCGATGATCAAAGATTATATGGTGTTTGGTTATCCTGTAGCTTATTTAATTGATGAAAATGGTGCTGTGCTGGCCAGCGGGGATAAAGTTAGAGGCAAGCGCCTGAGTAAAACCCTTTCTATATATTTCGACAAAAAGAATGCAGCAAAAGGATAAGCTTTGTTAATATCATTTAGCTAGTGATGTAGTTTTTTCTTAATAAAGTAAAACTACATCAAGATCATGCTTTCCTACTTTATTAATACGAAATGACGTTATCGAATTGTGGGAGTTCAAGTCATCGCTGTTATTATGGTAATAACAGCGATTTAATCTTTTACGAAACGTTAGTTAGTTGCTATTAATTTTATTGTAACCACCTTGTTATGGCTGAATAAATGTTACTTTGGGCGGCTTCTGGCAAATCAGTAATTGAGATATTATGTAACCCTGGTTCTATATGTAGTTGAGTGTCACGGCTAGGATCGGTAGTTATAGGATAGGCGCCAGCGGTGAAAATGTCTTGTTCGCCGTAGATCATGATCAATTCACTAGCCTCAGTTTGAGCCCAGTCATAGATATCTTGCATCACTTCGGGATGAAACTCAGGCATGGGCTGTCCTAATAAATTGAGTTTGAAATCGGTAACGTCGAACGTTAGTAAATCTTCTATATGTGATAACGGAACGGCAAAGTTGCCAAGTTCTTTTGCAGCCTGCATATGGTAGGGCTTTTCGCTGAAACTTCTTGTATTTGTCACTGCATTCTTTTTTGATAACAGAAAGCGAGTATTAAAAAATTATGGCAGGCAATCTATTACGAGTTTGGACTTCGGCCAAAAGGTTTTCGAAAAAGCATAGTGATCTGACAACTCATTAAATGAGACTCTGAACTTCCGCTAATTTTCAAATGTTATTTTGTACTGCGCTAACATGGAATATAAGAACTCTAATTTGATGCGTTGGATACTTTCCTTGGCCTTTATATAATTTTCTTTGGCCTGTTCAATATTTCCTTGCAAAAACAACACTTCAGCCAAATGAAGTCGTGTGGAATTGATTCCTATTTGGCTTCGAATGATTTGATATGCAGACAGCGCTTCTGTATAAGCTTCTAGGGATTTGTTCAGTCTATTTTGTTTAAGATAAACTAAGCCTTGTTCTTCAGCCACACTGGCTTTTAGGAACCAATCTTGGTGTTTATCCGTGATATTAGTCACTTGCTGATAAAATTGTAACGCTTGTATAAAATCTTGTTTTTTAGCTGAAACTCGTCCTTTAAGCAATTGAATATTTGCAACTTCCAGTGGATCTTCCATCAAAATATTAGCTGATTTATCTAGTAAAGCAGCCGCCTTGTCTGTTTGATTATCCCACAAGTACAATTTACTCAAATAGATGATGGCAATAATTGAGTCTGGGTTCAATGACAGGTAACTCTCAAAAAAACTAATAGAGGTATGCCAATCCGATTCATAACTAATCATGGCCTCTGCAAATAAAGCATCGTTAAACTCATTTATTGGCGTAAATTCACTTTTTTTCAGTGGCTGATTGATAAAGTCGGCTAATTTTTTTGATAATGTGTCAAGTGCACCATTTATTGACGTATCAAGAATAACACCTTGCTTTACATCATTTGCGACATGAAACTTATAAACCAGTTTATAGTCTGACACATAACCTAAAATTTCAGCTTCAACGATTAATGTAGCACCAGAGACGTTAAATATTTTAGTGACATCATTGGAAGAAAATGTTCGCTTTAAACCTGCTGTGTACATTAAATGAGGAATGTAGCTTCCCTGATAGATAAAAATTGATTTAGGGAAGCCTTTTAATTTTGCAATAAGCTGCTCCATTGCCCCTAAGTAGATCCAATCGTTTTCTCCATAAGGAATCTTATTTTTTATCGGCAGCACAAGAATACTTTGATCGAAGTTAACTTCAGCAGAGTCTTCGTTTGAAAACATAATCGTAATTAAGATTAAACAGATGAGTAATATGGCAGCAATATAATATTTCAATACAGAAGGTCTTGCCCAACCGGTCGGTTTCTCTTGCTGAATAGCATTAATCGGCGCTAATTGAGCCGTGAATTGATAGCCCTTACGTGGAAAGTTCAGAATAATTTCCGAGTGACCAAATAATTGACGAATTTCCCTAATGGACTGAAAGATAACACCATCATCTACGTTTACATCGTCCCAAATGCAGTCCAATAGCTCCTGTTTACTGATAATATCTCCAGCTCTATTCGCCAGGTATAGCAGCACTTCTAACGTTTTAGGCCGAATGTTCTGACAGTTGTCATCTGTAGATAACGTACGCGCTTGTGCATCAAGAACAAAAGTATCAATGTGGTATTTCATTAAAACGGCATGTGAATAAGATAGTTATACGATGTTATCAAATATTGTTAGTTAGGATCAGTTAAATTAGTTGTTTAATTAATACTAGCTAACTTGAATTATTGCCAAAACAAAAGCAGATACCTAAGTTAACGATCAAATAACTATCAACCCATTAAATATTAATGTTTTTATAAAGTATGACTTAACTTCAAAAACACACTTTTTTGGTTCGTTGTTAACCCATTAATGACATCATTATCAACCGCGTTGCTTGATAAACCTAAGTAAAAAGCCGAAAGCGCATCAAAACGATAAGAGTACACCAGTTGTGATCCTAGGCTTTTATTTTTCTTATCAATATCAAACGTATAATTACTCGGATTGAAAACTACATCATTATGAATTAAAGACAATCGAACCTTACTGTCACTGCTAAATTGATAATTAACTCGTAAATCCGTTAAATTTGCCGTGTATAATTCATCGTTTAACACTTTCATTTTTTCATAGGTATGCTCAAGCCTGACATTAACAGCATCATTTACCTCCCACTGTATAATTGGCAGCAACTGTAGCTTCTCTCCTTTACGGTTATTTGCATAATCAACGGCATCACTTTTAAGCAATAAATTACTGATGTAAAAATTAGCAATTGGCCGTATTTCACCATAAATAAAACTAAAATCGATATCAAATTGGGTGCTATTATCGGTTATATTGGTAATGCTTGGGTCGAAGCGTAAGCCGACTTTGGTTTGTTTTCCTAGTCCTGTGCTTATTCTCGACTGCATCACACCATTAAGGTTTAACTGAATTTCGATATTGTCACTAATGAGTTCATTATCAATATTGGTTTCTTTGTCGGCTCCCGCCCAAAATTCTAATTTATTCCATAGTGATAACTGCGGATAAAAAACATAGCCAGCCCTAATTTGACTTTCTTTATTATCCACTTTACGAACAAAACCTAAGTCGGCGCGAAAGTCTTCTCCTATATGTTTATGATAAGCACTTAACCACCAATTTCTTTCGGTATGATTAAACGCTAATTGCCAAGCAAGATCAGCAAGCTCTTCACTGTTTTTAACGCGTAAACTAGATTCATTAACACAACCAATGCAAACTAGGTTCGCAGGTTCATCCGGGTATTGTGTACGAGACGATAATAACTGGGCATCTAAAAACGTACTTTCACTAAAGCGAAAACGCCCATCGACAGAAAATAGATAATTATAATAATTTTCACTTTCTCTTATGGTATTTGTGACACCTAACGATGAGTCATTGTTAAAGTCGTAACGATAGCGTAACGCGGTATTTATGGTTTTTTCGTCAATAACGGCAAGGGTTGAATTAAGATTGCCGGGAACTAGTATGCGAGTGTTCTCATCATTACTTGCTAGAGCTGCAAAGGTACTATTACCACTACGTTGGGTATATTTAACGCCTAAATCAGGCGATATAATATTTCGGGTATAGACCAAGTTATATAAACTATCAAAATAGTTATGATTTTCTAGAAAAAATCGTCGTTTTTCTGGTAAATATAATGAAAAATTACTGTTGATATTTAGTGGTGCATTATCTAATTCTATTTGTGAAAAGTCAGGGCTAATGGTTGCTGAAAGCAAACTGTCAGAACTGATATTCCAACTAAAGTCTCCACCCACCTCAACATTGTTTTCACTGTGCCAATTTTCTTGTGTCGATAAATTCCTTTGTTTATGTTGACCGACAACAATGCTGGGAACAAAAATCATATTCGTACTTTGCTTAGCCGCCTTAAAACCTGATATTGGTTGCATTTGGCACAGTGTACAATTATTTTCTCGGTCTCGGCTGACATTGGAAATTTTATAACTAACCTCTCGCGGATAAAAACGGACAAATTCTGCTGACCAATGTTTAACTCCCGTATCGTTGGCAAAATTAAGTTGGCTTAACGGAATAATAAACTCCGCGGTAAAACCTTGTGCAGAGACAGCTGTTTTTGCTTGCCAAACAGCATCCCAATTATCATTATAATTTTGCGTAATGCCGCTTTCTATTGAATCAATTTGTACTCCCTTAGCATTGACATAAAAATGATAAGCCAATTTATGGGTGTTAAGGGTATCTAATTTAAAACCGACTAAATCGTCATTCCAAGCTTTATCACGACCACGTAAATAAGCTCTTATTTGTTCGGGGTGTGGATCATGCGCTTTAAAGCCAACATATAAATTTTCACCCGACTCATAGATATATACATGGGTTTGCACGATAGCTTTAGTATTATCAAAAGGCTCAATAATGTAACTAAGCGGAAAATGTTGGGCTTTTTGCCAAATCGCTTCATCAAGTTGACCATCAAGTAATATTGGTTGTTGATAATACGGAATTGACAATGATTGAGGGGCACTACTTATTTTAGCTAACGTTTCAGCAGGTAACTGAGCAATGAAAAACAAGCTAAAGCAATGCAATAATATAGCGAGGGAACGTAATACCATCTTAATAACCTTAACGATCCCCAAATAACCTCAAGCGCTTTTTCAACGAGAGGCTATTTGAGTGTGATTGGTAAATTCAAGTTTTATTAAACAAAACATTCACTTGTTTAATAAAACCTAGACAGGTGAAAATAAATAAAACAACTAACGACTGACAGCAGCTAATAAAACAATGTTAAACGGCGAACTAAAGTTAATTTCATTGTTATTAACGGTTATTAATTGGTTAGAGTAGTAGTCTTTTACTTGGCTGCCATCAGGGAAAATATGGTGTACAGGCAATGTTTTCATGCCTTTATTGGCATCTAAAGCAACCAGTATTTGATCTAATTTCCCTTTACTTTGGTATGTTCTGCTGAAAACATAAGGTTTATCACTATGTTTTTTATGAATACCAGCGCCAACAGCAATGTGGTCATGACGGAAAGAGCCTAATTTTTGCCAATGAGTAAGCAAGGCTTGGGTCTCTTTTTTTGCTAAATCGTCCCAATTCATGAAAGAACGCCAGGTTGCATCCCCAGTCGCTCCTTCAATAGTTAAGTTGCGTGCTAATTCATCCCCATAATAAATTTGTACAGCGCCAGGTGCTAACATCAACTTCAATGCTGTTTCATAGGGATTTTTTCGGGCTTTATCATAAGGTTCAGGGTCATCATGAGAGACAACGTAATTAATTACACCAACTCCGGTAAGAGCACCACTATTTAATTCTTTTGAGTAAGTGCTAAAAATATCTTCCATTGTACCTTTAGCATGGGTGGCAAAGCCCATGTTGATTAAGCTATCAAAACCATAATTATAAAAATCTACTTGCCTATCACCATAATCATAATTTCTGGTGCCTGCTGGGGTATTTTTAAAACCATCTACGCCAAAATGCATTACTTCCCCCACCATAAAGAAATCTTTATCATCTATCACTAATGAAGGATTTTTTTCTTTCCATTGACTAAAAGCTAAGGATGCCTCCGTTTTTAACACCTGCCATATTTCAGCTTCAACATGTTTAGCGGTGTCAACTCGAAAGCCATCAATACCATATTCTCTAACCCAATCGGTTAACCACTTAACAATATAATTTTTAGGCGCTCTATTTAGTTTGGTTCTTTCGAAAAAGTCATCAAGTTCTGAAAGCTCTTGCTCAAGTCGACCTTCTGCACGCCATTTTTCTAATAGAAAATCAGGTAACTCAACATCTTCTTCCGACTCGGTAAGTACATCAGGGATGCTTGTTGCTAATGCACATTTTACATTATGCTCATAGCTATGCCATTGGCAGGCTGGATCGGTTCTAACCCAATCACTTGGCCAGGCAGCATCTACATTTGTTACTGGCCCCGTATGATTAATAACTACATCAGCTAACACACGAATACCCTTGGCATGCGCGGTAGAAATCATGTTTTTCATCTCACTTTCTGTGCCAAAATTAGCATCAACATTGGTCCAATCTTTTATCCAATAACCATGAAATGGGTAACTTCTTCCCCAGTCTTCATCCCAATAACCATGAACTTGCTCATTTAGGGGAGTCATCCATAAAACATCAACCCCTAACGCTGTAAAGTAGCCATCGTTAATTTTTTCGGTAATACCTTTAATATCACCGCCCATGAAATTCCGCAGCACAGCAGCATCTTGTTTTCGGTCAAAAATGTGGTCATTGCCTTTATCACCATTAGCAAAACGATCTGTCATCATAAAATAGACAATGGCATTATTCCAAAAGGGATCAATACCTTGTTCAGTAAGCTCTGCACTGTTGTTGTTGGTGCCGTTTCCGCCGTTATTGTTAATATTATCTTTACTGTTATTGCAGCCAAATAGCAAAGAGCAGGCAATAAAAGCCCCTAACAAGCGATTTGTCATAATTATTCTCCATAAAGTGAGTTTTATTTATCGGTGGGTAACCGTTTTTTATTGTTACTGGTGAGCTAACGCTGCAACATTTCAGCAGGGTATTTTTGCGTTAGCGCATAAAATTTTTTGTTAATTATTTTTAAAATAAGTAAATGAACCGCAGTAATTGACACTAAATAGCCAAGCCGTAAGAACCAGATGGAAAATCGATAAGGAAAATGCTTAAGCGATGAAAAAGAAAAATACAGTGAAAATAGCATCAGTAGAACAGCACAAAAATTTGCAGAAAAAATGTCTGTGATAAACAGAAAATTTCGATTTTTAAAGCGCATTTTATAGTTGCCAATTTATCCGTAAAAGTTGAGAACTATTTAGCTTTATTATGTCATAGAAGAGAACTTAAAATTTCTTAAATAAACTGAAGTGATTGAAATGATAGAAAATAAATTAATATAAATAAAAAGCAGGTTAAGTTAATTGTTGATAAAAATTAGCAACAATTGAATACGAGTTTGCTCTGGTGTTAAAGCGCTAGCTTTAGGCGTTACACCATTGTATTCTTTTCTATATTGGCTTACTCAGCGTTGAATGGATGATAGTCCAACATCCATCGCTGCTGCCGCATCTTTATGTTTATAATCGTGAATAACGACTAGCGCTGCACACTCACGTTTAAATTCTGCTGTTAATGTTTTCTTTGGCATTTTAACCTCGTTAGTTAATTGAATTTTATCTCTAACGAGGTCTCTAGTTAAATCATACCGTTACAGTATGGAAACAATTTACACTATATAAGCGAATAATAGCTCAAGAGATTAATTTTATTGTAACCACCTTGTTATTGCTGAATAAATGTTACTTTGAGCGGCTTCTGGCAAATCAGTAATTGAGATATTATGTAACCCTGGTTCTATATGTAGTTGAGTGTCACGGCTAGGATCGGTAGTTATAGGATAGGCGCCAGCGGTGAAAATGTCTTGTTCGCCGTAGATCATGATCAATTCACTAGCCTCAGTTTGAGCCCAGTCATAGATATCCTGCATCACTTCGGGATGAAACTCAGGCATGGGCTGTCCTAATAAATTGAGTTTGAAATCGGTAACGTCGAACGTTAGTAAATCTTCTATATGTGATAACGGAACGGCAAAGTTGCCAAGTTCTTTTGCAGCCTGCATATGGTAGGGCAGCCAGCCGATAAGACCTTCATCGACTAAAAAGACAAATCCACTACCTTTATAGAGGTATTCAACATAGACTTGAGTATCGTCCTCCGGACCAGGAATGGTATCGCACTCCATGTCTTGAAAATAAGAACTTCTTTCAATCCAAGATAAAGCAATTTCTGCTTGTAAGCGGTCGGACAGGTCATAGCCATGACTCTCTGTGGTATAGTTTTTTTCTGTCGCCCAATCTTGCACTTGCTCTTGTATCTCGTCCAGTCGTAGTAAGGCTTTTCGCTGAAACTGCTTGTATTTGTCACTGCATTCTTCTTTGATAACAGAAAGTGAGTAGTCGATAAATCGCTCGTCCCAAAGCGCTAGCGACAACGGGGCAACATAAGCGACTACTCCGGAAACAGCCTGAGGATAAAAGCGTTTTAAGTAAGTGGCTGTCATGCCACCTTTACTTTTGCCAGTGGCAAGCCATTTATGTCCAAGTAGCGGGCTAAGCAGTTCAATGATCCGGTTATGATCGGCAGCAGCCTGTTCAATAGTTAAATATTGCCAGTCAGGATTTTCCGGCGTAGAGCCCTTGAAATATCGGTGTTCTACTTCGATTTGATTCGCATCCAGCTCTGTGGTTAATTCTGTTAAGCGCAGTTGTTGCTCGCCTGGGAGGCCATAACCTTTCGTATTAAGCACCGCCGGTCGTTGGTTATCTTTGAGCAATAATCTGATATGTTGTTTGAAAGTTCCTAACGCTGGCGAGTCGTGGTTAATAGGTTGTTGTAGTAGCAGATAATAATAATCGTAACCGTCAATTGGACTTTGCTTTTGTTCGACTTCTGCGCCGCTAATTTGTTGCAATTTCTGCAGCATGGTTAGTTTAGGTTCTGTTATAACGGTAGAAGTATTTTTACTCTTGCTATCGTTACATCCGTTTAGCAAGAATAATGCGCTAACGATTAATACGAACGCTGAGAGTTGCTTCATTGGAGGCATTAATTTCATCATAAATCACTTATGCTTATTTTTATTGATTGACAACTTAACTAAGTGCCGTTAAGTGCTCAATCAAATTAGCCTGAGGTTTTGATGATGTTTTAATGATTTCTTATTAATCAATGCGTTAGGATTTGTATCTATTTCCCTTTTAGCTGCATAATGTCCCATTGGCCTAAAGGTTTTAAAGCAAAAACAGCATGATTAAGCGCTCGGGAGATGGCAAAGCCACCATGATAATTTGACGGCATCGGCCATAACTGACTATGGCTATTCTGAGCAAATGACCACCAATAAAGTCCAGCGCCTTGTTTACCATGCAGGTAGTAAATACCATCGTCAAACAGCCACCAGCTGAGAAAGTTTTCTTTACTAAAATCTGCTTGCAATAACGAGTGTTGCTCAGTATCTAAGTCGATACGCCATAGCCCGTCTTGATATTCTTTGGTGTAATAAAAATAACGGCCGTCTCGTGATTCATGACCACTAAATCCGCCATCTTGGGTAATTTTTGACATCGCTAGGGTGTCGCTGTTTAAACGCCAGATATTAAATTGACCATCTTTATCACTGCGTAAATAAACATGCTTAGGATGACGATATGACCAGGCAACAACATCCGCATAGATATCATCTGTGGTTAGCTTTTTATATTTGTTTTGCAATAAATCATAACGATATAAGGCATTGTTACTATGAAAAAGTAGGTAACGGTCATCTGATGACCAGCGAATGAGGGTTTGCTCTAGGTTTAGCTGAGCTGTTGACAATGGGTAGCTTTCACCTTTGGCATTGCGTAGCCAAATGCGATATTGACCACTGCGCCTTGAAATAAATGCCAGCTGTTTGCCATCGTTGGCGTATGCGGGGTTACGTTCATTTTGAGAAGAACCCCATGAAATTGGAGTTAACTGAGCATTTGCTTGCAGTGGCATGGCGCTTAGCTGATATCGGCCTTGATCGCTGACATAAAGTAGTTGTTCTTTTGTGGTAGAAAAGTACGCTTCTTTAATTTGGTTTTCACTGCTAAAGCCTAAAGGAATGTTGTGTGAGTTTAGGTCGGTTAATTTTAACTGATTACCGCTGACATAGAGTAATTGTTTGCCGTCTCTTGCCCAGCTTAAGCTTGGGATAAAGCTATGCCCTGAGATGATTTTATGCTGTTTTTGCTCTGCGATATCATAGAGATAAATATCGCTGTACTCCCATTGAAAATGTCGCAATAAAGCCAATTGACGGCCATCCGGCGAAGCTGCTATCGCATAAATATTACTCAGTTGCGGTAATGCTAGTTGCCTTTTATCGGTTTTCTCTGCTGCCAACGATACGAGCTTTAATTCACTACTGTTAGCTAAATTTCTGCCATTATGAAATACCCAGTAAAGGCTATGGTTTAATTGACTGTAGCTCAGCTGACGTACTGGATTAGTTCCGCAATCAGTAATCAGTTTGTTAAACAGCAGCTGTTTGCTAGCTGGGTCGAATTGGTATTGTTTTAGTATGCACTGATGATTTTCAAACTCGGCGATAATGATATGATTTGATTCTCCAAGCCAGGTATAAGCACTGATAACTGCTTGGCTAGACCAAACTTTATAAGGTTTTCCTTCGCTTGATTGTTGCATAAATAATTGATATTTATTTGATTTCACATCCAGATGGAGATAACTGAACCATTGGTCTTCCATTGCATATTTTGGCATCCACTCACTGTCTGGCATTGCACTAACGGGCTCAACGGCACTTTTTGCGATGAACGGCTTGTTGTTGTTTGTCCCATGCCATGCCCAATAACCGGTTACTACAAGTAGCAAAGCACAAATAAGCATTAAGTAATGGTGGGGAGTATTTGAAAACGTGCGCGCTTGTTTTTTTGGGCTGGTAGGGCTGCTCTCAAGCCTTTTTACCGTGGCAATCAGGCGATAGCCGCGTCTGGCGATAGTTTCTATTATTTGATAGGGCTGTACGCTGTCGTCCATCGCTTTACGTAGTTGGCTGATCAGACGATTAATGGCATGCTCAGAGACTTGGATGTTTCCCCAGACATTAAGGCGGATCTCTTCTCTTGAGGTAACTTGATTGGCACGTGATGCTAGAAAACAAAGTAATTCGATGGCTTTGGGCTCTAGAGTCTGCACTTGTTGACCGTTAGTTATTCTGTTTAACGAACGGTCAACGATAAAATTGGCTACTTGGATATGGTAACCACTGAGATGAGTCGGTTCCTGGCTATATTGCATCGAGCTTTAGACTTATTTTTATTATTTTAACAGAGAACTGATAGCAAGAGTGTACCCATTTAGCACCCATAAGTATCAATTATGTTAACTTATTGTTATTTATTATTGTGTCTTAAAGCAGTCAATCCATCAATATCCAGTTCTAAATACTCCTAATAATTAATCTTACTAAGACCAGACGCCAGGCTCAGTTTTTCCCTGAATTTTCACATCTTTCAGTGAAAACTCCATCGACTTGCCTTGTTTAAGTTTTGTTAAATAATCTTGTGTCAGGTTAACTATGGTTGGTGTCAGCAGGGTGATGGCGTAAATATTCACTAGCGTCATTAGCCCTAGTGCCATATCTGCAAGCCCCCACACTTGCTTTAACGTTGCGTTTGCGCCCCAAAACACCATGGCTAAGTAAACGCCGGTATAGAGAGTGCGGCCTAGTTTATTGTCCAGTTTAAATAAATGCAGGTTACTTTCAGCGTATGCGTAATTGGCAACTACTGAAGTAAAGGCAAATAATGAAATTGCTGCGGCGACAAAGTAATTTCCGCCTGAGCCCAAATGTACCGCCATGGCATCCTGGGTCATACCTATGCCTTCCATTTCGCCGCTGATATTAAGGTTAGCCAATAAAATCACTACGGCAGTACAGCTACATAACACAATAGTATCAAGAAATACCCCTAACATTTGAACATAACCCTGAGCGACAGGGTGGTTAGGATATGGAGATGCACCTGCAGCAGCATGAGGGACACTGCCGGCACCGGCTTCATTTGAATATAAACCCCGTTGTACCCCATGTTTAATGGCGGCGCCTAATGCGCCAGCTCCTGCTTCATTTAAACCAAATGCTGAAGTAAAGATATCTACTAACATATCAGGTACTAGTTCAATATTGAGCAGTGTTATTATGATGGCGGTGGCGACAAATGCCAGCCCCATAAAAGGCACGATCAGTTCGGCAAAACGGGCGATACTGCGCAGACCGCCAATAACGATACTGGCGGCAATCACTACAATAACCGCACCGGAATAGATCGGGGAAATAGCAAAGGTATTATTTATGGCATCGGCGATAGTATTGGCTTGCATTGCGCTAAAAGTTAGGCCGTAGCCGAGAAACAGTGCCAGCGAAAAGCAAATGGCGAGCCAAGGTTTATTGAGGCCTGCGCGAATATAGTAAGCAGGGCCGCCGCGAAATTCTTTGTGTTCATCCCGTACTTTATAGAGCTGGCCGAGCACACTTTCGGCAAAACCGGTCGCCATGCCTAACAATGCAATTATCCACATCCAGAAAATAGCACCGCTGCCACCTAAGGATATCGCCATGGCAACGCCGGCTAAATTACCGGTGCCAACCCGGGCAGAAAGCCCGGTACACAAAGCCTGAAATGAACTGATACCAGATTTGTTAGATTGGGTACTGCCTTTCATTACGGTAAACATATAGCGAAAGTGGCGTAGCTGAATAAGGCGCAGCTTGAATGAGAACCAGCAACCAGCAAACAGCAGCAAGTAAATGAGTATTTGTCCTTGCCCCCAGAGAATGTTGTTAATGGAACTTACAATATCATTAATCATCTGCTTACCTTTTGGTTGATGGAACTTGATGCCGGTTATATCTAGTTGATTGAGTCTCGATTGTTATACATACTTGATGTTTTGCTTAGCAGTTGTCAAATTTTGTTCAGCGTTTGGCTAAATGAATACCGGCTAACATGCAACGCACAGAACCTCCTGCGGTTTCAATGGCTGATACATCTAACGGCATCAAGGTGACACTTTGTGCTAATTGTGTTTTCTGAGCCGTTGTTAGTGCGGCATAAGCAGTAGCTGAAAGTGCCAGAATGCGCCCGGAACTTCCTTGTAATTCAAGCGCATTACCACAAAATGCATTGATTTGTTGCTCGCTTAAGGCAATGATGCGTTTTCCTGACTGCTCGAAGCGTTGAATAATCTCAGCTTGGCGTTGTTGATCTTTGATCATCTCAAAACCAGCGATAACAAAATCATGGCCGATACACATTAGCACATTGGTGTGATAGATGGCGACGCCGTGCTTATCCTGGGCATCAAAAACTACAGGTTGAAAATTAAATTGATGACAAAACTCTAACAGGGCTTTTGAATGAACGCGTTTTGAACGGGCAACATAAGCGGTTTTCTCGATATGGTCTAATACCATAGCGCCAGTACCTTCGAGGTAAATATCCTGCGATTCTAGCGCGGAATAGTCAATAATATCTTGTACATGATACTGAGTTTTCAGTAATTCAATGACATCGCTTCGGCGTTCTTTGCGGCGATTTTTGGCATACATAGGATAAATAACAACGCGGCCATCAGCATGGGTTGAAAACCAATTATTGGGAAATACCGAATCCGGCGTTTGCTCACCTTGGTCTTCAAAAAGATGTACTTTAACCCCTGCGGCGGTTAGCTGCTCGCTTGCTTGCGTTAGCTGTTGATAGGCTTTTCGGCTTACTATTGCTTTATCAAGTTGAGCCTTTGTTTGAAAGTGATTGTCTTGTTTGGTTTCTTCATTAGGAAAAAAATGATGTGGACGTATCATGACAACGGCTGATGGTGCTTGTGGACAAAATAACATAATCTTTCTCCATTACTCTGACATCATGGCTAAGCCATATAAATCTTTGGGGTTACTTGGGTTAGCTAACAACTCAAGTGAGCGATATAGATCATATTTGTGGGCCAGTTGGTAGACATACCTTAAGGCGGAAAAGTCTTCAATAGCGAAGCCGACACCATCAAAAATGGTTAGCTGGTTTTCATCTTCCCGACCGGGTTGCTGCTGATTAATAACGCGATGAAGTTCTGTCACAGGAGAGTTAGCGGCAAGTTGCTGAATATCACCTTCGATTCGTGTTTGTGCTTCGTACTCGACAAAGATGTCGGCACGCCTTAACAGTTTTGCTTCTAGCTCTGTTTTACCTGGGCAGTCACCACCGATGGCGTTGATATGTACGCCGTCTGCTACTTGTTCGTTGGTTAAAATGGTGGCATTTCGTTTATCAGCCGTGCATGTAGTAATGATGTTGGCATTGATCAATGCTTGATCTATCGATTGGCACGCGACAATCTCTAAATCTTTACCTGCAAGATTCTTCTGACATTTAGCGACTGCTTCGGGGTCAATATCATATAAACGTATTTTGTTAATGCCAAGTACAGTGCTAAATGCGATAACCTGAAATTCGGATTGGGCGCCGCAACCTATCATCGCCATGGTAGAGGCATTTTTGGGTGCTAAGTATTTTGCTGCCATAGCTGATGTCGCAGCGGTTCTTAATGCGGTTAATATCGTCATTTCTGATAGCAGTAGCGGGTAACCTGTAGCAACATTCGATAATACGCCAAATGCGGTAACGGTTTGCAATCCCGACATTGGGTTTTTAGGGTGTCCGTTAACGTATTTAAAGCTGAACTGCTCAAGATCTCCGGTTGGCATCAGTTCAATAACACCATCAGGGGAGTGAGCTGCAAACCTCGGAGACTTATTGAATAATCCCCAGCGTGAAAAGTCTTGCTCCAGATAACTGATTAAGCCGGTGATAAAGTTTTCAGTTCCGATGTGGCGCACTAGTTCCATCATTTGACTGACGCTGATAAATGCAACCTGAGAAGAGTTCTGCTGTTGAGCTGTGTTTGTGATTTGTACCATATAGCGCTCTTTATGCTAAGTGCTTTTATCTATCCTGGTGGACAGATAAAAAGTAAAACAATTGAATGATTAAACTCTATGTTAGCGAGTTTAGCTGTTAATCAAAATGCTAAAAAAATACAATAAATGTATATATTTTTATCAAACTGATAGGTTTTTATGTCAAAATGATATTTTGGTTTGAATTTTGGAACGTTAACGGTGAATAAACGAGTTTATCTTCATGATGCTGTTGATAAAGAGTTAGTGGCGATTTTGCGTAGTGATGCGCGGGCTTCTATCTCTAAACTGGCAAAATTGCTTAATGTCTCGCGTGGCACGGTACAAAATCGCTTAGACCGTTTAATCAGCTCGGGTGCTATTTTGGGCTTTACCGTCAGAGCACACAGTGAACTGGAAACGGATGTGATTAAAGCCATCATGATGATCGAAGTGGTTGGCAAATCAACCACCCAGGTAATTAACAAGTTACGCGGTATTCCTCAGCTTGAAAAACTCCATACCACTAATGGAGCCTGGGATCTGGTGGCGGAAATTTGCACTTCGGACTTATTAGAATTTGACCGGGTATTGCGTGATGTTCGTACTATTGATGGTGTACTTAATAGCGAAACCAGCATCTTGCTAAGTTCAGTGTAATGCTGTGCTAAATGTCCGAGGGTAGGACTTGGTTAGTTCGCGTTGTGGATTTCATTAGCAGCGCGAATGCCGGATGCTATTGCTCCTTGGATCCAGCCGTGAAAATTAGAGGCATGTTCGCCAGCAAAGTGAATTCGTCCCTCCACCAGTCCTATATACGCACTTAACGCTGAATCTTGTAAATTTGTTGGTGAGGCATAGGCCGAACCTGTCCATACTTCTTGTTGCCAGGAATGAATATGATTGGTGAGCAGGTAGGAATCTAGTTCAGGAAAAACATGTTGCCAGCGACTATGAACATTGGCAATTTGCTGTTCAACGTCCATGGTATCTAATTCGGTTGCTGCCACGTCGCGTAAATAACTTTGAATGATGCCGCTGCTTTCACCGTTGTCCCAGGTTGGCTGCCAGATTTCTTCTGGCCAGTTGCTATCGCCCCAGCCGTTTAAATTATCCGCATGCCAAAAGCGCTGCGAGAACTGGCTGTAAAGTCGGGTTGAGTTGGTATAGTCGTATCCGCCATTGCTGGCTAAATGCTTTTCTTCTGATAGTGGCGGAGAAAAACTTATCTTAGTTAATACCGGCAAAGGAACGGTACAAAGTACGCGATCTGCGATGAATTGTTGATCCTGCCCGGTAATGACTGTTACTTGATCATTTGTTTGTTGTATCAGCTCAACAGGAGATGAATAGTTAATATGCTCAGCTAACGCGTTAGAGAGTGCTAACGGCAGATTCGCCATGCCACCACGTATTTTGTAAAAATTGCTACGATTAACTGCACCAGGCCACGGCGGCTGATTAATGTGTTGCTCAGCGTCGATTAACGAAACGCTATTATCTTGCAGGTAAAAGTAATTATTGGTACTGGGGTAAAACGGATCTAAGGCAAGGGAAAAATGCTGCGCATAGGCGAGGGTGAGATTATGAGTTGAAGGAATGCGTGATGCACCTGCTTCGGCAAATTGCCCATTAGTAAACGGAGAAACTAGCGTGTGAACCCGTCCGCCAACACGCTCACGGGCTTCTAAAATAGTGACTGAATGACCCGCCCGCTGTAATTCATAACCTGCAATGAGTCCTGAGATACCAGCGCCGATGATCACTACCTGTTGTGGAGTCGAGGTGGTAGTTAATGTTCCTGGCGTATCGTTTGAATCTGTATCAGGCGGGATAACTACAGGTGTAGTGGCCGAGGTGGTTGCACTATCACCACAGCCGATAATTCCGGCACTGGCTAATAAGGAAAAGCCTTGTCTTAAGAATTTTCGTCGTGCCAGATTAATGCGAAATAGCATATGGTTATTTTGCCGCATCTTGATGCAAGAGAAGTTGTTATTTAGTTAAAAGAATATGCAGAGAATGGTCATTAGGCAAACTATTGCTATTACGCATGATGAGGAGCAACAGCTGTTGCTCCTCATAGACGTTATTTATTCGAGACAGGACTATTTACTGACCCAGTTGCCGGATTTATCTTTGACTAATTGACCGCTTGGCGTTTTGCTAATGTTGTGCGCACCGGCTACCTTCTCTATTTCAGCCAGAGAAACTTGCTGCTTGGTTGCTAGTTTTTGGTAGATATTTTTGCGCTTGGCATTAATTTCATCGACTAGGTTTTTTGCTGCTGTATCTGCATCGGTTTTAATTAATCCTACATAGCCATTACTTTGTTCACCAGCTATTTTTTGTGCTTTTAGTGCGCCGATATCTGTCGCTATGGCATGTTGAGATAATAACAAGCTCGCTAAAGCTAGCATAATAATGGCATTTAGTTGCCAAAGTGATTTGAATTGAAATATCTGAGTGATGTTGTTTGGCATCATAAGGCTCCTAAAATAATCCTGAATCTTCGGTGAGTACCTGATCTAATTCTTTTTCGATGGCGATTCTGACATCGACGGTAATATTCATATTAATTTCTATTGGCTTATCTGGCGCCTGCAATTGCACGGTTGGGCTGCATGCGATTAATAGCAGGGATAAACTGCAATAGGTAACGGATAACAAAGGTCGCAACATAGAATTTTCCTGTATAACAATAATCTTTCCTGATTAAGCCACTCATGGCTTTAAGAGTGTAGCAGTAATTATTTATTGCTTCAGCTGAATATTGGCTGAACAACGGATCTTAATCATCTTTGGCTGTAGAAATACCTTGGGTTAAGGCTTTTTGGTTGAGTAAGTAATAGAGCGCTTTAGGCGGCAAGGTGCCTGAAATTACCGGGTTGATAGCGATGCTCTTGCCATGATAAAGCGCTGGATTATGGCCGACGATCCGCATCGGCAGACGGTATGCACCTTCGGTATTTAGCGGCAAGTGAGCCTCGCCATTTGTTAGTGTTAATTCCTGATATTGGAAGTTTTCTAACGCCTGAAAAGCAATGTTCTTTTCAGTAAACGGTGTGTTGTCTCCTGGTTGCAAGTATCTGATTTTTCCGGATTTTGTTGCCGTTAAATTGGCATTTTGTATCGTCAGCGCATCTCGGCTTAGCTCAAACGGGATCGCGCCTGATAATTTGCCACTTGCCTGTAAGCCATCGATATTGAGCCAAGTAATTAGTTTGGTTAAGTCCAGCTGCTTTGTCTGCCATGCTAATTGCTGTTTCGTCTGAGTTAAATCCAGATTAGCTATTGATATTAAGTGTTCACCGCCAAATAAGGCAAAGCTCAATTTGGCATTACCTGATGCCAAATCATCATTCAAGCTGACATTGGCGCTGATATCTTCAATTGGAGGCAGGCTTGGGTTGCTAACTTGTTTAACCTTTATATTTACTTTGTGTCTGTCATTTGTAAGGTGCAGAAAATCTATCTCAGCTTGCGATATTTTCTGTTGGTAACTTATCGCATCCAATTGTTTGATGCTTAATGTGGAATCCGGATTTAACGTTTTTAGCCATTGCTGCCAGGAAAAATCGTTTGCCAATGACAAATCCGTCTGACCGGAAATATTAATATCAGCTTTACCTGCCGTTATTTGCTCAGTTGCCCAAAACCAGGAAACCGGCCACTTGCTAAGCTCAAGCCCGCTCGCTTGAATTTGATACCTTAATTCCTGATTGTTAGTGCTTTGCAGTTTAGTGAATACAGTATTTTCAGGTGGTGAATTATGAGGCTGTGTTTGACAGGATATTGCGGATGCCGGTATTTGCCATTGCCAGTCGCAGTGGCTTGCTAAAGGTTTTTCAGCAACATCAGTGATAAAGTTTAGTGCGCCTTTTAGCTGTAGCGAGTGCAATAGCTTTGAGTTAACTGGCTGGTTGGTATCAACTTTGATGATAAAGTTTTGCGGTTGTATTACCAGTTTTTTAATTTGTATTTCCTGAAACGATTGAATCGGCACAATCACATTTTTTGATTCTAGTAAGGAATCGTTAAAAGTGGCTGTGATTAGCTGGTCAGCTAGGATTGCATTTAACTGACTGGACAATAAAAGCTCACCGAGTTCAGTTGTTAGCGTCGTTTTTACTAACTGATTTGCTGCTAGCTTGGCAGTTATTTTTGCATCAGTGACGACTTGATCGTTGAGAGTGTTTATTGTCATTTTAGTTGGCTGCACGTTTAGGTGCTGGCCTTGGCCTTTAAGCTCGATATTTGGGCTTTGCACTAAGGTGATGTTTGGCTGCTGCCAATTTAGTGTGAGTGGCTTGTTGTTATTCAATGTTGCCTGCCATTTGATGTCGTTGGTAGTGCTTTTGATCTCGCTTGGTAATTGTTGGTTAAGAGTTAATAGCTGTTCAGCCCAGTTAAGCTGTAGTTGATTACTTTTAATTGTTATGTGGTTTTCTGGCAGGTATATATCGCTGAACTTCACACTGGCATCGGCGCTGACCAAAGCATCGAGCCAATTGCTTATTTCTCTAGGTTGTTCAGGCAAGCCTATTGTTGCATTTACTATTAGTTGGCCATTCGCCATTTGGATTTCAGGGAGCTTGATGTTGCTAAGTTGCTTTAACGCTGGAATTATCTGCTGATCGAGACTCATTGATAGCTTGAGTGGCGTCTCGCTGTGAGTCGCTTGGTCATAGTGTAATTGCAACTCTTGCTGAGCGAGTTTTACCATTAAGATGAGCGGTTGATTTATGCCTATGTTTGTTAATCGAGCCTCAAGCGGATAGCGGGATTGTTTAACATAAAGCAGACCGTCAAGCGTGATAAGGTTTTGAGAGGTGGTGAATGTTCCGTTAAAGCGAAAATCATTAATTTGCACTTCTGTATGATTAATTTTGAGATTAATGGGGAGAGGATTAATAGCTGTTATCGGCAGTTGAAATGGCTGGTTGTCGAGGGCATTGCGACTATCACTGTCCTTAACGGTGACTTTAAGGGTGTCGAGTTGCCAGCTAAGCTCTCGATAGCGATAAGGGATGGCCAGCTCATTGAGCTTAACTTTGGTGCCAGCGTTATTTTCTAGCGTTACTTGCGTAATATTTATGCCTGAGAGTGTGGGGTAATTAATAACTAGTTCATTAATAGCCCAAGGAGCTGGCAGGTAGTGCGATATTAATTTTTTGATAATAACAGGACTGGCAAGCCACAACAGAAGCAGACTCAGTAGCAAGATTAACGCTATTATTTTAATTACCTTGTTAATATGTAATGGCTGATTGGCTTGTTGTGTTGTCACTGTCCTTAGGATCCGATTTTTCTTCAGAGCTTATAAATACCAGCTTATCATTTATTTAACTTCTAGTAAGCTAGGCCATTGATAAATAAAAATGTTGCTATGGTAATAAGAGCATGTATCACCAGTATGGATGTTGGTGTTGAGCTTCCATGGAAGGACTTGTAGCGTTTTGCTCGTTTACCGAGCAACAGCTATTGGAAACATCGTCTTTATTTAAGATGAGATTAAACAGTTGCTATTTTTTGCTAGATGGTGATAATCGCGCCATTAGTTTTTTAACACGCCTTTGAATATTCAGTTATTCACTAATAATAATTTCTACATTGCTATCACTAACGCTGGTCGTTATCGGTAATGTGTTTGTGTTATAGGGCTAAGCGCTAGTGCTGCTTGAATTTCTTTAAGTGGCATATTTTACAGCGAGTTTAAGGGAAGAAGATGAGAATTCTTCACTGCCCCCGCAACGGTAATTGCAGTTTTTCTGCATAAGTCCGAGCACTTAAATTTGCTTAACTAACACTGCTTAAATGTGGTGATCACTATGATGCGGAGGGCATCATTAAAGAGGTCATATGAATCTTAAACAACATAAAACTTTTATTAAATCTGTGCTGGCACTTGCGATTGTCGGTACCATCTCTGCAACTGTCAACGCTACTACTAACCCTGATACTGCGACTACCGATGAACTGGAAACCATTACCGTAACTGCGTCTCGCTCGCCAATGAGTATTGCTGACTCTTTAGCGAGCCAGGTGGTGATCACTCGTGCAGATATTGAGCGCATTCAGCCAAAATCCGTGCTGGATCTATTAACATCTGTTGCCGGTATCGACATGTCTACCAATGGCGGTCGTGGTCAGAACTCATCGGTTTATATGCGCGGCGCTAACTCCGGCCATACTTTGGTGTTGCTAAATGGTGTGCGTATTAGTTCGGCAACCTTAGGTTCGACTAATGTTCAGGATATTGCGCCAGAGTTGATTGAGCGCATTGAAATTGTTAAAGGTCCGCGGGCAGCGCTTTGGGGATCAGATGCTATCGGCGGTGTTATTCAAATTTTTACCCGTAAACTGGCAGGCGGTGAACACCAGCTTAGTGCCGGCTTAGGTAGTCAGGGATATAAGCTGTTTAATGGCAGTGTCGGTTTAAGTCATGGCGATGGTGCCACCAGCTTTAGTGTATCGCATGAAAAAAGTGACGGTTTTGATGTCAAAGATGACAGTGAAACTGATGAAGATGGTTATCGCTATGACTCCTTCGCTGTTAATGGGCAGCAAAAAGTAAATTCAGCATTATCACTAAATTGGCTTGCTCAGGTCGATCAAGGAGAAACGGAATATGATTCTGGGGGAGCTAATCAGAGTGACGTAAATAACCATGTTTGGCATTTGGGTGCGAAACTAAACTGGCTGGCGTCAGGCATTGCGAATGTGACTGAATTTGGTGTTAGCCAAAATCGTACTTCCAGTATTGGTTACGGTAACGGAACTCGCAAAAGTGAGGGGCTTCAGTATGACTCTCGTCGTCAGCAATATTCGTTATTAAATAGCAGTAAATTGTCACAGCAATGGCATTTAAACCTTGGGGCTGATTTTTATCAGGAAACCCTAAAAGGAGATGCGCAGTATGATAGAACCGAACGTGATGTTTCCGGTGTCTTTGCTCATGCCATGTATCATCAGGATAAATTCTCATTTGAATTAGCGACCCGCTATGATGATGTCGAAGGTATTGATTCTGAGACTACCTATAATACCAGTGCTGGTTATCAGTTAACTGAACATACTAAGGTCAGTGTCTCTGCCGGAACCGGTTTTAAAGCGCCGACATTTAATGATTTATACTATCCACTAGGTTGGAACTATATAGGTAATCCAGAATTAGTGTCGGAAACCTCAACCAGCTACGAATTTAGTGTCAGTAGTTATTTTGAGAGTGTTTCATTGGTGTTTAACCTTTATCAAACGGATATCGAGCAGTTAATAGACTGGAGTGGTAGTACAGAAGAAGGCTACGTAACTCCTGTTAATGTTGATGATGTTGAAATTCAAGGTGCTGAATTAGGTATTAACTATCAGGGGTTTGGCGGTGTGCATAAGCTTAATGTCAGTTATATTGAAGCAGAAGATGCCTCGACCGGTAAACAGTTGGGACGTCGCGCTAAACATCATTTGAGTTATCAATTTGATAAGACCTTAGGTAATGCGGATGTTTATGCTGAAGTGCAGTTTAAGGGGAAACGCTATGATTACCCTTATGGAGGAGGGGCAGTAAAGCTTGATGGTTATTCACTGGTCAATTTAGGTGTAAATTATGCTCTATCTAATAAGGTGAAGCTACAGGCTAAAATCAATAACGCTTTTAAGCATTCTTATCAAAATACTGATGGTTACTTTACACAAGGCAGAGTGGTGTATTTCGGCATCAGTTATCAGAACTAATTCTGATTAATAATGAGAAAATCCCGTATTAGTGGTAATAACTAATACGGGATTTTTTATTAGTCAAGAAGTAACTTTTTGGCTTTTTGACAACTCTGCGTTAAACGGGGGATTTGTTCTGAGGTGGCGATGCCAAACCTTAAGCTGTCCTGCTCATCAGTCAGGCGACAATATAAGCCCTGCTGACATAATAAATGGTATAATTTAGGCGCATCACTTGGCTGTTTAAAGCGTAAGGTCAGAAATAAGTCCGTGCCTTTTATTTCATCGGATAAATGTCCATTAAAAACCTTCTCTAATACGATTTGCTGTTGCTGTCTTAAATGTTGTAATTGTTGCTTTTGCTGAGCCTGCCATTTTATATCAGTTAATGCCTGTTCGGCGATAAATTGCGCCGGGCCGTTAACTTGCCACGGTGACTGACAGCGTTTAAATGAATCGCACCAAGTGCTATCTGCGATTAAAAAGCCAATCCGTAGTCCGGCTAGGCCAAAAAATTTGCCAAACGAGCGTAATGCCAGTGTATGCTCATCGGTTATTGGTGAAGCCAGCGATTCATCAGGCATAACATCGATAAATGCTTCATCAACTATTAACAAGCCATCGAGTTTTTGCATTTGTCTTCGATAGCTAAGCAGTTCCTGCCGAGTAAAAAACTTTCCGGTTGGATTATTCGGATTGATCACTACCAGTACCGAATGTGGAGTGAGCTCAGCAAGTGGTGGTAGTTCATCTTGATAATACATTAGCTGAAAACCTGCCTGTTGCCAGGCGTAGGCATGCTCTTTGTAACCGCGCTCAGGCAAATAAACATGCTCCCCTTTAGGCTGATGTAGTCGATATAACTGAGGCAAAGCACTAATGACGGCCTGACTGCCATTGGTAACGACCAGTTGTTGACAGCGATAATAATCTTGGGCGGCGATGATTAATTTTTCACTAAGTTGTGGCAACTGCTGCCAAATGGCTAACGGGATCTCCTTAGGAATTGGATAACTTAATGGTGCAATACCGGTTGATAAGTCGAGCCAGTCACTTACTGGAATATTGTATTGTTTTGCTATCTGGTTAAGCTGGCCGCCGTGAATTAAGGTCATAGGTGCTTTAATAATAATGAAATATTAAAATTGTTAACTGATAAATAAAGGTGGTAATGACTAATAGCATACTGGCATTGGTGACAATTGTTAAACTGGCTTTGATGTCTTGAGCCTGCACTGGCCTTCCTTGCCCTAAAGTTACCGAGTTGAGTTGTTGGCCGTGATAATTTGCCGTGCCGCCAAGCTGGCGTTTTAAAACGGTTGCTCCAGCGGCCATTACCCAGCCGCCATTATGGCTTTTATAACTATTACCTTGCTGGTAGGCGTTACTTAGCGCTTGTTTAAGGTTACCTTGCATTGCATAGAGCACAGTACAAATTTTTCCTGAAATAAAACCAAGTAAGTCATCGAGTTTGGCACTGGCATAGCCAAAATGTAGATAGCGCGGCGTTTTATAACCCCACATTGCATCTAAGGTATTGGCCAGTCGGTGGATGATCACCAGCGGGGCTCCGCCAATCAGGTAACAAACTAATGAGGCGATAACCGCATCATGGCCGTTTTCCAGCATGGATTCTACTGTTGCACGCGCGATTTCCTGCTCTGATAGCTTGTTGGTATCTCGGCTGACAATATAGCCGGTAAAGTGACGGGCGCTGGCAATATCGTTATTAGCTAGTGGCCGGTATATTTGCATTGCGTGCTGGTGCAGGCTGTTAAGGCCGAGCGCCAGGTACAGTATTGTGGCATCACAGAGCAGTTGCCAGTACCAGTTAAGGTTTGACAGCAAATAAAAATATAATAGTGGTATTGGCATCACCAGCAGGCACCAGGAAATCAGGCCAACGACTTTTACTTTCAATTGAGTAGGTAGCACATTCTTAGCCGCGACTATGTGGTGATCTGGATTGAGTTTAGCTTCAATGACATTAGCAAGTGTGCCAAAAGCAACCAGGTAATGATAATGTTTGGCTTCTCCTAATCGCTTGTCTAACAGTAAGGCCAGCAAAATAGTCAGGCTGGTGGAAAACGTTGGTAAGACAGCCCAAAGCTGCTCACTTAGTGTAATTAACCCGTCCATAACGACATTCCTTGTTTCAATACCGCCCTAATCTATGATGCCAACGCCAGTTGATGAAGCTGAAAGCTTTTGATTTGGTGTTGATAGCTTAAATGGATAATATCGCCGTTATTAAATAATTCATAGGCACTAGCGTTGGAATGATAACCTTGTTTCGCGAGCAAGCAACGTAGTGCTTCACCGTGGCAAATGACTAATACATTCTTGTTAAGATAGGCTTTTGCAATTTGTTCTAATACCTGAGAAATACGCTGAGCACAATCAATAGCGCTTTCACCGCCTAATGGCTTTGCTTGAGTAAATTGCTGAAAAATTTTCTGATAATCTGGCGATGCCTGAATATTTTTTAATTGTTGGCCTTGCCAGTGTCCTAAGTGTCGTTCAGTTAAATCACTCTCAGTTTGATGTGGGATTTTTAAAATTTCTTGGCAAATTTGGGCGCTGGTGATGGCACGACCAAGGGGAGATGAAATAATGTGACTTATGTTGCTTTTTTCCAGACGTTCGGCGATATTTCTTGCTTGTTGTCTGCCTTTTGTCGTTAATTCACTATCAAGCTGTCCTTGAAAACGTTGCACTTTGTTCCACTTGGTTTCTCCGTGGCGCGCTAAATATAAATTAGCCTTCATTTAATTTTATTGCTCCTGGCGCTAGGTCTGGATGAACAAACTGGATGCGCAGCATAGCGAAACTCGCACTCGGCTTCAATCTATATCACCTTGAAAGATTTTAAAAATTATTGTGGTTAGATGAGTTGTTTTTTCGGCGTTTTTGCTATTGAAGCGAAGCAGGTTATCACGTAATATCTGCAGTGATTTAGGTGTCTTAGCAGTCGTAATACTTTGATCGAACAAAGCATTACGACACTGTAAAGATGAAACGTGAAACTGGTGAAATGCCAGTACTGCCCCCGCAACGGTAACTGTGAGCAGCAACGTAACCACTGTATTTAAACGATTCTGTCGTTAGCTGGATATGGGAAGGTGTTGCAAATGCGATGAACAGAAGTCCGGAGACCGGCCTGATCATGCCTAATTTATTAGGTATTGTTTGAGAACTGCGGTGGGCGGTGAACCAAAGACAGATAAAAGCTAAGCAGCAGGCCCGTGTTTTACCAGTACAATGCTTAACTAGTTTTTGATGCTGCATGGCTGCCAAACTTTATCTACTTTGATTTCCAACACCGTTAAACTTTGTTTATTGTGACAACGGAATCGTTATGAAATCAGTTAAATTGCCCCAACCTGTTAGTATCACTTTGGCCCTGTTTGTGTTACTGACGTTATTAATGGTAGCGACTCGCGGCCACCATTTTGCCAGTCTTAATCATTTACCCAGTGCATCAACCGCGATTTTCTTTATTGCTGGCATGTATTTGAGAAATATGAAAGCGTTTTGGTTTTTCTATTTACTCACCATAGGGCTTGATTTAGCGTCATCTTATTCTCGGGGTTATTTGGGCGATTGTTTAACCCCTTCATACCCTGCGCTGGTTGTTAGTTATGGCTTGATGTTTGTCGGTGGCTATTGGGCAAAGCCTCAATGGCGACAATCTAGTGCTGGCCTGTCGAGTATCAAAGTAGCTGCTACTTTATTTATTGTCGGTTCAATAGCATTTTTCATTTCTAATGGGAGTTATTACGCTTTCTCGGGTAACTTTGCTTCTTTATCCTGGCAAGAATACCTAGCTCGTGTCGAAAAATATTATGCCAGTGCTGTTACTAAGCCCGTCTTTTACGTGGTAATTGCGGTCGCGATAGACTTTGTTGGCAGTTGTTTATTACGTCAGCAGAAGGTCATTGCCAAATTTAATGCTAAGGAGAGCGCTAAGTTATAGCGTAGTTATTAATGATGAACGATAACAGAGGTATAACTAATGACATCCGCTAAACACGCATTTTCATTAAATAATAAACCGGAACATCTGCCAGGTACCGGTGTTAATTGTCCGGCACTTATTATTGCGGCGCCACATTCTGGCTCAGGTAAAACTACAATCACAGCAGCGCTTGCCCGCTATCATAAAAATCAGGGCAAGAAAGTGACTGTTTTTAAAGTTGGGCCTGATTTTATTGATCCGATGATTTTACGTCAGGCCAGTGGTCAATTAGTCTATCAGCTAGATCTCTGGCTGGTGGGGGAGCGAGGCTGTCAGGAATTGCTTTATCAGGCAGCAAAAGAATCTGACCTTATTTTAATTGAAGGTGTGATGGGATTATTTGATGGCACGCCAAGCAGTGCTGATTTAGCCCGTTACTTTAATATTCCAGTACTTGGAGTGATTGATGCCAAGGCGATGGCACAAACCTTTGCTGCACTAGCCCATGGCTTAGCAAAGTTTTGTCCTGAATTACCGTTTGCTGGTGTATTTGCTAACCGCGTTAATAGTGAAAGGCATGCAGAGCTTTTGCAGGAAAACTTAGCCTCCGATATCACTTTTTATGGACGTTTGCCTAAAGATAATGAGGTCACTTTACCTGAGCGACATTTAGGGTTAGTGCAAGCACAGGAGCTGAGTGAGATAGATGCACAACTCGATCTTGTTGCCAGTTATATTAATGCGACTAAACTGACGGAATTACCTGCCGCAGTTGAGTTCTTTGCTGTTAAACAAGACGAACAAATATCCGATATAACAGGTGCGTTAGCAGGAACGCGCGTTATTATTATTAAAGATCGGGCATTTAGTTTTATTTATGCTGCGAATATTGCCTTTTTACAGCAAGCAGGAGCCGAGCTTGTTTATTGTTCGGCGCTGGAAGATAGCCACTTGCCAGACGGCGATGTCTTGTATATTCCTGGCGGCTATCCTGAATTATATGCTCAGCAGTTAGCCGAAAATCATACATTTATTAGTGACGTCAAAGCTTTTGCTGCCACTAATAAACCGATAATTGCGGAGTGTGGTGGCATGCTCTATTTACTTGATGAACTAACCAATTTTGCTGGTCAGCAATACTCGCTACTTGGCTTATTGCCGGGCAAAGCTGTGATGCAAGAAAAGCTCACAGCCATAGGATCGCAATGGGTCGTTTTACCTTTTGGTGATAATACAGGTAATAATAACAGTGATAATATTATTCGTGGTCACAGTTTTCATTACTCAAAGGCAGAAGTGAGATTAACGCCTTTATCTCAGACTCGCCATCATCCGAGCGAGCGTTTAGGGGAATTTGTCTATTTACATAACAATATTCTTGCTTCTTATATGCATTGGTATCTTCCTAGCAATGCTAAATTAGCGTTATCTTTGTTCGGCAACATCAATACCTCCAGTGAGAGCTAGAACGATGTCAGATGGCAATATTTGTTAGCACGACTATATTGTTAAGAGATCTAGGGATAGTATGGATACAGTTTTTATTTGATAGTGGTGACTATGCTTAGGTAATAAAGCGTGTGTTTTCGTATAAGGAAGTACTATGTCTACTAAAGCGAGTTCTCAGTTTTTTGCCATTCGCCGTCCATTTTTATACGCAATTATAACGACTGTGGTTATCGGGGTAGCGTTTGCCTTTTATGTGAATTCAGACATTCGTCGTGATGTTTTTAATGAACTAGAACATGAAATAGCCGAGAATTTGTCACTGAGGCAGGATGCTCTAACTCGCCAATTAGCAAATTGGCAACATCAAGTACGATTTCTTCATTCCACGCCGCCGGTACAGGGGATTGTTCGAGCCTATGAAAATGGCAGAATAGATCCCTATGACGGCACGACCTATGAACTTTGGCGCTCACGTTTACAAATTATCTTTAAGGGGTATATTGAACACGACCCGAATATCACACAAATTCGCTATATTTTTGCACCGGAGCAAGGACGAGAAATTGTTCGGGTCCATCGTAAATACGGGGTTATCCGAGTCGTACCAGATAGCGAATTACAAAGGAAAAGTGATAAAAAGTATTACACCGAAAGTGCTCAATTGAGTCCGGATGCACTCTATCTATCCACTATTAATTTAAACCGGGAATATGGCAAGGTTGAATACCCTCATATTAAAACTATTCGTATCGCAAAAGCTATTTTCAATAATCAGGGAGAATTTTCCGGCATTTTGATCGTTAACTATAATGCTGAGGTTTTACTAGGGCAGTTACGGCACAATCTAAGCAATGATTATCAGACATACCTACTCAATAGCATTGGCGAATTTATCATAGGCCCAGCACCAGAACTGGAGTTTTCTGCTGATTTAGGTCAACAGCATAGTTGGCAAAAATACTTTGTGTTAGCTGAAGAGCAACCATCAAGCGCAAAACTAGCGACCCTATACTCCACCTTGGCTAATGAAAAAATCTATTATCAAGAGCACAACATTTTCTTAGGTAATACTGAACCACATGAGTTTTTAACGTTAATTGTTGCTGCCCAACAATCGGCTATCGAACAGGAGATCTCCGCAAGAACGACCTTGGCATATACCAGTATACTTTTTTCCGTGTTTATTATTTCGTTGATCTTGCTGGCGGCCGATATTTATGTGCGTAAAAAATTAATGCTGTTGGAGGCCAAATCTGAATATGAAGCCATTATCCGAAACTCCAATGATGCCATTGTGGGGATGGATATTAGCGGTAAGGTTAAAAGCTGGAATACGTCAGCAGAGCATACCTTCGGCTATACCCAAGGTTATGTTACCGGCAAAAGTATTTTTGAATTGATAATACCGAGTGAAAGTAGCATCTTAACTGCGCAAACATTGAAAGCTATTTTTCAAGGCGGTGTGGTCGAACCTTTTGACTTTAAAGCAAAAACTCACTGTGGCAAGTTGATTGATGTCTCGATTAACCTTTCACCAATTGTGTCAAATAAAAACCAAGTTACAGGTGTTGCTGGGATTTTTCGCGACATTACTCAACAAAAGCAAATTGAATCGCAAATTATTGAATTAAATAACTCGTTAGAACATCAAGTACAAGAGCGTACCGCAGAATTAGAACAAGCAAAGGATAAAGCGATTGCGGCGAGTAATGCTAAAAGCGAGTTTGTTGCTAATATCAGTCATGAAATCAGAACACCAATGAATGCCATTCTTGGTTTAGCTTATTTACTGAAAGAGCAGGATTTACCGCAAGCAACCTTAACCATGGTGAAGAAAATTCATCATGCAGGCACTTCGTTGTTAGGGATCATCAATGACTTACTGGACTTCTCAAAAATTGAAGCCAGTCGTTTAACATTAGAAAACATCCCGTTTCAACTGTCTGATGTTATTGATAATCTGGCTAATATTATGTCGTCATCGGTTGGGAATAAATCAGTCGAAGTGATTGTGTCAGCGCCGCCGAAAGATGCGGAGTTTTTAATGGGGGATCCATTAAGATTAGGTCAGGTACTAATTAATTTGGTGGGTAATGCTCTTAAATTTACTGAGCGGGGAGAAGTTGCCTTTTCGGTGAAATTAATCGAAAAAATAGCGGACGATAGTCAGGTCAAGTTACGTTTTTCTGTACGTGATACAGGTGTTGGTATTCCAAAGGATAAGCAAAAGCAAATATTTAGTGCTTTTTCTCAGGCAGACTCTACCACAACCCGTCATTTTGGCGGTACAGGCTTAGGTTTAGCGATCAGTAAAAAGCTTGTTACCTTGATGGGGGGAGAGCTCAATTTAACCAGTGAACCAGGTAAAGGTAGTGAATTCTATTTTGAACTGGTGTTTGAAGTCAGTGATCCGCAGAAAAGCTCAGTGCCTGAAATGATGCATCAGCGGGTGTTAATTGCCGAAGATAATTCAACAACGCGTGCCAGTGTGATGGACATTTGTAGTAGCTTAGGTTGGTACGCGGAAGATACTGACTCCGCTAAAACCGCGATTCAGTTGATCAGGGATAATCAGGACGACCCGTTCGATATATTGTTGCTAGATTATCATTTGCATAAGTGCGATGGCTTATCAGTGATCAGAGCGATAAAACAAGAGTTTGCTAACCTTGATATCACGATTATCTTACTGGTTGCACCCAACTGTCGTGATACCGTGTATAACGAACATACCGATCAATTGGTGGATTTAGTGCTGACCAAACCCGTGACCACGTCAAGCTTGTATGATGTCATTATCGAAGCAAAAAATGTTCAGGGACAAATACAAAGCTCAGCCAATTTGGCGAAAAATAGTAAAAATCGCTTGTCTGCAGTACAAATTCTGGTAGTTGATGACAGTGCAATCAATCGTGAAGTGGCGCAGAGCATATTGGCAGGTGAAGGAGCTATTGTTGAAACGGCAGAGGATGGTGCGCAAGCATTGACGCAAATTAAACAGCGAAGCCAGCCGTTTGATGTCATTTTGATGGATATTCAGATGCCGGTGATGGATGGTTATCAGGCCACTAAAGAGATTCGAGCTTTGCCTGTCTATAATACGACACCTATTATTGCACTAAGCGCCGGGGCATTTAAATCGCAACAAGATGCGGCGGATGAAGCGGGGATGAACGCGTTTGTTTCTAAGCCATTTGAAGTGAATAAGTTAGTTGAAGAAATTCTCAGGTTTCGTCAGGCATCACAAACTTCACTTGAACATAGCCCTACAACGCAAGGTATTGGCAATGATAATGCTAATCTCGATAAGGTGCAGTGCATGGAACAATCAGTAATACCGGAAAGATTAACATCTGAAACATCAATACTTGAATCTAAGCCATTAATCGATGTTAATGATGCCTTGAGTCGTTGGCAAAACCCGGATATTTACCAACAGCAACTGACTTTATTTTTGCAGGTTCATCGTGAAGACCCACAATTGTTAACGGAAGCGTTTAAGCAAGTAAACTTCCAGCAAGCGAGAGAAATTGCTCATAAGTTGAAGGGCAGTGCCGGCACTTTAAGTTTAATCGCCCTAGCTGACATCGCCGAAGTGTTGGAAATGTCTGCTTACCAGAAAAACAATGCGGTTGAAGCGTTATTATTAAAGTTTTCGACTACAATGGGACTGAGTGTTAAAGCGATTAATAACTATATTGAGCAGGGAAATATGATTAACAATGGATATTCTCCAGACAAGAATTGTTAATATTTCTGAGCTACCTAAGGGCTGTTAGCAGTAAAGGTAGATAATGATAGCAGCGCAGTTATCTTTTAATAATTTTCTTTAACATAACAAATAAATTCCTGTTCGGCTAATGGCTTACTAAAGTAGTAACCTTGTACTGTATTAACGCCCATTTGCTGAAGAAATACCAACTGATTTTTAGTCTCAACCCCTTCACAGATGACCTCTAAACCCATACTTTGCGCAATGGATAAGACCGCGTTAATTATCGCCTGTTTCGTAACGTCGGTTTCAACATCTGTGATAAAGCCGCGATCGACTTTAATACTGTCAATGGGATAATCTCGGATGTAACTAAGGGAAGAATAACCCGTACCGAAATCATCCAGAGATATTTTAAAGCCTATTGCTTTGATCTGCTGACAAATCGACTGTGTCAATTTAGGGTCTTCCATAATAACACTCTCAGTGATCTCAAATTCAATACTGCCGGGGGAAATCTGATGCTGCTGCGTGATTTGATGAAGTTTCTGTGCCAGATCATGTTGTCTAAATTGACGGCCTGATAAATTAAAAGATAACTCCACCGGCTTATTAAATTGCTGTTCAAGTGCATTAATAAAGCGACAACCATGGTCGAAAATGTGATAACTGATAGGCACGATTAAGCCTGATTCTTCGGCAATGGCAATAAATTCATCTGGCATGACTAACTGACCATCTTTTTTTCGCCAACGTAATAAGCCTTCAGCTTTAATGATAGAGTTGTTGTCTTTTGTATGCTTTGCCTGATAGTGAAATTCAAATTCATCACATTCAATGGCATTACGTAAGCTCTCTTCATAATTAAGCTTTTCTTTAATGGCCTGATTCATCTCAGGCATAAAGAACTGGTAGGCATTTTTGCCTTTATCTTTGGCGCTGTACATAGCGATATCAGCAGCTTTGAGCAGTTCACTACAACTAGTGCCATCTTGTGGATATAAGGCAATACCAATACTTGCTGAGGCATAGATTTCTTTATTTTCGATGGTAAAGGCGGAATTAACCGCTTCTCTGACTTTGTTGGCGAGCATTGAGATATAGTCTTGTTCACGAAGGTTCTTCATCAATAAAACAAATTCATCACCACCAAAGCGGGCGACAACGTCTGAGCTACGGGTGACTGTTTTTAGCCGTTGAGCGACCTCCTGCAAAAAGGCATCACCAATTTCGTGGCCCATGGTATCGTTAATGTATTTAAAGTTATCTAAATCAATGAAAAATAATGCAAACTTGTCATTGTTTTCCTGAGATTCAAAAATTGCTTTATGGACGGCAATATTAAACTGATAGCGATTGAACAACCCGGTCAGGCTATCGTAATGAGCAAGTTTTTCTAGCTGTTTTTGGGTTTCTTTAAGTTGAGTGATATCACTGAATAGCATGATGTAATGGGTGGTTTGAAATTCGCTATCGCTAACTTTATTAATAGAGCATAACTGAGGGTAACCTTGTTTCGTGCTGGAATATAATAAAACTTCTCCTTGCCAGTAGCCGTTAACGTTAACTCTGGTTTGAATTTCTTCGAGAATTTGTTCATGTTCGGCAATTAAGTTAAATGCTGGAGTGTTTAAGATATCTGATTTATTAAAGTCAAAGTTAGTAATAAGTGCACGGTTTGCATCGGTAATTTGCCAGTTTTCATCCGTGATCACTATACTTTCTTTACCGGTTTCAAAAATATTATAGATAAGCTTGAGTTCTTGATTAAGTGCTCGTAACTTAATTTCTTTTTCTTTAATTTCAGTTACATCGGTTGAAATTCCGCAAGTGGCGTAAAGGTGGTCTTGCTGGTCAAACAGTGGAAACTTAACCGAAATGTAGTGTCGGGTGGTGTTATTTTTATCAACGGCCATTTCGTCAAAGCGAAATGCTTTTTGGTGTTGAATCACCTGATTATCATTTTCAATAAATGCATCAGCAAGCTCTTTAGGGAATAGCTCTTTATCTGACTTACCTAGGATATCTTCTGCCTGGATGTTAAATAGTGATAAATAAGCCTGATTGACGAGTAAGTACCTGTGATCTATCGCTTTTAAGTAAATAATGTCCGGGGTATTGTCTATGATACTTTGTAATAATGCCTTACTTTCATGACTTTGCTGCTTTTCCCAATTGAGTTTCGCAATTTGTTCGGCAATCGTTGCTGTCATAGTATTAAAGGTTTTGGTGAGTAGGCCGATTTCGTCACTGTGTTTTACGGCTATTTTTTGCTGATAGTTGCCTTGAGTAATATGCTTGGTGGCGCTAAGCAATGCATTGATTGGTTTAATAACGATAGAATGAGTAAAGTAGGAGAGAAAGATAACTTCGCCAATAAACACTAGTAAAACAACAAAGCTAAGCAGATAAAGTAGTTCTATCACGTCTTTAAACATTTCATCTTGGTAGGCTACAGCAAATAGTTGCCAGTTAGTCGCTTTGATTTTAAATGGGTAAAGGTAAGCAGCTTTTCTTGCTATTGTGAGCATTTCAACGTTGCCAGCATTAATGTTATGTTGTTTAACCACTTTGCTAAATTGTTGATTATTATCGTCTAATCCGGTTAATAATGTCATGTCTTGATCAAATAAGGCCCAGAAGCCATGATTGAGTATTCGCTTATTGCTAATGTCAGTGAAAATCCTTTCAGTATTAAAAACGATAAATGCGCTGCCTAATGGTTTGTTATTACGTTTGATATAATTTCTGGTTAGCATCATGGATTGATGATTAATTAGTGTTAATTCAGGGACAGCATTTTCATCACAGGCTAATAGGTTTTCTTGTGAATTTACCCTGGGATAATTAAACACTAATTGTTGGTTTTTATTGCAGATACCAAATTGAATATAGTTATTGTTTCTCACCATTTGATTATCGATAAATTTTTCAATTAATGGCACTATGCGCTGTGCTTCCGTCAACAAACCGTATTGCTTATTAAGAATAAGCTCTTCTACTGCCGGCAGTTCCGCGAGTACTTTTGCATCCAAAGTAAGTTGATGAATTTGTTGTTCAATTACTTGCGCTTGTTGTTTAATTTCATGTTGCAGTTGTTCGTTGATCCTCAGCTGGATCATGGCACTGGTCTTGTTATAAGTGACATATTCAATACAAAAGACAGAAATAAAAAGCAAAACTACGCTTCTGATAATAAATTTGATCAGTAATTTACTTTTTAATAATTTAATCATTAGTTACTTTCTTTGCGTGACTGAGTAATTCATAGTCGAGATGACCGTTTAATCCGTAACGATCAATTGATGTGCTTTTATTTACAACAACAGTAATGATCCGCTGGGTGGTAAAGATCATTAAGGCGTTATCGTGAATGTATGCATCAAGCGCTTTAAGTTTCGTCTTAGCCGGCAATTGTTCAAGTGTGGTCATACTGTTATCAAAAAGGCGATTAAACTCAGGATCTGTAATTTGTGACCAAGGGCTGCGGGAGTCGAGAAACAATCCGGCATGAAAACCTAGGTGGAAAATAGGGTTATCGACAAGGTTAATCACTAAATCGTAGCCGGAACGTTGGCCGGTAGCGATTTTATGGCCAATGACTTTTTTTGCCCATTCACTACGAGTGACTATTTCAAGGGAAACCTCAAACCCGACGTCCTCTAGATTGGCCTGAATAATTTTGGCAATAGGAGTGGTTATATCTGCCGCTAATATACTTAGTGGTGTGTGAGGAGCAACTTTGGCATTTGCCAGTAAAGTACGGGCTTTATCCGGGTCGTAAGGGTAAGGGTTTAGCGTCTCGTTGGCACCAAATTCATGCTTTTTTCCTAACGATGCCAGCGGCTGGGCATTACCAAAATCGCCAAACCTGACCAGATCGTCTTTGTTAATCGCATAATTCAGTGCTTTTCTGACATTAAGTTGGCTAAATATTCCCTGGTTGTGAATGAGCACCCAATAGCCAGCAAGTACCAAGCGTTTCACTAAGCGTAATTCGTTATTTGATTTTCGCATTAACTCAGTGGTTTTATTGCCGGGAAAGTTAGGCACTAAATCGACATCGTCAGCCAGTATTGCTGACATCCATTGTTGTTGGGGCATGATCTTAAAGCGTACCGCATCATAATGGGGGATACCTGTTTGCCAATAGTCTGGGTTTTTGGTTAGTAAAATTTCTGTATTTTTTTGCCAATGTTTAAACTTAAATGGCCCGGTACCAATGGGGTGTTGGAGAAAGTAGTTAATACCTTTTTCTTTGATATAGTTCGGTGGGCATATTGCACCAAACATGTTTAAGCGATTAAGCAGCATATTGTCGGGGTGATGGGTTTCAATAATCACTTCCAGCGGTTTGTTTGGTATCAGCGAAATTTTTTTTATTGAGTTCAGGATCCAATGGTTGCCAGTATTATTTGCAGGATTGATAATATAGTCGTAAGTGAATTTTACCGCTTTGGCATCAAAGGGTTCACCGTTATGAAAACGAACATTTTTTCTTAAGAAAAAATGCCATTGGGTACTGGAGATTTGTTGCCAGTGAGTAGCAAGAGCCGGTTGGATGTTACCATCCAGATCAAAGTATAATAATGAATCAAAGATTTGAGTGATCACTGCATAAGAATCCGGATCGAAACTTTGTGCCAGTGACACTATACTCGGAGGATCCTGAGTCAAATAAGCAACATCTAGCTCATCATCAGCCAGCGCAGGGCTGGCAATGCAGCAAAAAAGAATAATGTTCAGGAAACGAACGTTCATACTTAGTGAATAAGTTTATCTATTAAGTTTATGTATTTGTTAAAGATAGGTGATTATTTTTGATATTGCTATTTATCTGCTTTATCTAGCGCTTCAGCATAAATATACGTTCAGTTAACCGTAAAAATTTTCTTTAAATTGTTGCTGAATTTGGTCAATTTCGTCTTTACTGGCCAGCAACGCATTAACACAATTGGCATCTAAAGTTTGACCAGCCAGCTCAGCTAAAAGATCAAATGCTTTGCCATTACTCCACGCTTTTTTATATGGGCGGACACTGGTTAGGGCATCGAAAACATCGGCAACGGCGACAATGCGAGATTCAATTGGAATCTGCTCGCCTTTGATGCCATTGGGATAGCCATTGCCATCAATCGATTCATGATGATATTCAATGATATTACGTAACATGCAGCTATATTCAATGTGTTCTAATTCGAAGTTTTTCAGCAGGTCATCGATAATTTTACGGCCTTTAACTGAGTGACTTTGCATTATCTGTTTTTCGTTATGATTTAACTTGCCAGGCTTTAATAATACCTCGTCTGGTATGCCTATTTTGCCGATATCGTGCAGAGGGGCAAACATAAAAAGATGTTCGATAAAATCGTCACTTAACTGGTATTGATCCGCGAGCTTGATGGCAATGAGTCGGCTATAACGGGACATGCGATCGAGATGGCTGCCAGTTTCAGGATCGCGAATATGAGTAATATTGCCTGTGGTTTTTACCGCTGCGGATAAGGTTTGAATAATGTTACTTTCATTGATCACCATTAATGCGATCAAGTGGCCATAGATGTCTATCTGTTGCAGTATCGTTTCGCTAAAAACATTTTTTTCATTGGAATTAAAAAAGAGAAAGCCAAAAAAATCGCCATTGTTAAATATTGGCAAGGTGTAACTTGCAAGGTATCCCTGACGACCAATACGCTGGGTATGTTCACTGTCACTGTGCTCAAAGGTTAAAAAATTATTGATCACCCGAGGGAGGCCTTTGTCAATAATGGCTTTTAATGACGGAACCTCATCAAGGTGAGCTTGATAATGTTCAAGTGCATGTTCATCGCTGCTGTGAATAAAGGTTTTTAGTAAGCCGGTTTTTGGGTCATAGATGGCAATAGCAATGCGGACGATAAACGGATAGCGCTCACTTAGGGTTTTATGAATAGAAATAATCTTATCGTGTAATGATAGATGTTGATTTAGTGCATCAAGCTTATCTATGTGTGCCGTCATTGAATGCTACTGCTTGGTTTATTCCTTGCACTTAATAGTAGTCTATGGTGTTAATTTATTAAACGTTTTACCTGGTTTTAGTTCAGGCTACTTGATCTGAATTCATATGTGCCAAACCATTGTATGCACAAAGTATTTTTCCGACATCTTCAATTCGTTTATAAAAACTTTTTTTGTTAGCTCGTTCATTAACCGTATGGTCGCCATCACCAAAAGGACCAAAACCGTCTAGCGTTGGTATACCTAAGCCAGAGACTACATTGGCATCGCTGACGCCGCCGCGCTTTTCTACTTTAAATGGATAACCGATAATTTCTTCAAATTGCTGAATTAATGCGATTTGCTTATTGTTTACCTGCATGACATCACGTTGTAGACCACCACTAAAAGTAGATTTTACCCCGTTAACATAGGCAGTGCTGGCGATGCGCTCAATCTCCGCTAGTACGCGCTCTTTTTCACTATTGTTAGTAAATCGGGCTTCTACTGAAAGAGATGCCGATGGCGAGATAGTATTTGCGCCAATACCGCCTTTGATTTTCCCTACATTTACTGTTGTGCCGAAACCAATACGGGTTAATGTTGTCAACTCGATGATCATATGAGCGGCAGCAAGGTTAGCGTTAACACCGTCTTGGTAATGATTACCGGCATGAGAGGCTTTGCCAGTAATGTCGATATGGTAAGTGGCAACCCCTTTGCGGGCGACCACTATTTCATCCTGTGGCCCTGCCGCTTCAAATACTAAGCAAAGATCATAGTTTTTCGCTATTTCAGCGGTCAGGTGCTTGCTGTCATCACTGCCGGTTTCTTCATCACTGACCATTAGCACATCGATATTGTTGATGTAACCCTGGGTGTGTTTGACATATCTTAATGCTTGCAGCGCCACATAGTTGCCGCCTTTCATATCACAAACGCCAGGGCCGTAAACCCATTCGTTGTCTTCTCTAAAAGTGGTAAAGGTATTGGGTGGAAAAACAGTATCAAAATGTCCGAGCAATAATACTTTTTCGCCTGACGTTGTCGGCGCGCGGTAAAGAATATGATCGCCGATGTGTTCACGGCGATGGCAGTCAACTTGATAACCTAATTCTTTCATCCAAGTTGAATAAATTGATGCTACTTTATCAACCCCTGCTTTATTTTTGGTATAGGAGTTAACATTCACTAGTTGGGCGAGTTCAGCAAAATCAGTGTGCTGTGATTGTTCGCTATATGCTGGCATTTCAATTCCTGTTGTTATCTTATCCGTTTACCTGTGTCGTATTGCAGCGAATAAATAAGTCAGTTTGACTACAGATTTATTAATTTTTTTCGGCAGCATTTTTTCGTCATATGTTAGTAACATACGATGCCTAGGCTATTACCTGAATAAAATTTAGACCGTTAACACTTCTTAGTGCGAGAGGAGTTAACCCGTTAAAAGGACAGGTAATGGCGAATCATACAATTGGCATGTGGATGTATAAAAATGGTGGTGGTTTGGAGATCCAAACTCAGATCATCGACGCGTTACGCGAACGTGATATTGAGGTGATTAATGAGCTTAATTTAGCCCATGCGGTTGCCAGTAATGGTCATATCATGTGTCGTAAAGTCGCGATGGAGCAGCTGGATGCGTTTTTCTCTTATAACGCTGGTAAGCAGACCCAATATCAAATGTATTTGTACCAAACGCTTAGTGAAGCTATTCCTTGTTTAAATAATTATACGGCATTTGCTTTAACGGAAGATAAATTTCGTACCGCTCATAAGCTGACTCAGGCGGGAATTACTACCACTGACTATAAAATGTTAAAACGCGGTGATAAGAAAAAACTGAAAAAAACACTCAAGGACTGGGGCGGAAAACTGGTTTATAAGCCCACTGATGGCTGGGGGGGGATGGGGATTGTAAAAATTGAAAATGAGCGAGCATTAGACATGCTGTTTCCATTTCTAGACCAAACGAATATTCCGTACTTTTATGTTGAAAAATACATTAATTACGATTTAACGGATTATCGTGTTGATATCGTAGATGGTGAATTTATTGCTTGTTATGGCCGAAAAGCACCTACTAATAATTGGAAAACCAATATCAGTAGTGGCGGAAGCATATTATTACGAGAACCTTGTGATGAAGCGATTGATTTAGCATTACGGGCAGCAGCAGTCACAGGACTAGAAATCGCTGGGGTCGATCTAATTTATGATCTCGATAAGGAACAATATGTGGTACTGGAAGTTAACGGGATACCCGCATTTGCTACACCTGAGCAACAATTACTTGGGCTTGAATTTAACAGACGAAAAATCGATAAAATCGTCGATTTAATTGAGCGACGAGTGAAACATTAGTCATCTTTAATTTACAGAAACTTACTGGAATAACTCATGGAAAAAACTCAACAATTGCCGCGCTTGGGCTTTGTCTATCTAGATCATGTACTGCGTTTCTTTGATAAATCTAACTTTAAAGGCTGGCCAGATAAAATTGAGCATGTGGTCTATCACTGGGGCAATGATAAACAGCGTTTTATTAATGAAGTGAAACGTAAAAAAATTCAAGTGTTGATCGGTAATATCCCGGCGACAGCTTATGAAACATTTCGTGAAATAGCTCGTGCGTTACCCGAAGTTAAGTTTATTCCTTCGCTTGATGCCCAGTTTGCTAATAAATCGAAAGAAAATGTCACTAATTTTTGTCAAAAATACCAGCTGCCGATCCCTGAGACTAAAGTGTTTTATGAAAAAAATGAAGCACTTGAATATTTAGCCGTTTGCCAGTATCCGAAAATCATTAAGAAGTCTTACGGCCCGTCAAATTATGGTGGCTACTACGTTCACAAAGTAGACAATTTTCTTCAGGCTCAGGCACTACTGAACAAAAAACGTTATTACCCTGTGTATGTCCAGCAATTTATTCCTATGGTGGCAGATATTCGCGTGATGTTAGTTGGTCATAAACCGGTATGTGCGTTTTGGCGCAGGCCGCCAGAAGGAGAATGGTTAACCAATACCAGTCAAGGAGGAGCCATCGATTATTATAATGTCCCAAAAACAGCATTGGATATTGCAGTGCGCGCCTCTAAAGCATCAAATGCCGAGTATTGGGCCTGTGATATCGCTTTAGGCAATGATGGCAAGTTTCGCATTTTAGAGTGTGCAACAGCATTTGCAGCGTTTCCTTATATTCGTGATTGGATCGGCCAGTATTTAATGTGGCAGTTGTCAAACGGCGAAATGAAAAAGCCGTATATTCCGCTTAATAACTGGGAAGAACTCGGCAAGATCAATGCGCAACTTTTACGTACTATGCGCCATATTAGCTTCGGTCGACCACAGGCTCGCCAGATGAGTGAAGACTGCGCTGATGCCTTGCATGATGTTAACGAAGACGTGTATCAGCTGCTGCCAGTCGAGTTGCGCGCGGAAGAGGAATGGCCGAGTGAGCAGTGGAATTTACAAGATAATTATCAATTAGCAAAAACTCAGCGCAAGCGTCATCGGGATGAGCAATTTGAAGCTGTTGAAGCTGGCTCTGAAGGCAGTGAATTAGCACAATCGCCGCTGGTTCCTTTTATTGAATTAACCGAACATCAGCTAAGTGAATTTTTTCAGTCAATTAAAGGCATAGGAAGGCAGCTTTATCAATGCATTCTCAATACCTTAGGGGTTAAAGGCACATTGGCTGCACTTAATCATCAGCCACAGCTGTTATTACAGGTTAAAAACCTCAAAGAGAAGAAACTCAACGCCATTATCAGCCATTGGCAACAAACGATAGCACCGAGCTTACCTGAAAATAAATAATCACTACTATGCTAAATACAGGCGAATTTTATGAAAAAACAATATGCATCCTATCAGCAAACCATAGCGTTTTTGGAGCAAAGCATGGCGGCACACCCGCAGCTTATTCGCCTGCGCAGCATAGGAGAAACCTGGGAAGGACGACCCATTGTTTTAGTGAGTATTTCATTGGATGTAGAATATGCCGATCATAAACCGGCATTGCTTTATACCGGTACCATTCACGCCCGAGAATGGATTGGCAATGAACTGGCGATCCAATTTATCCAATATGTTATTAGCAATTACCGTTTTAATCCTAAGCTTAAGCAGGCATTAACTCGTAATACCCTGTATATGGTGCCGTGTTTAAACCCTGATGGCTTTGAATACTCTCGCCAGCATTTTTCATTTTGGCGTAAAAATCGTCGCAATAATAACGATGGTAGCTATGGCGTTGATCTAAATCGCAATTTTTCAGTGAAGTTTCGCCAGAATCAGGATACCAGCTCCAATATTTATTCCGGTCCTTACGCATTTTCTGAGCCGGAAACTCGCGCGATTCGAAATTTTGTTCTCGAGCATAAAAATATTACCGTTGCTTTAGATTATCATTCTCAGGGCAATGTGTTTTTTCCTGCCCATAAGTTTAACCATGAGAATGAAATTGAAGGTACAGATCTCAATCTATTGTGTGCCAATATGAACCGGGAAATTAGCAAGGTTACCGGTAGAAAGTACGGTATTCATCGCGGTAAACCGCCGGCAAACCTGATCCATGGTAGTGGCCGCGAATATTATTATTCGTTAGGAATTTTAGCGACAGTCGTAGAAGTCGGTACTCGTAATATTCCGGATTATCTGATTAACATGTCACAAAGCGTTGATGAAAATATTCCAGCGGTGCTTTATGCACTGTCGGAAGCCATCAGTTATTCGGCATTAGCGCCAAAACGCCCTGAGCAATTTACCCTGGTTAATATTGAACAAACCAGTGTGACCTTGAGTTGGCAATATGATGATAATGTTGAAGTTAATTTTGAAATTTACCGTTCTCAACAACTAAAATCTGCCTGTTGTGATGAAACCTTAGTTGCTATTACCCGTAGCACTGAATTTACCGATGTTCAGCTAAAAAGTGGGCAAAATTATTATTACAACATTCGGGCGGTTGATCGGGTTAATCAGATAAAATCGCCATTTAGTCCAGAGCTTAAAGTGAAAACTCACTTGGCTGATGATGAGTTTTCCCGCGCGTTATTTCCCGCAAGTACAGATATTGGCTATGTTAATCAGTATGCTGGTGAGAACAATAAAGAACATTTTGGCCATAATTCCTTGTTTGTTGGCGTGAATAAACGACGTGGCATTTGCTATGGCGTGATAGCGTTTGACTTAAGTAATTTGCCTCAGGAAATTAGCATTCGCAGTGCGTGTTTTTCGCTATATCCAATGAATCGGGTCAATGCTAAAGTGGAAAACTTTGGTGAGTGGACGGTATCATTACTCGATGCAAGTGAAATCACGGATATCACCAGCTTTGAGCAGATTCATCAGGCGACACCATTACAAACCTTAGGTCAGGCGATTGCCTCTGATCAGTTAACGCAAGGGATTTGGAGTGAATGGGATTTTAATATTGCTGAGCGTCGTTTACTAAAAAGTGCGATTGCTTCTAGTAAATTACTGATGCGTATAGAGGGACCGAGAAAACTACCTTTAGGGGCAGACTCGCAAATGATGCAGTTTGATATTGGTTATGGCAAGTTTGGCGCTGGTATTCATTATCGTCCTAACCTTCAACTGATCTACAGTAAAAAACCACAGCAAATGACGGTATTACCGAGTGCGCTTAATAGCATTTACCCTAATGAGATTGTTGAACATCAGCTGCGCTCAGGATTTGATACTGAGGGTAATATTATTTATGGTCAGATGGCATTTATGCTCAATCAATTAGCGGATGCAGATAAAACGGTGATCACTGAGGCCTATTTAGTGATGCAAAATAAATCGGCACTCAATACCTCACGTGATACTCGTTTTACCATTGAGTTGGCTGAGCTAAAAGACATTGATTATCAAAGTGTTAAACAAAGAGATAAAAAGGAATTTATCGGTTATGAAGTCAGTAACTTGCAGTTAAAAGAAAAGAATATTCACCATTTTATTTTTGATAGTTATTGTCGTCAGCATTTGGAACAATTGCATCGGCAAAACAAGCCCTGCTATTTGATCATTCGGGCTACGGCAGCTTCAACAGAGCAAAATGACTATATTGACTGGTACTGTGAAGGTAGCAAGCAATGTCCTCAGTTAGTGATTCATTATATTGAACGGAGAAAATCGTCACTTGCGTCGCCAACTGAGCTTGCCTGCACTGTTGAAAACGGCATGATAAAATTGAGTTGGAAAAATCCAGATGATGCTGGTTTTGTTGGTAATTTTGTTGTCCGTAATCGTTTTCATCCACCCAAATCGCCGATTGACGGTGTTAAGCTTTACGGTGGCCCAGATAACTATACTTATGATAATTTTGCCAATGCCAATATAGCGAAATACTATTCGGTTTTTAGTTATGATGATGTGCCGAATTATTCCAAGCCTGCCAGTTTGTATTATGAGGCTAGACAGGGAATTACCATAGTTGAACAGGAATATGAGCCTCAGGATGAAGATGACGAAATTAGTGATTAGGTGTTGTTTATTACAAAACCTAGATTGGTAATGGATTGCATTTAGTAGCAAATAGGATTAACTTGCCTTAGAAATTGAGGGAAGGGGTTATCAATGAGCATGGGAAAGCATCTGAATATATTCAGTCTTTTGTTGTGTGTTATGGCTATGAGTGTTGCTTTTATCAGCTACGGTGAAGAAGCTGAACGTCAACAAACTAATGATAATGGAGATTTCTGGTCAGAATTATTGGCAAGCAGCGAAGCATTTAGACAAGCAAAGTGTCAGAAGGAAGGCTTATTTTTCCGTTGTCTATCCGGCTATGAGTCTTCTTATTTTGGTTACGTTGGCCGCGATGAAAATCATTTAGATGGTAGTCATTTAGAATTTAAAGTGTCAATTAAATATCCGTTGTGGGGCAGCCTGGTGGATTTGGATGACTCTACTAAGGAAGATAAACGCTCACAGGCGCTTTATTTTGCTTACACTGGAAAATACGATTTTTATTTTGGCTCGCGTTATTCTGCCCCGGTTATCTCTCGCCAGCAAAATCCGGGCATTTTTTATCAATATCAATACGACTCACGGGAAAGTGGCTTTCAGCATTTTTCATTGGGTTATTTTCATGAATCGAATGGTCAGGAGATTGATGATCAGCAGATGTTCGATAGTAAAGTGATTGAGTTATTGGATAAAATTTGTCGAGAGAATGAATCAAATCAATGTATAACTGATAGCCGTCACCAACAAGAAGCACGAGCGATGGCGACAGATTACCTGAGTCGTGGCTGGGATTATCTAGCAGCAAGTACTAAGTATACCAAGCGTCATAGCCACGATTTATTTGGCCGTAAAATTGCGGTGCAAACAGATTTTTATTTTTCAGCCAGATCCTATTTTAACTGGCAAGGCTTAGGTTTCGTTGAAGGCCGTGAAGAAAATATCGACTGGCTAGCTGACATAGACAATCCTGGTGATAAGGTTTATGACTACCGCACGTTTCAATTAACCATTAATCGTAAGTTGGATAGCTTAGCTTGTGAAGCAAACCAGTCTAGAGCACAGTGCTTAGCAAATAATAATCCGGCCAACTGGTTTGATTATATGGCGGATAATACCGAGTGGAATTTAACGCTAATGTCTGGGAATGAGCTGAATCATCTATCATATCAGCTTGAATTTATTCATTATATTGCCGGACATTTCCCATTGAAACTGATGTACTTTAACGGTTATGGTGAAAATATTTCCACTTATCAACGAAAGAGTAGTTACTGGATGATAGGAATAGATCTTTGGTGATATGAAGGATATGGTCACTCTTTTGCATCCATGCAACTGTGACATTGCTTATATGGATGTAAGTACTTAGTTTTTGTCTGGAACAAAAAAACTGACCGTACATCCTGTACATACACGAAATAATGCTCCTGCAATTTCGACATACCGTACATCCTGTACATACACGAAATAATGCTCCTGCAATTTCGACATACCGTACATCCTGTACATAAAAAAAGCCAGCGTGTATTGCTGGCTAAGAGTTTGCTAAGGAAAATGAAACTAACTTGAGATTGCTGCTAACTCGACGATCACTTGATCAATACCGTATTTGGCGATGCGATTACTAAATTCAGCACGTTTGCTCGATAACAGTGAAATACCTTCTACTACCATGTCATAGGCTTTCCATTGCCCGGTTTTTTTGTTTTTTCGCATTTGAAAAGTGATATGTATGTCAGGCTTATTGCCGTCAATTATGGTGGCATTAACCGAAGTCATTTTAGCATTCGCTTTGATCTTGCCATCTTCATAGATCACTTGCTGATCTTTGTATTGATTCAAGGCATTAGCGTAGGTACGGATTAAATAATGACGCATCGCCTGAACAAACTTTTCTCGTTGTTCTTTGCTCGTTTTCTTTAATTGCTTACCAAGAATTTTGTAGGAAGCATAGCGATAATCAATCACAGGCATTAATTCTTGTTCAACAATATCGCGCATTAACTCGGGAAATTTTTCCAGTTGTTGTTGGCTTGCAGCAATGCGAGTAAAAAGTTTATCACCAGTTTGATTAATCGTTTCAAACGGTGAATATGCCTTGCTGGCGGCTAAGCTTGACGTACTTAATAACAATAAAAATAGATAACTGAAAATTCTCATACTAGTTCCTTATTGAGATAACGGTAATGCATAGTAAATAATAGTGGGTATTTTACATACCGACCGCTCGGTTTGTAAAGTGTTGTTTATCGCATTTATCTCTTAGCTAGGCGATTAATGCATAATAAATGTACGGTACTGGAAAATGCTAAGAGGTAGTTATTGTTTTAATTGGCGAATATAACGGCAAAGCTCAGCGATGACTTTGTCAAACAAATCTTTGTTTTTCGCACTTTTACTTAAGCTGGAGGAACCGTGAAAACAGGAGACAATAAAATAGGCGATCTGATTAAAGTCCAAATCTGCCTTTAATTGATTGGCAACACGTTGCAGATTAAATGCTATCAAGTGATTAAGTTGCTGTTGCATGTTAAGAATGCGCAAGCGAAAGCCTTCATCAACACCCGCCATTTCCTGGCATAAATTATTCAGCGGACAGCCACAAACCACTTCATCACAGGTCATTTGTTCAGACATGCTTTCAAAAAAGTGGCACAGTCCTTCTATTGGATCATCTACTTCCACTGCAGGTTGCCAAGTCGCGAGAAACATCGGGGTGTAAATTTCTTCAAATACCGCGTAACCCAATTCCATTTTATTTTCAAAATGATGATAGAGTGCGCCTTTAGAGATACCACAGCGCTTTAGGATGACAGATAAACTGGTGGCATTAAAACCGTGCTGATGGATTTCATCGGCACTGATCTCTAATATTTTTTGGCGGGTTTGATCTGCATCTCTCATATCTTTACCTCTTTAGCAGGTTTGATTGTAACCGACCAAGAGGTTTGTATCTAGCGTTATTTTTTCTTTAGCGCGTTGCTAATTCTTTCTTCGACTAATGGATGTGAGCTGAGATAATGCAGTAAAAGATCATCTTTTTCAGGAGAATTTTTTGCCAGCTTACTCATTGCTACGGCAAAAGCTTGTGGAGAAATACCAAGTTCTAGCAGTTTAGTTGTTGCGTAATCATCTGCTGCTCGTTCTAATTCACGCGAAAAGTTGTTTTGTATTAAAGTAAGTGCTGCACCACTAAAATACTCTGCTAGCTCGTTTAGGTCGCCTAAGAAATAAGTTAACAGTAGTGAAGTTGCGATAGACTCTGTCGCTAGCTGTAGCCCGTGATTGTATTCAACATGTCCAATTTCATGAAGCAACACCGCTAACACTGCATCCGGTGTTTGCGCCAATAAATCCACCAGTTGATCACTGATCACCACTGTGCCACCTGGTAGTCCGAACGCATTGGCGCCAAATGATTTTCCGCTACGAAATAAAAGTTTAAATTGTTGATGTTGAGTATTTATTTGGGGAATAAGGTTATTCCACTGTTCACTTATTCTGGCTTTGGTGTTGAGGGAAAGTTGACTTGGAGCAAGCATTGATTTATCAAGCACTAACATACTTTGTTTATCTATTTCATATTTGACTTCTTCTGGCAGCCAGCTGACAACAGATTGGGCAAAAGCAGGTATTGCATAAGCACTGAGAGCATAAAAGCATATTGGAATTAATATCAGTGATATTAACCATACTTTTCGGTGTTGCTCCAGATAGTGGAGCAGGCCGTCAATAGGCCTGATATTATGTTGCAACGGACTAATATCCTGCTCTGCAAAGAGCATGACTTTTGCACCGTTTTCTAGCATAAATTCTCTGGGAATAGCGCCAAGCGCAGGCGTTAGTGTTATTTCTGACAGTGGTATTACGGCTACTTTTTGCTCGTTAACTTCATCGGCTACAATAGCTTGCTCATTAACGATATCAATCTTGATGTTTTGTGATTTAGAGCTGCGGGGCGCATAGTAAACGCCCCTGATAGTGCTGTACTTTGTCATTTACGTTAGAGCTACGTCAATATCAAATACTTCAGATAACTCTTCAGTTAATGCGCTAGCGTTTTGTTTAATGCTATCAATAGCGTCAGCGTGATTTTCATAAACTAAGACGTCGGTACGGGTAATGAAAAACTGCGTTGTTCTAATATTTACCCAAGGTAATGCCAAACCAAAGGTACAAATTAGTGCGATCAGGTTGGTGACTTGTAGTGCAACTAAATGAAAAGCATTGACTTGAGAATTAAACTGGCAAATATCATCAAGCTCTGTTTGTTGATAGATATGGTTTCTTATTCTGGCGATGTAAATTGCATGAATGAGAGTGAACGCCAATATGTATAGCACCGCCATTGATAAAAAGAGCATTGGCGTTGCTTCAGAAGGAGAAGCGAACAAAGAAAGTACGCCAGTCGCATAGATTACGGCAAACACGGCGATAAACAGAATTGCTACGATGAGTGAGGTTTTGTAGTAATAACTTGTTGATAATTCTGTTTTAAATGCTTTGTCGCCATAACGAATGTTTGAAACTAAAAATGTGTCTATCCGTTTTAATACCCAAGGTAAGGCTAAATATAGGGTAAAGAGGCTGGCAATAGGAAGCACGATAAAGTTCACAAAAGCTTGTCCGTACTGACCAACAAAATCAAATCTAACATTTTGATAGCTGGTCATGCGGCTGTTAAACCTTAAACTTGCACAAATTAAATAAGGAGAAGCAATGAATAACACTAATGCGAAAATTGCTCCAATAGCAGGGAAAGCTGAAGAAACAAACATATAAAGCGCAAACACTATTACTGCGATAATTCTGCCTTTTAAAATTTGTATCGGTGTTGCTAAATAATTAAATCTATGACCATTTAGTTCAGTATTGCCATAAAAATATCGTTTTGCTCTGACTTTCGCCCACGCCGAGTAGATGCCTAGCGTGATGATAGAAAGGAGGATGTTTACTATCCAGATGCCAAAATATTCTGAGGTTTTTCCATGAAACTGAAGTGCTACCAGTTCCTTCTGTTTGAGATTATCCATAAATAAGTCCATTTCAGTTTTTATCCAATATTCATTCAATCACAAAAAGAGTAGTAAGGCAAAATAATTATCGTAACTATCTAACTTGATTAGAAATTTAACTTTTTGGCTATTAAGCTTTAAGTTTAAGCCAAGCTTTTTTGGGCAAGCATTAGCTACATTATTTTATCAGGAGCCAAGATAAGAGAGTAATGCTAGAAGATAGACATTAAAAAAATCGTGTGGTTATCATTCAGCTGTTGTAGGCTAGAATATACAAGAGGAAACTCTCTGAGGTTGTAATTTAAATGTCTGAGAAAAAAGAATTTTTATATGGCTATTATTTTGATAGCGGCGAGCGAGTTGCTAGCCTGAGTAGCTTAGATGCCAGTCGCCCGTATTGGCTGCATTTTGATTATACCCAGCAAAGCACAAAAGCTTGGTTAATTAACCAAAGCGAGCTTGCAGATGTCGTTATTAATGCGTTGTTAAATGAAGAAACCCGCCCGCGAGCCACAGGTGTTGATGGCGGTGCTTTAGTGTCGTTACGCGGAGTGAATTTGGCGCCAAACAGTGACCCTGAAGACATGGTCTCGGTCCGTATATGGTTTAATAACAATCGCGTGATCAGTACCAGGCGCAGGTCGTTATTATCAGCTAAAGATATAGCGAGTGAGTTTGAGCGTGGTCGGGGACCCCAAACACCGACTGAATTTGTTACTATGCTGACTGAACGTTTAATCGCACGTATGAGCAATACCATCTATGAAATAGAAGACAGGGTGGCGGAAATTGAAGAAAGCATTCTCGTGGTGAAACGCTATGAGGCGCGAAATGAATTAGCTGATTCACGCAGGCAGATTATTTCGCTGCGCCGTTATCTTTCGCCACAACGTGAAGCGATGAATCAGTTGCTGAGTGATAAATTTACGCTGTTTTCTTTAAATGAGAAAATTCACTTGCGAGAAACTACGGACAGTTTAACCCGTTTTATTGAAGATTTAGATTCGATAAAAGATAGAGCGATTGTCAGTCAAGAAGAGCTTAATAATGCCTTGGCTGAGCATATGAATAATCGGATGTATGTTTTATCGATTGTTGCCGCTATTTTTCTTCCGCTTGGCTTTTTAACTGGTTTACTCGGCATTAATGTTGGAGGCATTCCTGGGGCTGAAAATCAAAATGCTTTTGCTATTTTTATCTTGCTGCTGGTTATAGTGGTTGCACTGCAAATTTGGTTATTTAAAAAGAAAAAGTGGTTTTAATTCTATACTGTGTTGCCTGAACTTGTTTGCTAGAGCAGATAAAGTTCAGGCTACTTGTTTTTTCATCTCTAATTTTTACTTCACCTTTTCGTTGCTACTTTCATTTTCACCATACTTTATAGCAATCGAATTACCTATTTGCTCATTAAACTTTCCCTTTGGAAACTTGTCAGGAAAATCATAATTTGGCAAATTTCTTTGTCTAACTTCCCTAATATAGCGCTGTATAGGCCAATATTCATTTCACCTAGTACTAATCAAAAAATTTGATGATAACGGCGAAAATATTTCGCTTTTCTCTTGTTAATTTTAAGCACATTATCCGAGCGAACATTCAAGGTAACTTTAGTAGGGTTAAACAATGAATCTTGATAACTATGACGATACTGACTTAGCGATTGATGATGATTTGACTGATGGTAATGATAGCGGAATTGCTGGCTTTGAAATTGCCTATGGTTCTTCAAATAAAACGCTGATAAAAAGAACAGCTAAACAAAAAGGTCGTGCCAGACACAGGTTAGAACTGCTTAAAGAAAAGCGACATTTGGACCGTGAAATCGATACCTTGAGTGATTATTGGAATTAACAAGTGAAATAGAGGAATAAAAGAAGATGAGAAAGTCACTATTAAGTGCGGCACTATTGTTGACTATTAGTTTTAGCAGTTATGGTCAAGATGAAAAAGAAGCACCTGAAAAACCAAGTGCTGAGTTGGTTCAAAGCTTAATTGAAAGCTGTAAAAGCTATGCGCATGAAGATGAAGTGGCTAGCAAGGAGCTGGAGAAGTACATTCTTGCATGTGTCAATGATGAGCTTGCGTTAGATGGTTATCAACTGCTCGATAAATTGCCACAATCTGCTAATCATTAAGTCGTTGGTTTTAGCGCTTTTGTCATTTTATTGCCAGTCAAACGATTTAACTCATTTGTTATAGTGGGTTAGATGGTTTGATTGGCTTTTATGTTTAATTCTCTTTTATACCTTTATAAATTGACGTAAGGGAATAATTGAATGGTTTGTTCAATAATCTTTAGTTTATGGCTTTTTGCCAGATAAGCGGCAAAGATATCCCGGGAATAAATCGGCGCTCCCTCGACGATAAACAGCTTTGATTTTTCGATATATTCAAAGGTCATTTGTCGTGGTAGATAGGCGCTTCCTCCTGCATCTAACAGATAATTTAATGCGATCCTTGGCTGACTCATATAATGCTTGGCAGCAGGGGCATCCTGAAACTCCCGCCTGTGCTGAGCGTTCACCGCTTCACCGTAATCAACCATAATATAATTATCGCTAATCGCCTTATCACGGTGACTATTCGGCTCTGTTGCAACTAAGTGCAAAGGGACTGTTGCCACTTTTTCCGTGATCAGGTCTTCAACATAAGGCGGCTCAAAGAAAAAGGCGAGATCTGTTACCCGGCTTAATAAACTTTTACGTAATTCTATTGGGGAGTATGTATTGGTAAGTAAGCTAATATCGTCTAGGTTGCGATGAATTTTAGTTAACCAGTCCTGTAGTATGATATCCCATATTGACATCATAGAAGCAATTACTAATTGATAGTTATCATTTTGTGCTATGCCGACATCCTGCTTGGTTTTTTGCCACATAAACACTAATTCATTCGCATGCTTAATTAACCTGTGTCCCTCCGGTGTCAGTTTCAGATGTTTTTGACTACGATTAAATAGTAAAACACCAAGCTCATCTTCCAGTAGTTTGATCCGGGCACTGACAGCAGACTGAGTGATAAACAGGTTTTCAGAGGCAATTCTAAAATGCAACGTTCGGCTGACTTCTAAAAATGTATTTAATAGTTCGATTTTCATTGTGGTATCAAATTATCTATTTAATCAAAAAAATTGATTGAACTAAGCAAAATATAGCGTTTTATTGATTTAATACTAGACTATACACTGGTGTTCAAGTTTTAGCTTATTTTTTTATTATTAAAATTAATCGTAGGTATTAAGGTTATGAGAGTCGCAATTTTATCGAGAAATCCTAACTTATATTCAACTCGTCGTTTAAAAGAGGCGGGGGAAGCCAAAGGGCATGAGGTAGATATTATCGATACCTTACATTGTTATATGGATATCACTAGTAGTCGGCCTACGGTGCGTTATCACGGTGCACAACTGCCTTTGTACGATGCCATTATTCCACGTATTGGGGCTTCAGTGACCTTTTATGGTACGGCAGTGGCCAGACAGTTTGAAATGATGGGGACGTTTAATATTAACGAGTCTGTCGCGATTAGTCGCTCACGCGATAAGTTGCGCTCGTTGCAGCTATTATCTCGTAAAGGTATTGGCTTGCCACGCACTGGCTTTGCCAGTAAACCGGATAATATTAAAGATTTAATTAAAAATGTTGGTGGTGCACCAGTGGTTATTAAATTATTGGAAGGCACCCAAGGGATAGGTGTGGTGCTTGCGGATACGGCAAAAGCGGCAGAAGCAATTATTGAAGCGTTTATGGGGTTAAAAGCAAATATTCTGGTGCAGGAATTTGTTAAAGAAGCGGGTGGTGCTGATATTCGTTGCTTAGTAGTAGGTGGCCGGGTTGTTGCAGCAATGAAACGTCAGGGGGCGGAAGGGGAGTTTCGCTCTAATTTACACCGTGGCGGTAGTGCCGAAGTGGTAAAACTGTCTAAAGAAGAACGTGAAACAGCAGTGAATGCGGCAAAAGTAATGGGATTGAATTTCTGTGGGGTTGATTTGTTGCGCTCACAAAATGGTCCTATGGTGATGGAGGTTAACTCCTCCCCCGGATTGGAAGGTATTGAAACGGCAACCGGTAAAAATGTTGCCGGTATGGTCTTTGATTTTATTGCAAAAAATGCCAAACCGTTTAGCAATAAAACCCGTGGTAATGGATAAGAGTTACTAGCAATGGCGCAGAAAATAAAAGATATATTGCGTATTGGTGAGTTTGAAATAGCATTGGGTGAACAACGTAAAATTGATTTGCCTGTAGCTAAACTGTATACCGATGCGAATGTTTCTTTGCCCGTACATATTATCCGGGGCAAAAAGCCAGGCCCGAGCATTTTTATTAGCGCAGCTGTGCACGGTGATGAATTAAATGGCATCGAAATCATTAGGCGTTTGATCAGTCAGAAAAATTTTAAACTGAGCAAAGGGACATTAATTGCGGTGCCTATGGTGAATGTTTATGGCGTGGTCAATCAAAGTCGTTATATGCCAGATCGACGGGATCTCAATCGCTGTTTTCCCGGCTCTCCGAGAGGTTCGCTAGCAGGAAGGGTGGCGCATATTTTTTTAAATGAAATAGTGAAGCATTGTGACTATGGCATTGACTTGCATACTGGTGCTATTCACCGCTCTAATTTGCCACAAATTCGAGCTGATATTGCCGATGACACCACCAAGCTATTGGCACAAGTATTTGGTGTGCCTGTGATTTTAAATTCGAACATTATTGATGGCTCATTGCGCCAGGCGGCAGTGAGCAATAATACTAAAGTGTTATTGTATGAAGCGGGCGAAGCATTACGTTTTGATGAACTGTCGATACGTGCTGGCATCAAAGGCATTATGAATGTCTTACAGTATTTGGGGATGAAACGGAAAAGTGCGGGTAAAAAATCCCCGGTGGCGCCATTTATTGCCAATGGCAGTCAATGGTTGAGGGCAAATGCCAGTGGTATTGTTAATCACTCAGCCGGTTTAGGTGATTTGGTTAAAAAAGGGGATATATTGGCGGAAATTGGCAGTCCCTATGGCGAAGTGCTTGATGTGGTGATAGCGAGCAGAGCGGGTATTTTAATTGGCAGGCAAAATATTCCGTTGGTACAGGAAGGTGAAGCCATGTTCCATATTGCCTATTTTGAAGAAGATGATCAGCATATCGCAACACAAATTGAAACGGTACAAGATGATTTATTACCAGAAAAAATTGAGTAAGGTCTTAGTTTAATGAAAGAGAAAATGATTATTGGTCGTTTGGAAGCAATTGCATTACCTGAGTTAAGTATTGAAAATATGACGGTAAGGATTGATAGCGGCGCTAAAACCTCCTCTTTGCATGTTGATAATCTTAAGCAAATTACCACAAAAGGTAAGCCTTGGGTGTCATTTGATCTTCATCCCGATGTTCATAATGTTGAGAAGGTTATTACTTGCTCCGCACCTATTAGTGATATCCGTAAGGTGAAGTCGTCAAATGGTGTATCAGAACAACGTTATGTTATTGAAACTATAGTAACGCTAGGTAAAGACTCCTGGCCGATTGAAATCACCTTAACTGACCGTTCTGATATGAGTTATTTAATGTTATTTGGTCGAGAAGCTATGGGAAAGCGGTTTTTAGTGGATCCGTCCAAGGTGTATTTAGCGGGTAGTGAAGATGCAAGTCAATCTTGAACAACTTATGCAGTTATTATCACAGACTGTGGTTGTTGTTGCTGAGCAGCCAATCACCTTAGGTAACTTACTGTTAGTGCCGATGTTACTCATTGTCGGTATGGTATCTACTCGCTGGTTAGTTAAGTTTTTGACTAAAAAGCTCACCAGTGTCAAAACAGATCCTAATATTATTCACTTGTTGCGGCGCACACTCTATGTGATTGCTATCGCATTAATAATGTTCACCTTGTTAGATTTACTTAATGTCCCGATTACGGCTTTTGCCTTTCTATCTGGTGCTGTCGCTATCGGCGTTGGTTTTGGTGCACAAAATATCATTAATAATTTTATCAGTGGCTGGATACTGATGTGGGAGCGACCAATTCGTATTGGCGATTTTCTTGAAGTTGAAGAAGCTAAGGGGGTGGTTGAAGAAATCAATACCCGTTCCACTCGTATTCGACGCGTCGACGGTGTTCATTTATTGATCCCCAATAGCAAGCTATTAGAAAATACCGTTGTTAACTGGACCTTAGTTGATCGGTTAGTCAGAACTTCGGTCCGTATCGGCGTTGCTTATGGTTCGCCAGCGAGAAAAGTCGCAGATTTGATCATGCAGGCAACAACCGAACAACCGGATGTGTTACTGGAACCTCAACCGGTTGTGACTTTTGAAGATTTTGGTGATAACGCGTTAGCGTTTGAGGTGATCTTTTGGATCCATTCCAAAGTCGAAGGCGGATTACGAGTGATGCGTAGTGATATTCGCTTTCGCCTAGATGAGCTATTTGCTGAGCATGGAATAGTGGTGGCGTTTCCACAGCGTGATGTTCATTTAGATGGTGCGCTGACCATTATTAATCAAAAAGAACAAGAGAATTAAAGGCGCTATTTATTATGTGTCGATTTATTGCTTATACCGGTGAAATCACCTTGATGGAAGATTTATTGTTTAATGCCGAAAACTCTTTAGTGCGGCAAAGTAAGCAGGCAAAGATGCGGGTTAATCCCCTCAACGGCGATGGCTTTGGTGTTGGCTGGTATCCAACCCATAGTGATGAACTGCCCGGTACGTTTGTCAGTATCGAGCCGGCGTGGAGTAATCGCAATTTAAGCCAGATAGCTACTAAAATTCCCACTAAGCATTTTTTTGCTCATGTGCGAGATGCTTCCGTGGGGATGCCAGTGTCACAAAGTAACTGTCATCCATTTCAATATGGCCGCTATTTGTGGATGCATAATGGCAGGCTAGATCAATTTAGTTGCTTTCGACGTCTGTTGTTAAGTGAATTATCTGATCAGGCATTTGATTTTATTAAAGGTAACACAGATTCAGAATGTGCGTTTGCGCTGTTTTTAGATGAAATAGCCTTTGATCAACAGGCGAGCCATAGCAAACTGGTACAGGGGATGCGTAATACCATTGAAAAAATCAGTGATTATCGTCGGCAAGTTGGGGCTAGCACGAATGCTTTTATTAATTTTGCCTTAACTAATGGTCAGGAAAGTGTGTTTACCCGTTATTCAACATTAGCTGATGTCAGGCCTGCTTCGTTGTTTTATCATCAAGAAGGCGAAAACATTATTGTTTCATCGGAACCTGTGACAGAAAATAGTGACTATTGGACTAAGGTTGAGCGCAATACCTTGCTATCGGTTTGTGCTAATAAGGTCGTTGCGGAAGCGTTATTTTAGCTGATTACGCTTGAATGGTATTAAAAACAAAAGGCGCCTTAATGGCGCCTTATGAAGTATGGTAAATTTTACTGGCAATCTTCAACGTAATCCCATGGTGCACCGCTTTCAGGGTTGTTGTTTTGGCTCCACCAACGTGCTTGGTAGATTTTGCCATTATAAGTTGCTTGCATACCACCTGTGTAAACACTTGCTGCATCCCATTGAGCAGGGCAACTAACACCTGGTTCAAAGGTAACGGACAATGTATGTGCCGCATTTAGACCAGGGAAAGTATAGCTTGAAGCTGTGGCAACTGTTTGACCATCAACTGTTATCGAGGCAACTTTGAAACCAGCATCAGCATTAAAGTTCACTGTATAGTCGCTGCCGCCTTTTGCGTTAATTACATTGTTGCTATCAGGAGTTGGTGAAATACTGCCACCAGAGCCATTGACTGTCGCGGTTATTGGGTAAAAGACTGGGATATCGATAGTGATATCTGAGTAATTACCGTTAACGAACTCAAAGTTAGTAGCAGAGAGCTCGCTGACATTGGTATTTAATAAAATTAGTTGTTTATTATCTCCGCCCGATGTCGCGTCGACTAAGCTTAATATCGCATTATTGCCATCTTGCGTCAGCTCCAGTTGGCTAAAACTATAGTTAAATAGCGGCATGCTAATAACCGTTTTTTCAACGCTAAAGTTATTGATTGTTAATACTTTATTCCAGCCCCAGTTTTGACTGCTTAGCGGCACAATATAACCTAAGCGATCAAAGCCACCGGTTACATTAGTAAACATTTCGGCAGATAAATCAGCAAGTGTTAAACCAGTTAACGTAATTGAGCTATAAATACCGCCATCAGCAGCTTGTACGCCAATAACTAATGCGTTATCCGTTTCATAAGCTTTTAAGTGTTTAAAACCTATGCCAGCGGTACCTTTTACTTTATCCACCGCAGGGTCAAAATTGTTTACTGTTTGTTTGCCTGACCAGGCAATTGCATAAACATTGGAATTGACGATAACGGCCTCTGTATCTGCTGATATTTGGCTGGCCGTAACGCCATTAATCACCACGTTTTGACTCGCAAACTGCAATTGTGCTCCGTTTGTGGTGTCAGTGACGGTTAAGTTAGCCAATGGTGAGCTATTTGCCCAGTCTCGTAAAATGATCCGATCTTCACCAACAGTGAAATCCTGTATTGTCGTCACAGCGTTTGCTTGTTCATTTAACTCAATGATATCAACACCGCCACCAGTAATAACTATATCGTTGCCCCAGCCAGCTGACATCGTTTCGTTGTAACTTGAGCCTTCGATTGTATCGTCTGCAGGGGTATCAAAAATGGTATTATAGCCACCAAATTTATAGACATACTTGGTAATACAAGTTCCTAATTCGTCGCAAGTAATTTGATCTTTTGTTAATAAAGCACCAACCCCCCAGGCGCCACGTAAATGGGCTGCGGCCAAAATACCAGACATAGTGGCTTGTATGGTAATTGGGTTATTGTCATCATCATAGCCAGGCCAAGTTTTAGCGAGCGCTTGGGTCCAGGTCATATTGGCGTCTTCGAGCAGGCCACTGATCACAGAATAGTTAAAACGCATCGCGTCACGCATCACCAGTTCTTGTTTTTCTGGTTTAACTAAATCGGCGAACGAATTGACGCCATTGCGGCCGGTGAAGGTGCCTTGCCATTTATTAATATCAGTGACATAGACTTTGTTGCCACCAGACCCTGGGATTTCTGCTAACGCTTCTGTTTTACACCCAATCCAAGTGCTATCATCAACAAACATGTAGAAGCTGTCATATTCAACGCCATCAATTGTAACAACATTCGGGCTATAATAGCCTGAGTCAATTAACACCGCTTCACCTAATTGATAGCCAACAAAGCCCCAGGCATTCATTGAGTTATACTGCATTTGTTTAAACATTTGAGCATCATTAGGTGTAGCTGGGTTATAAATATCATCGATACCTAATTTGGTAAAAAACTCATTAATAGTGGTTGGTTCAGAAACCATAGAACCTGTTGCACAATCTCGGACCAAGCGGCCAGGTGCTGTTACCTTGGCATAAGTGTATACCGGGTTGTTAAGGTTTTGTGCATAGAAATCAGCTAAATATGGGTTAATACCTGATTCAAAATTTCTCACTGAATCTAGAAAGTCTTGTACACCACCATTTGCCGCATTGGCGTGACAAGCGATGGCTAAACTAATAGCGGTTGTTAACGCGAACTTTTTCATTTTTTTATCCTTTTACTCACAAGTAGATGATTGTTGTTTGTTAATAATTCGTCTTTGTTTGTTTTTTGTTCGGTTTAACAACATTAGAAGCTAAAAAATAATATGTCAATTGTTTTTACTAATTGTTTTGTTTTAACTTAAAATGTCGATAATGGAGGGGGATAGTGAGAGGTGAGCAAAAATAGTCAGGTTGAAAATCAACCTGACGTTTCTGGAAAGGAAAAGTCCCTTTCAAAATCGTTTTTAATCGTTATTAAAAACGATACTTCTCCTACTTGGAACGTGTGTAAACAAACCAAATAGGCTAAGTTCCTGTGCGATATTTAGAATTTAATACTCGCGCCGAGGTAATAACGGGCACCAAATTCATCGATACTGTGGATGACATTGCCATAGTCTGGCTGACGTAAAATCATCGCTTCGTTGGTTAAATTAACGGCTTCCAGAGAAATATCAACATTTTCCATCGCATGCCATACAAGAGATGCATCTATTTGGCTGTAGGCATCGTTAACACTGTCGCTACCGCTGCCGTTATATTGGCGCATCCATTCGTCACGATAGTTATAGGCCAGACGAGCGCTAAAGTTATCGTTTTCAAAGTAACCTGAAATATTGAAAGAATTTTTCGATACTTCATTTAGTGGTACGGTTTTACCAGCAGAATTTGTTACTTCGCTGTCGGTATAGGTATAGTTACCTTGGAAGCCAAAGCCATTACCAAAATCATGTTGGAGTTGGAGTTCTAATCCTGTGACATCTGCGGTACCCACATTACGAGAACGGGTCACTAAACATGTTGCTGAACAACCGGCATAAGACTCAGTCGCCGCAGTCGTTTCAATATAATCACTGATATTTTTGATAAATAGCGTGGCACCCACAACCGAGGCGCTGTCAAAATACCATTCTAAACCAATGTCGTATTGATCTGCTTTGTATGGGTCGAGATCCGGGCTACCAACAGTGGCGGTAGCAAAACTAACGGAAATAGTTTCGGCCATTTGCATATCGTCATAATCGGGACGCGATAGGGTAGAACCGGCGGCAAAACGAAATATCAGCTCATCGGTAATGTCAGCTGCAATATTGACGCTAGGTAAAAAGTTACTATAATTTTTCTTCCCTTGTGACGGCTTACCATCAATACTGCCTTTTGATAAAACGTCGGTATCAACAAAGCGCAGCCCTATGTTGCCGCGAAAGCCTTCTCCCTGAAAATTGGCTTTAAGATAAGCCGCTGTCATATCTTCTTCAATGGAAAATTGACTTAAGGTGGTGGTGTCAGTAGCTTGATTTTGTTTCGCGTAAGCCCATATCTCACGGTTTGCTATTGGGAAAGCAGATAAACTGCCAGAACGACCTTCCTTACTATGTAGTCCGCTGACAAAACCGCCGTTAAAATCAGCAAGGGTTAACCCTTGAGCGATCGCTTGATTAACATCAACATCTCGATAATCTCCGCGAGAGGAGAAGGTTTGATTTTGAAACTTTACGCCTGCTTCAAGGGTGGAGAAAATCCCTCTATCGAGCTGATAACTAAAGTCCGATTGAAAATAATCAATATCGTTATCACGAATATAATTGATATAGGTAAATTCCTGGAAAATTTTAAAGTTACTGTGACTGCTCATGTAATCAGAATTCGTTGGAATGATTTCGAGCGCACCATCAACATCATAGGTATAACCCGCGTTGGCTGTATTGTCGGTATCTCCCCACCAGGTACTGCTTTGCTTGGTACGCCCCTCGGCTGTCGAGCTACCGGCGACCATATTGAGTGACCAGTTATCGGCATCATATTCTAGGGTTAAATTAAGTGCATCAGTTTGCATTTCTGGAGTACGTAATACCGTGTTGTTAAATAATGGTGCAAGCCCAGCACCATTCGCGCCGTTAGTAGTTGCGCGCGTGATCACGCCTGCATCATTATGTGTGATCGAGTCACCATCGAGGGTGCCAAAACCAACAATGCCAAATAGGGCTGAGTTGTTGTGATCGTTGTTTAGCTCAAACAGGTTGTAGTTTACACTTAGCGCAAGATTCTCAGATGGCAGGTATTGCATTGTTAACTGTGTACTGGAGCGTTCTCTATCTTCATCAAATAAAATTGAAGACATCGCGCCATAGCTGCTATGGGTCACACCTTTATCGTCTGTTAGACTGGCACTGCCTGGAGTACCAAAGTTTGATAATGTTTCGCGATATACTTTTGACTCTTCATTTGAGTAAGCCACTAATATACCGAAAGTTTCATCATCTGTTTTCCAGCTACCTAAGGCCGAATAAGCCGGGTCCCATTCTTGGGCATTGTCGTGGTAGGCACTTTCGGCAGAGGCAAATATAGTGCCTGACTCTAGTTCTAAAGGTTTACGCGTTCTTAAGTTAACAGTACCACCGATTGCCCCTTCATTAACATCCGCTTCTACGGATTTATATAAGTCCATACCAGAGATTTGCTCAGCAGCTAGCATTTCAAAGTTAAAACTACGGTTAATTCCACCTAAGTCAAACCAGCCAACACTGGCAACATTTTGCCCGTTAAGTAACACCATACTGTGTTCAGGTGCAGTACCACGAACAGTGACACCATTAACTTCGCCATAGGTACGAACCACAGTGACACCAGGAATACGCTGCATTGCATCACCGATATTTTTATCGGGAAATTTACCTATGTCTTCGGCTGAGATTGAATCAAGGACAGAGTCAGAAAAGCGCTTGTTATTAAGGGCTGCAGTTAAACTGCCGCGGATGCCTTTTACTTCAATCACTTCGATATTTTCAGCGTTATCTTTTTCTGCTGCAACGGCACAGTTGCTCATCCCCATTAACGCAATAGCGCTAAATGATGCACATAACAGCGAGGTATTGTGTCTAATTTGATTGTGTAGTGTTACCGACATGGTTTTTTCCTTTATTGTTATCTGCTCATGGTGCTTAACAACATGTACCGAAACGGAAACTAAGCTGAGCGAATGTTATGGTTATAATTTTTTATATTTTATGTCAATTGTTTTTACTAATTAATAATCAATCATTTTGACTAAATGTCAATAGCTTTCTTTTGTAAATTTATTAATTTGCGTTTAGCAGGGTGTAAGCGAGCGCTTTTGCGCTTTCTTTTCGGCTTGAGTAACTGCATATATAGCTTGATAGTTCGGGTAATTGTGCCAAGTGATAATCAGAACGTAGTGCTAAGACAATGACATTATCGCCGAAAAGCTCTAGCGCTTGTTTTATGCGTTCGGTTTGTGATTGCTGGTCAAAGTCTTCCCCTGGCAGAGGATAATCTTCCGTCAGTATCACCAGAGGAGCTGCATTATTTAGCTGACCTTTGCCATTGAGCAATTCCAGGAAGTGCTCAAATGACAGTAATTCAACATTGGCGTTTAATTGCTTAAGCTGTTCGATAACAACGCTACTGGCGCTATAGGGATCGTTCGGGCCAATTCCTCGGCTATTGACCAGTTTGTCGTATCCTTTGGGATCGGCGGCACAGGCCAAGGTAAAGTGTTGGCTGCCAAGTGGTATCAATTGATGTTGATTCCGAATAATTGTGATTGCGCTTTTCGCCGCATTTGCTGAAATTTCAGTACACTGCGACTTTGTTAATGGTGTTATTAGGTGTCTTGTTTCTAATTTTTCATATTTAAAGCAAAGTAGATGTTTTAATGTTTGATCAATTTGCTGTTCAGGTAACTCGCCTGATTTGACCGCTTTGATAACCCCTTGAATAGTTTCTTGCTGTATTTGCTTATAAGGAGTGGTTTCGTTCTCGTAATGCTCTTCACTGAGCATGATCAAATGTGCGCCTGCTTTTAACGATAATATTGCCGCTTCGCTTGGCGTGTAATAATGGCGCATTGCCCACATGTTCATACTGTCGGTAATGATCAGACCGTTAAAGCCCATTTGTTTTTTCAGGATATCGGTTAACAGGGTTGTTGATAAGGTTGCCGGATAGTTTGGATCGATTAACGGATAGTTAATATGCGCAGTCATTATCATCGAAACATCAGCAGCGATGGCGGCTGCAAAAGGTTGCAAGTCTTGCGCGTTTAATTGCGCCAATGTTTTATCCACTTTAGGTAGGGTACGGTGGCTATCGGTTGCGGTGTCGCCATGGCCGGGGAAATGTTTTGCACATGTCAGGTTTCCTGTTTCTAATACACCTGACACCGCGGCAACAACGTGGTTACTGACCGTTGTTGTGTCTTCGCCAAATGAACGTTGGCCTATGATAGGATTATCTGGGTCTGCATTGATGTCAGCGCAAGGAGAAAGCAGAGTGTTGTAGCCAATTTCCTGCATCTGCTGGGCGAATACAGCATACATTTGCTTGGTTTGCGCGACGTTATTTGCTTTACCTAAGGCTAAATTACCTGGGCCTAAATCAGTTTCCTGGGTTAAAATTCCCCATGCACCTTCTTGATCTACCGCCAATATCAGTGGCGCGTCGCATGAGCGTAATGCCGCTTGTTGCTGCAAGCTATGAGATAATTTTTTGGCATCAGCCAGTGAATGTGCGTTATCGTCGGTAATATAAAAGCCGCCAACGTGATAATGTTTAATTAACTCTTTGGCATAGCTAATATCTTGTCCTGAAAATGCTAAAATAAAGAGCTGCCCGACTTTTTCCTCAATAGATAAAGTGGCGATTAATTGCTCAACCTTTCGACTACTGTTCATAGATAATCCTTTAAATAGCTAAATTTTGCGTGTAAAAAGCTAAGCAGCATGAAAAATCATGCTGCTAGTACAGGCTAATATATTGTATTAAGCGGCTACGCTGGTGGCTCCGGTGATTAATGATACTAGATCTTCTTTCGTCACGTCGTTGACGCAAACATCGGCGACAGATGTGCCTTGATAAAGGACAACAGCGCGATCACAAGTGTCTTTGACATGCTGCATGTTATGGCTGATGAGTAGCACTGCAACTCCTTGTGAACTGATCACTTTGATCAGTTCGTTTACTTGCGCACTTTGTTCAACGCCGAGTGCCGCGGTCGGTTCATCCATGATTACTATGTCTGCGCCCCAGTTTACTGCCCGTGCAATGGCAATAGCCTGGCGTTGGCCACCAGATAAGTTGTGAATTTTTTCTTTGTAGGAAGGGATACGCGTATTTAAACGATTGAGGGATTTGCGAGCCCGTCTGGTCATCGCTTTAGTATCTAACCAGCCAAGCCAGCGTAAGATTGGGTTTTTATGCTTTATTTCTCGATTGAGGAATAAGTTTTGCACTATATCAAATTCCGGGATCATCGCGAGATCTTGAAATACCGTTTCTATGCCAGCGTCTCTGGCATCTTCTGGTGAGCTGATCTTAACGGTTTCACCATTGACAATAATATCGCCTTTATCTGGTGAATGAATGCCGGAAATACACTTGACCAGTGTCGACTTACCGGCACCGTTATCGCCGAGTAATCCGACGACTTCGCCTTTGTTTATTTTAAAAGAAACGTCTTTTAGCGCGTGGACACCGCCAAAACTTTTGGCGATATTGGTTAATTCTAACGCTGTTTGATCTAAAGCTGTTCTAGCCATTTCTATACTCCTTGACACCAATAGCCACCGCAATAATAAGAATGATGCCACGGGCGATCATCTGTTCGTTCGTTGAGAAACCGGACAAAATAAGGCCGTTATTGATCATACCCATTAACCATGAACCTAAGATGGCACCAACAATACAAGCTCGACCGCCAAATAAACTAGTGCCTCCGATGGCAACAGCAGCAATAACGGTAAGTAAGTCTGCTTCCCCCAAAGTGTAGCGAGCACCGTGTAAGCGGCCTGCATATAATAGTCCAGCTAATGCAGCTGCTGTAGAAGAAGCAAGTAAGGCATATAAGCGTACCCGGGTTACTTTTATACCCATAGCGCGTGCTGCGTTTGGGTTACCGCCAACCGCCAGTAGATGTCGGCCAGCGGAAAGTTTATTTAGTACCAGATATGCTGCTAAGCTGATGACCAGAGTCCAGATAAGCAGTACCGGAATGTTAAATACCGAACCGGCACCGAACATAAAGGTAAAGCTTTGATTGATAATTGGCACAGATTCTAAATTAGTTAGTTGACGGGCAATACCGGTAATTACCCCCATAGTACCTAAGGTAATCAATAAGGAAGAAACTTGTAGTCGTTCAATTAATAAACCGTTAATTAACCCTACAGTTACCCCAACCAACAAGGCTCCTAACACCGCGAGCGGGATGCCGGTATGTTGTAATAATAATGCGCCAACCAGTGCACTTAAAGCAACTACTGAGCCAATAGATAAATCAATATGGCCAACGGCTAAGGCGAACGTTAAACCGACCGCCATTATGGTTAATGGCGCGGTTTGTTTCACAATATTCATAAAGTTGGATACGGTGAGAAATGCGGTATCTTGTAAAAGGGCAGCAAAAAATAGCAGTACAAACAAAAAGATGTAATAAATGTACGCTTCTTTTTTAATGGCCAGTTGTTTCACTTGGCTTAGGGTTAAGCTTTGAACACTCATCTTGGTTCCTTTTATTGTGTTAAGGCTTGGTTAAGTAATTTTGGCAAACTTGTCTTAAATGCATGTTGCCATACGGTTGCGATATTGTGTTTTGTCACTTTATCAAAGGGGACGATAGTAACTGGTGCCGCGGGTTTATTTAAAATGGCGCCAGCACCTATTTTCGCCATCGTTGCGCCGATATCAAACGGCCGATCAGCAACCGTTGCATATAGATTTCCATCAGTCGCCATATCTAATAAATTGTTGACACCTAAGTCATGAGTAATGACTTTAATATCCGGGCGATCGAGTGAGCGCAGCGCTTCAATGACGCCTTCAGCTGCGCTATCCCAGGAAACATAAATTGCTTGTAAATCTGGGTTTTGTAATACCATAGCAGCAGCAATATTACTGGTTTCATGTTCTTTGACAAAACCTTTTTCACTGATGACGCTAATGTGCGGATATTGTTGAATTGCCTCTCTAAAGGCTTGATCTCGGTTATTGGTGATAAAATAGTTAGCATCATGGAAAATAATGCCTAATTTGCCGTTATTCTCTAATGCATCGCTGGTGAGTTCTGCCGCCGCTTTACCCATACCAAACATGTCGTCGGTCACAATCCCCGCGTAATCTTTACCATGAACAAAGCCTTCTATAGGATTACTTAACAGCACCAATTTGGCGCCGTTACTGATGGTTTGTGCGTAAGTTGCTTTAGTGCTGGTACTGTCTACCGATAATGAAAGAATAATGTCGGGGTTCATCGCACTGATATTTTCTAAGTCAGCCACCTGTTTTGCCGGATCAAACTGTGCGTCAGTAATAGCAACAACCTTAATGCCTAACTCTTCGAACGCTTGTTTAGCACCGTTGGTTACCGCACTTACCCAGGTACTTGAACCGTGCCATGCTAGCGCTGCTGTGAGTTTTTTGGCTTTCAGCTGCTGGATTTGCTTTGCCGATAAAACCACGTTGGCAGACTTTTCTGCATCATGTAAATTGTCTAAATTAAGTGCATTGGCGGGTGAACATATCACCATCAGCACCAAGACAGATAAAAGGTATGGTTTTAGTTTTTGTAATGTAATGAGGTGACCTAAAACAGCCATTAATAACGTCCTAATTTATAACCCTATGCTCTCTATAGTAAAGTGATAAAATATTATGTCAAACATTTTGACTTAATATTTTGTTTTTAATTTTATTTAGCTTTTGTTCAAGTTATAAGCAAAATTGTTTAGTGCTAACTATGTTTTATTGGCAACAAAATCAGTACAATAGTTAAGGTAGACATTTATTAAAAGGTTGATTTCACTTGAAAGGCTCAAATTCAAAACAAAATAAAGCCTTAAACTTACGCTTAGTGTTGTCGGAAATAGTTACCCAGGCGCCAATTTCTCGGGTAGAAATTTCACGGACAACCCATTTGACTAAACAAACCATTACCAACATGGTGGAAGAGTTATTGTCAGCAAATTTAGTGATTGAGACAGGGGTGAAAAAAGAGGGAGCGGTAGGTAAGCCTTCTAAAATGTTATCAATCAACCCGGAAGCTACCTATAGTCTGGCGCTTCGTGTCTTCAATGATAAAATTGAAGCGGGTATTTTTTCCCTGTTAGGGCAAGAGATTGCCGTGACTGAACATAGTTATCTTTCAGGCGTCCTTAATGAAGAAAATTTACTTGCCGAAATCGCTAAGCTTTATCAAGAGTTACTGGTTGAGAGCCAGTTAAGTGAGTTAAACATTTTAGGGGCTGGGCTGTCGTTTGTATCTCAACGTCACCACGATCTCTCTACTTATCAATACAATTTAGCTTTTAAACAAAAGTTGGCAGAAAAACTGGCTTTACCGGTCGCAAGCGAAACAACTGCAGCCGCATGTGCTGCATTTCAAATGCTTTATGGTGAAGCTAAGCAATTACACAGTTTTGTTTGCGTGCATATTTCTGACGTCGTTGAAGCTGCAGTGGTTTATGACAGAAAAATACTATTGGGACAAAATGGCTTAACTGGGGCAATAGGCGAAATGTTTGTCACCCCAGAAACAGATGATAAAACGGCAGAGTTAGGGCGATTAAACGACTTTGTTTCGCTTTGTTCTTTAAAGCAAGCACTGGGTAAAAACTTTACCAGTAATGAAGACTTAGCCCAGTATTGTCTGGCAAATCAAGATAAGTTGACCCCTTGGTTCGAGCAAGCAGCAGAGCCGATGCGAATCGCGATTCATAGCTTAGAAACAATATTAAATTGCCAAACCATTATTATTGGTGGTGATGTCAGTTCATGGTTTTTAAATAAATTTATTACGCAATTGCGACCATATATTCCTTCTGTTTCTCAGTATGGGGACAGGGAAGTGGTGCGGGTGATCAAAACACCTAATGTTGAGCAAGTTGCCTTAAAAGGTGCGGCGACACTACCTTTACACGCGGCCTTGTCGATTGAAAATATGCAAACGCTTGCTTTACCTCAGTTTGAAAAATTAACAGAAGTACAGGCACTTATTTTTAATTAAATGCCTGTTGGTTTATGCTTGTGCTATTTTGGCTTTTTCAGCAAACCATAAGCGCATAAAATCACCTGTGAGTTTCTGCTCTATTTCCAGCGCCTGTTCGGTCGGGCAAAATATAGTAAAAAATACCTGAGTATCTCCAAGTTCCGAGGTCGCTATTTGAATATGTGGCTCAGGGCCAGCAATATTTATCTCTAGGCGACTCTCAATCAACTGGTTATAGCGGATAGCGACATCTTTAAAGTCATCACAATATAACCGTGCTTTTTCATACAAGCTATCTAAAAACTCAAACGGATTAACGCTATCATCCCGAACGATAGTGAAATGATGCATGGCATAACGTTTAAGAAAGTTCAGGTTTTTGATCACTGAGGTGATTAACTGACTGTTAGGCAGGTACAAGGTTTTTCCGGTATATTGGTAACTATCTTTATCGACTTCTAATATGGTCATTTTGGCCCAGTCGGTGGAATGGACTTCACCAAAATGATGACCAACTTGGATCCAGTCACCAATACGAAATGGTCTGCTTGATAATAAGTAAACAAAACCAATAAAGCATTGAATAAACTCTCGCGTTGCCAACACGATAGCAACAACAAAAGCGGCAATGGAAATTGCAAATTTTTGAATTTCTTCCGACCAGATATTAAAGATGATCACTATCATTAATAGGGTAAACAAGTTGTTAACCATATTAATTTTTATTCGTTTGTCCTGTTTAGACTTTCGTTTGATCGCTTTCACTAATAACAGTTTGATCAGCAAAAATACCGTTATTAACAGTAAGCTCAGAAAAAACTTGTTAGTGAATACCGGGGCGATAAAGTTAATGAGGCTTGTTAGGGTCGCATTATTCTGCATTAGAGATATCTGTTTTTCCTTTATTATTAAGAGGTAAAAATTTAATTAGCTTTACTGATATTTAGCTCGTTCAGTTTAATCAGGGTTTGTTCAATACCATTTTGTCGAATGCTGCTGTTAATTTCTTTTAATTTAGCATCGAGTAAACTGATCCCTTCGATGACAATATCAAAAAACAGCCACTCTTGGCTAGCTGACTTGCGCAATTTTACCGTTGCTTGATTAGTTTTATTAATGCCAATGATGGTGATATTCACCATAGCTAATTTACCACTTTTAGAGACGTTACTTTGCTTATAGCTTAGTGACTCATTGTTGTACTTACTCAGTAAATGACTGTAGCTATTGATGAGCTGTAATGATAATTCATGCTCAAAATGCACTTTTTGCTGCTCGGATAATTGTGTTAAGTGCTGAGCAAGTACCTTATAAGCAAAAAATTTCGTATCCACTTCTGGTAATAATTCAGTGCTCAGCACTGCTTTTATTGTGTGTAGATTAAAATTACCTGCTAATTTGAGTTGCTTGAGTGAACTTTCAATCCGACTAAACACTGTTTTTACTTTGTTGTCAGCGGATAATTCGTTGGCCATTGCCCCTGCGGCAATTAAGATACTTAACAGTAAAAACGCCAGTACTAATGCATCGAGGTACCAAGTGTGTTTTCTTTTCATTGGCTTGTAACATATGAAAGATTTGATTGGAGTAGCGTCATTGTAAAGGGCATCGACAAACAGGAAAACGTAATAATTTTTGTCGCGCTAATTAAAAATTTTGATTGATACGTCTAGTTTAAATAACATTATTGATTTGTTGGTCAATAAAAAGAAGCCAGTGGCTAAATTTAGTCACTGGCTTCGATGATTTCATTTTAATTATCTAATCTAATGTAAGCGTAATTTATTTAACGCCGTGCATCAGTTTATTAATAAATGGCGCTAGGATAAGTAACACCACGCCACCCGCCGCTAACAGCCAGAAGCTAAAGCTAAAACCTGAAAGTGCGGAAGCAACTGTCATTCCTGTTTCTCCGCTCATTGAACCGGCAATGATACCGGAGAAGTTATTTCCTATGGCGGTACTTAAGAACCAGCCACCGAAGGCAAAGCCTGCTAGTGACGCTGGGATTAATTTACTGACCATAGATAAGCCAATCGGTGATAAACAGAGTTCACCTATGGTATGTAATACATAACAAGCTGCTAATGGCCATAACGGGATCATGTTATTGCTATTGAGCAGACTTTCTAAGGCATACATTAAGACCAAGAAACCTAACCCTGTAGCTAATAAACCGATGGCAAATTTTTGTGGAATATTAGGCTCAAAGTTGCGCTTTGAGCTGAACAACCAGATAGCGGAAACAATAGGCGCAAAAATTAATATAGCGACTGAGTTAACTGACTGGAACCAGGCTATTTCGAAAGTAAAGGTCTCTGTGATAGTACGATCAACGATATTTTGCGCCAAGAAGGTAAATGAACTTCCCGCTTGTTCGAAAAAGGCAAAAAAGACCACGTTAAATAAGAACATGATTAAACAGGCGATCACTTTTTCAAATGCCACCTTGCCCTCTTTTTTCGTTTCAACTAGCAACATCGCGGCAAGCGCAACAAAGATAGCAAATAAAATCCACGCCAGTACTTGGGCACCAGCGTACGCCATTAAGATATAAACTGGAATAATAGATAAAACGGCGCCAACAATCACTTTTAATAACCGTTGTGTTCTTATTGGGGTTTTTTCTAATGCGCCAATGCCTTTTAATTGCTTACGTCCGATATAAAACCAGACATAACTGATCAGCATACCAACGCCAGCTGCAGCAAACACCATTTTGTAGTTCGTCATCATTGGCGTGTCAGTATAGGTACTGGCTAGCCATTGAGTAATGATAGGCGAGACCATGGCACCGGCATTAATGCCCATATAGAAGATACTAAACCCACGGTCGCGTCGCGGATCGCCATGCGGATAAATTTTACCGACTAGGTTAGAAATATTAGGCTTAAATAAGCCGTTACCGACAATCACGGTTGCCAGACCTACCATAAATAAGGTTTGATTGGGCAGCATGATCATAAAGAGGCCAAGCCCCATAATAAGGGCGCCAGTAAGGATGGAATGCTGAGCCCCGATGATTTTATCGGAGACATAGCCGCCAAAAATGGCACTGGCATATACTAAGGCTAAGTAAGCACCATAGGTGTTAGAGGCAAACGATTGGCCAGATGGATCACCGTTAAAAAATTGTGCAACGATGTAAAGGGTTAATGCCCAACGAATGCCATAAAAGGCAAAGCGTTCCCAAAATTCGGCCATAAAGAGCATCCAAAGTGGCTTAGGATGTCCCCATAGGTTATCGAATTCAGGAATATTTGATGGCGAAGTAGTGTGCGCACTTGTCATATTATTATTCCAATACTGTTATTATTAGTTGCATACTGTATACGCTTATCAAGCAGAAGAAAATTAATTATAGTAATTTTTGCAAAATTAATTAAAACAATTGTTTGTGTTTTCCGTGAATAATTCGGAAATTTATTGTTTCATCAGTTGTTTATCTTGAATTTGTCGTTGTGAGCTGATTATTGCTTTTTCACTGATTTTAATTAATACCTTGATGAATAATATTTGTACTTGTGCTTGTAAGACTAATAGCGTAAGTGTGTAAAAATGAATAATAATTTGCTGACCAATAACGGCCACTCTTGTCATAGAAAAAGAGGAAAAACACTCGGTGTCATCGAACTTGTTGCCATAGCGCTAGGGGGCATGGTTGGTGGTGGTATATTTACCGTGCTCGGCATTTCGGTTTCGCTTATTGGGGTTTATACCTTGTTAGCTATCGTTATTGGCGGTTTACTAGCATTTTTTGCCGCCTATGCTTACGTTAAACTGGGTAGCTATTATCAGGATGAAGGAGCGACCTATTCATTTTATAAACGCACCTTTCCTAATTCGCCTTTTGCCGCATCACTCATCGGCTGGTGGGTTATTTTTGGTTATATCAGTACCTTGGCTTTGTATGCCTATACCTTTTCTTCTTATGCGCTTAGCGGTTTTTCTGTTGCTGATAATGAGTTAGTAAGAAAGCTGGTGGCTGGTGCGGTGATCATATTTTTTACCTTGGTGAACCTTTGGAGCGTTAAGGGCATGGGGAAAATTGAAGATTTTATGGTCTATTCCAAATTATTGATTTTAGCTTTTATTTCTTATGTTTTGATCAACCACAGCCAAACTAGCTTACCCGTGTTAATGAAAAGTCAATCTGAGTTTAATCTCTTGGCAGTATTGATCGTTGCGTCACTAACTTTTGTTGCTTATGAAGGTTTTCAATTGGTTATTAACGCGGTGAAAGAAATGGACCAGCCGGAAAAAAATATTCCTCGAGCTATTTATACCGCGTTAGTGGTTGCCGTACTGATCTATGTGGTGATTGCCTTTGGTGCTATTGTTGCGATCCCCTTTAGTGAGCTGATTGATAATAAGGAATATGCTTTAGCGGCGGGAGCAGGCGATGTTATCGGACAGTGGGGCACGGATCTAGTGATATTGGGGGCATTATTAGCCACCAGTAGTGCTATTAGCGGCACTATTTTTGGCGCGTCACGACAAATGGCCGTGATTGCCCATGATGGCTATTTTCCTCAAGCGCTGGCGAAACGTAGTCGGCGTATTCCGATGGTGGCTATTATCAGTATGTCTTTACTAGCTTTTATACTGATATTAGTTGGTAACTTAACTGTGATCCTGGAGTTTGGCAGTGTCACTTTTTTAATTGTGTCATTACTTATGGCTTTTGCTAATTTTAAAATTCGTCAACAGACTCAGTCTTCGATGATAATTTCGCTGATCTCTATGGCAGGATTACTGATTGGTGTCATTTTGATCTTGTATTATGAATGGGTTCATCAGCCGGAGCAGTTGGTTTTTATTACAGGACTTTATGTGATTTTAACCTTAAGTTCTTGGTTGTATGCGAGAAACTATAAATAGTTGGTGTTGATAGTACAAGCCTGTTGTTTTTATCAATACCAGTTAGTTAAGCATTACTAAATATGAAAAATCCTTAACAATTAGGTGTTCTTTCAAAATTATATTGTCGCGGTGGCGACGACACCCAGAAAGGGTTAACGCGAACCCTCTCTGGACTCTCGTTAACTGCTCCTGCGTTATTCTACTAACCTGCATCCATGCAGGAATCGCGCGCTGCTGCAATTGAATTTTTCATCCAGACATTTTGCCGAAGTAGGCCTATGCTTCGTTTGAGTACTGTGAAGAAGCTCGTTGTAATAACGAGTGTTTAAAGCTACTTTCCCATGACAGTGATTTGATAAAGAGTGAGCAAAGGTTGTCAAAATAAAAGCCTGCATTATAGCAGGCTTTTTTGGCTTTATATTTAAAAGCTAGTTACCAAATCTTAACGCGTTTTTCTGGTGCGATATACATGGCATCGCCTTCTTTCACTTCGAATGCCTTATAGAACTCAGGCACATTTGATAAAATGCCTATCGCTCTGAAGTTACCTGGTGAATGAGGGTCGGTGGCAATTCGGTTACGTAATGATTTTTCTACGCTTTTAAAGCGCCATACTTGTGCCCAGCCCATAAAGAAACGCTGATCGCCAGTTAAGCCGTCGATTACTGGTGCTTCTTTACCGTCTAAAGAGGCTTTATACGCTTTATAAGCAATGCTTAAACCAGACAAATCACCGATATTTTCCCCTAAGGTTAATTTACCGTTAACGTTGAGATCGTCAAAGACCTGATAGGCGTCATACTGAGCAACTAAAGCATCGGTACGTTCTTTAAACGCCGCTAAGTCAGCGTCAGTCCACCAGTTTTTCAAGTTACCTTCGGCGTCGTATTTACTGCCTTGATCATCAAAACCGTGACCCATCTCGTGACCTATTACTGCACCAATGCCTCCATAGTTAACGGCATCGTCAGCCGCCATATTAAAGAAAGGTGGTTGTAAAATTGCCGCTGGGAAAACAATCTCGTTGACTGTCGGGTTGTAATACGCGTTTACCGTTTGTGGCGTCATACCCCATTCCCATTTCTGGATAGGGCCACCAAGCTTAGCAACTTCTTTGTGATGTGCAGCCGTTTGCGCGCGCATAATGTTACCCACCAGATCACCCGCATCAATTTCTAACTTAGAGTAATCTTGCCATTTATCCGGGTAACCAATTTTTGGAGTAAAGGCTGCTAGTTTGACTTGTGCCGCTTTTTTGGTGTCGTCGGACATCCATTCTAAGTCGTTAATACTCTTGCTATAAGCGCTACGTAAGTTTTCAACTAACTCGCTCATCCGGGCTTTTGCTTCAGGTTTAAAGTGTTTTGATACGTAAATTTTACCGATCACTTCACCTAGGTTGCCGTTAACGACAGAAACGCCGCGCTTCCATAGTGGACGCTGCTCATTACGACCACGTAACTGTTTTGAGAAGAAATCAAAATTTTCTTGATCGATGTCACTGCTTAAATATGGCGCAAAGCTGCTTAACGCATGGAAGGTTAAATACGTTTTAATGTCGGCCAATGATGTTTCTGCGATAGTTTTACCAAAACCTTTAACAAAACTTGGTTGGTTAATAATGATATCTTTTTGCTTATCAACCCCCTGAGCGGCTAAATAGGCTGACCAGTCAAAACCATCAGTTAATGAATTTAACTCACTAACGGCAAATTTGTTATAGCGTTTATTGCTGTCGCGCGATTCAACGCGGGTCCAATGAAAGCCTGCTAGTTTCGTTTCAAAATCCATAATGGTTTTCGCTGCCGCTTCGCCATTTTCCAGACCTGCTAAGGCAAACATTTTGGCAATGTGCTTAACATAGCCGTCACGTAAGTTAGCAAAACGTTCTGCTTCATTGAAATAATAGTCGCGATCAGGTAAACCTAAGCCGCCTTGCCAGATATGAGTGGCATAGTTGCTTGAGTCTTTGGCATCGACACCGATATAAAAATTCAATGGGCTGTTAACCCCTTTGGATTGATACTGACCTAAAAAGTCGGCAACTGCTGATTTATCTTTTAATTGACTGATGTGAGCTAATAGTGACTCAATTGGCTTAATGCCAGCAGTATCTCTTGCTTCTTTGTTCATAAATGAACGAAACAGATCCGCGACTTTTTGTTCATCGCTACCTTTCACTAAATCTGGGGTTGCGGCCAACTCTTCAATGATTAGTTTGACGTTTTCATCAGCGGCATCGCGTAAGTCCATGAAGGAACCGATAGAGGTTTTATCAGCTGGAATCTCATTTGCTTTAAGCCAACCGCCATTAACATATTGATAAAAATTATCTTGTGGACGAATGGATTGATCGATATTGGCTTGTTCAATGCCTGATGCCAGCATGGTTTTTTTAGTTTCTGGTGCTTGAGTTTTTGTGGTTTCTGCTGTTGTTGCTGTTTCGTTACATCCTGCTACGAATAGCAGAGATGAACATAGCGCACTTGTTATAATTTTTTTCATGGTTTTGCTCTAGAGTATAATAAATAAAATTTGTTACCTGAGAGATACTAAGGACTAGCGAGTTAAAATTCCACTTTTATTCATATCTGCTTACATTATTTGGATGAATCTTATGGCAGAATCTTGTAACACTGTGCTTAATTGTAATAGTTTACAGTCTGTTAACAATTGCGTTCAATAGATTTCATCTGTTGAGATATTTGTCTTTAAGCTAAAGGGTGGTATGCTCTTGCCATCTATTTTATCCACCTGCTATTGAATGTAAGGGATTAATGTTCCATCCGGTTAGTTTTTTTATAGGTCTGCGTTATAGCCGAAGCAGAAATCGTTCAGGTTTTGTCTCATTTATTACCTTTTTCTCTATTAGTGGCATCTTATTGGGAGTTGCTGCGTTAATTACTGTTGTTTCGGTAATGAATGGCTTTGAAGGGGAATTAAAAAAGCGAATTTTAGGTATAGTGCCGCACGTTATTGTGGATAGTAATCATCAGGTGCTAGATGACTGGCAAGCGATTAAACAACAACTGTTGCCTTTGCCTCATGTCACCGATGTTACCCCGTTTATTGAAAGTGAGGGGCTTATTTTATCCAATGCCAGCCTGCAAGGAGTGCTGCTACAGGGGATAGTACCCGAGCTGGAAACGAGTAACATTGCTACCACTAGCATGGTGGCTGGCGACTTTGCTCAGCTTGCGTCACCGTATTCGGTGATCATCGGTCAAGCGCTGGCGCAAAAACTGGATGTGAACATTGGCGATAAAGTGCGTTTAGTGTTACCAAACAGTAGTTTATATACCCCAATGGGGCGCATCCCGATGCAGCGAATGTTTACCCTGGTCGGGCTATTTAATGTCGGTTCTCAAGTTGATAGCAGTGTTGCTTACATTCATCGTCGCGATGCCGCCAAGTTACTGAGGCGAAAAGGTCAGGGCATTAGTCAGTTACGCTTATATTTAGATGATGCTTTTGCTGCTCAACAAGTGATCTCTAAGCTACCTGACTCACTAAGAACGCTCAATTTTACCCCGTGGGAACATAGCCAGGGTAAATTGTTTTCCGCGGTGAAAATGGAAAAAAATATGATGTGGTTGATGTTAAGTTTAATTGTTGCTGTCGCCGCATTTAATATTGTCTCAGCATTAGTGATGGTGGTGATCGATAAGCAAGGGGAAATTGCGATATTGCAGACCTTTGGTATGACCCGCGGCGGCATTGTTAAAATATTTATCTGTCAGGGATTGATCAATGGTGTTTGGGGAGTGTTATTCGGCGCCATTGCAGGGATTGCTTTAACACTGAATTTAAATCCGCTACTGACGAATTTAGGGATTAATTTACTTGGCGCTGGCTATGGCGTACAAGACTTGCCGGTTGATTTACAGTGGCAACAAGTGATGACGATTGCCTTGTCTGCGATTTTAATGAGTTTTCTCGCTACCTTATACCCGGCGTATCGTGCGTCAAAAACTTTACCTGCTGAGGTGTTACGTAATGAATAGTGGTTTGCAGTGTAAGCAGCTAAAAAAATCTTATTTTCAGGGCAAGCTGGAAACACCGGTATTAGATAATTTAAATCTGACGGTTAACAAAGGTGAACTATTGGCTATCGTCGGTAGCTCTGGCTGTGGTAAAAGTACTTTTCTGCATTTGGCTGGCGGTTTAGATAAACCGACACAAGGGCAAGTGCTGATCAATGGTGTGGATATTCATCAGCTATCTGATAATCAAAAAGCAGAATTTCGTAATCAACATATCGGCTTTGTTTATCAGTTTCATCATTTAATGATGGAGTTTTCTGCGCTGGAAAATGTTGCGATGCCATTACTTATTCGTGGTGATAAACCTAAAGCTGCGCAATTGGCGGCAAGGCAAATGCTGGAGCAGGTTGGTTTAGCTCATCGCATTAAGCATCGCCCGTCAGAGCTTTCCGGTGGTGAGCGTCAGCGTGTCGCAATAGCCCGAGCACTAGTGACTAAACCTTCGCTGGTTCTTGCGGATGAACCAACAGGTAATCTTGATTTTGATACCGCAGAGCAAATTTATCAGTTATTAACTGAGCTTAATCAAACGGTCCATACCAGCTTTGTTATTGTCACCCATGATTTAACATTAGCGGCGAAAATGGATCGTCAGTTACGTTTAGATCATGGCCAGTTAAAACCTTTGGCGACAGCAACTAATGTTTAGACCTGTGAGTGTATTTTTAGCCACCCGTTATATCGGCAATCGACAGGGTAAGGGTTTTGCTTCCTTTATTTCTGCATCATCAACTATAGGGATTGCCTTAGGTGTGATGATTTTGATTATGGTACTTTCTGCAATGAATGGCTTTGAGCGGGCATTAGCTCAGCATTTATTGTCGGTTGTGCCGCACAGTGAATTGATCTCAGGTCGTGGACCCGTCAATCAGTGGCAGTCGAATGTCCAGAAAGTGCAGCAACATCCTGATGTGGTTGCTGCTGCCCCGGTGATCAAATTGCAGGGGATGATGCAAAAACGCGATCAATTAAAAGGGGTTGAAGTCAGGGCGGTAGATCCGGTGTTAGAGCAATCAGTGTCTAGTATTGCCAGCTATCTTACCCAAGGAACCTGGCTTTCACTCTATCAAGCTAATCATGTTGTGCTTGGCGCCGGAGTTGCTAAAAAGCTTGGGGTGACACTTGGTGATACGGTACAAATGTTGATCCCTAAAATAGCTCAGGGCCAAGGTCAGCAAGTTAACATTAATCGTAATCTCAGTGCCTTAGCAAAATACAATTTTACTGTCAGTGGTATTTTTAATTTTGGCGGAGAAATTGATAATAGTCAGGCTTATATTTCATTAGCAAAAGGTCAGGAAATATTTGGTTATGACGATGATCAAGTACAGGGCATACGTTTGCGAGTGCATGATGTTTTTAATATTCAGAAAATAACCAATGAAGCGGGTTATATTTTAAGAGATTATTATTTATACCTGTATAACTGGACTCGTACTCAGGGGCATTTATATAACGATATTCAACTGGTGCGTATGGTGATGTTTATCGTGTTAGTGTTAGTGATAGCGGTAGCGAGTTTTAATATTGTGTCGACCTTGATCATGGCGGTTAATGAGAAACGCGGCGATATTGCGATATTAAAAACCATGGGCGCTTCATCGTCACTGATCATGAGCACCTTTATGTTGCAGGGGATTGTTAATGGCGTGTTGGGCAGTGTCGTTGGTGGTGGCCTAGGGGTTTATTTAGCGAATAATTTAACGGAATTTTCTCAGGCACTTGAGCATTTGCTCGGAGTTAAATTTTTATCAGGTGATATCTATTTTATCGATTTCTTACCTTCCTATGTTAAACAGGTCGACGTTATTATCACGATAATGACGGCATTGGTATTAACCTTAGTTGCGACTATCTATCCGGCGTGGCAGGCAACAAAAGTAGAACCAGCGCAGGTTTTAGGTCAAATATAAATAACCTGAATAGTGAAATATTAGTAATGAAAAAGCCATATTCAATGATTGAATATGGCTTTTTATTAGGGCGTATTGAGCGTTATGAGAAAAATTTTGTTGATATTTAATGTATGCTCATCAATACGCTTAAAGATAGCGTTGCTAATACTTAGTGCTTATTGACAACCATCAACATCAAATCGTACCACTAATGAAGCGCCACTGGCATCGCCTGATACTTTGATATAGCCCCAGTATTGGCTTAAATCACTCAAATAAATACACTCATTGTTGCCAGGGTTGGCTGATTGGCCGTCATTATTTGTGCCATTAGGCCAGCCAGAATTGCTAAATTCAATATCTAAGTTATTGTCGCCATGAGCGGTGACTATCGCTATGTTGTCATGTCCGTTCACGTCAGCGACACTGAGCCAAATGGTCGAATTCTCAGCTAAACAAACCGCTTGATCTGCAACTAACTGCCCACTGGAAATAGCCGCTTGCTGAGCACAGGCATCTTCTACCGCAGGAATTTCTGGTGCGTCAAAGCTTGCCATTAGGTAGGTTTGATAGCTGTTATAGCCTCTGATCATGACGTAGTATGTTCCGCCTTGTACGTTGTCGATCAGGCACACTTCGGTATTACCGGTTTGCCATGGACGGCAATCGTAATCATTTGTGCTTGGTTCGCTGCCAAATTTAACATACATGTCAGCATCGCCTGTACCGCCTGAGGTGTCAAAGCGTAACCCTGTTGCTCCAGCGGGGACATTGATAGCGTAGATGTTTTCTGAGCCTTCGTCGCCTGCAATGTTTAACCATGTTTTGTTGATTAAGGTATTGCTGCTGGTAGCTGTGATAGTGACGGTCGTTAAATCGCTATGGTGTGCGCCTTGATTATCCGTCACTTTTAAAGAGACATTGTATTCACCTGCTTGTGTGTAACTGTGGCTAGGGTTAGCTAAGGTACTGGTAGTGCCATCACCAAAATCCCATAAATAGCTTTCAATAGTGCCATCAGTGTCTGTTGAGCCGTCACTTGAAAATGCAATTAGCTGATCAATTTGGCCCTGGTAACTGCCGTTAGCATTCGCTTGTGGGGCAATGTTGTCTGTCGGTTCGTTGCTTAAGTTTTGGCTCCAAGTGGTAAATTCAACGCCATAATTAGCTGCCCAGGTATCAATTTTATTTTTATAAGCACTCCAATTGCCGGCACGGGTATCTGCTATCATAGCTTTAACGTCAGTGAAGTGATTTTCAAACATAAAGCGTACGGCTAAGTAACCCCAGCGATAGATCCTGTCTTGATCAAAACCATCATAGTTAGTGGCAAATACTTCAGCTAGGGAGTAAGTAGAACCGTCAAAAATGGTATCAATGGCGGCTTGATTGTTATCTTGTTTTGAGACATATTCAGCGACGCCTTCTGACCACCAAACGACATCTTCAGTTGGTGTGGAAAAATCACCAAATAGGTCGAAGCGGCCATCTAAATAATGGACATATTCGTGTTCTAAATTCCAAATATAGTGATCCGGTTCGGCATAGCTTGCTTCATAGGCGACAAAATTAGGGATATTAGTTTCACTCGATGGATCGCCTTCCAAATACATGCCGCCATTGTTGGTATTGATACCAAAAATATGACCGGCATATTTGCCGTAGTCATTGGAGCTGTTAAAAATATTAACCTGAAGTTGAATATTATTATCACCCGGAATAGGTGTATTTTCAGTGGCTAATTTACTATGAAAATAGCTTTCTTCCGCTGCCATGGTTTGACAAGCTGAAGTTTGCTGAACAGTTGTTAAATTTTGTGAGCGAATTTTAATGGTCGGGCTACAAACATGTACTTGTGAAAGTGCCTGAGCTTCAAGTTGATCGATATAACCACAGATGCCGAAACTGCTACAGTCTCCGTAATAAGTCGCGGTTTCTGCTGCGCCTAACCATACGGCGTCACCAAAACCATAAAGTTGGTAGTCTGAGTTAAATACTTGGGTGAGGGCACTAGTAACGGTTGATTGGATCTCACCGTCATACATTTTCAATCGACCCAGTTCTTTTGCAGCATTGGCGATTAAAAACTCAGCTTCACTATCTATCATCCATTGTTGCATCACGAAACTATGTAATAGTGACACTAATTCATTATCGTTAGCGATCAGAGATTTAAAGTTATCGTTATATTGGCCACGAAATAAAATGGTAAAAATGCCATTAACCGCACCGCGCATATTCCATTTATCGGCATAGCTTTGATCCCAACGTGATAACCACTCTTTTACCACCGGCAAGTAAACATCTTGTTGCTCTGAGCTGTCCATGGTAATGATAACTTCGGATAACGTTTTACCGTGAGCGTCATTATTTTGATAAAAATTTTCATTATTAACAAAGGCATCTAATGCATCTCTGACGGCTGGAGTAACCCATGACGCTAAACTAACGTTGTCATTATAAAACTCAGCGTAAAAACCAGCACGTAAATATAAAAATAACGCTTCAATATCAACATCGCCGCCGCCACTATAGTTTTGTGACAACCCTTTCACATGGTTAGCAACTGCAAGCATATTATCTGAAGTGAACGCTGCTTGTTGAATGTTTGAGCTAGCAGTAAATAAATCATTAACGCAGCTTGAGCCTTGATTTTTTAGCTGAGTGATCAGAGTGTTACTGTTGCTAGTAGCAAAAAGGCTTAGATCACATGATGAACTAGCGGCACTGCTTGCCACATTATTCAATTGTGTAAATTTACTCTTTGCTAATTGGGGCTGTTTCTTTTTGAAATGGTGAGTTTCATTAGCGCGGTATTGACTTTGAGCGGTTGGCGCTCGTTCATCAATAGCTTGGTCAAGGCCATGAATGTGCTGTTTAGCTATGGGAGCTTGTTGCGGTGCTCGTTCCACTGCCGCAATCGAGGTACTTAGCAATAGCAAGCTACTCGTCATTAATATTTTATTTATCATTATGTTAACCTTCTAGTTTTTAGTAAATATGTCGTACAAAAAGTTAAAATTATTGGTATTGGTTTAAATTTGTACGAAACAAAATTACTACATAAATATATCGTATACAATATATTTGTAACAAAATATTAACGAAAGTGTTCATTCTAACACTGTTAATTGATTGCTATTTTTTCATGGGGATAACAATACATGACGCAAAATAGAGCGTAGTAAAACTGATGTAAGGGTGATAAATTTGTCATTGATAATAATTAAGTGAAGTTAGTGCTTATTGTTGGGCTAATAAACTCAGACTAAAAATATCTAGGAGCAAGATGAATACGATTAAAGAAGATATTGTTATCGGCATCAGTGCCTGCTTGTTAGGTGAAAAAGTACGTTTTGACGGCAGCAGTAAAACCTCTAATTTTTGCGTTAATGACTTAGGCCAGCATGTGACTTTTAAAACCTTTTGCCCAGAAGTTGCTGTTGGCTTGCCAGTCCCGCGCCCAACTATTCGGCAAATTAAAGCGGATAATGTTATCAAGGTTTCTTGCCCTGATGGCACTAATGAGGTCACAGAAGCACTACGCAGTTATGGTGAAAAAGTCGCGACACTTGCTACGCAGTTTAGTGGTTATATTTTCTGTGCGAAAAGCCCCAGCTGTGGCATGGAACGGGTGAAAGTTTATTCTCCTGAGGGGAATGCTTTACCTGCTGATGGTATCGGTGTTTTTGCTGAGCAAATCATGCGTGCTCAACCTTTGTTACCTTGTGAAGAAAATGGTCGCCTAAATGATGCGGTGTTACGGGAAAACTTTGTTGCCCGGGTGTTTGCTTATCACAACTGGCAAAGCTTAGTCGCTGAAGGAATAACCAAACATAAGCTGATGGCCTTTCATAGTCGCTATAAGTATACTGTGATGAGCCATAGTTTAATTGCCTATAAAGGCTTAGGGCAATTACTAGCTCGTGCCGATCTACCCGTTGCAGAGATGGCTTCGCAATATATTACGGGGTTAATGACGGCATTAAAAACCAAAGCGACACGGAAAAAACACGCTAATACCTTGTCTCATATTCAAGGTTATTTTTCTAAGCATTTAACGAAAATAGAACGCAAAGAATTAACCGAACAAATTAAGGGGTATCGTCAGGGCTTATTACCGCTGATGGTGCCGATCACTTTAATCAACCATTACTTATTAAAACATCCGAAAGAGTACCTTGCCCGGCAGGTGTATTTAAATCCTTACCCCCAGGCACTTAAGTTACGTTATGGCTATTAATTTGATGATTGAAGTTAAAGGAAGATAACTGTGCTGTTATGGTTTCGTGATCATGATATTAGAATTCATGATAATGCAGCGTTTCATTACTTTTTACAACATGCTCAGCCACAAGATAAAGCAATTTATTTTACCATGCCAAAGGTGTGGCGAGGTTATGACTGGGCCGCAATCAAGATAGACTTTTTACGTCGCCATCTAGCATTATTGCGCAGCCAACTCGCAAATTTTGGCGTTGAGTTACTGGTGATAGATGTTGATAGCTACCAACAACAAATAGACTATATAAGTCAGTATTATTGTCAGCATGATATTAAGTGCATAGTGACTAACCGCGAATTTGAACTGAATGAGCTACAGCGCGATCAGGCACTATTGTCGCAAGGACTTAAGTTTAAATTTTTTGAGTCTGACGTTATTGTGCCAAAGGGCAAATTGCTTAATCAGTCCGGCCAGATGTTTAAAGTATTTACGCCATTTAAAAAAGCCTGGCTCAGCTATGTTCGTGAAAACGGCTTTGAATATTATGCTCAGGAGCAGCGACAAGCTGAGGATACTGAAATAGCTGATGAGCAAGCCAATCGAGTATCGAATGCCTGGCCGTTAGTGAATGTTATCGAGCAGCAGGTATTAGCCGATTTTTTTCAAAATAAATTAGCACACTATCATCAGCAAAGAGACTTACCCGCAATAAAGGGGACATCTGGCTTGTCACCTTATCTGGCAATTGGTGCGTTAAGTTCGAGATACGTATTGCAGTTGTTATTACAGCGTTATCCTGATTTATTGGTTGCGAGCGACAGCCCGGTATTTTCCTGGTTAAATGAATTGATTTGGCGAGAATTTTATCGGCACTTATTGTTTCATTACCCGCAGCTGGCGATGCAGCAAAATTTTAATCGGCGTTATGATGGGCTTAAATGGCATAATGATAAGCTATTGTTTCAGGCTTGGTGTGATGGTAAAACCGGTTACCCATTGATAGACGCTGCTATGCGGCAATTGCTCAAGACCGGATGGATGCATAATCGCCTGCGTATGGTGGTGGCAAGCTTTTTAACTAAGCATTTATTAATTGACTGGCGTTGGGGCGAGCAGTTTTTTATGTCACATTTGATTGATGGTGATCTTGCGGCCAATAATGGTGGCTGGCAATGGGCGGCGAGCACTGGGTGTGACGCCCAGCCTTATTTTCGTATTTTTAATCCCATTCGTCAAAGTGAACGTTTTGATCCACAAGGGGAGTTTATTCGCCGTTATTTACCTGAGCTGGAACACGTGCCTGAGAAACATATTCATTTTCCACATCAATACCTGGCGGATAAAGCTCATCATTATTGGCCGGCGATTGTTGAACATAAAAGTGCCAGAGAGCGGGCGTTGAGCTTTTTCAAGGCGCATGGTTAAAGCTGAGGTATTTTATTAGCCGTTCAGAGTCGCGCAGTTGTTGTCGAAGAGCAATAAAGTGTCGAATCAATCAGTCTGACATCTAACGCCATGTTTATTTTCTGGTTAGAGAGCTCTCTCTACTGACATCGCAAGCTTTTCAATACCATGAGATGGTGTCCACCTTTTAAATTCAACAAAGCCATGCTTCTTGTATAAATTTATTGCGGGTAAATTTACCACAGCAGTTTCTACAACAGCCACAGAATACTTAATTTTTTCTAAAGCAAAGCTTATTAATTTACTTGCAATACCTTTTCTAAAATAATGTGGATCAACGGTTAAGCTATTAATGTCAAGCTGTTGTTCTTTGAGCTCAACCTCTAAAATTGCAGCGATGCTTTCACCCTCAATAAAACCATAAAACTGTGTGCTTGAAAGCTCTATATCTCTTACACTTCTTGATAGCGGGGGGAAATTTACAGTACCTATTAGTTGTGCTTCAATTTTATATGAACGTTGAAAAACATTAAAAATCTGTTTTGCTATTTCTTTATTTGAATTATCAAGTTTGATGATCATACTTCGCCTAGACTTCGAATTTACATTATTATCAGAGCAGATTTATTAGCGCTTTGACCGCTTTTGCCATTCTTTCGATACAGAATAACGCCATAACGCCTGAATACCAAAGTACCCCAGTATTGAAAATAAGGTCGCTAACACACCGCAACCTAATAAAAACGATGGTCCAATTGTCGACAGGCTGTTAACCACCCATTGCCAGCTGGCTTCAAAGACAAATTTTTGCTCAGGTGCTCCTAGTAACCAGGTCCCGACTAAATAGCAAAAATAAAAAATAGCTGGCATGGTTAACGGGTTTGTGATCCATACTAGGGCAATCGACAGCGGCAGGTTCGCATGTACTATAATTGCCATACCCGCAGATAAAATCATTTGAAACGGAACCGGAACAAACGCAAAAAATAAACCAACGGCAAAGGCTTTCGCGACCGAACGGCGATTTAAATGCCATAAATTACCGTTATGTAAAAGCTCACCAAAGATCTGCAAATGCTTATGTGATTTGATCGTATGGTGATCGGGCATGAATTTTTTAATGGTCTTTTTTGGCATAAAGTTCTAATTAAGGAAAACAATCACTATGGATTGGTGGTTAATGTCATTTTTCACTGGTGCACTATTGTCACTATTTTTACCTATAGTGCCAAGCTTATTTTACTTTGTTGTGACAATTGCACTGGCTTTGTTGATTTATTTTTTTAAAGCAACGCGCCTGTTGACTGGTGTTTTGTTAGGTAGTGCCTGGATGCTATGGTCGGCAGCGAGTTATCAGTCAGTACTTGAACAGCAGCAACAAAGGTTAAATTCTTCATCTTCTACTAGGGTAATCGTCGAAGGGGAGGTTGATAACATTCCCCAGTATAACAACGGGGTGCAGCGTTTTAATTTCATTATTACTCAGCTTAATAATGAAACCTTAGCACAGCCAATGAAAATTCGGCTGGCATGGCAGCAGCGTTTCACTGGTACGAAAGTAAATGCTAAGCCCGAGCAGCAAGCAACGTCTGTCAAGTTGCAGCCAAGAGCGCAAAAAAAGTTAAAACAAGGACAACAGTGGCGACTAACGGTGCGCATTAAGCCGCCACATGGCATGGCAAATTCAGGAGGTTTTAGTTATCAAACCTGGTTACGCCGCCACGGTATTCACGCTACTGGTTATGTGCTTGATCGTCAAATCAATCAATTACTGGCTGATACTCCTAGTTTGCGGCAAAGGTCTTACGATCAGTTAACGCCATTACTTGCCAAACATTCACTCTCAGGTGTTGTTTACGCATTAACTTTTGGTGAGCGTAGCCAACTGACAAAACAGCAGTGGCAGGTATTAACGCATACTGCGACGCAACATTTAATCGCTATTTCTGGTTTACATCTGGGGTTAGTAGCGGCTTTTGGGTATTTTGTCTTCAGTGGTTTAGTGCGAGTTTTTCCGTTAACAAAGCTTCTTGCTAAGCGACAAGCTCTTTATTTTACTCAGCTGAATAACACTTACCTAGTGCTAGTTTTAACCTTAATGCTGACGGCGTTTTACGCTTATCTGGCTGGTTTTACGTTACCGACGGTTCGGGCATTGTTGATGTTAGTGCTATTGTCGCTGGCAAAATGTGTGGGGCTTAAACTGACGTTAACACGCTGGCTTGCGCTTACCTTGTTTGTCATTAGTTGGTGTTATCCAATGAGTTTGATCAGTGCCAGCTTCTGGTTGTCGTTTTATGCCGTTAGTATTATCTTCTTATTGATTTGGCGGTTTGAGTGCTATTTTAAGTCAGTTATTTATACGGAACAAAACTGCTGGCAAAAGCTGCGTACTTGGATTACTCGTTTACTGGCATTACAGCTGGGACTAATTGTTTTCATGTTACCGCTCACCCTGTTTGCAAATAATCAATTGTCACTTGCAGCCTTACCAGCGAATTTGCTTGCGGTTCCTTGGATGAGTGTAACTAGTATTCCAATGAGCTTAATGGCGGTATTAGCTTTACCGGTTAGCACTGAACTATCGTCAATATTACTTGATTTAGCAGTAACCAGCATTGAAGTTATCTGGCATTGGCTTAGTTGGTTAAGTCGTTTGCCGTACGCCAGTATTGATGTTTCGAACTTAGTTTATTTGGCGGCGGCATTATTGGTACTTGGCACTATGCTGTATTTAACCACTGCCTGGTCTAAAGTTTATTTCATCGGCGCCCAGGCAATGGTGGTGTTGCTGTTAATGGCGTTAAGTTTGCCGATAAATGATGAAAAGCAGTGGCAAGTGAATGTGATGGATGTCGGTCAAGGTTTAGCTGTGGTGGTTGAAGCGAGCGAGCAAGCATTAGTCTATGACAGTGGCGCCAGTTTTCCATCCGGGTTTTCTATGGCTGAAGCCGTATTATCTCCCTATTTAACATCACAAGGTTATCAAGTATTAGATCTGGTGATTATTAGCCACGATGATAATGACCACAGTGGTGGCCTGACACATTTACAAGGTGAATTTACGATTAATCAACTGATCTATAATCAGTATCCTCAAGCAGAATCTTGTATTCAGGGAACAAAATTTCGCTGGCAATTTTTAACAATTGAAATGTTATCGCCGAAGCAAAACAGGGTTGCCAATAATGATGATTCTTGTGTGATTAAAATTTCTGATGGTCACTTTAGTGTGTTGTTAACCGGTGATATCTCATTACAGGCAGAGCGTCAGCTCATAGTTGATTATTCGTACTCAGGGGTATTGAACAGCGATATGTTGATTGTGCCGCATCATGGCTCAAAAAGTTCGTCATCAGCAGATTTTATTCGTACCGTAGCGCCTAAGTTTGCCGTATTTAGTGCTGGATTCTTAAATCGCTGGCAAATGCCGACAGATGAGGTCGTTAAACGCTATCAGCAACAAGGGGTCACTACTTTTAATACGGCTGAGCATGGCATGGTTAAAGTGGTGATTAATGAACAAGAGTTTAAGGTTTTGCCTTATCGACAGCAATTATGGCCATTTTGGTTTGCTAATTAAAAGATACAGAGAAAAGGAAATCATGGCTTGGTTGCATCGCTAATACAGGCTAAAATAGCTAACTAATTCATTTTTATAATTTATGGGCGCTGGATGTCGAGCGAATTAGCCTCTACAAAATCTTCAGAGATACCGGAACATCATTCTCAAACAGAAGCAACGACCTGGCAAAACTTTACCCGTTTAATGGGTTATGCCAAGGTCTATAAAAAAGCGGGTATTTTTGCCATTATCTGCATGCTGGGCTATGCAACTATTGATGTTTACTTTTTATCTAAGTTACCGGCACTAATTGATGAAGGGTTATCTGGAAAAAATCCTGACTTTATGAAGTGGGCGCCGTTATTTGTTGTTGTCTGTTTTATTATCCGCGGTATTTTTCATTTTTTAAGTAATTATTGCTTGGCTTGGGTTGGTAATAATGTTGTTGCTGATTTGCGTCAGAGTATTTTTGAACATGTGATGGCGATGCCAGTGGCTTATCATGATAAAACCTCCACCGGTACGTTGATTTCCAAGCTAACCTTTGATACTGAACAAGTGTTGCAGGCAACCAGTAAGTCACTGTTAACTATGGTGCAACAGGGTGGGTTTGTTATCGGGTTGTTGGTGCTGATGTTTTGGCAAAGCTGGCAACTTTCGGCGATTTTTTTAGTGATCACGCCGGTAATTGCGGTAATTGTCACTGTCGTCTCGCGCCGTTTTCGCAAAGTCAGTAAGAATATCCAAAATGCCATGGGAGAGGTTACTAAAGCCGCTGAACAGACCTTTAATGGTCATAAAGTGGTGCTGACTTTTGATGGTCAGGACAGGGAAAATCAGCGCTTTGAAATAATCAACAAACATAATCGTCAGCAGCGAATGAAAATGGTGGCGACTAAATCTGCCAGTGTGCCGCTTATTCAAATAATCGCCTCTTTTGCTTTAGCTTTTGTTTTATATATTGCAACGCTTGATAACGTAGTGGATAACCTGACTGCTGGTGTATTTATGGGCGTAGTAACTTATATGACCATGTTGCTTAGGCCGTTAAAGTTACTGACGAATGTTAACAGTGAATTTCAAAAAGGTATGGCGGCATCGATCAGTATTTTTGCGTTATTGGATGAGCCGGCGGAGCGGGATAGCGGTAATATTGCGATTACTAAAGCGAATGGTGAAATAACCTTTGAAGATGTCAGCTTTGTCTATCCAGGAGATGAAAAACCATCGTTAAGCCATCTAAATTTTACCGCAAGCGTTGGAGAGACTATTGCTTTGGTCGGGCGTTCAGGTAGTGGTAAATCAACGGCCAGTTCATTATTACTGCGGTTTTACGATGCAACATCCGGGCAAGTATTAGTGGATGGACAAGATATAACAGAATATAAGTTAAAAGATCTTCGTAAGCAGTTTGCCTATGTGTCGCAACATGTGGTGCTGTTTAATGACAGTTTGGCGAATAATATTGCTTACGGTAAACCAAACGCTTCTAGGCGTGAGATCATCGATGCGGCAACCAAAGCTCATGTCATGGAGTTTGCCGAGCAGCTACCGCAGGGTTTAGATACTAATATAGGTGATAACGGAGCCTTACTTTCTGGAGGTCAGCGTCAGCGGGTGGCGATTGCCAGAGCCTTGTTATGTGATGCACCATTTTTAATTTTGGATGAAGCCACCAGTGCGTTAGATACCGAATCAGAACGTCACATTCAAGAAGCGCTTAACGAACTGCAAAAAAATCGTACCTCCATTGTCATCGCCCATCGATTATCCACTATTGAAAATGCCGATAAAATCATCGTTATGGAGCAAGGGCATATTATTGAACAAGGGGCGCATCAGCAATTATTGGCTCAAGATGGTGCCTATGCCCAATTACATCGTTTTCAGTTTGGCAGTTAAGTATTGTTATGCGATTGATTGAGCGCGTGTGGTTTTATCGGCATCCAGCGAAATATTTGCTGGTGCCATTATTATTGCCGTTATCCTTGTTGTTCTGGTTGTTATCTTCGTTACGAAAAGCATTATTTTTATTAGGGATAAAAGCCTCGGTTAAGCTGAGTTGTCCGGTAGTCATTGTCGGTAATATTGGTGTTGGCGGCAATGGTAAAACACCACTGGTGTTGTTTCTGGTAGAACAGCTAACCAAGCAGGGGATTAAAGTCGGTGTCATCAGCCGCGGTTATGGTGGCCAGGCACCTTATTATCCTTATTTACTTGACTCAAAAACGAGTGCTGAACAAGCAGGTGATGAACCGGTACTTATTTATCAGCGCACTAAAGTACCTGTGGTAGTGGCCAGTGATCGGGTTGCGGCAGCAAAGCAATTAATTGAACTGGGCTGTCAGCTGATCATGAGTGATGACGGCATGCAACATTATCGTTTACAGCGTGATTATGAATTGTTGGTGGTTGACGGCAAACGCCAGTTTGGTAATGGTTTGTTATTACCGGCTGGGCCGCTAAGAGAAAGCTGTAACAGACTTAATAGCGTTAACCGCATTATCATTAATGGCGAGCAGCCATTGTCTTATCCGAACAAAACTGCTCAACATCATATGTTATTAACAGCGGAACGCCTGATTAATGTGAAAACTGGTGAGCAGTTAGTATTAGCCGATTTTATTCAGCAATTTCCTCAGGTAAATGCAATGGCGGGTATTGGCGATCCGGCGCGCTTTTTTAATTATTTAGTCGAACTGGGCTTTATCCTTGATAAATCGCAAGGATTTATTGATCATCAAGCTTATAATAAATCCATGTTAACAGCGCTGGCTCAGCAGAATGAAATATTGTTGATGACAGAAAAAGATGCAGTGAAATGTACTGAATTTGCTCAGAAGAATTGGTGGTACTTACCGGTAGATGCCAGTTTTAGTGCGAGTGATAAACGCACGATCTTAACGGATATTGTGCGTTTAATAGCATAAATAAAAGAGAGAAAATAATGGCTTTTGATATTAAATTGATGGAAATACTGGCTTGTCCGGTATGTAAAGGTAAATTGCACTATAACAAAGAGCGTAGTGAATTAGTTTGTAATTTTGACCGATTAGCGTACGCAATTCATGATGATATTCCGGTGCTATTAGAAAGTGAAGCACGTCATATTAGCGAAGATGAACGCGGTTAAGTAGGATAGATATTATGTCTTTTGTCGTAGTGATCCCAGCTCGTTTTCAGTCATCTCGTTTACCGGGCAAGGTACTAGCAGATATTGACGGTAAGCCAATGATCCAATGGGTGGTGGAAAAAGCGCAGCAAAGTGGTGCGGAAAAAGTGATAGTTGCTACAGATGATGAGCAGGTCGCTCAGGTAGTGAGTGACTTTGGTGGTGAAGTGTGTAAAACCCGCGCGGATCATCACTCTGGCACTGAACGTCTTGCTGAAGTGATGAATCATTATCAATTTGATGATGATCAGATCATTGTCAATGTTCAAGGCGATGAGCCATTTATTCCGCCTGAAAATATCAGTCAGGTGGCGAAGAACTTAGCGAATCAACAGCGTACCAATCAGCAACAAGCGCGGATGGCGACGTTAGCCGTGGCTATTACTGAGGCTGAAGAAGTGTTCAACCCTAATGCGGTAAAAGTGATCTGTGACAAAGATGGCTATGCCTTGTACTTTTCCCGTGCGGCTATTCCTTATGATCGTGCCCGTTTTTTAGCGCACAATAATTCTTCGGTTAATGGCACTCAGGAGATTGGCGATTACTATCTGCGCCATATCGGCATTTATGCATATCGTGCTGGCTTTATTAAAGATTATGTTAACTGGCCGGCTAGTGAACTGGAACAGGTCGAGTCATTAGAACAGCTCCGGGTGTTATGGCAGGGAGAGAAAATTCATGTTGGAGTTGCACAAAATCGCTTGCCGGTTGAAGGGGTTGATACGCCGGAAGATTTAGCAAAAGCACGTGCCTTTGCTAAAAGTTTATCCCGATAACTAGTGGCGACTGAGCGCAAATCTAGCTGTGACTGTTTTGCCCTAGCGCCATGACAACCGGCATGGTATTTCCTTGATCATGCAGTTCAAATGGAACTGACGTCGTGCATGAAATAAATCCTGCATGGCTATAGGCTTGTTGGATTTCTTGTGCTGAAAAACCACTACCAGCAGTATCATTTTCTTTTAACCAGTCCCACTGAAGCAGGTAACCACCAGGTTTTAACAGCTGCTTTAGCTGTGAGATTGTTTCAAGGTGATCTGGAACAAAGGCCAGGGCGGATGACGCGACGATAATATCGAACTTGTCGTTTAATACTGGTTGAGTCTCAATCAGTTTCGGACTGAGCAGATCGGCAATAGTAATTACATTATTAAGCTGTTTATTATCTAACACAGCGATCATTTTTTTGGCTGGATCCAGTGCCACGATCGATTTTGCCTGCGATGCCATTTTTTCTGTCAGTAGCCCTGTACCACAGCCAAAGTCTAAAATGCGGCAATCCTTAATATCTAAAGTGTTAGTTAACGCATCATAGGCTTTTTCTGCATAGCTAATTACTGAGTCATTGCTGTCCCAGCCGTCGGCATAGTCATCCCAACTGTCACTCATAAAGTTGTTCTCTTGTTTGTTGATAATTTCTAAAACGTGATAGCGAATGAGCCGCTTAACTTTTCGCTATCGCGCAAAGTTATCACAGAGCGCAAGCTAACACCAAAGGTTTGCATATTAGCAGGGGCATAGGTAGCAAATTAAACTACCTAGCTTAGAAAGTGGAATAGCTTAATGCTTGTTGTTTTTGTCGAGGATAAATACTGCGCGACATTATTTGATTGCTCCATTGCTTATATACCTTTTGCTTATTTGAAGATCTAATCGCAAGAATAGCTTGACGATTATTTAACTCGCAGTAAATCGTTAGCATGAGAAGTGGGCAGTATTTTTACCTGTTTTTATTCATAGTTCGATACGGGTCGAAGCATCTTTATTTCTCAGAGCTACACTGACTTTTTATTGAAAGGCTATTGAGAGAAATTTTATGAAATTAACCCTAGGTTTTATCCTGTTCTTAGGCGTATTGTTATCGGCTAAGTTATTGGCAGTAAATCAAGCTGCTGTAAAAAGTACTCGTTATCATGAGGTTGATAACGTTAAGCATCAGGTGTTTAAAATTAACAGCCGCATTGACGGTTTGCAATTAGCACTACACAGTGCCAGCCCTTTAGCCAAAACGAAACGGGGTACCATCTTGCTACTGCACGGTTCGTCATTTCCATCGCAGTTGTCGTTTGGTTTTACTATCTCAGGGAAGTCATGGGTTGATCAGCTAACCTCGCTTGGCTATCAGGTATATAGTTTAGATTTTTTAGGTTATGGTGATTCTGATCGTTATTCTGAGATGATCCAGGGAGAGCAAAATGCCGAGCCATTGGGACGAGGTGTCGATGTTTTACAGGATGTTAATTTAGCGGCAGAGTTTATTTTAACTCAGGATAAAGTCGCTAAAATAGATGTCTTAGGACATTCATGGGGCGGGGCTGTGGCAGCACATTTTGCTGAGCGTTATCCTGAAAAGGTAGAGCATTTAGTTTTGTATGCCGGCATTACCACGGCACAAGCTACAAAAAGCGCCGCAAACAATACAGTGCCAGCTTACAGCGAACTAACGCCAGAGCTAAGGATTCAATCTTTAGCGTCATTATCTCCGGAGGCAGATCAGCCTTTATTGGCTCAGGAAATGTTTAAAACTTGGGGAGTTCAATGGCTTGCTTCCGATCCGTTGGCTAGCGATGAGTTGAAAGTGAGATACCCTGCGGGCCCGAATGCCGATGTGGCGGATTTTTTTCAAGGGGTTTCTTTTTATAACCCAAAAAGTATTCGAGCTAAGGTGCTGATCATTCGTGGTGAACATGATCAATATCCCTCAAATGAACAGGCGTATCAATTGTTTAACGCGTTAACTAATACGGAAAATAAACGCTACGTGGTGATAAATAACGGCACTCATGTGCTGCATTTAGAGCAAAACCGTCACCAATTGTATCAGAGTGTCAATGACTTCCTGTTAATGCCCGTTAATAATCGTTAAAACAACTGTGGTTAACAAGCTTAAGTGTTAACCACTAATTGTTTATGCATGATATAGCTGTCAATATAACCTAGTTTAGGATGGCGATAGGCCAAAGGTATGGTGCCTATGATCTGAAACCCTAGCTTTTGCCACAGCTTGATTGCCACTTCATTACTGGAAATAACCGAGTTAAATTGCATAGCTTCAAAGCTGAGCTCTATGGCTATTTGTTGTGAATGCTGACAGAGTGTCCGAGCAATGCCTTTTCCTCGTGCCGCTTCTGAGACCATATAACCACAGTTACAAATATGATCACTAGGCCCCATAGCATTTGCTTTAAGGTAGTAGCAACCAAGTACTTGCCCGTTGTCGATATAGGCAAAGCTTTTTAATGGCGTGAGACACCAAATCTGATATGCCTGCTCAATATCCATATCTGGATCAAAAGCATAGGTTTCCTGTGCTTTGATAACTGCCTGAAAACTAGGCCAGAAATTTTCAAAGTCTGCCCGGGTCATCGCTCTGATCATCTCGTTTCGCTCCTTATATTAACACTAGGTTAGTCGAATAATGGTTAAGTGTAATATTGCCAATTAGCCTGAAGGCATCGCCAGAATTGTACTGATAGTTAAGCTATCTTCATATTGAATAAATTGAGTTTCTTGCTGCATTCTTGCATATACCGCCATGCGATCTGCCAGTTCATTACCTTCAATATCTGCGTGCCCTTTTACATGAGTGATGGTGATTTTGGCTTTAAGGGCTAAATAATGCTGGTAGCAGGCTTTGACTAATTCAGGGTTTTTAATCGCCTGACCATCGGCTTTTTTCCAACCTTTTCTCTGCCAGCCTGCTGCCCATTTAGTGATACTGTCGATGGAATATTTGGAATCAGAAAGGATTTGTACGCTTTGACCTTTATTGACGTATTGTTGCGCCAATTTAAATGCTTCCAACATACCGTTAAGCTCAGCGGTATTATTGGTGCCATCGGGCTGATAAAGACCATACCAAAGCGCAGTTAATTGCTTACCCTGATAGATGGCAATACCTGTACCTGATTTTCCTGGATTTGGTGAACAGGCACCATCACAGTAAATATTGATATCTGCATCATTATTTATTGTTTTCGCTGATGAGCTTGCTTTCGAGACTGTTTTACCGCTTGGTTGAGCATTATCTTTAGCTAAAGAACGTTTCATTAGTGCTTTTGTATAGCTCTCAGCAAATGCTGCTTCTGCTTCTGTTTTGCTGGTAAAGCCCATATATTGCGCGTCGGCGCGGCCAGCAGTTAACTGTTGAACTTGTGGCCAGTTATCAAATACGCCAGTTTGAGCCCCTTTCCATACGACATAATATTTTTTTGCCATTCGTTGTGTTTACCTTATGTAATCATTGCCTAATGAAGTAGCTTTTTGTTTAAGTTACAAGTTAATTGTTACGCTGGAAAATGGCAGCCGTGATAGTCACTGCTGCCGTTTATTTTTTATTGTTGGTTAGTTCGTTTAAATGCGCGAACGATTAGTGCTACCCCAACTAAGAAAAATGGAATACTGAGCATTTGCCCGGTGTTGAGCGCTGCTTCTATTTGATATGCCGCTTGTTGTTGTTTGAAAAATTCAATAATAAAACGGGCGGTGAAGGTCATGATCAAGAATAATCCCAATAACATTCCCTGATATTGTTTCGCTTTAGTAGTGCGATAAATAATGGTTAAACTGATAAATATCAGGCAATAGGCGATAGCTTCATAAAGTTGTGCTGGGTGACGGACGACATTATCAACACGGGCAAAAATAACGCCCCAGGGCACATCGGTGGCTTTACCTAATATTTCGGCGTTAACAAAGTTGGCACTGCGAACAAAGATACCAAACAATGCTGTGGCAATTGCCAGGCGATCTAACAGCCAGATAACATTAACTGCATATTTTCGGCTAAACAGGTAGCCAGCGATAATAGCGCCTAAACCGCCGCCGTGGCTAGCAAGGCCTCCTTCCCATATCGCGATGATTTTCAAAGGGTTGGCTAAGTAGTATTGGGGATCGTAAAAAAAACAGTGGGCGAGACGGGCACCGACAATAATGCCGACGACGACATAAACTAACAAGTTATCTAACAGCTCAACGTTTTGTTTTTCTTGAGCAAAAATCCATTTCATATAGTACAGGCCAGCAAAGATAGAGCTGGCAAATAATGCTCCGTACCAATGAATAGTGAGAGGACCAAGGGAAATTAAAACTGGGTCAACATTCCAAATAAAGTGCTGCACGCAAGTACCTAATTGATTTAGCAAATAATAATGCTGGCTAATATAACAGGCTGATCTTAAGTTTTATAGAGTCGAATGGTTAAATAAAATAATCGCAATAACGATAGGTGTCAGGTTAGCGCTGAGCACGTTAAATGTCAGGTACTTGATTTGCCCTGCTATTTTTTGCTGATATTTGCACATGCCATAAAGAGAGATAAAAGAGAACGCCATTGGCACAAGAGCCAGTAGTATCAGTTTAGGTAAGGGTAAATAGCGGGTCGTGAGTATCAATACTACAACGCTTAACAAAGCTGAGGTGCCATATAGCAAGTTACTTTTTTTTATGCCATAAGCAATAGGAAAGTGATTTCGTCCTGCTTGTTGATCCGCATTTATATCCGGGTATTGATTAAGGAGTAATAAGTTGTTGATTTGCAAAAAAGGGATCAGCAGCAGCAGCGTTAAATAAGGATGGATGAGTTCACCAGTTAAAACAAAATAGCTGCCACCAGCGATAAGTACGCCAATGCCGAGTCCGGGGGCAAATAAACAAAGCCACGGAGACTTATTTAAATAGCGGGTGTACGTGAAAATGATCAGTGAGCCGATCAAACCAATTGGCACAATAGTTAGGCCAATGGTAATTGCAAAGTAACAGCCGATGATAAAGCTAGCGGTTAAACTGATGATAGCAATTTGATTAACCATTGATGCAAGTTCGGGTTGTTGCTGTAATAAACCGCTACCGCCACTAAAAGGCGTACGCTTGGTATTGGCATCTAAACCGCTGGCGTTATCTTGATATTCATTCAGGCAATTCACTGAAATTAATGCTGACACTGCGCCAATAATAATTAGTAGCAAATGGGAAAGGTTAATCGGCTGATTATTATAAACGGCAATACTGGCACCGTAGCACACACAAATAGGTGCCAACAATAAAAAGGGCGGCCGGATTGAAGGTAAAGCAGCAATAAAGCTAACTTGCATTTTATTTCACTTCTATCGTTAGTTCAAACCATTATAAATAACGATTATGCTTATTTGTCAAAGGCTTGTTATATTTAAAGCAAACTTTGTTTCATGGAATTCTTATGAAGTATACTTCAAATCCTCATTTTGCGTTAGATAGTTCACGGTTAATTTATGGCTGTATGCGTATTACGGGTGATAATAGCAGCGACGATCGACAAAAAGGCAAATTGGCGATCAGGACGGCAATTGACGAAGGTTATAACCATTTTGATCATGCAGATATCTACGGTGGCGGAGCATGTGAGTCACTGTTTGGGGAATTATTAAAAGAATCCCCTGAATTACGTGAAAAAATGATCATTACCTCAAAAGCTGGTATCCGGCCAAGGGTGAGTCCAACAGATTATGCGCCGACCCGTTATGACTTTAGCCAGCGCTATATTCTTGACAGTGTTGAAGCTTCGCTTACCCGACTTGGTATTGAGCAATTAGATATGTTTTTATTGCATCGTCCTGATTTTTTAATGGACGCGCATGAGGTCGCGGAAACTTTTGCCAAACTCAAGGCTAGTGGTAAGGTCAAAGCGTTTGGCGTCAGTAATTTTAGCCATTCTCAGGTCGAATTATTACGTTCGGTATTACCTATGCCGCTAGTGGCAAATCAGGTAGAGATCAATATTCATAATGTTGATGTGTTTAATAATGGCGTGTTAGATCAATGCCAGCAACATGGTATTATGCCTATTGCCTGGTGTCCGTTAGGCGGCGTTGCTTATTCTGCCTGGGGCAATACTTTTAGCGTTGCTGATGAACAGCGTATTGAAAATGAGTTGAACCAACAAGCGGAAAAATATCAATGCCAGCCTTGGCAGGTAATTCTCGCTTGGTTAATGTGCCATCCGGTTGGCATTATGCCGATTGTCGGTTCAACCAATCCAACGCGGATCGCGGATGCTAAAGCGGCATTATTGCTAAATTATTCGCGTGAAGACTGGTATCGGTTATTTGAAGCGAGAAATGGCGAGTCAGTGCCTTAGTTAGAGTTAGCTTGTATCTTTATTAAGTGCTGATAGTTAGCTCGTTAATGGCTAAAAAAGATTAACGAGCTGGTTCAAGCATATCTTAATTAGCCAACGCTAGGGAGTAGGCCTACCATTTGCGCACATTGTGCACCAATCACGATAACTCCTGCGATAGTGGCGCCCGCTAAACCGAAAGTGCCGCCTTTAACCTGATAAGAGTCCGCGCTTAGGTCTTGTTGTTTGCGTTGTCTCCATACCATAGCAACGGGTAAAAATACGGCCAGTATTACCAGCGCTATTGCCGCATAACCTAAGGCAATAATAAATCCTTGTGGATAAAATAAGGCAAAGCCAAGTGGAGGTAAAAATGTGACTACAGCGGTAATTAAACGATCTTTTTTATTATTCCCTTTATTGAGCGCATCGGTAAAAAAATCAAATAAGCCTAAACTCACACCTAAAAACGAAGTGGCCAGCGCTAAATCTGCAAAAATAGTGATTGCATAACTAACCGTTGAGTCATGTAATAGCGCACTGATGCTGGCGATAAAACCGGTTAACCCATCACTGGCTAGTAAATGTTCTTGAGTCATTAATCCCTGGCTGATCACTTGCCATAATAGATAAATGATCAGCGGAAATGCTGCGCCGATAACCATTATTTTACGTAACAATTTAACGTCTATACCGACGTATTTAACTACTGATGGGATAGAGCCATGAAAACCAAATGAAGTAAAAACCACAGGGATTGCTGACAATATTAAGCCTTTTTCTATCGGCATTTCTAATAAATGCTGGCCCTGAACATGGGGTGTTAGCATAAAAAACATGGTGGCAAGCACCATCACTTTTATCGTAAACAGTAATCGATTGACCTTATCAACCGTACCAGTACCTAAGGTAATAATAGAGCCAAATAATAGCGCGAAGATCACGACGCTTACTTGGGGAGACAGTGCGAATGAAAACCAGCGATCAACATTGGTTTGCAGTTGTGAGCCGCCGCCTGAAATGTATGCGGCACATAAGGCATAAAACAAAAATATCATCGAACAATTAGCAATGACTTGTCCTTTACGACCAAGCAGTGATTTGGCTAGCGTGTTTAAAGTGGCATTTTCATCTGCATGCTGGTGTACTTCCAACATGAGCAAGGCGGTATAAGTCATTAATGACCAAGTTAAAAACAAAATAACAATTGCGGCACTAAAACCTAAGCCTGCAGAAGCGATAGGAAGTGCCAGCATACCTGCTCCTATTGTGGTGCCGGCAATAATTAGAATACTTCCGAGAGTTTTACTATTAATCACTTGTTATGCCTTTTATTGTTGTGCCCAGAGGGTTAGTAGACAAATTAGAAGGCAGTAACTTAAAAGCTGGCTAGGGAAAAAGGAATTATCTACCGGCAATTAGCGTAATTAGCATTGTAGCTATAAATTTACAGCGAAAACCAGTACCAGGCTATTATGAAAATATTTTTTATAGTTATTTATTGAAATATAAAAGAAATATTTAAAAGTGAGTTGTGGCTATTAATTGACAAGCATATAAAAACGATGTCAGTGCGCCCTTATTTGACGGTAAGGGCGCATTTATTAGATTAAATATGCTTACCACGACTCCAGCTTGAATTGTTGAGCAGACGTTCGCCGGCATTGACGGCACCGTCTTCCATGGTTGTGCCCATTGAGTCATTCCAGCGATTTAAATAACCAAAGAGTGCGATAACTCCAAGAATTTCAACTATTTCACCTTCATCCCAGTGTTGATGGAGTGCATCTGCTATTTCACTGTCAACCGCATTAGGAACACTCGACGCCGCCAGGGCAAATTCAAATGCTGCTTTTTCTGCTTCTGTATATAAATCACTGTCTCTAAATGACCATATGTTAGCTAAGCGAGCTTCAGAACCTCCATAGCGCTCAGCAGCTAAAATGGTATGGGCTTCACAATATCGGCAACCCGTATTAGCACTGGTTAAGTAACCAATCAAACGCTTTTGTTCTGAGGTCACTCGTCCCTCATTGGCCATGACCGCTTTATTTAGGTTAATAAAGGCAGTTGCGATGGCAGGGCGGCGCTGCATCGTTAAAACACTATTAGGACAAAAACCTAAGGTTTCATTAAAAAACTTTGCTAATTCAGTAACTTCTGGATTTTCATCACAGGCAAGAGGTTTGACTAACGGCATATATTTCTCCAAAGAATGAACGGCTCATTTGGTATTACCATAAAATATTTATATTGCATATGCAATATATTGTTGGCATTGGTAAACGGTTAGCTCTTTATTTATTTTCAGAAAATGATAAAGTTTCGGCAACAATTGCTTACATAGGCGTAATACCATTAATAAGTCAGTACGTAGTCAAGCCTTTCAATTGACGGAAGAAATAGATAAACCACTCGATCTTTCCAGTCATTTACCATTTCGTATTGCTGTGGTCAGTAATCTATTAGCACTTAATCGTGATTGGAAAATTCGCAACTTGTCAGATCTTGATCCGAGAGAAATGCGGGTACTGATCAACATTGGTTCTTATATGCCAATTAAATCTGCTGATATTGCTTATCAATCACGACTGGATTCTTATACCGTTAGCCGGGCGGTTAAAAAACTATTAGCATTGGATTTAATTGAGTCTCAAACAGATCTATATAAGAAAAATGTCAAAAACCTAGTGTTAAATGACCGAGGAAAAGAATTATATCAACGTCTTATTGCTGCGCTAGATGAACGCTCTAAGCAATTGGAAAAAGTATTAACACAAGATGAGTTAACGTTGTTTTATACCATGCTAGAAAAGGTAGAGAATAAAGCGGAACAGTTGCTGGCTGAACAGGCAAGAGACTTAATTAACAGTGGCTTAGATGCTCCGGCAGATCAAAAAGAATTGATTCGTTGGTATAAAAAAAGTTCGAGCTAACAATGGTGACTTTTCTGCTGTATATCGAAAACTTTTAATCAATCACACAATAAAAGCAATAAGTTTAATATGGGCATTGCCCACGCTTTGTCGCTTGTTATTTTTCGTGTTTTAAACAGCATTCAAGGGTAATAACGACAATTTGTTATTACCCCTGTTTTACCAAGCGTTAATTGTTAATTTAGTCAAGCAAGTAGCTATAGATGCTCAATAACGCTTTAGCCTGATAATTAGACTCGTGAGCAACATTGGTCATTTTTGACAGCGCTAAACTTTTTGCACAACTTTTGTAACGTTCCGTAATGGTTTTTTCGCTGGTACTAGTTACACCGGCCTGCTCTGTAGTATCTGTACTCTGCGCGCACCCATTTTTTTTTCGCCAATGATCGATGGTTTCATCAACAGATATTATATGGCCGGTACCTCGCCCGTCAAAAGGCACATCACTATCTGTTGGACTATGAAAGTGGTGAAGGTTTACTGGGGTTGAGGTAGAGCAGTTGGCCAAGTCTCCTCGGTATTGCCCGGCAAGCGAAACAATAGCGGTGATCTGCTCTGGCATAACGCAGGCAAGCTTATAAGCCATAAAACCACCGGCAGAATAACCAAAGATAAAAAGTTTGTCAGCGCTAACATTATAATCTGCTTTTACTTTTGTGATGAGTTCAGTTAAATAGTCGGTATCTGAATTGGCAACATTCTGGCTACTATTATTACTAGACCAGCCCCACATAGTATTATTTCCCTTCGGACTTACCGCAACGAGGTTATATGTGTCGGCTAACATTTTCGCATTAAAAATTGACGAAACTTTATTCGGTGTTCCTGGTGCGCCATGCAAAAGTAATGCAACCCCTTGGGCATTTTGTCCTGCAGGTTGATATAAAAGACTGTCTCTATTACTGACTGTTAAGCATTCATAGCCACCTTCTAATGATAGCCCAGCACAGGCAACTGGATCTTCAACAGTAGGAACTGGAGTTGACTCATTTCCACCTCCGCCACTGCCACCACCACAAGCGGTTAGTGCTAAAGATAACAACAAGGATGGCGCAGTAGTTAAGCGTGTTAATTGACGGTTTGTTTTCATTGTATTATTTACCATTTTTTTCATTGGGCAGCCCCTTTATTTCCAAATCTGTCGAACATAGTGTTAATCTTGTTCCATTAAGGCAATAACCGTCAGGTAATGAAATAGTAATGATTTGGTAATGCCATAAATATTAAGGGGATAGAACCGGTAATGAGATTTGTTTTTAGAGAGTTCGTTGTTGACAGCTCTTTATTTATGCTGACAAAAAATGGCCAAAAAATAGAATTAGAGCCAAGAGTATTTGAATTATTATTGTATTTTTGTCGCAATCCTAATACAGCTATTTCCAGAGAACAGTTGATTGAGCAAGTTTGGCAACAAAGAATTGTTAGCTACGCCGCCATAAATCGAGCCGTTAGTGAATTAAGGAAAGTCATAGAGCAATATCCTGCTCAACCGGAAATTATCACAACCATTAGCAAAGTTGGTTATCAATTTACTATTACACCGACCACTCAAGAACAAATAAGTGATGAAAAAGGTATAAACACTAATGAGACTCAGGAAAATTTAAATACTTATTCACCCTCAATTGCGGCCATAAAAGCGGGTAAATTATTTAATTTCTCCGTTAATAGAAAACTCATTGTGAGTTTAGTGTTAGTTTTGGCAATGATTATCCTTGCTATTGTTACCGTGACACAGCCATTTTCTTCACAGAAGGAACACGTTCCTGTTCGTGCAAATATAGTGGAACAGCCTTTAATCTCGCTAAAAGGCATAGCCAATAAAGCGCAACTCTCACCAAACGGTAAGGATTTACTCTTTATTCATCGAGAAAAACCAAACGACAATGCGATGATTTGGTTGCAATTTGCTAATGGTACACAGCAGCAGCTTACATATGATAGTTATTATTATGTTTTTGCGATTTTTGGCGCAGAAAACCAAATTATTGCTACTCGATTTAATAACCTACATCAGCGCCAATGTGAAATTGTTAGCATAGATATTAAAAAGCAGATCATTAGTCCGATAATAGCCTGTGCTGAACGGGCAGTGACCATGCTGGCCTATAACAATCATTCCAATACCATATATTTTAATTATCGGACGCAGTTAAATGCACCGTTTTCTATCCATGCCTATCAACTAGCCACTGGTCGGTTACAACAATTGACCTTTGCTTATAGTGGTGGAAATATTCGTGGCGACTACAGGTTAGCACTATCGCCTTCACAGGATAAGTTAGCAGTACTTGAATATCAGGAAAACAGCAGTGCAGCGCTTAAGGTTTTGGATCTGGCGAGCAAAGGGGTTGAATATCACCAGCAGGCGTTTAACACTAACGCCAGTATTTCCTGGCTTACTAATAGCCAACTTATTGTTGCAGATAGTCAAGGAGTGCATCGCTATGATATTCAAAGTAAAAAGCTGAGTACAATTAAGGCATTGAGTGATATCGGCTCTGTTTCTGCTCATGCTAGTAGTGGTACAATAGTATTTGATAGGGGCGCAACTGTTGCCAACCTTTATCAATTTAGTATTAACAACTCAGATGCTCTCAATAGTAAACGGGCGATCACTGCTACCAATTTTGTTAACTATCACCCACAGTTAGCTAATCGTTCAAATAAAGTTGCTTATTTGTCAACAGATAATGGTGAAGCTCAGGTCATGGTCAAACCTGAAAACGCGAATGCCTTTAAAACACAATTTCAGGAAAAAGTTAAAAGTTTAGCCAATTTTCACTGGTCGCCAGACGATAATTACCTTATCGCCAGTATTAACAATGAACTGCACATGTTTAATGAACAAACTAGGCTGTGGCGGCAATTATTATCTGAGAATCATAATGTGCATTTCGTCTATTTTGCCAATCAAGAACAGCTCATTTTTAGTTCTGACTATAGTGGTGATTGGCAAATTTGGCAGTTAGATATAAACAATGGTCAGGTTAGCCAGTTGACAACAAGTGGAGGCTATAGTGCACAAGGTGATCCAAATGATGGTTACCTATACTTAACAAAATTTAATGCTGTAGGCCTGTATCGCTTAAACCTAGCCACTAAAGAAGAGCAGCTCATTATTGGTGATTTTCCACGAACCTCCTGGAAAAAATGGCAACTAAGAGCTGGTACTATTTATTATATGAATGAACGGCATATTATGGCGTTTGATATCAAGCGAGAGACCAATCAAACTGTGATGAGCTATGGCGAGCGTGCTCAGGTACTGTTTTCGGTATCTTATGATGAAAAATCCCTACAACATGCAGTGATAGAACAATCAAATAGTAATATTTGGTTATTAAAAATGAAGTAAGGCCTAATAGTGTTATTTTCGTATATTATTGAGCCGTTGTGGTTTAGATGCTCGACAGATCAAAAAGAATTGATTCGCTGGTATTAAAAAAACTCAAGCTGACTTTATTTCGCACCTATAATAAATTATTGATTTACATTAAAATAATGTAATGGTGATGGTACTACAGTTATCATTATTAATTGCGAGTTTCGCTAGCATCTAGGATGTCAATGCTATACTCGATGGATAAGGGCTTGGGGTCGATAAGGTAATAATGGTTATGGCGATATTGTCATTAGCGTGGAAAAGCGGGTTGTTTTTCTCTAAAAAAGGCTTTGTCGTTAATGCTCGAAAATATTTGTTTTTAGTATTGCTTCTACCCAGTTTCGTTTCTTTTTCTTCGAATCATAGCAGTGATTTTCTCTCTGTCTTTCAGCGTCATAGCGCTATTATGCTGATGATAGCGCCAGACAGTGGTCATATTGTTTACGCCAATGAGGCGGCAAGTGCTTTTTATGGATATCCGGTAAATAAGCTAACCACATTGACTATCCAAGACATCAATATGTTAACGCCAGAGCAGGTGGCTGTAGAGCGTGAAAATGCCGAACGGGAGAATCGGCGCTATTTTATTTTTCGCCATCAAATAGCCAGTGGTGATATTAAAACGGTTAAGGTTTACTCCATCCCGATTCAGTTAGCGGGCAAGTCGTTGCTTTATTCGGTTATTCAGGATATTTCATTGCAGCGACAACTGTCGCAAGAGCTGTGGCATTATCAAGCCAGTCTAGAGCAGGCTGTTGATTTACAAACGGCTAAAACGAAGAATAAAACTTCCTTGATCAATATGTTATTAGCGATAGGCATGGCGTTAATGTTAGTAACTTCCGGGATCTTATTTTACCTGTTAAAGCGTAAAAACCTTATCGAAGAGAAGAGTCATCAGTTATCACAGATTGTTGAACAAAGTCCGGTGGCGATAGCAACGACGGATTTATCCGGTCATATCGATTATGTTAACCAAAAATTTATTCGTGATTGCGGTTATTCAAAAGAGGAGCTAATTGGTAGTCAACCGAGCTTATTAACCGATGATTCGCTGGATGCTAGGGTTTACCATCAAGTGGTTGCTAGTGTTGCCCGAGGAAAAACGTGGATAGGAGAACTTTATACTAAAAGTAAAAATGGTGAAAAATTTTGGGAGCGAGTGCATCTTTATCCAATAAAAAATGTGCAGGGCAGTATCGTGAATTATGTCGCAATTAAGGAAAATATTACTGAACTAAAGGAAGATGAAAAGCAGCTTAGGTTGGCGTCAACGGTATTTCAAACCGCAACAGAAGGGGTGATGATTTCAGATGCAGACAATATTATTGTGGCGGTTAATGATGCCTTCACGCAAATTACCGGCTTTTCTCAGCAGGAAGTGTTAGGCAAGAAACCCTCGATTTTAAGCTCCGGTCATCACGACGATGCATTTTATCAACAGATGCAACAAACCCTTGATGCTAAAGATAGCTGGCAGGGAGAAATATGTAATCGCCGTAAAGACGGTGAAATTTATTATGAATGGTTATCGATCACTGCAATCAGAGATGAGCGTGGTGAGCTGGAAGCTTATGTTTCTTTGCTCAGTGATATTACTCAGCGTAAGAAAAACGCAGACAAAATATATTATCAAGCAAATTTTGATGCCTTAACCGGCTTGGCTAATCGTAATTTGTTTCTCGACCGTTTCAACCAAATGCTGGAACAGGCGAATCGAAATGGACAAAAAATAGCCCTGTTCTTTATTGATCTCGATGGTTTTAAAGGAATTAATGATAACCTAGGTCACGCAATTGGTGATTTGTTATTGCAACAGGTGGCGGAACGTTTATCACAGTCGGTGAGAAAATCTGATACGGTTACCCGGCTAGGTGGTGATGAGTTTGCCATTATCTTAACTGAAAATGATGACCTTGATGCGGTAGCTCGTATTGCTAGTAAAATTCAACACAGCATTGCTGAGCCATTTCAACTAAAACAACACCAGGCAATACTTTCCGCCAGCATAGGTATTACTATTTATCCCGAGCATGGCAATGAGCTCGATGAATTGCTGAACAAAGCGGATAGCGCGATGTATCGAGCGAAGCAAAATGGCCGTAATAATTATCAATTTTATCGTGATAGTGAAGAAATTCTTTAGTTATGCCTCAGTATAAAAATTAAACAGTTTGTCTTATACTAAGGTTATGGCAAATAATGCTTTACCAGCATGAGCTAAAGGAGCTTAGTATGGTTTCTTCAATCAGTGGTAATGGGCAACCTAATGTTGCAGAGGTATTAAAAGAACAGGCAAAAAATGTTGAGCAGCAGCGTCAGCAGGCTGAGCAAGAACGCATTCGTCAAGAACAGCTTCGTCAGCAACAGGCAGAGCAAACACAGCAATCTAATGATCCTCAGCGTGGCCAAAATGTCGATGTTCGCGCTTGAATTGAAATAGCCTCAGATAAGGGTAACAAGTAAACCAGCGCTAGATTTCACTTTTATTTATGCTGGTTGATTTGTTATGGTTTGATAACATCAATTTATCCGTTTAATTTTTATTGTCTCAGCAGCCACATATAACTCCCGATAATACTGTTCATATTCTTAATGGTGATGCTTTACGAGAGTGCTTTCCTCCGTCTTTATCAGGAGAAATTATCGTTGCCAGAGAATGTTTGGTCGATGGTGATGTGAAAGGTGACACGTTCGATCAGCTGATGACAAACAGAGCGGCTTTTATTGAACAGTACCCTGAATGTTCTAAAGAGCAATATTTGCAATCTACAGTGCCGGAATTTAAAAAGATTTTGGCACTAGCACCTGATCGGCAGGTGGTTTGCTGGTTTGAACAAGATTTATTTTGTCAGGTTAATTTCTGGTATGTCTGCTCGTTACTGATCGATAACCCGCAATTAATTGTTTATTTAGTGCGACCAAACAAGGGCAATGAATACAGTTTTGCGCATATGTCGACGCGGCAGTTAATCGTTGCTTTTGACAATAAACAGCAGCTGACCAAAGAGCAGCTGAAGTTATTTGCCGGGCTTTGGTTCGCCTATCAACAGCAAAACTGGCAACAGCTGGAATCGACCGCTGCTCAGCTTAGCAGCGATTTTTTATTTGTTAAGCCTGCCGTTGATGCTCAGCTCGCCCGTTTGCCTGATGCTAATGGCTTAGGTTTACCTGAGCGTGAATTATTAGCCATTATGCGCCGTCAACAGCATTTAACCTTTACAGCGGTTTTTCAGGAATTTTATCAATCGATGGCGTTATATAGTTTTGGTGATCTGCAAGTTAAGGCGATGTATGACCGCTTATTACCTTTAGTTTAGCGTCTGTATTTTGCTGTCGAGTAAATCTTGTGCAATCACTCAGATTAATCCCGCTGTTTAACTATTATCACTTGTTATCTTCACGCCTCGTTATATGATGAAAGCAGTGAATAATTTCGGTGATGGTATAAGGATAGTGATTAGATGAATAAATGCGCAGTAGCTCTTGTTTGTGGTGTGGCCGTTTCGATATTAAGTAATTCTCCCCGTGCTTATGCGACAAGTGATAGTCAGGATTTTCAGCAATGTCAGCATAGGATTAAAGAGCAGGCGGTTACTCAGGGCTTTTCTGATAACATTGTAGCGCTCACTGAGCAGTTAACACCCATTAAGCGAGTCTTAACCCTAGATAAAAAACAGCCGGAGTTTGCTGAAAGTTTTGCGCAATATGTTAATAAACGGGTTAGTCATTATCATGTCAATAAAGGTCGCGAACTGCTGAAGTCTCATAAAAAATTATTCAGTCAGTTGCAGGAAAAATATGGCATACCGCCACAATATCTCGTGTCATTTTGGGGATTAGAAACCGTGTTTGGCCGCCATAAGGGGAAGATGTCAGTATTAAATGCCTTAGCAACTCTTGCTTGTGATCAGCGTAGAAGTGAATATTTTACCGATGAATTATTCGATCTATTTCACTTGATTGACCAAGGTGTGGTTAGTACCGCTCAGCTTAAAGGTTCATGGGCTGGAGCTATGGGACATATGCAATTTATGCCATCGGCGTTAAGAAAATATGCTTTAGATGGTGATCAGGACGGTAAAGTTGACGTCTGGCAAAGTGAGCAAGATGCCTTAACCAGCGCTGCGAACTACCTGAATCAAATTGGCTGGCATAGCAATGAGCGTTGGGGTAGAGAAGTGTTGTTACCCGAAGATTTTGACTTTAGCGCGATTGAATTTGATCAGCGTTACCCATTAGCGACATTTGCTAAGATGGGAGTTACCAAATTAAATGGTCAAGCTTTACCTCAATACGATACTCAGGCGGAATTAGTGCTGCCGAATGGCCATCAGGGGCATGCGTTTTTGGTTTATCAAAATTTTGATGTCATTATGAATTGGAACTTGTCGAAAAACTATGCGCTCTCGGTCGGAATTTTGGCGGATAAACTGGTTGGCGGCCAAGGTGTTCGCAAACTCGCTAGTGCTAAACCGCTTGCTTATAGCCGAGTACAACTGGAGAGGTTGCAAGCTAAATTGAATGCATTAGGTTTTGACAGCGGCGAACCCGATGGTATCTGGGGGCCAAACAGCCGTAAAGCGATTCGAGCATTTCAAATCGAGCAACAATTAATTGCCGACGGTTTTCCTAATAAAGAAGTGTTTGAGCGCTTAGGTTTGTTACAAAGCTAGTATTTCTGTTGTTTAGCACGATAAAAAGCGCTTTAGCAGCTATTCTCGTTGAAAAACACTTGATATAATGCCGCGCAATTACATTTAGATTTTATATATTTTATAGAGGTTCTGTGGATGTCGGAAGTTGAAAACCGTCCTACTAATTTTATTCGCCAAATAATTGATGCTGATCTGGCAAGTGGGACACACACCAGTGTGCAGACGCGTTTTCCACCTGAGCCTAATGGTTACTTGCATATAGGCCATGCCAAATCGATTTGCTTAAATTTCGGTATTGCTAAAGATTATAATGGCTTATGTAATTTACGCTTTGATGATACTAACCCTGAAAAGGAAGATATTGATTACGTCAATTCCATTAAAGAAGATGTGCACTGGTTAGGTTTCCAATGGTCAGGTGATATTCATTATTCATCGGATTATTTCGACCGTTTGTATGGTTATGCGGTTGAATTAATTGAGAAAGGTTTAGCTTATGTTTGTTTCTTAAACGCAGAGCAAACCCGAGAATACCGCGGCACGTTAAAGCAGCCAGGTAAAAACAGCCCGTATCGTGATACCTCACCAGCAGAAAATTTAGCGTTATTTGAAAAAATGAAAAATGGCGAGTTTAAAGAAGGTGAGTGCGCGTTAAGAGCAAAAATCGATATGGCGTCGAGCTTTATGTGTATGCGCGATCCGGTGATTTATCGCATTAAGTTTGCTCATCATCATCAAACCGGTGATAAATGGTGCATTTATCCAATGTATGATTTTACTCACTGTATTTCTGATGCCATTGAAAATATTACTCACTCATTATGTACGTTGGAGTTTCAGGATAACCGCCGTTTATATGATTGGGTGATCGATAATATTTCGATTGAATCGCGCCCACGTCAATATGAGTTTTCTCGCTTAAATCTGGAATATACGGTAATGAGTAAACGTAAGTTAAACTCATTGGTAACCGAAAAGCTGGTTGATGGCTGGGACGACCCGCGGATGCCAACGATTGCAGCATTTCGTCGTCGCGGTTATACGCCAGGTTCACTGCGTGAATTTGCTAAGCGCATTGGTGTTACTAAGATGGATAACACCGTAGAAATGAGTGTCTTAGAAGCTTGTATTCGCGAAGACTTAAACGACAACGCACCACGTGCGATGGCGGTACTTAACCCAATTAAGCTCGTGATTGAAAATTATCCGCAAGATCAGGTTGAGCAATTGACAGTAAAAAACCATCCCAGTGATGAAAGTCAAGGTACACGTATCGTGCCATTTGCTAAAGAATTATATATTGAAGTGGAAGATTTTAGAGAAGAAGCGAATAAAAAATATAAGCGTTTAGTGCTTGGCAAAGCGGTACGTTTACGTGGTGCTTATGTAGTAACTGCAACAGGTTGTGATAAAGACGCTGACGGTAATATAACTACAGTTTATTGTCAGTACGATGATAAAACCTTAGGCAAAAATCCAGAAGATGGCACTAAGCCTAAAGGCGTTATCCATTGGGTCAGTGCCGAGCAAAGTTTAGATGCCACCGTGCGTTTGTACGACAGATTGTTTACCGTGCCTAACCCGGCAGCAGCAGAAGACTTTCATAGTGTGATTAATCCTGAATCTTTAGTGGTGATTGAAAACGCGAAAGTAGAACCTGCCTTAGCACAGGCTAAGCCTGAGCTTGCTTACCAATTTGAACGTCAGGGCTATTTTTGTTTAGATAACAAAGAAGCTACTGCTGACCATTTAGTGTTTAACCGTACCGTTGGTTTACGCGATACTTGGGCGAAAATTTCAGGCTAGCTAAGAGCTAACAGGTTAAGTCAATTTGTGAAAAAACGCGCCATTTAGCGCGTTTTTTTATGCCTTAAAATGACTTATGCAATATTTAATTCAATTGGTGTTGTTTATGTTATGACTAGAGGTGCAACCTTTAGTCGTGTAGTTTGGTATTATTGTCCTTATATAACTATGGCGATATTCTAACTAAAGAGACCGCATCGGAGTAAAAATGAGTGGATAACTGCCAATGGGGTGTGGCTGGTCAGTAAATGAGCTACCGTGATTTTATCCATGTTTTTACGACAAATTAATTTCTTTCATTTTTCACTGGCGATAGAATATAAAAACACTCACTACCAGTAACATCTATGCCTGAAAACTCTCCGGTTAATCAATATCAAGCTCTGGTTGCTGCCAATCAAATCAGCTTTGATAACTCACAACAGCAAGCGGTTGAATTACTTGAGCAGTTATACCTAAAGCTAGTGACTAAACAGTCATGGTTTAGTCACAAAAAAACACCGATAAAAGGCATTTATTTGTGGGGGAAAGTAGGACGTGGTAAAACATTTTTAATGGATGTTTTCGTTGCTAGCCTGCCTAACACAATGTGCAAGCGCCAACATTTTCATCATTTTATGCAGGACGTTCACGCTCAATTAAAAGCGTGCGCTGGCCGTGTTGAACCGTTAAAATATCTGGCGAAACAGTTTAGTCAACAGTATCAGGTTTTATGCTTTGACGAATTTTTCGTTGCTGATATTGGCGACGCCATGCTATTAGGAAACTTGTTGCAATACCTGTTTGAGCGCGGCGTAGTTGTGGTTAGCACCAGTAACTGCGCGCCCGATCAACTCTATCGTAATGGCCTGCAACGAGCGCGGTTTTTACCGGCAATAGCCGCCATTGAGCAACATACTGATGTTTTGCATTTAGATGGTAAGCAAGATCATCGCAAGCGCTCATTAACGTTTGAGCAAAATTACTTTGAACTACCTAACGAGAATGACCAGAGAGCAGCGTTGCATTTTAGCTTGCTTAAGTGTTTTGGTTTGGAGAGTGATCTCCCTAGCTTACATCATTCACCAGCACAATCTTCAACCGCAGCTTGTGAGACTAAAATGACTATTTTAGGACGGGAGCTCAATTGCATTACACAAATAAATGATGCGGCAAGGCGTGTTATTTGTTTTGATTTTTCCGAGCTATGTCAGGGCCCACGCAGTCATTTTGATTATGTTGAGTTAGCAAAAAAATTTCATACTATTTTATTATTCAATGTACCGGCAATGAGTGGTCAGGCTTATGAAAGGATCAAAGCGAGAGGTACTGAGGATAATGGCTCAAATATCAATATCTCTGCTGGCGAAACAGGGGAGCGAGAAGTGATGCTAGCACCTATGGATGATGCGGCCCGACGATTTATTGCCCTAATTGATGAATGTTACGACTCACATATAGAGCTGGTGATCACCGCAGATGTGCCTCAGAATAAGCTTTATAATAATGGCACTTTGTTGTTTGAATTTGAACGAACAAAAAGCCGGTTAATCGAAATGGCCTCGGTTGAATATCGTAATAAGACCAGAGCGCGAGAGGAAGTGTAAGCGTAAGCGTTAGTTATCCCTTGATTAGTCAAACTGTATAGTATCACCGATAGCGATTTTGTAGCTATTTGTTGGCAGATAATTACTTTAGGCTAAGTAAATTATCTTAATGAGTGAGTGGCTATGCTGAAACAATCTATCCCATTTATCTTTGTGCTGCTATGGAGTACCGGTTTTATCGGTACCAAGCTGGGTTTACCTTACGCATCTGCGGGTGATTTTTTAATATTAAGAACCTTAGCCAATATCGCGATTTTTGCCATTTTATTGCTGATATTAAAACAATCCAGATTAAACAAGTCTCAGATTTTCCATGCCATGGTCACTGGGTTATTAATCCATGGTGCTTATTTGGGTGGAGTATATAGTGCTATAGCTTATGGTGTACCAGCTGGTTTAGCGGCGATTATTGTCGGATTACAGCCTTTATTGACCAGTGTTTTGGCGATAGTGGTATTTAATACTCAGCTTGCGCGTATTCAATGGCTAGCCTTATTTATCGGTTTAGTTGGCTTAGTGTTAGTGGTAGCCAGTGGTCTACAGTTAGCAGATGCCTCGTTTTGGGCACTCGCTTTCGCTTTTATTGCGTTATTTGGCATTACCTTAGGGACCTTATATCAAAAACGCTTTTGTCAGCAACAGGCAATGTTACCTTCAGTTTGCTGGCAGTATATTGCAAGTTTACTGGTGTTTGCCCCTATGGCGTTATTCGATGGTGGCCGGCAAGTTCAGTGGAGTGGTGAATTTATTTTTAGTCTTATCTGGCTAGTCTTAGTGCTGTCTGTCGCTGCGATCTTGCTGCTGATGTATATGGTCAAGCAGGGGGATACTGCTAAGGTTAGCGCTTATTTTTATTTAGTGCCGCCAGCAACCACGATTGAAGCCTGGTTATTGTTTAACGAACAGCTATCGCTAACAAGTTTTTTCGGCATGATACTGTGTGCGTTAAGTGTTTATTTTGTTATTCATCCTAAATTTGCTAAAGCGGTATTAGATACCCGAGATGAGGTTAGTCAGTCATCGGCAACGTAGTGAAGTTATGAGAAATAAAAAAGGGGCATTTGTTGTGCCCCATTTCTTTATTGCTATTAGTATAGCTGTTAATTAAGCTTAGTAGCCGCTTTCATTTGGCTCACAAATTTACCAAGCTGACTGAACATTTCTGCTTCATTGTTCAGGTTTTGTTCAATGATGTTAACCACTGCAGAACCACTGATTGCGCCCTGCGCGCCGCTAGCTAATGCCGCTTTAACCTGACTCGGTGCTGAAATTCCAAACCCTATGACCGCCGGAGCCGCATTATGCGAGTTAAGCTGTGCGATTAAATGCTCGGTCGATAAGCCTGCTCCAGCATTTTCCTTAGCCGGATCATCAGCGCCGGTGACGCCTGCACGGCTTAACACATAAGTATAACCCTGACTATATTGCGAAATTTTGGTCAGAGTGTCTGTGCTAGCATTAGGGGGGGCAATAAAAATAGGTGCGATATTCGCATCTTTTGCCGCTTGCCTGAAACGTTCACTTTCCCGGATTGGCAAGTCTGCAATCAGTACAGAATCTACCCCGGCATCACTGATATCTTGATAAAACTTTGTAATACCGCGGGCAAATACCAAGTTACCGTATAGGAGCAAGCCAATCGGAATATCCGGTGCGTATGCTCGTACTTGTGCTAAGATCTCAATACAGGTGTCGGTGTTAGTACCAGAGGCAAGCGCACGTTTACCGGCATTTTGTATTGTCACTCCGTCGGCACTTGGGTCAGAAAATGGAATGCCGAGCTCTAAGGCATCAGCGCCGTTATCAATTAAGGTTTTAATTATCTTAAAAGAAAGCGCTGCATTTGGATCGCCAATGGTTACAAACGGAATAAACGCGCCCTGATTGTTTTCAGCTAAGCGGGCAAAGCAAGCTTGATAGCGCTGACCTGGATTGGTAATAGATGTCATTAATCTTGCCCCTCATTATCAGTAGTTTGTTCTGGGTGTAATACAGTGTGAACATGAGCGAGATCTTTATCACCACGCCCGGATAAGTTGACTAGAAAGATGGTTTCTTCACTCACGTCTTTTGCCATTTTTAGTGCTTGTGCCAGCGCATGTGAGGATTCCAATGCCGGAATAATACCTTCGCAGCGCGCTAATGTCTGAAAAGCTTCTAATGCTTCATCGTCATTAATTGGTAGGTATTGCGCCCGCCCGGTTTCCTTTAAATAGGCGTGCTGTGGGCCAACCGCAGGATAGTCTAATCCGGCAGAGACCGAGTAAGACTCCTGAATTTGCCCATAACTGTCTTGCATAATATAGGTGTAGTTACCGTGGAGCATGCCTTTAGTCCCAGCAGCGAGTGTTGCACCATGTTGATGAGTCTCTATGCCTTTACCGCCAGCTTCGACGCCGATCAGTTTAACGTTTTCTTCTTGGATAAAATCATTAAACATACCAATGGCATTCGAGCCGCCACCGACACAGGCAATAACATAATCCGGTAATCGCCCCTCTTGTTCCAGTAACTGCTGTTTCGCTTCTTCGCCGATCATTTTTTGAAAATCACGGACAATCGTTGGGAATGGATGAGGGCCAGCGGCGGTACCTAATAAATAATGAGCATTGTCATAATTGGCTGACCAGTCGCGTAGCGCCTCATTGACGGCATCTTTTAAGGTGCCGGCACCGGCACTGACCGGAATAACTTCAGCGCCCATTAGTTTCATCCGAAAAACATTTGGTTGCTGGCGAGCACAATCCACTGCTCCCATGTAAACCCGGCATTTTAAGCCAAGGAGAGAACAGGCAATAGCGGTAGCAACACCGTGTTGACCGGCACCAGTTTCAGCAATAATTTCGCTTTTTCCCATACGTTTTGCCAGTAAGGCCTGACCTAGTACCTGATTGGTTTTATGGGCACCACCATGTAATAGATCTTCCCGTTTTAAGTAAATTTTTGCCAACGGATTATTGGTTAGATTCCGGGTTAAGGTCAGTGGTGTCGGACGGCCGGCATAATGAGTTAATAAGTTATTAAACTCGGATAGAAAGCTCTGATCTTGCTGAGAGTCAATATAGGCCTGCTCTAGTTGTTCAAGCGCAGGTACCAGTAATTCACCGACATACATGCCGCCGAATTCGCCGAAATAGGCGGGTAAGCTAGTGTTATTTTCTGTCGTCATGTTAATAATTCCGAATTTTGTTAAATACTTGCGTGAGTTTATCCGGGCTTTTGACCCCAGGGCGCTGTTCAACGCCCGAGTTTAAATCTAAACCGAATAAATCATGATTGGTTAGTTGATTAAGCGCACTGTCGATATTTTCCGCGCCTAAGCCGCCGGCTAAAAAGCAGGATGATAAATCTTGTTCACTCGCCGCCAGTGCATGCCAATTAAAGGCCTGACCACTACCTGCATGCTTGCCATCGAGCACATAATGCTCGCTATTGGCTGTTAAGGTGGGAAGATGATCTTCCACTGCAACGGCTTGCCATAGCTGGCAACCATCAGGTAGCTGCAGCGTTAGGGCATCGATATATGCTGGTGTTTCATTGCCATGTAGCTGCACTGCATAAAGTCCTAATTGTTGCGCAAGTTCGACAATTTCTTGCGGCGAATGATTAACAAAGACACCGACATAATGAAGTGATGGCGCTTGTTTTAATATAGAGAGCGCCTGCGCTTTATTGACAAAACGGGGGGATTTTTCCGCAAATATCAGCCCGCCAAATTGTGCGCCAGCGTCAATCGCGGCTTGCGCGTATTCTGGTGCGGTTAAGCCACAGACCTTATTATTGCCATAAATCAATGCGCGACAGGCTAGATCGATATCTGTTTGTGCCATGATCGAACTGCCGACTAAAAAGCCATCTACCGCAGGTGCCAGTTCGCGGATTTGTTGATTGGTATAGATACCTGACTCTGAAATGATAATGCGATCATCAGGGATTGTTGGCGCTAAATCAAAAGTCCGGCTGATATCTGTGCTTAAATCCCGTAAGTTTCGATTGTTAATACCAATAAGCTTAGCGCCAAGTTTAACTGCTCGTTCAGCTTCTTCTTCATTTGATACTTCGGTTAGGACCGCTAAGTTATACTGCTCGGCAACTTGTGCTAATGCTTGATATGCTGGGTCATCAAGTACGCTTAACATTAATAAGATAGCATCTGCACCATAATAACGGGCGAGGTAGACCTGATAGCTATCGATAAAAAAATCTTTATTGAGTACCGGGCAAGTAACGGTATCAGTAACCGTTTTCAGGTAGTCGAAATTGCCCTGAAAATATTTTTCATCCGTTAATACTGAGATCGCAGCGGCATATTTATCATAGATCTGACAAATTGCTTTGGGATCAAAATCTTCGCGAATCAAGCCTTTAGAAGGGGAGGCTTTTTTACATTCGAGAATAAAACCTGCGTGTGGCTGCCCTTGCTTGCGATCTAATGCAGCATACATGTCTTTAGTTGATGGTATTAGCTGATCAATAAAACTGGCTAACGGCATTTTTTCTTTTAATGCTGCAACTTCCAGTCGCTTGTCGGCGACAATTTTAGTTAACACGTTTTGTTCTTTTAAGTTTTCTCTTTGCACAGCGGCCATATTAGTTAGCTCCTGCCGTTACTGAATTATTGGATATTTTCACCATCTGCTGCAAAGTCGTTAAGGCCTGACCTGAGGCTAATACTTCAGTGGCTATTTGCGCAGCTGTCTTTAAATTATCAGCCTTATTATGCAGATAGAGTAGTGCGGCACAGTTAATGATCACAGCATTGTTATGGGCTGGCGCGCCATTGCCGGTTAAAATACTGTGGATTATTTCGGCGTTTTCTTGTGGTGTGCCACCTTTGATGTCTGCTAAGGTGTAACGTTTTAGGCCAAAGTCTTCCGGTGAGATCACTTTTTGCGTCAATTCACCGTGGTTAATTTCGATTACCTGCGTTTCACCGTGTAAGGCAATTTCATCCAAACCACTACCATGAACGACCCAGCCACGTTTAACCCCTGTGAGCACTAAACTTTTTGCCATTACCGGAATAAGTGTTGGGATATAAACGCCAAGTAACATCACCTCTGGTGCTGCCGGGTTAACTAATGGCCCGAGGATATTAAATAAGGTTCTAATACCCATGGCTTTTCTTACTGGCCCGGCGTATTTAAATCCAGGATGATAAGCGGGCGCGTATAAAAAGCATAAATTTGTTTGTGCCAAACAGTCACTAGCGGTTTGTGCTGACATATTGAGGTTAACGCCAAAGGCTTCAAGTAAATCAGCCGAACCTGACATGCTCGAAACACTGCGGTTACCGTGTTTTGCCATTTTGATGCCACAAGCAGCGGCTAAAATAGCGGCAGTGGTTGAAATATTAATAGTATTAGCGCCATCGCCACCTGTGCCGACACAATCAGTTACGCCTGTTGTTTGTTGGGGGAAAGTGGTGGCGTATTGACGAACCGCCGTTGCCGCGCCGGCGATTTCTTCTGCTGTTTCACCTTTTATTTTTAGTGCTGTCAGTACCGAAGCTAATAACTCGGGCGCTATTTTACCTTGCATAACATCGGCAAAAAATGACTGCGCTTGTGCTTGAGTGAGAGATTGACCATCTACTAAGTTTTGTAAAATATTATTCATCACTATTTCCTTTTGGTGAACTTGCAAACTGAGCACTTTCTTGGGTTAAGCAAGCAATACTTTGTGCCAGCAAAGTAGCGCCGTAAGTGGTTAGTATTGATTCTGGGTGAAATTGAAAGCCGATAACCTTATCTGCCTGGTGCTCAATTGCCATAGGTAATATTTGGCCGCTATCTGTAGTCAGTTGTGCGGTTAAGGTTAAACAATCCGGTATCTTTGTCGCGACTAATGAATGATAGCGGGCCACTGGCAGTGGTTGCTGAATGTTAGCAAACGCGCGGTTCGCATGGTGCTCAACATTTGATGCTTTACCGTGAACAATTTCCGGCGCACGATTTACTTCGCCACCATAGTGTTCTACTAACGCCTGATGACCTAAGCATATCCCTAATATCGGGTATTTTCCGGCAGTTTTGCCGATAAACTCCATTAAACAACCTGCCTGGCTTGGCGTGCCAGGTCCCGGAGAAAGTACGATTAATACGGGTTCATCACATTGCTCAATTTGCTCGATAATAAAATCTGCACTTAAGGTATTACGGTAAATAGTCGGTGCAAAGCCTAAGCATTGAAATTCATCCACTAGGTTATAGGTAAAGGAGTCGAGATTATCGAGCATAAAAATTTTAGTTTTCTGTCTGCTTGAGTTCATGCCTACTGCTCCTTTGCTGCTTGTGATGAGATGGTTTCCAGCTTAGCTGCGTTGATAATGGCACTGATCACTGCCTGAGCTTTTTGCCGGGTTTCATCAGCTTCGGCTTGTGGATCTGAGTCATAAACAACGCCAGCACCTGCTTGAATATAGGCGGTGCCGTTCTTGACAAAGGCACTACGAATAACGATGCAGGTATCCATATCACCTTCACCTGTTAGGTAGCCGACTGCGCCGCCGTAACTACCACGTCGTTTTCCTTCAACGCGGCGAATTAGTTCTGTCGCTTTTACTTTCGGCGCGCCAGATAAGGTGCCCATATTCATACAAGCCTGATAGGCATGCAGGGCATCGAGATCTTCTGCTAAGGTGCCACATACGCGGGAAACCAGATGCATTACATGAGAATAGCGATCAACTTTTAATAAGTCGGCGACATGGCGTGTTCCTGGCTGACTGACGCGGGCAACATCGTTGCGGGCTAGATCTACTAGCATGATATGCTCTGCCAGTTCTTTTTTATCCTGGCGCAGTTCCAGTTCAATTCGGCAATCTAAGTCCAGTGATAAGTTACCGTTACAGTCGAGTCCTCGTGGCCGGGTGCCAGCGATTGGGTAAATTTCGACCTGACGACTGGCTTGCTGATATTTGATTGCCGATTCAGGTGATGCGCCAAAGATGCAAAAATCCTGATCCTGTAAGTAAAACATGTACGGACTAGGGTTGCTTTCTCTGAGCGCAAGGTAAGCATTAAAGGTATCTTTACATGGCAGAGAGAAGGTACGAGACGGCACAACCTGAAAGATATCACCAGCTTTAATATGTTCTTTTAACTGTTCAACGGTATGACAAAATGATGTATCGCTGACATCTGTTTGTACGCTGATCTGAGCAGCATCTGCTAATTCTCTCACTTGTGGTGGCGCGATATCCGTTTCAACCAGCGCTTTAATCGCTGATAGCCGCCGGGCAATTTCAAAGTGACATTTTTGTTGGTTTGGGCCGGAAAACACATTAGCAATCACTTCACTGACACGTTTTTCATGATCGATCACCACTAAGGTTTCCGCCAGGTAATAGACAAAATCCGGGCAAGTATTTTCACCGTTAGCGACTTCAGGTAATTGCTCCGCCATGGTGATCATATCAAAGGCAAACGCACCGGCTAAAAACACTGCAAACGGATGGTGATTTTCATTGCGTAACAGCTTAAACAGCCGAAGTGCTTGAAACGGGTTTGTCGCCAGCAAGCGTGATTTTTCATCTAAACTTTCGGTGTTATCGGCAAACGTCGCCGTTAGTGTTTGATCGGTTAATGAAATGCTGGCATGCTCTGCTAGCTGCTGTGCCGCAAAGTTTATTGCCGCCTGACCATTAACGGTTAATGGGGTAAACGTTACCTTATTGCCATGGCAAACGATTTTAACGGCGGCATCGATCAATAATAAACTTTTTAATTGATGCTTTTTATCTATCTCGGCAGACTCAAGTAATAAATTATTGCGTCGGTTGCCACAGAGTTTTTTAAACAGAGTTAACGGGTCTGCCTGATAACGCGCTTTACTCGACAGCGTGCTAACGCTACCAACGCTGGTATTATCTGCGTGATTAAAATGATGACTCATAGTGATTTACCTGCGGCGCTGATAAAAGGTTTAATATCAGCCATTAAGGTAGCAAAATCTTCAGCGGTTAATGCTTGATGTCCGTCAGATAATGCCTCTTTTGGATTTAAATGGCTTTCGACTATGATGCCGTCGGCGCCTACGGCAACTGCGGCTCTCGATAGCGGGTTAATTAATGATTTAACTCCCGTGCCATGCGACGGGTCAACAAAAACCGGTAAGTGGGACTTTTCTTTTAAATAGGCAACTGCATTCAAATCTAGGGTATTACGCGTCGCGGTTTCAAAGGTACGAATGCCGCGCTCACATAAGATGACGTTAGGGTTACCAGCGTTGATTATATATTCTGCTGCTAATAACAGCTCTTCGATAGTCGCACTCATACCGCGCTTTAATAGTACCGCTTTATCTGTTTGTTTACCGACTGCTTCCAATAATCGGAAATTTTGCATATTGCGAGCGCCAATTTGATAACAGTCGATATAATCATGCATTAATTCAGCATCATTTGGATCAATGATCTCTGAAACCACAGGTAAGTTAAATTTTTCACGCGCCGCTTTAAGTAAGGCCAAACCTTCAATCCCTAATCCTTGGAAACTATAGGGGCTGGTACGGGGTTTAAATGCGCCACCTCTTAACAAAGGAACACCTTGTGCCTTGATCATTTCGCTGACACCGAATAGTTGCGGTTCACTTTCTACTGAACAAGGGCCGGCAATCACGGTGAAGCTCCCACCACCAACTTTTACGCCGCCGATGGAAATGATGGAGTCGTGAGCCTGTAGTTCTCTGCTAACCAGTTTATAGGGGCTTAGTATCGGTTTTATTTCATCTACCATAGGGTAGCTGTCTAAATGAAGCTGGCGCAGTACGCGTTCGTCGCCAAGTGCGCCTAACACGGTACGTTCAATGCCTGGCATATAGAGTGGCTTTAAGCCAAGGCTGGAGATTTTATCTAATATTTCGTTAGCGTCTTGTTCAGTCGCTTGTGGTTTTAATACGATGATCATTGTGTGTTCCTAAATTTGTGTAATAGTTATCGGGTCAACCGGCGTAAATAGGCTGAAGCCACCATATAAACCAACTTTTTACCTTTGTTGTTAGCATATTGTTCTCAAAATTAATTAGCTCAAAAAGTAGTGCTATTGTTAAAATTTAATCGTTAAAACGAAAAAACCCGCTTAGTCAGACTATGCGGGTTTCTCGGAATTTCTTTACTTGTACAGCAAACTATCACAACCCACTATGTTGAGTTATGCCACCACCAAATTAATGAAATAGTTTGTTTTACTTGTATCATTTCGTTTGTTACCTAAGTAAAATGAGTGTGCTGAACAATTCCATATAGAAGACCTTATTATGCCTGCGATGTCAACCGGAAATTTTACTGTAAAAGAAAATAGTCGGGTTGATTTTCATAGTCATACCAATTGCTCTGATGGCGGCTTGTCGCCGCAAGAGCTGATAGAGCGGGCGGTGAACTTTCAAATTGATGTTTTGGCGATCACTGATCATGACACTACCTCAGCGCTATCTATTGCCAGAAGTTATATTTTAGAAAAAAATCTTCCTATCACCTTAATCGATGGTATTGAGATTTCTACCAGCTGGCAAGGGTTTGAAATCCATATTGTCGGTTTAAATATTGACGAAACTCATCCGGCCTTACGTCAGTTGATCGAGCAACAACAACTGGCGCGGGAAAATCGTGCGACTGCGATCGGTGAAAAGCTGACTAAAGTGGGATTTACCGAAGTTTATCAACAGGCAAAACAACTGGCGGGCCAAGGTTCTATTACCCGAGCACACTTTGCCAAAGTATTGTTACAACAAGGGCATGTTAGCAATTTACAATCTGCTTTTGATAAATATATCGGTAAAGGTAAACGTGCTTATGTAAAACCTGACTGGTGCACGGTAGAGCATGCGGTGGATGTGATTCATCAGGCCGGAGGCAGTGCGGTGATGGCACATCCGGTACGTTATGACATGACCACCAAATGGTTACGACGTCTTGTACTGCAGTTTAAGGCAGCTGGTGGTGATGGCTTAGAGATCGTATTACCCCAAATGAATAACGAACAACGACAATTAATGCTAAGCTTTTGTTTAGAGTATGATTTGTTAGCATCAATGGGTTCAGATTTTCATTATCCCAGTCGATGGAGTGATTTAGGACGAAATTTAGTGATGCCTGAGCAGGCGACGCCCGTTTGGCAACAATGGCAGCCTAACCCTTAGAGAAAAGGAAACGAGATTATGAGTCAGTATTTTTATGTCCATCCAGATAATCCGCAAGGACGATTAATGAAGCAGGCGTCAGAAATCATCCACAGCGGTGGTGTCATTGTTTATCCGACGGATTCTGGCTATGCCTTAGGTTGTCATATCGGTGATAAAAAAGCGCTAGAACGTATTTGCCGTATTCGTGATATCGATAAAAATCATAATTTTACTTTAGTTTGTAAGGATTTATCTGAACTCTCTGAATATACCCGAGTCGATAACAGTGCCTTTCGTTTGTTAAAAAATAATACTCCGGGACCATATACCTTTATTTTTAAAGCCAGTAAGGAAGTGCCGAAACGGTTAATGAATCCGAAAAAGCGCACCATAGGGATCCGTGTGCCGAATAATGTCATTGCTCAGGCCCTACTTGAGACATTAGCAGAACCGATTATGTCAACCACCTTGATTATGCCGGGAAAAGACATGGCGGAATACGACCCGGAATTAATTCGTGATCAACTGGAGCATCAGGTTGATTTGATCATCGATGGAGGCCACCTAGGCGAACATCCAACTACGGTTATTGACTTTTCTGAAGGAGACGCGCAGATTATTCGTGTCGGTGAAGGAGATGCAACCCCGTTTGAGTAAACCATGGCTAAGCGCGCGATAATTGAGACAAAGCAACTTGGTGAAATGAAGCAGTTACCGCTGGCGTTTGTTCGTGGTGAGGCAGTAGTTGAAAAACCGCAAGATTTATTTATTCCCCCTGATGCCCTTGAAGTGATTCTTGAGTCCTTTGAAGGACCACTGGATTTATTGCTCTATCTGATTAAAAAACAAAAATTCGACATTCTTGATCTACCGATAGCACCTATTACCACCCAGTACATGCATTATGTTGAGCTAATGAAAGATCTGAATATGGAACTGGCGGCGGATTATTTAGTGATGGCGGCGATATTAGCGGAAATTAAATCTCGATTATTATTGCCGAAACAAAACGTGGTTGAGGAAGAAGATGATCCGCGGGCAGAATTGGTCAGGCGTTTACAGGAATATGAAGTGATCAAGCAGGCTGCGGTCGATTTAGACGAACTGCCGCGAATGGAACGGGATCTCATTAGCGTACAAGTTGGCTTGCCACTAGGTTATGTTAACCAATTAAATTATGCGGATGTTGAACTTACCGATTTAGTGCAGGCACTGCAACAGGTATTAAAGCGCTCGAAAGCTTATCAGCATCACCATATCGAGAAGGAGTCGTTATCAACCCGTGAGCGGATGAGTAACATCATAGATCAGTTGTCATCATTGGCCAGTGGCTGCTTTGTTAATTTTGTTGAATTATTTAAACCTGCTGAAGGCCGTCATGGTGTGGTGGTAACGTTTTTGGCGTTATTAGAACTGATCAAAGAAAATATCATTGAATGCAGTCATATAATAAATGAACAAGACGATTCTCCCGCTCAGATCAGAGTCAGATTGAAGGAAGCACTTCATGTCATCGACTGAACTTTTGCATGACATATCAGGTGAGCTGAGTGAACAACAATTCATTCAGCTCATTGAAGCAGCTATTTTCTCGGCGTCAAAGCCGTTATCGGTTAAACAATTAAAAGAAAAACTGTTCGTCGATTTTTCAGTATCAAACGCCGATATTCGCCAGGCGATCGAACAATTGACTAAGGTATATCAGGCGCGAGGAATAGAGTTGGTTGAAGTGGCTTCTGGCTTTCGTTTTCAAGTCAAAAGTACACTAGCTAAAAGTATCGGAGAGTTTCAACAGGAACGAACGGTGAAATATTCTCGTGCGATATTAGAAACTTTGGCATTAGTGGCATATAAGCAACCGATCACTCGGGGAGAGATTGAAGATATCCGAGGCGTTAGTGTTAGTAGCCATATTATTAAAACCTTGGTGGAACGAGAATGGATTAAAGTGGTCGGTCATAAAGAAGTACCAGGGCGACCGGCGATGTATGCCACTACTAATGCGTTTTTAGATTATTTTTCTCTGACATCGCTGGCACAATTACCGGAATTAATGCCAATGTCAGAATCTGCTATCGTTACTGATGCAATGCAGGATATAATAGCGCCACATAATGATACTCAATCAAATGAGACAGAAACTAAGCGTTAACAACTAGGTTACCGTGATGTTACTGACGTAAGAGAGTAAAGACCGATGTCTGAAAAACTACAGAAAGTATTAGCCCGAGCAGGAAAAGGGTCACGCCGAGAAATGGAAACTGTCATCAGTGCTGGTCGAGTCAGTGTTGATGGCAGAGTGGCGTATTTAGGTGACCGTGTTGAAGGTACGGAGCAAATTCGTATTGATGGTCATCCAGTTATTTTGACCAACAAAGAAGAAGATTTGTGCCGGGTACTGATGTACAACAAACCGGAAGGGGAAATGTGTACCCGTAAAGATCCGGAAGGGCGGCCAACAGTATTTGATCGTCTACCTAAATTAGAGACCGGTCGCTGGATTGCCGTTGGTCGTTTGGATATTAATACCTCGGGCATGTTGTTGTTTACCACAGATGGTGAACTGGCTAATCGCTTAATGCATCCTTCACAAAAAGTCGAACGGGAATATGCCGTACGGGTATTTGGTGAAGTCGATGAAGCCATGCTGCAAAGATTACGTGCTGGGGTTAAATTAGAAGACGGCCTTGCGCGCTTTCAAAAAATTACTTATCGTGGTGGTGAAGGGCGTAACCATTGGTTTCATGTCGTGTTGTCCGAAGGACGTAATCGTGAAGTCAGACGATTATGGGAAAGTCAGGAAGCGCAAGTCAGTCGACTGATCCGTGTACGTTACGGTGATATTGAGCTTAAACGTCAGCTGCCGCTGGGGGGTTGGGTTGAGTTATCACTAAAAGAAGTAAACTATTATCGTAAATTAGTGAAGTTAGCACCAGAAACTAAAAGCAAAGTGAAAGTGGATGAAAAAGCAATGGATAATGCCAAGAGTCGTCGCATTCGTCGCAGTGTGAAAAAACATCAACATCGTCATCAGCAAGCAACCCGAAGACGACGATCTTAACAGTCACTAACGGTTAAAAGAGGTTCCGTTGGAAAATCACTATATACAAGATGATGCTGGGTTAGTGGCTCTATGCCAACAATTAGCGCAGGCAAAAGTATTAGCAGTTGATACCGAGTTTGTCCGTACTCGCACTTTTTACCCTAGATTAGGGCTGTTACAAGTGTGTGATGGTCGGGTGGTTGGGTTAATTGATCCTATTGCTATTAAGGATTTATCGCCTTTTTGGCAACTGCTTACTAATGCCGCGATTAAAAAAGTATTACATGCCTGCTCTGAAGATCTGGAAGTGTTTTTAACTCAGGCAAACTGCCGTCCGGTCAATTTAATTGATACCCAAGTGATGATGTCATTTTTGGGGCATGGGTTATCCATTGGTTATGCAGCTATGGTTGAACATTATTTAGCGGTGACGTTAGATAAATCAGACTCACGTACTGACTGGACCAAACGACCGTTATCCGATAGTCAGTTAGTCTACGCACGAGCAGATGTTAGTTACTTATATAAATTGTTTCCAAAGCTTGAACAAGAACTTGCGCAAACTCCTTGGTATCAAGCGGCGCAACAAGAAACTGAATTGATGGTAGATAAAAAGTTTACCGCGATTGACAGCAGTGAGCTTTATCGTAGTGTAAAAATGAGTTGGCGTTTAAACGCGAAGCAGTTAAATAATCTGAAATTTCTTGCGCAGTGGCGTTACCAGCAGGCGCAAAAACGAGACTTGCCGATAGGTTTTATTGCAAAAGATCATACTTTGATTGCTTTAGCGCAAAAATCCCCTAAAAATACTACGGCGATGGCCGCGATTGAAGGCGTTGAATTGCAGGATGTTCGTCATAAAGGCAAAGCAATGCTGGCGGTGTTAAAGCAGGCAGAAAAAGTCGATGCAGCCAGTTACCCTGATGAAATTAAACGGCTTGATGAATATCCTGGTTATAAACAAACTTATAAAAAGATCAAAAACTTTGTCGCTAAGCAGGCGGAGAAACATCAGCAACAACCGGAAAACTTAGCGTCAAAAAAACAAATCAATCAGTTTCTCTCTTGGCATTATCAGCTTAATAATGGTGGCAAGTCAGCAGACACTATTGATGTTTTATCTAACTGGCGTGCGTCATTGTTCGGTAACGAATTATTAACGCATGCTCGCAGTAATTTTGCTTCGCTCTAGTTACATTTAGCTTAGCTGGCATGCTATATTGCCTATTCATCTATTTAGTTAACCTTTTAGCGTCAGCAGAGAATGTGATTTCTGCTGATCGAAGGTAAAGAAAATTTTAGGTCTCCGTCATGCTGTGCGCTGTATATAGAAGTTCAAAAAAAGCTCAAACCTATTTGTTTATCAATAAACGTGATGAATTCTCTCAGGTGCCTGAAGCGTTAATGGCGATGTTTGGTACACCGCAACTGGTGACTATCGTTAATTTAGCGAATAAAGATAAATTAGCATTGGCAGACATTAATAAAGTAAAAGAAAATTTGCACGAACAGGGGTTTTATCTGCAATTGCCACCACCGACGGAAGATTTGTTAAAAGCTCACAAAGAGCAAATGAAACAACAGATGGATTAATAGGGAGGATTAAGCTTCGTTATGAATAAGCGACAATTATTTGGTTTAATAACAGCTTTTGTAGGTAGTCTAGTTATTGGTCAAGCTTATAGTGCACAGAAAAAAGAACTGTCCGAGCAAGGGTTTGAACGCTATGTTAGTGCATTACGTCAGGAAGCGCTTGAAAAAGGCTATCCAGCAGAATTTGTTGAGCAAAACTTTACCCGTGTCACTTTTCATCAACGTGCCGTTAAGGCAGATCGAAATCAGCCTGAAGTGGTGGAAACCTTAGATACGTATTTACCCAAACGGGTTCCTAAGTGGAAAGTTGACCGTGCCCGTGATCTTTATAAACAACATTTTCCACTGCTGAGAAAAATTGCCGAACAATACAATGTTCAACCAAGGTTTATCGTCGCGTTATGGGGGCTGGAAACTAACTTTGGTAAAATCATGGGTAACTATAACGTTGTTTCAGCGTTAACCACACTTGCATATGAAGGCCGTCGGGAAGCGTTTTTCAAAAAGCAGTTATGGGCGGCATTTGACATCTTACAGCAGGGACATATCGATATTGATAATATGAAAGGTTCTTGGGCAGGAGCCATGGGACAGAATCAGTTTATGCCAACCTCATTTTTAGCCTATGCGGTGGATGGTGACGGTGATGGTAAAAAAGATATCTGGAACAATCAGGCAGATGTCTTTGCCTCGATGGCAAATTATTTACAACAAGAAGGCTGGGATGATGAAATAACTTGGGGACGTCAGGTGAAATTACCCGCTGAATTTGATTTTAGTTTAGCCATTCCTAAGCGTACCGGTGGGCGTAAAAGCTGGTTAAAAGCTTGGGGAGAACGAGAAAAAACCCTAGCACAATGGCAGGCGTTAGGGGTTAGACGTGCTGATGGTACCGATTTACCTAAGGTCGATATTAAAGCAGCATTAGTATTTCCGGATGATGAAAAAGGACGCGTATATCTTGCCTATGAAAACTATAAGGCGTTGATGCACTGGAACTTATCCTATTATTTTGTCAGTTCGGTTGGCCATTTGTCTGACCGTATTAAATTTCCACCTATTAAGTAATAAGCAAGATGACTCAAGCTTTTTGGCAAACTAAAACTCTAGAACAAATGACCCGCAGTGAATGGGAGTCTTTGTGCGATGGCTGTGCAAAGTGTTGTTTGCATAAATTTATCGATGATGAAAATACGACGGATGAGACGGAGTTAATGCCGACTGATCATATCGGGGAAGATGAGCAAATGAACTATAGTAATATTGCTTGTTATTTACTCAATGATAAAACATGCCAATGTACTCAATACGCAAAGCGGACTAAGCTAGTGCCAGATTGTGTGCAGCTGACTCAGGATAATCTCGATGACGTTTTTTTTATGCCACCAAGTTGCACATATCGTCGGTTAAAAGAAGGCCGTGGTTTACCGTCCTGGCACCCGTTATTACATAAAGGGAAAAAATCCGCAATGCACAAAGCCGGTATGTCGGTGCGCGGAAAAATCGTCAAAGATAATGAAGTGGATATTGATTTTTTTGAAGATTATATTGTTACTTGGCCGTTAAACGATATTGATTAGTTGCGCAAACCAGACGTTACCCTTTCTAATTTATCTTTGCTCCTATTCTAAGCTTTTATCACGCTTTAGTATCCAACGTTATTGTTGACGCTAAAGCTTATTTATTTAGCTTATAGTCAATATTGTTAATTAAATCATATTAATTACACGACTTTCTGTTTGAATATTATGCGATAAATGGTAAAACATTGTACGTATAATAAAAATTAAACAGTAATTAAGGTGACTTATGATCATAGGAATACCGAAGGAGTCGTTACGGGGAGAAAACCGTGTTGCCAGTTCACCCTCAGCAATAAAAGCATTAATTGAGCTAGGCTTTAGTGTACAAGTACAAAAAGGTGCTGGCATAAAATCGAGCTTTAACGATCAGGAATATCTCGATGCTGGCGCAGAAATAGCCACTAAGAAGAAATGCTGGCAAAGTGACATTGTCTTTAAAGTGAATCCCCCAAGCCTTGATGAGGCTTCTCAACTCAATGATAACAGTACCTTAATTAGTTTTATTGCTCCTGCGCAATCTTCAGAATTGCTAGAGCTGCTAAAAAGTAAATCGGTTAATACCTTAGCGATGGAAATGGTGCCACGCATGACCCGTTCGCAGTCACTGGATGCCTTAAGCTCGATGGCCAATATTGCTGGTTATCGTGCGGTCATAGAAGCGACCAATGCGTTTGGCCGTTTTCTCACCGGACAGATCACTGCTGCTGGTAATTTACCACCAGCAAAAGTGATGATTATCGGCGCTGGTGTTGCCGGACTTGCAGCTATTGGCACCGCGGGAAGTTTAGGGGCTATTGTCCGTGCCTTCGATACCCGTCCGGAAGTCAAAGAGCAAATCGAGAGTATGGGGGCTGAATTTCTTGCGCTTGATTTTGAAGACGAGGACACTGGCTCAGGTGATGGTTATGCCAAGGAGATGAGTAAAGCCTTTATTGATGCTGAAATGGCACTATTTGCTGAACAGGCAAAAGAGGTCGATATTATTATCACCACCGCAATGATCCCAGGCAAGCCAGCGCCCAAATTGATTACTGAAGAAATGGTTAACTCAATGAAAACAGGTAGCGTTATCGTTGACTTAGCTGCTGCTGGTGGCGGTAATTGTGAATTAACCGTAGCAGGTAAAGCAGTGGATGTTAATGGTGTCAAAATCCTTGGTTATACCGATTTAGTCTCGCGCCTGCCTAATCAGTCATCCAGTTTGTACGCTAATAATTTAGTTAACCTGATGAAGTTATTGTGCAAGGAAAAAGACGGCACATTGACTATCGACTTTGATGATCAGGTCATTCGTAATATGACAGTGGTGTATCAAGGCGAAATCACTTTTCCGCCACCAGCGATTAAAGTCAGTGCTGCTCCTGTTGCGCCAAAAGCCCCGGTTGTTAAAGAACAACAGCCGGAAGTGATTGAACCGGTCAATAAAGAAACGAAAAAACATTTTTTAATGGCTGCAGGGGCATTGCTTTTTTCCTGGATTGCCAGCGTTGCACCAGCGGATTTCTTATCTCATTTTACCGTATTTGTTTTATCCTGTGTTATTGGGTACCACGTGGTATGGAACGTAAGTCATTCGTTGCATACGCCGCTGATGAGCGTTACCAATGCCATTTCCGGAATTATTATTGTTGGTGCTTTATTACAGGTCGGGCAAGATAATGTTCTGGTGCAATTCTTGGCGGGGATTGCGGTGTTAATTGCGACCATTAACATAGTGGGTGGCTTTTATGTCACTAAACGTATGTTAAAAATGTTCAGAAAATAAGGGGTACAATTATGGAATTTTCATCGAGTTTAATTAGTGCCGCTTATATTCTTTCAGCATTATTGTTTATTTTCAGTTTATCTGGCCTGAGTAAGCAAGAAACGGCAGAAACCGGTAACTGGTACGGCATTGTCGGCATGACGATTGCGCTGGTCGCGACTATCGCAGATCCTCGCGTCTCTAACGTGCTGGTGATCCTGGTGGCTATGGTGATAGGTTCGCTGATCGGTTTGCGTTTGGCAAAGAAAGTCGAAATGACGCAAATGCCGGAATTAGTCGCCATTTTGCATAGTTTTGTTGGTTTAGCTGCGGTATTAGTGGGGTATAACAGCTATTTTGAAATGGGTCATACGCCAATATTGACCATTACTGCTGAGCAGCAAATGGCGGTTAATATTCATCTGGTGGAAGTGTTTCTCGGCGTCTTTATCGGCGCTGTGACTTTCACTGGCTCTGTGGTCGCGTTTGGAAAATTACGTGGGGTAATTAACAGTGCGGCATTAATGTTACCCCATCGTCATAAAATGAATTTAGCTGCGGGTGTTATCAGTTTTATTTTAATGGTGAGCTTTGTCTTGCAGGGTGGCGGTGATTTTGCGCTTTATTTGATGACGTTTATTTCGTTGGTATTTGGCTGGCATTTGGTGGCCTCAATTGGCGGTGCCGATATGCCTGTGGTCGTCTCTATGCTTAATTCTTATTCCGGTTGGGCAGCAGCAGCAGCAGGTTTTATGCTAAATAATGATTTGTTAATCGTTACAGGCGCACTAGTGGGATCATCAGGGGCGATCTTATCTTATATCATGTGTAAGGCGATGAATCGTTCATTTATCAGCGTGATTGCCGGTGGTTTTGGTACCGAAGTCGTAGTGGATAATAGCAAGGATTATGGTGAGCATACTGAAGTTAATGCAGAAACTGTCGCTGATATGCTAAGCAATGCTAAGTCGGTTATTATAGCTCCAGGTTATGGTATGGCGGTGGCGCAGGCGCAATATCCGGTATATGAAATGACTCAGGCGTTAATTGATAAAGGCATTAGTGTCCGTTTTGCGATTCATCCGGTTGCTGGCCGTTTACCAGGACATATGAATGTACTATTAGCCGAAGCTAAGGTGCCTTATGACATAGTATTGGGGATGGATGAGATCAACGATGATTTTGCTGATACCGATGTGGTGTTAGTTATCGGGGCAAATGATACCGTTAACCCGGCGGCGGCTGAAGATCCTAATAGTCCGATTGCAGGCATGCCAGTACTGGAAGTGTGGCATGCGAAAAATGTTATTGTTTTTAAACGCTCAATGAATACCGGTTATGCTGGGGTGCAGAATCCGTTGTTTTTCAAAGATAATACGCAGATGCTATTTGGTGATGCCAAAGACTCGGTTGAGCATATCTATAAAGCCTTATAACTCACTACTATTAAATAATTAGTGAGAAGCCAGTAACTAAGTTTACTGGCTTTTTTATTGGTAGCTAGATGGGAATGCTATCAGACCTTTTAGACGACTATTATGTTTTTTTAAGCGAAATATTTTTTAACAGATTGGGTTTGAGTTGTGTTTGTATACAATATATTATTGGCTTTCCTATTAGCTAAATAAATTTTGTATGTTTAATAATAAGAATTTAACGAATATACCTGTAATTAGTCGTGCTTGCTGCTGGATGTTTATCGGCTTGTTTTTGGTATCTTGTTCAGTTTATAAGCCAGTCGTAGAGGATAAGTTGTTGTCAGCAACTCAGTCGCAAGCAAAGGATGTCTGCGTAGCAGCTGAGCAATCAGCTTCCATTCATTCGATATTAGCGGATAGTCAATTAGGTTGGGATAAGTGTTTTAACCATAGCCCTGAACTTTTTCAAGCGGCGGTTAATCGACTATCGACACTGATAACGCTTAATGACAGAGAAAGTGTTGACCAGCTGAATGCTGAATTGGATCATTTGTTTATCTATATACGGGGGTTTAGTTACTATGCGGAGCGAAAAGCTGTCGATAGTCAAACCTGGTTAGCATTAGATAAGCTATTAGCGCGCTTAGCGAGAATGCCAGTTTTTTACCAGCAAACGGATACTGGGGCTCGACTGCGTGAACATTTTCTCGTTACTTTGTATCGCTTTTATTATCAAAAACCGTTAATTGAACAATTGCCGCAGCAGCTGCAAGTCGTGGTGAATATATTGGAGCAGCTTAATGTGACTGACACTAGATCAGTATTAAGTGAACAGGTGCAATATAGTCAGTTAGAGCTTTATCGAACCTTAGGTTTCATTGCTTATGAAGCGAGAGCCAATGACGAGCTCAAAGTGGCATTGTTAGCCAAGTTTGAACTGGCCAGTAAAGAGCAGATGACCTTATTGGAGTTAACAACCGCGCACTTTAAGCAATTAACGGACAATAACTGGCAGTTACATCATAGTCTATGGGTTTTAGCGTATTTTCATCAGCTGCTGGAAGAGCCGCAGCAACAAGCGCTTGATAAAACCGTACAAGATTTTTTATTTGAGAACATTGATGTACAACCCGTGGCTGCCAAGCGAAATTTTTCCGGTATTTATTTAGCAAATTCCTATCGTACGTTAGATGATTGTCAGCAAACTTTTGTCGAACGTTGTGATATTCCTGCTGTCGAGCAAGTATTACCAATAAATCATACATGCTCAGATAATTTGTTTATTCGGGCCACTAGCTTATCTCAGTCGCAACTGATGCAAGCTTGCCAGCTATTGCTTAAACAGCAAGATTTTTTTCATCAAAGCCTGAATACTGGTCAGCAAGCGGTTGCCAACGACTTTAATGACTCATTACGCGTGGTGATTTTTGATAATTACAGTGATTATAATCGTTATGGTCAGCTCACTTTTAATATCAATACCAACAATGGCGGCATGTATATTGAAGGCACACCTAGCGACAGTGACAATCAGGCGACGTTTTATTCCTTTCAGGCGTTTTGGCAAAAGCCGGAATTTAGTGTTTGGAATTTAAATCACGAGTACGTTCATTATCTTGACGGGCGTTTTAACAAATATGGCGGCTTTGGTCACTTTCCCAGTCATATTGTGTGGTGGACTGAAGGATTGGCAGAGTTTATCGCTAATGAAGCACATAACCCGAGAGCGTTTAAATTATTAGCTGATACGCCAGCGGCAAAGTGGCCTGATCTCGCTAAGATATTTGCAACCACTTATCCCGATGGCAGTGATAGTGTTTATCGTTGGAGTTATCTGGCTCACTTGTTTTTATTTCAGCATTACCCAGAGAAAATGCGAGCATTGGCGGCCAATCTTAAAATTGATTTTTTTGACGGTTACCGGCGCTTATTGACTGACATTGAGCAGCAATATTCCAGCGAATTTAAATTATGGCTAATTCAGCAATTGGCTCGTCAGCAAACGCTTAACGTTGGCAATAGTGTTGAAGCTGAATCAGCTAAAGGTACGGTTAAGAAGATGAATCGTTACTGGTATCGCAGCTATTTACAGCCTGCGCATTTACCGCTGACTATACGGCATAATCATTTAATCAATGTTAATTGATTGTTCTTTAGTCTTTTTTCTGACTAAGAGTTTGTTATGCTTGACGGATAATCCATAACAGGAAGCTGAAGTGATAGAACTTTGGGTAGGCACCATCAATAGCTATTTATGGGGCAGTATTTTAATTTATTTGCTCACCGGTTGTGGCATCTGGTTCACCATTAGGTTGAAAGGACTGCAGTTTCGCCAGTTTTTCCATATGTTTTCGGTGCTCAAATCTAGCCGTAAAACGAATTCTCATGGTATTTCATCGTTTCAGGCGTTATGTACCACCTTGGCTGCACGAGTAGGTACAGGCAACTTAATGGGGGTGGCGGTTGCTATTTCATTAGGTGGTGCCGGAGCGGTGTTTTGGATGTGGTTGATCGCTTTAGTGGGAATGGCAACAGCATTTGCAGAAAGCGCACTCGGGCAACTTTATAAAGAAAAAGATGCCAATGGCAATTATCGAGGTGGACCAGCCTATTACATGAGTAAAGGGTTGAAAAGTAAAAAACTGGCAATTACCTTTTCACTCTGTTTATTTTTTGGCTATGGCTTTGTTTTTAGTTCGGTACAGGCTAATTCTATCACTGATGCGTTTTATGGCTCATATGGAATTGAGCCTCTGGTAACAGGCATTATTATTACGTTGCTTACTGCGGTTATCATTCTTGGTGGTTTAAAAAATATCGCCCGTTTTGCCGAAATAACCGTACCCTTTATGGGATTGGCGTATGTGATTATTTGTTTGGTGGTACTGGCGATGAATATTGAGCTGTTGCCTGCCGTTATCAGTGATATTTTTGCTTCAGCCTTTGGTTTAAAAGAGGCGGGCAGTGGCTTAGTTGGTGCCGCTATCATTCAAGGGGTAAAGCGGGGGCTTTATTCCAATGAAGCTGGCATGGGCAGTGCACCTAACGCGGCTGCTGCTGCGGTACCTTATCCACCTCATCCAGTATCACAAGGCTATGTGCAAATGCTGGCGGTATTTTTTGATACGATAGTGATTTGTTCGTGTACGGCATTTTTAATCTTATTGTTTGACGGACACCATGGCGACTTTCAGGGGATTCAGCTAACGCAGCAGGCGCTGGCGTATCAAGTGGGAGACTGGGGCCAGGATTTTATTACCTTTGCCATTTTATTGTTTGCTTTTACCTCAATTGTCGCAAACTTTGCCTATGCGGATAACAATCTAAAATACTTAAACTTAGATAATATGTTGGGGCATTGGTTTTTACGACTTGGTTTTTTGGCGATGCTAGTGTTTGGCTCGGTTGCTAGTTTACCAGAAGTGATCGCATTGGCAGATATGTCGATTGGCTTAATGACAGTGGTTAATGTCACTGCTTTGTTTTTATTAACGAACGTAGTGGTCAGTATCAGCAAAGATTATCATCAGCAGAAAAAGGCAAAGCAGCTGCCTTGTTATCAGCCCAGCGAACAGCAGCAAACTCAGTTTCATTTAACTAAAGGGATATGGTAAGGCATATGGGGGAGCTCAGTCAGTTAAAGGGCTTAGGACTTAGTTCTGAAAAGCGTTTAAATGAGGTAGGGATTTTCACGCGTCAGCAATTGTCTGCATTAGGTGCGATTCATGTGTTTATCACATTGGAGAAATACCATGGAAAAACGCCCAGTTTAAATTTTCTCTATGCGTTAGTGGGGGCCATTGAAGATATACCTTGGCAGCAAGTTGCCCAACAGGAAAGAGAGCGTTTATTGATTGAATTGGCTAGTGCGCGTGAGTTTAATGCCTTGTTGTTAAATGAAAGTGATGAGCAAAGATAAATATGCTAGTAAAACGACTGGCTAATGTTAAATAATGACATTTTAAATAAATTACTCACAGTCATTTAGGCATAATCGATTTAGGCTGTTATAATCCGCGCCATTCAGTTATTTCAGGGTATTAGGTGTTGTTGTGAGTGTTGACTCGATAGGATTATCAGCCGATTTATTAAAAGCAGTAAAAGCGTGTGGATATAAAAATCTGACACCGATTCAGCAACGGGCGATTCCAGTTATTCGCCGAGGTGACGATGTGTTGGCCAGTGCGCAAACCGGCACAGGAAAAACTGCCGCCTTTACTTTGCCAATACTGGATCAGCTAGCTGAAAAAGGCTCAGTTGGGCAGGTACAGGCACTGATCTTAACTCCTACCAGAGAGCTAGCGTTGCAGGTTAGCGAAAACATTCAGGCTTATAGCCAGTTTTTACCGTTAACGTCAGGCGTGATTTACGGCGGTGTTAATATGCCAGCACAAACCAAAATGCTAAAACAAGGCGTGGATATTTTGGTGGCAACACCAGGGCGCTTGTTGGAGCATGTAGTGTTGCGTCATGTGGATCTATCACAAGTGAAATTCTTAGTGTTAGATGAAGCGGATAGGATGCTCGACATGGGATTTTTAACTGATGTTGAGCGGGTACTAGCGGCAATTAAGCATAAACATCAAACCCTGATGTTTTCGGCGACTTTTTCTAATAAAGTGAAAACGTTAGCTAAACAGATTCTTAATACTCCTCAAACCATAGAAGTGGCGAAACAAAATACGACTTCCGGTAAAGTGAAGCAGTCAGTTTATTGGGTGAGCGAGCAGCGTAAACGAGAGTTACTCTCTGAGCTTATTGGTGTCAATAACTGGCAACAAGTATTAGTGTTTGCTGGTACGAAGGAAAGCGCAAATCAGCTGGCAAAAGAGCTGAAGCTTGATGGTATTAAGGCGGCACTATGTCATGGTGATAAATCACAGGGTGCAAGAAATAAAGCGTTAGCACAATTTGTTAATGGTGAAGTTCGGGTATTAGTCGCCACTGATGTTGCTGCACGTGGATTAGATATCGATGATTTACCTTATGTAGTGAATTTTCATTTACCGTTTTTAGCGGAAGATTATGTCCACCGCATAGGTCGAACTGGACGAGCGGGTAAAAGCGGCACGGCAATTTCATTGGTCAGCCCGAAAGATGAAAAGTTTCTTGGTAATATTGAACAACTGATCGGACGAAAATTTGATCGCATTGTCATGCCGGGCTATGAGTTTGATAGCCGGTTAGTGGAGCACCGTCAGCAAGGTTTAGATACGCCAGAGCAAAAAAACCGCTACCAGGCAAACCGTGATAAAAATATCGCGATTGAGCATAAGCAAAAAGAAAAGTCAGCATTAAAACTTGCCAAAGGAAAGGCGAAAAAAGGCCTTAAGAGCAATGCTAAGGGAAAAAAAGCGAAACGCAAATAACCTATACATAAAAATAGTCTAGAGCTAAACAACCTAAATGTCGTATCAAGCGATAGAAACACCTTTTCAATTTCGTTATTGCTGCTGGTTTTGTGGTGAGCCAGCAGCGAGTCATTTGGATTTTCCTCAGCCGGGTAATATTGTTTTAGATTGTCCTCATCCACCATTATCGTTAAATACTTGTGCTGAGTGTTATCATTTGGCAGCTCGCTGTAAAGTAACATCGATCTGGCAGGTGCGAGAGCAAGTAAAACGTTTATTGTTTCAACGATATCAAAAAGATCTGGCTATCGGTATTAATTGGACTGAGCAAGAGTTGGCAAATAGTGAATTTGCAGGCGGTAATTTTGCTGGGTTTCAGCGCAGTGCCTGGATGATGTTTGAAATTGCTAAGGCGAGGGTAAATTTTTGCGGTTGGGCTTTGATCCTTGGTGGAATTAACATTGAAGATCTTAAGTGCAAGGAAAGTGAGCCATTTCAATTTGACGGTATTGAGTTTCCTTCGATCAACGATGCGGTGATTCATTACGCTAAAACCTTTGATTTAGATAAAGCGTTTTTTCTGCAGGTCACTGATATACTCGGCCAAGAAAAGTTTTCTCAAGCGGTGAGGTTTTGTCGCCTATTGGTCGGTTCTACACCAAATGAGCGTAAAGCTGCGCTTAAACAGTTACGCTCAAATCTTAATGGTTATCCCATCTGAATTAAACATTCATTTCAATTGGTATTAGACAATGTTTAGCGTGCGGTTTTCACTGATTTTATTTTGATACAGTAACTGATCAGTACGTTCAAAAAAGCTTTGTTCGCTATCAGCCCGATTCATTAAACTGGCGCCTAATGAGCAACTGACCTGATACTTAGAGAGCAAGCAACAGGCGTTAATCGCTTGATGAATACGCTCTTCGATAACTAACAATGAATTTTCATTGGCATCCTCAACCAATACGACAAATTCGTCACCACCAAAGCGAAATAAGCTGTCAGAATCACGGACACTAGCGCGTAACGCATCGGCAAAGTGAAGCAAGATGTCGTCACCTATTTTGTGGCCATAGGTATCATTAATGGTTTTAAATTTATTTAAATCGCAGACTATCATACCGACTTTAGAATGTTGACGATTGGCATGGTGCATGGCGCGTTTAAGTTGCTGGTCGAAATAGCGGCGGTTACCTAATCCGGTTAAACCGTCTTGTAGCGCAAGTTGCATTGCTTTTTGATATTTAATCGCGTTATTTAACGGGTGTAGCAGTACCTGATGCAGCTGTTTAATAACTTTGTTATTACTAATGCTGATCGGCGCATTTAACGCATAAGTTAAGGTGCCGACATAATGATTATTAATTTTAAGCTCGTAACGACGCTCTTTTTTGCCCGCTTTGCTACCTCGAGCGGCAGCGCTGATCTCAGCTTGTTTAAAATACAGGCCAGAAAAGTCGACGTATTTAGCTGCTTCCAGAGCAAAGATGTTAAGTAGTACATTAAGTTCAAGACTGGTTTGTAATTGCTCGGATAACGCAAGTTTTCGATAATTATCCTGATGATCCTGAGTATCAAATACTCTAAACGCATTGAAATCGACAGAGGTGTTTTCAACTAAATTTAATGTTTGCATAGCGGCACCTTTTAAAATACTACAGCATTTACAAAGCAAAAAATGTACCTATAAAAAATATCGCTATGATTACAATGGGATAGAGGGGAACTCAGTAACAATAACGGCTAGAGGCGGCATTGTAATGTCATATGTCATAAAATTGTCGGCAAGTGTTTGCCGGTTTGTTTTGACTAAAATAGTCAGCTAATCAATAGTCAAATAGGGATCAGTTAAAACTTTTTTCCTAAATTACCTGCAGGCAATATATACTAAAATCATAGCAACCATTTTACTCATTAATTTTATTAGGTTTTTTGTGACAGATTACGTAGAAATTCTCGCTATTCTTACCAGTGCCGTATTGATTGTTTGGTTATTTAGAAAGCTGCATTTACCGGCGATTTTAGCTTATTTAGTCGCTGGGATGTTGGTTGGCGAACATGGCTTAGCGTTAACCCATGAAAGTGTTGACTATGAGCATTTTGCTGAGCTTGGCATTGTTTTTTTACTGTTTACTCTGGGGTTGGAGTTTTCATTACCAAAACTCATGGCAATGCGTCACTTAGTGGTTGCGGTTGGTAGTTTGCAGGTCGGGATCTCTATGTTGATCTTTATGAGCATAGCGTTATTTTTAGGACAAAGTTTTGCCAGTGCCATCGTAATAGGAGGGATTCTAGCGCTATCTTCTACCGCAATTGTTATCAGGCAGCTGAGTGAAAGCGGGGCGATGAAGCGAAAGTCGGGACAAATTTCGGTCGCGGTTTTACTGTTTCAAGACGTTGCTGTGGTGCCACTTTTGATCATTATTCCGATGTTCGCGGAGCAAAGTGATACGTCCATGGTACTGGAGTTGTTATTGGCTTTGGTAAAAGGTGTCTTTGTTGTCGGCATTTTATTGTCAGTGGGGAAGTGGGTACTACCTAGGATATTTAATTTAGTTGCTCAGGTTCGAACGGATGAACTGTTTGTTTTAACTACCTTGTTAGTCACATTAGTGGCGGCGGCGTTAACCCAATGGTTTGGCTTGTCTATGGCATTAGGGGCGTTTTTAGCTGGAATGATGTTAGGGGAAAGTCAGTATAAACACCAGCTAGAAGCAGATATTCGCCCTTATCGTGATATTTTACTGGGCTTATTTTTTGTCACTGTCGGCATGAAATTAAATCTTGCGTTACTACTTTCTTCTCCATTGCTGGTATTGGCATTATTAGTTAGCTTTATGCTGATTAAAATCTTAGTGCTCAAGTTTCTGGTGGTACGTGCCGGAGAGCAAACTAAAGATGCTTGGGCATCGGCAATCATGTTGGCGCAAATGGGGGAGTTTGGTTTTGTCTTAATTGCCTTGGCAAGCCAAGTGAATGTTTTACCACTTGATATTGCTTCTTTGTTATTAGGTGCAGGTGTTATTAGTATGGCAATTACACCATTTATGGTAGAGCACGCCCGTCAATGGGGAGTTTGGCTTAGTAAGGAAGAGCAACAAAATACTGATGAGCTGTCGCAGTTGCCGAGCCAAAATGAACTTAATGATCATGTTATTATTTGTGGTTTTGGCCGTATTGGTCAAACAGTCAGCCGTTTTTTAAAACAAGAGTCAATCGATTTTGTCGCGATAGATATCGATCCATTAAGAACCACCAAAGCGCGGGAAGCGGGAGAAAATGTATTATTTGGCTCTTCTCGCAAAACCGAGTTATTGGAAGCGGCAAAGTTATCTAAAGCTAAGTTAGTGGTGATCGCTTTTGGTGAAGATAAGCAGTCGATTGAAGTGATCCAAAAAGTGCGCTCTTTAGCGCCTGATGTTCCTATTTTAGTGAGAACGCGCAACGATGATAATCTGGAACGTTTACAGCTAGCCGGTGCTAATCAAGTGGTACCTGAAAGCCTTGAAGGGAGCTTAATGTTAGTGTCTCAAGTGTTATCTCTTTCCGGGATCCCTTTTTCAAAAATTGTTAAGCGGGTGCAGAAAGAGCGGAAAAGTCATTATAGTCATTTACATGGTTTTTTTCAGGGGGAGCATACTGACATGAGCCCAGAAGCTATAGAACGGATAGAGTTTGCTAATGCGGTGTTATTAACGGATGACTCTTTTGCGGTTGGCCACAGTATTGCAGCATTAAATTTAACAGCACGGCGTGTCACGGTTGTGAGTTTAAAACGTGATAATAGCGAAACAGAAGAACCGCCATTAGATACTGTGCTCCAAGCGCAGGATACGTTAGTTATTCGCGGTAAACCACGCCGTGTAGAACGGGTAGAACGCTACTTGCAAGAAGGTCGATAAATTTATAATTCGAGATATTCTCTTATTCTTTGCTCTTGTGCTAATGCATCCTGATAGCCGAGTTTAATGAGGTGCTGACAGTATTGTTTATCAAACAGCAGGTAGCTGATGATACTAGATTCAGGATCGTTTGCTATCCCCATCGTTCTTAGCAGTAATCGAATCGCCAATGGCAGCTGATGATAGTACTCAAAGGCTATGGCATTAAAATCGTGACTGGGGTTGATAACAAACGAGTTGATATTCTTTAATCCCTCATGTGTCCTTTTGTTTTCCTGATTAATAAGCGATAAGGTATTGTTGACTCGGTTCATACGTTCTAAGTCACTTTGCAAGGTATCTGAAAAAATACCGTCGAGTAAATGGCCGGCTATAGTGGCTGTCGTTGGCGGATGCGGATTATTTTCTCTTGCGTGTAAGGGCTCTTTCGGCTGCTCGACCCCGATAATAAATAACTTTTCTCCACCTAAGTGAATGGCCGGGCTTAGCGGCGATAATTGATGAATAGAGCCATCACCATAATGTTCGTTATGAATTTTTATCGATGGAAACACTAGTGGAATTGACGCTGAAGCTAGTAAATGATCACTGTTGATCATGCTAGGAATACCACGACGTTTTGCTCTAAACCAGGGAATGATAGAGGATTCTGATTGAAAAAAGCTGATGGAATCACCACTGCTGTAACTGGAAGTAGTGATAGATATCGCCGTTAAAAAATCCTTTCTGATATTGTTGTCAATGCGCCGGTAATCAATAACTTCGTTTAGTAGTAAACGAAGTGGTGCGTTATTGAGTAAACTGCGTGGCGTTTTACTGGCATAATCGGCCTGAAAACTGGCGAAAATCCCTTTAAAGATATGAGAAAAAACTCGATACGGATCGCTATGGTAAATACGACTGGTAGTGAGGTTTTTCCATACCCATTCTAATTTTTTTACCCCCAGTTGAAAGCAGGAAGCGTAGCAAGCTAAAGCCGTAGTGTTAATGGCACCGGCAGATGTCCCGCACAAGATGGGGAAGGGCAAAGGGTGGTTTCTTGGAGCAAACTTTGAAATAGCTGAAAGCACACCAACTTGATACGCTGCTCGAGCACCGCCACCAGTTAGCACTAAGGCATTTTTACTGTTTTTATAGCTTCTTTTATGTGACATTTATTATGAAATTCTATTGTTATCATTTTAATTGTAAATTGTTTATGAAAATAAACAATGATTTGTAACTATTTGACATAAAAGAAAAAGCCAGCAAATGCTGGCTTTTTAAATTGACATAGAATTATTAGCTAGTAAAACAGTTCACTTGTAAAACAAATAACGCCTACTAAAAAATAATTTAACTGCTGACGCGAGCGTTAGCAGCGTCGATTAATGGTTGCGATCCATTTTGCATTAGTGCCAAGTTGTCTGAGACAGTTTTCTTTGGCAATTTTGAAATCATCAAAGAACCTGTATCTACAGAGCCACGATCGGCAGCAAATACTAACAAGTTTTTACCATTACATTGAATACCATCAAAAACACTACGAATTTTCAGTCTATTCGCTTTTAAAAATCTCCGCATGCGTTTCTTATCATCAGCGGCAACGTACTCACACAAACTTTGTGCTATGTTGGCTGCCTGAGCTTTTGGAACAGATACAACAGACGTCAATGTTAAAGCAGTAATCGTAGAAACTAGTAATAATTTTTTCATTTTAATAACCTTATAAATGCGTAATAGTTAATTAAAAGAAAAAACCACAGGACGTACCTAATAACTCGGTAACTCCGCTGTCATAGCCATTATATTGCAATAAAGACCTTAGACCGGTGGTTTTGCGTAGCACGTTTTCGCGTGCCTTGCCCTTTCTTTGTCACCTTCAGTATTACTAAATTCGTATAAAATTGCAAGAGGAGGGGCATTTTCCGCAATATTTGTCATTAAATAGCGTGAAATTATTTTTATATAAAACAAATGATTAGTCGTGAACTACTCACTTAGTTATCACGAGTAGCTATATCAGTGACTGTTAAATTTTAGTTTTTTGTACAAAAAAGGGAGCTGATGCTCCCTTGTGCTTGGTTAACACTATAAGGTTAAAATGTCATTTCTGGTACATGCTCTGGAATAACGAGTTCACCAGCGGTCAGTTTAACAATTTCTTCAACCGATACGCCTGGAGCACGTTCAAGTAGATGAAACTTACCGTCTTTGATTTCGATAAAAGCTAAGTCAGTTAGTACTTTTTTGATACAGCCTTTACCTGTAAGAGGGAGTGTACAATCGGCTAATAGTTTGGATTCACCATGTTTTGATGCATGGGTCATTGTTACGATAATATTATCAGCACCGGCAACTAAATCCATAGCGCCACCCATGCCTTTGATCAGCTTGCCTGGGATCATATATGACGCAATATTACCATGAACATCGACTTCAAATGCGCCAAGCACGGTTAAATCAACATGGCCGCCACGGATCATGGCGAATGATTCTGCAGAATCAAAGATTGACGCACCAGTGGCCATGGTTACCGTTTGTTTACCGGCATTGATCAGGTCGGCATCAATAGTTTCTTCGGTTGGAAACTCCCCCATGCCTAATAGACCATTTTCCGATTGCAACATTACTTCCATTCCTTTTGGAACGTAGTTAGCTACTAAAGTTGGAATACCTATGCCTAAGTTAACGTAGTAACCATCTTGTAATTCTTGGGCAACACGTTGTGCAAGTTGTTCTCTTGATAAAGCCATTTGCTACTCCTTACTTGGCACGCACGGTGCGTTGTTCGATGCGTTTTTCAAACGACCCTTTAATCAGTCGATCGACGTAAATACCTGGGGTATGGATCTGATCTGGATCTAGTTGACCCGGCTCAACGATTTCTTCCACTTCAACCACAGTGATTTTACCGGCAGTTGCTGCCATAGGGTTAAAATTACGCGCTGTTTTGCGATATACCAAGTTGCCGTAACGGTCTGCTTTCCACGCTTTGACAATAGCAAAATCACCAGTGATTGCCGGTTCTAGAATATAATGACGACCGTTAAATTCACGTTCTTCTTTGCCTTCAGCTACCGGAGTGCCGTAACCTGTGGCGGTATAAAATGCTGGAATACCAGCGCCACCAGCACGCATTTTTTCGGCTAATGTACCTTGCGGCGTTAATTCTACTTCTAGTTCGCCACTCATCATCTGACGTTCAAACTCGGCATTTTCACCGACATATGATGCGACAATCTTTTTAATTTGACGATCTGGTAATAAGACACCTAAACCAAAGTCGTCAACGCCACAGTTATTTGACACGACTGTTAATCCTTTAGTGCCTTTGCGCTTGATTTCTGCAATCAAGTTTTCTGGAATACCACATAAACCAAAACCACCTGAAATGATGGTCATGTTATCTTCTAGACCTGCCATGGCTTCTTCGTAGCTTGACACTACTTTGTCAAATCCGGCCATTATTTACTCCTCGATATAAGGTTTGTGTTGCGCCCGATACGCATTCGAAACTTTTGAAATAGGCGCTTTGCCTAGTATGTCACTGATAAACCAACCGGCTTTCAATAACTTGTTAAAATCTATACCGGTAGTTATGCCAAGACCATGTAATAAATACACGACATCTTCTGTAGCGACATTACCGGAAGCGCCCTTAGCATACGGGCAGCCGCCTAATCCGGCAACTGCACTGTCAACAACGCTAATACCATTTTGTAACGCAGTGTAAATGTTGGTTAACGCTTGGCCATAGGTATCGTGGAAGTGAACTGCCAAATGCTCCCTAGGAACCTTTGCCATCACTGCCTGTAACATCTTTTGTACGCTTGCTGCTGTGCCAACACCGATAGTGTCTCCGAGGGAGATTTCATAACATCCCATGTTATGAAGTTTTTCTGCCACTTTGGCAACTTGCTCAGGGGCAATCTCTCCGTCATAGGGACAGCCGACAACACAGGAGACATAACCTCTGACTTTGATATTAGCTTGCTTAGCCGCAGCTATGATCGGGGCAAAGCGCTCTATGCTTTCATCTATCGAACAATTGATATTTTTTTGGCTAAAGCCTTCCGATGCCGCAGCAAATATTGCTACTTCATCGGCGTTTGCAGCAATAGCGGCATCGTAGCCTTTGATGTTCGGTGTTAGTGCAGCATAAGTGACACCAGACTTTCTTGCGATACCCGTTAATACTGCTGTTGACGTTGCCATTTGCGGCACCCATTTTGGCGAGACAAAGCTGCCACTTTCAATATATGAGAGTCCTGCGTCAGTAAGCTGATCAATTAATGCGATTTTATCATCAGCGCTAATTAACTGTTTTTCATTTTGTAGGCCGTCTCTTGGACCAACTTCAACAATTTTTACCTGTGAAGGAAAAGTGCTCATACGTACCTCGTTAGTCTTCGGTGTTAAATGCTAATAATTCACAGCCACCATCAACCATATCGCCTGCTTTATAATAAAGGGTTTCAACGACGCCATCGCTTGGCGCTTTAATGGTATGTTCCATCTTCATTGCTTCTAAGATCATCAGCGGTTGATCTTTGACTACTTTATCGCCGGCGTTAATTAATACTGACACCATAGTGCCATTCATTGGTGCCGTGAGACCACCTTGTTGTTCATGGTCGTCATGGATACCACAATCTGGCTGGATATAAGTAAAATTAAAGACGCCGTTTTGACGGTATAAGCTGATGTTATCACCATCTCGGGTAATGGTAGCTTGACTGCGGTGACCATCAATACTGACGTGTAATTTATCACCCTCTATGCGGCCCTGACAGTCTAATGTCCGTTCAGCAAATTGTGGATGATTGACAGTGATCAGGTAATAGCTACCTGTGCCTTGACGTTTTTGCTCAACGTTTACTGGATACTCAATCTCATTATGTGACAAGAACAACTGGTGAAGGTGAGCTTCGTTTAAGCGCCAGGCATTTGTGGTATTCCATGGGGAGTAAGGATCGGTAGTGTTCGCAGCGGCAATTTGCGCTTTTTCTGCCAATGACAATACCAGATAAAGTGCAGCCATGGGTAATTCATCTGCTAAGGTTTGCTCGTTGCTATGAAAGATATCGCTATGATGCTTTTCAATGAAGCCTGTATCTATATCCTGATTGATAAATGCTGGAGTTGTCGCTAGATTATAGAGAAAGTCGATGTTAGTTGTCACACCGTTGATCTTGTATTCCGTGAGCGCTTTAGTTAATCGTTGTAGTGCTTTTTCACGATTTTCATCCCAGACAATCAGTTTCGCGATCATTGGATCATAATAAACGCTGACTTCATCCCCTTGACGTACCCCAGTATCAACACGAACATGCTCGCTTTCTTCTGGTGGTTGTAAAAATGATAAGGTGCCGGTTGCGGGTAAAAAGTCATTGTTTGCATCTTCGGCATAAATACGCGCTTCAAACGCATGACCGTTAATGGCTAATTCGTCCTGAGTTTTAGGCAGACGTTCACCAGCGGCAACTCGTAATTGCCACTCGACTAAATCTTGTCCTGAGATCATTTCTGTTACCGGGTGTTCAACCTGTAAACGGGTATTCATTTCCATAAAGTAGAATGAACCGTCAACATCGAGTAAAAATTCAACGGTACCAGCACCTTGATAGCCGATGGCTTTGGCTGATTTTATAGCTGATTCACCCATTTGTGCGCGAAGCGCTGCACTCATATTAAAGGCAGGCGCTTCTTCAATGACTTTTTGATGACGACGTTGCACCGAACAGTCACGCTCAAAAAGATAAACGGCATTACCGTGATTATCACAAAATACTTGAATTTCGACATGACGTGGTTGAGTGAGGTACTTTTCCACTAACATGGTGTCGTCACCAAATGACGATTTTGCTTCCCGTTTCGCCGCCGCAAAGCCTTCACTAAATTCTGCTTCACTCCAGACTTGGCGCATACCTTTACCACCGCCACCGGCGGTTGCTTTTAATAGTACCGGGTAGCCCATATCATCGGCAGCTTTTTTGATCACCGCTTCTGTTTGGTCATCACCATGATAGCCTGGTACTAATGGCACTTGTGCTTGTTCCATAATCGATTTAGCGGCAGATTTTGAGCCCATCGCTTCTATTGCCGCTACTGGTGGTCCGATAAAGGTAATATTTTCTTGTTCACATAAGCGGCAAAATTCTGCGTTTTCTGAAAGAAAACCATAGCCAGGATGAATTGCCTGTGCACCGGTTTTTTTCGCAGCGGCAATGACGTTTTCACCTAATAAATAGCTTTCCCGTGACGGCGACGGTCCTAAATAAATGGCTTCATCAGCCATATTAACGTGCAAAGAGTTAGCATCGGCATCTGAGTAAACAGCAACGGTTAAAATTCCCATTTTACGCGCGGTGTTAATTACTCGACAGGCAATTTCTCCGCGGTTAGCGATCAGAATTTTGCTAAACATTTTTTGTGCGTGAGTCATAGTTTTTCAGATCCTTAAATTACGGCTTTTGCTGCCAGCTCGGTGTACGTTTTTCAAAAAACGCGCTTAAGCCTTCCTGCCCTTGTTCTGATACGCGAATAGAGGCAATACGTTCACTGGTAATGTTAATGAGTTCATTGTCGATATCTTGATAAGCAACATCTAAAGCAAGTTGTTTTGCCTGTTTAACGGCCTCAGGGCTATTAGCTAATAGTGTGCGTACCATGGCATCGACACTTTCGTCTAATTCTTCTGGATTAACTACTTCATCGACAAGTCCTAAGCGTTGTGCTTTATCGGAAAAGAAACGTTCGGCAGTTTGAAAATAGCGACGACACGCTTTTTGACCTATAGCGTTAATGACATAAGGGCTGATAGTGGCAGGGATCAATCCGAGTTTCACTTCACTTAAGCAAAAGCTGGCTTTATTGCTAGCGATAACAATATCACAGCAACTGGCAAGTCCGACGGCACCGCCAAATGCGGCACCTTGTACCTTCGCTATGGTCGTTTGCGGCATAAAGTTCAGTGCTTTTAGCATACAGGCCAGCGCATTAGCATCACTGAGATTTTCTTCATAGCTATAACTTGCCATGCGCTTCATCCAACCAAGGTCAGCACCAGCCGAAAAGCTTTTGCCGGTAGACGCTAGCACCATGATGCTAACATCTTGACGATCGGCAAGATCCATAAAGATCTTGCTTAATTCAGCAATAACACCGTCATCAAAGGCGTTATGTTTATCTGGGTTATTCAGGGTAACGGTTGCAACGCCATATCGATCGATATCACATAAAACTTTTGCTGTTGTAGTATTATCAGTCATATCCATTCCTACATTCTAAAGAGGCCAAATTTGGTCTCTTCAATTGGCTTGTTAAGTGATGCTGAAATTGCTAAACCGAGCACCTGGCGAGTATCGGCGGGATCGATGACACCGTCATCCCATAAACGGGCAGAGGCGTAATACGGATGGCCCTGATGCTCATAGGTATCGATAATCGGTTGTTTAAATTCGGCTTCAGCTTCGGCGCTCCAGTTTTCACCCTGCTTTTCTTTTTGGTCGCGTTTAACTTGTGCTAATACACCAGCGGCTTGTTCGCCACCCATGACAGAAATTCGAGCATTAGGCCACATAAATAAGAATCTTGGATCGTAGGCTCGGCCACACATACCATAGTTACCCGCACCAAAACTGCCACCGATTAAAATGGTAAATTTAGGCACCTGTGCCGTTGCTACTGCGGTGACCATTTTGGCACCATGTTTGGCAATACCGCCAGCTTCATACTGCTGACCAACCATAAAGCCGGTAATGTTTTGTAAAAACACTAATGGAATTTTGCGTTGTGCACAAAGCTCAATAAAGTGCGCGCCTTTTTGTGCTGATTCACCAAACAAAATACCGTTATTAGCAACGATACCGACTGGGTAACCATAGATACGGGCGAAACCACATACTAACGTCGTGCCGTATAAAGCTTTAAATTCGTCGAATTCACTGCCATCAACGATACGAGCAATTACTTCTCGGATATCAAATGGCTGGCGAGAATCTTTAGGAATAATGCCGTAAATTTCACTGGTTTCATAAGCAGGCTCTTGCACAGGCTTGATGTTCATTGCGACTGGCTTAACCCTATTTAAGTTCGCAACGATAGTTTTTGCTAGCTCTAGCGCGTGATGATCATTTTGCGCGTAATGATCGGCAACACCTGAGGTGCGACAATGAACATCTGCGCCGCCTAAATCTTCCGCGCTAACCACTTCACCTGTGGCGGCTTTTACTAATGGTGGGCCAGCAAGGAAAATAGTGCCTTGTTCTTTAACGATAATTGATTCATCCGCCATTGCAGGCACATAAGCACCACCTGCGGTACAAGACCCCATGACCACAGCTATCTGCGGAATTGCCTGTGCCGACATATTGGCTTGATTAAAGAAGATACGGCCGAAATGCTCTTTATCGGGAAAGACATCGTCTTGGTTAGGTAAATTTGCTCCACCTGAATCCACCAGATAAATACAAGGTAAGTTATTTTCCTGAGCTATGGACTGAGCACGTAAATGTTTTTTAACGGTTAACGGATAGTAAGTACCGCCTTTTACGGTTGCATCATTGGCGACAATAACACACTCCTGACCACCAACGCGTCCGATACCTGTAATAATACCTGCTGCTGGGACATCGTCGGGATAGACATCAAACGCTGCTAATTGTGAAAACTCTAAAAAAGGTGCGCCGGGATCAAGTAATGCATTGACGCGATCCCGTGGTAGTAGTTTGCCTCGAGACAGGTGACGGTCACGGCTTTTCTCGCCGCCGCCTAATTTGATTTGTTCAAGTTTCGCTTTTAAATCGTCCACCTGAAGCTGCATTGCTGCGGCATTTTCAGTGAACTCTGGGCTACGAGGATTGATTTTAGAAATTATCTTAGCCACGTTGTTTCGCCTTACTAGTTAAACGGTTAAATCAGCGGTTAATGAATGGCATTATTAACCGCTATATTGGAAATTTATCGCTATTTGCTTATGACTCGTTAAACAATTCGCGACCGATGAGCATTCGACGGATTTCTGAGGTACCAGCGCCGATTTCATATAATTTAGCATCACGCAATAAACGACCAGCTGGGAACTCATTAATATAGCCATTACCACCTAATAACTGGATAGCATCTAATGACATTTTTGTCGCTAACTCAGCGGCATATAAAATAACACCTGCGGCGTCTTTACGAGTGGTTTCACCGCGATCTGCGGCCTGAGCACACATATAAGCATAAGATTTTGCAGCGTTCATTTGGGTGTACATATCGGCGATTTTGCCTTGCACTAATTGAAACTCACCGATTGATTGACCGAATTGTTTACGGTCGTGGATATAAGGGACGACTAGGTCCATACAGGCATCCATAATGCCTAATGGGCCACCGGTTAATACTAAACGTTCATAATCAAGACCTGACATTAAAACGCGGACACCTTTGCCTTCTTCACCTAATATATTTTCAGCCGGTACTTCGCAGTCTTCAAATACCAGCTCACAGGTGTTTGAGCCACGCATGCCAAGCTTGTCTAATTTTTGATGACGAGAAAAACCAGGGAAGTCACGCTCAACGATAAACGCAGTGATACCTTTTGAGCCAGCATTAACATCAGTTTTTGCGTAAATCACATAAACATGCGCGTCAGGACCGTTAGTGATCCACATTTTATTACCGTTTAAAATGTACTTATCACCTTTTTTCTCGGCACGTAGCTTCATGCTTACAACATCTGAGCCTGCATTTGGTTCACTCATTGCAAGGGCACCGATATGTTCACCGGTACATAATTTAGGTAGATACTTTTGTTTTTGCTCGTGGCTACCATTTTTGTTTAATTGATTTAAACAAAGGTTAGACATAGCACCGTAGCTTAAGCCGACTGATGCTGAGGCACGTGAAATTTCCTGCATTGCCACCATATGTTCAAGGTAACCTAAACCTGAACCGCCATATTGCTCGTCTACTGTCATACCAAGTAAACCCATGTCGCCAAACTTGCGCCATAAATCCATTGGGAATTCATTATCTTTATCAATTTGTTCGGCGCGAGGTGCGATTTCGTCACGAGCAAATGCGTTTACTTGATCGCGGATCATGTCAACGGTTTCGCCAAGGTTAAAATTGAGTGATGTGAATGTAGAAATCATAGCTGATCCTTTATTAATCATTTGTCTAAATAGTTAATGCTAGTTGTTATTTTTCTATTTCTGCTAGCGCTTCTTTACAATTTGCTTCCAGCCCCGTTAACTCGATTAACACGGCTTGAATGTCTTCTAATTGCTGATTTAAATCCGTTTTCTTTTGTGCGATTAAATCCATTATCGTATTTAACTGGGTTGCACTTGACTTATCTGCATCATAAAGTTCAAATAATCGGCCAGTTTCTGCCAGAGAAAAGCCGAGGCGTTTACCTCGTAGAATTAACTTTAGTCTAACTTTGTCTCTTTGGTTATAAATTCGTGTCTGACCTTTACGGGTCGGATGTATGAGCTGCTGATCTTCGTAAAAACGAATGCTCCTGGTGGTAATGTCGAATTCTTTGGCTAATTCACCGATAGAGTATGTTTTTGCTGTTGATGTACTCATAAAATTCTCATGCTTTGCAATTATTTTCTAAAGATAGCATGAAGTTTACGTAAACGTAAACTTTTAGCGGTAAATTTTAATGTTTTGTTAAATTTATCTCTATGAACTAGGGAATCTCTCAGTATTGATGCCCATGTTATTGTCAATTTTTTTGATATCTAACAACACTTTTTGTTATTAAATCAGGTAGATTAGTGGCTATTCAGTATAGGAAAGTTATAAAACTATGTCGCATTTAATCAAGAGTTTAAATCAGTTACAACTGATTTTTGTCTTGCGTTTGGCCGCTATTATTATACAAGTGTCACTGATTTTATTTGTTAATTTAGTGTTGCAATACCAACTACCATGGACACCGTTAGTGGCGGTGATCGTGACAGAATTACTATTTACTCTGATCTGTTGGTATTATTACCGCTCTCGAGTTAATACCGATAATCTTTCGATTTTTATTCAAAGCATCGCTGATATCATTTTTCTGTCGTTACTTTTATATTTTAGTGGTGGCGCAACTAATGCCTTTGTTTCGTTATTGCTTATTCCGATAGCGATTGCCGCGGTGACGTTAAGCAATACCCAATTGTTAGTGGTCGCACTTGGCGCTATAACTAGTTATAGCTTGTTATTGTGGCAGTTACCTATGAGTGTGATGCACGGTAATATGCAAGGGCATTTTATCGGTATGTGGATTAACTTTTTATTCTCTACGTTAGTGGTTGCATTGGTGGTGGGTAAAATGGCCCGAGGCATCAGTCAAAGGGAAAGAGCACTTGCTAAATATAAGGAAGAGTTATTAAAACAAGAGCAGGTGATGGCACTTGGTGTCGCTTCGGCGCAGGTTACTCACCAATTGGCAACCCCAGTAGCAACCGTTCAGTTATTAGCTGATGAATTGATGGAAGAGCAGCCGGGCCATTCGTTATTAATTGATATGCAGCAGCAATTAAGCCGATGTCGGGAAAGCATTGCTAGCTTTAGGAAACTTTCCTTTGATATTAAAGAGCAGACATTGTCGAAAATAAGCTGTGCCGAGCTCTTACAGCAAATTCAAGCCCATATTGCGTTAAATTATCCTGATATCGAAATTATTGGTCAGCTGATAGAATCGTCAGAGGATAGTAACGTTCAGAACGTTACCTATTTACAGGCGGACGCCTCTTTATTACCGGCGATTATCAACTTGATCAATAACGCTATCCGCGCGACTCGTAACAATTTAAGCCGTCAAATTGAGTTAAGTTGGCAATTAGTGGATGGTTATTGGCAGTTATCGATACACGATTTTGGTGCAGGTTTTACTTTATCTAAATTGGCCGAACTAGGCGTTAAACCGGTGGATAGTCAACAAGGCCTTGGCATGGCGGTATTTTTAAGTTACGCGACATTGGAACGTTTGGGCGGAAAATTGCGTTTAACTAATCATCAAAGTGGTGGAGCGTTAGTGACAGTGACTTTGCCGGTAGTTGCAGATAACGGGAATGATAAATGAAATTGTTGATTGTTGAAGATGATAGTGCATTTGCCAATGTCTTAAAACGGCGCCTAGAAAAACATCAATTTAGTTGCTGGCATGTCGAACATGCCAATGAAGCGTTAATAGCCTGTCGTCGTTATCTGCCCGATTATATTTTACTTGATATGAAGTTACACGATGACAGTGGTTTGAGTCTGATCAAACCGATGCGTCAGTTATTACCGGATGCACGGATAATTTTGCTAACGGGTTATGCCAGCATTGCCAGTGCAGTAGATGCAATCAAATTAGGGGCTGATGACTATTTAAGTAAGCCAGTGGACAGCCAAACCTTATTAGCTGCTTTAAATAATACTAAGGTAGCGCAGCAGGATTTTGAGCCGCTGGAAGAAAAACCATTATCGGCGGAGCAGGTTGAATGGCAACATATTCAGCAAGTACTTAAATATAATAACGGCAACATTTCGGCAACAGCCAGGCAGTTGGCGATGCATCGAAGAACTTTGCAACGTAAACTGCAAAAAATGGCGCCGCTGGTTAACGAATCATCTGTTTTAACCTAACTTGCTCTATGCCCGAGAGTGACAATTACTGGCAATTTTCTAGTACACTCTGCACATGCGAGTACGAATGATTGATTAACTTAACGTTGGCGTAAACGTCAATATAGGGTAATCTGCATATATTATTTATAAAATAAACGTTATCTACGTTGGAGAATCTTATGTCTACTCATGATCCTATTGTCATTGTATCTGCAAAAAGAACGCCTATGGGCGGTTTTATGGGCGCTTTGTCTGCGGTAACTGCACCAAGTTTGGGAGCGACCGCGATTAGAGCGGCATTAGATGAAGCAAAACTGGCCAATGATCAGGTTGATGAAGTGATCATGGGCTGTGTGTTACCTGCAGGTTTAAAACAAGCGCCTGCTCGTCAGGCGGCATTAGAAGCTGAGCTGGATTTGTCAACTGTTTGTACCACCATTAATAAAGTCTGCGGTTCTGGTATGAAAGCAGCTATGCAAGCACATGATGCATTAGTAGCGGGTTCTATTGATGTTGCTGTTGCTGGTGGTATGGAAAGCATGACCAATGCGCCACATTTATTACCAAGTGGCCGATCTGGTATTAAAATGGGGGCAGGACAAGTATTAGACCATATGATGACCGATGGCTTGGAAAATGCCTACGACGGTGTAGCCATGGGATGTTTTGCCCAAGGCACTGCTGATGAGACAGGCTTTACTCGCGAACAGATGGATGAATACGCAATTCGTTCACTTTCACGTGCGAATGCGGCAATTGAGTCAGGTGCTTTTACTAATGAAGTGGCACCAGTGACGGTAAAATCACGCCGCGGTGATGTTGTTGTCGATATTGATGAACAACCCGGTAATGCTCGCCCAGATAAAATTCCTTCATTGCGTCCGGCATTTAAAAAAGACGGTACGATTACTGCGGCAAACTCAAGTTCAATTTCTGATGGTGCTGCGGCACTTGTGATGATGAAATTATCACAAGCGCAAAATCGTGGTTTAACGCCGCTTTGTAAAGTGGTTGCCCATGCAACGCATGCACAAAAACCTGCGGAATTTACTGTTGCGCCCGTAGGTGCGATGAAAAAAGTACTGGATAAAGCTAATTGGACGACTGCAGATGTTGATTTGTTTGAGATCAACGAAGCGTTTGCCATGGTGACTATGCTTGGTATGAAAGCACTAGAATTAGATGCTGATAAAGTGAATGTTAACGGTGGCGCGTGTGCTTTAGGTCATCCGTTAGGTGCTAGTGGTGCTCGTATTATGGTGACATTAATCCATGCCTTGAAAAACAAAGGTTTATCAAAAGGTATTGCTTCTTTATGTATTGGTGGTGGTGAAGCGACTGCGATTGCCCTTGAAATGATGTAATTATTCAAATCACTTGGTATGATTCATTGTTATTAAACCGCTGCTTTGTCAGCGGTTTTTATTTTTTAAACAAGGGTAAACATTATGTACGCGATAAAATCACCAGATAAGTTTATCACGACACCGTGGAAGAATGGCTTAGGGGAAACGACTGAGTTGGCTATTAATCAAGGTGCCAGCTTAACGAATTTTGACTGGCGCATCAGCATGGCGAAAGTGACTCAAGATGGTGTGTTTTCAGATTTTTCCGGTTATTTCCGGCAATTAATTTTAATTGCCGGAAATGGTATTAATTTACAGCACAAAAGTCCGGGTAGTGAGCGTGCTATCGGTAAGGATAAGTTAACTCACGTACTTGATATTGCAGAGTTTGATGGTGGCAACCAAACTTTTGGTGAGTTGATTAATGGTGAAATCATTGATCTCAATGTGATCACCGATTCAGCAAAAGTCGTCAGTCAGGTGACAACAGTTACTGAGCAGCAAACAATTACCATAGAAACTGACGAGCGCTTACTACTTTATCCAGTAACAGATAAGCTTAATATTACAGTGCAAGAGCAGTCGTTTACGTTAGCGCGAGGCTATTTGTTTCATTGGTTATCTGACGATAGCAAAAATCTGCAGGTAAGCGGACAGAACTTTATTCTGATTGAACTGAGCAAAAAATAATGCTTGCGCAAATCACTGATTGCCGTATGTTTTGTTTATTAACAGTAGATTAGACAATTTTATGATCCCAACCGAACTTCCATTATCAATTGAGGTCACTTCTGAGTTGCTAGCAGCACAGCAAACACTTACTGGCCTCAGTAATAAATTAGAAGCGCTATTTAATTTTCGCACTATGACCGCTGGCTGGTATGGTGATGAAGATTGCATTCTGCGCATTCGCTTATCACTTGAAACTCAACAGACGTTAACATTAGCTAGAGCTGATGTAACGGAGCTGCAGGAGTTAACGGAGTTATCTGACGATGTTTTTGTCGTCTTTGATAGCAATAACCTCGATATTAGTGCCAATATAGCGCTTACTGATAAAGAGCTGGTGTTAATTGAACAAACTGCACAATTATTACAACCGCTATTAGATAAGAAAATCGTTAAAACATTGAATTTTATCGCTGAGCAGCAAAAGCTTTTTCCGATTGATTAACCAGTATTAATGCTTGTTGGTGAGTGAAGAGATAAATTGCTGGCGAATGTTATTTTGCTTATAACTGATTAAATCAAATACTTAGAGTAAAGAGCACGTAAAATAAGTTATGTGAAATAAGATATGAACAATAATTTGGTTGTTACATGGCATGCTAATATTGACGTTGGGGGAGCTGCTGTTGTTATTCCTGATGGATGTCGTGATTTAATCGTAAAAACGCTAGGAAATGAAAAGCCAGATTGGTTTGTATCTCCACTATTTGATCGATCGGAGTTAGTTCAGGTAGAAGATAAATGCTCGTTTGTAGGATTTCGTCTAAGCCCAGGTGTCGGAATTAGAGAATGTGAGCTTCTCGCTCACATTGAAACAAAACAACTTGAAGCTAATGAAGTCAAAGGCATTATCGGTGACTTTATAAGGTTTGAGTCTGCGGTCCAAGAAGCCTTAGGGGCGTTAGCCAGTGAACAAGGGACGGTACAACAGGTTTCAGTGCAATTAGGAGTTAGTGTCAGAACACTACAACGACTGCTATTAAACAAAACGCAAAGAACTCCTGGCTATTGGTTACAATTAGCCAGGGTTAGAAAAGCGGCAAGAAGCTTAAGCCGTGAACATAGTTTGGCAGAGGTCGCTGAAAACTACGGTTTTTCAGATCAATCGCATATGAATAGAGAATTCCAGCGTTGGTTTAGGTTAACACCAGTACAATTATTAAATGCACCTGATGTTATCAGGCTGCTACATGACTCAGGTTATGGCTGATTACTCACTGGCGTACAAATCTCAACCAAAAAGCCATTATTGTCGGTAACATAGGCAATTGTCTGTCCCCAAGGCATATCTTCTGCATCTTGTACAAGTAGCGCTCCAGCTTTAAGCGCTTTAGAAAGTGCGGTTTTTACATCATCTGTTTCAAACGCTATTTCAAACGTTGGTGTATGAAAATTTGGTTTGCTAGGGGTTTTTCCTAATTGTTTTAATAGATCGACGGAAGAAAACGATAATGTAGTGCTGCCTGTTAATAATTCCCCATAGTCTCCGCTCTCATGCAACATTTTCCTTTCCAGTGCAAATGCTTGCTCATAAAAACTAAGGGTCTCACTAACATTATCAACATAGAGTATTGTGTATTTAAATTTCAAGACAGTGTCTCCTGATTGCTAAAAGTCTGAAGAAGTTTATAAATAATAAATGCTTAGGTCTTGAATAAATGCGACATTTTGAAGAAAACAGTCAAACCAAGTGTTTATTACAATGGGCATTTTTAGGGACTTTCTAGTGGTAAATATTTGTGCTTTGCACTAGAGAAGCTGCTCATTGTTGGTGCTAGTTAGGAGGCGTGGGATGAACAAGGAGTGTTTGCGTTAACGCGTTTTAGAGATAAACGCGTTAACGCAATGAATTAGCAACAGCTTGATTAAAAGGCAAGTAATGCTTGGTTAACGTAAGCTATTAACGGCTTAGTCTCTTGTTAGTTGTTGATACTAGCTGAGTGTTTAACTAAGCTTTTTCGGCTAAAATACTCTAAAGAAACATTAAAGCTTAAGAATAAAAAACCAACAAAGAAACTTATACCACCAAAATCAAGATACCTAAAGTTACCATGTATTTCATATTGTTGATTAAAATCAGCACCTTTTAATGTTGGTACAAGAATATCAATGATCCATAAACCAAAGAAAATACTTGATAAAGCAAAAGCAACAAGCCATGCATATTTGCACATAAAGCTAAATGTAATATTTTCAATTTTATTCGACGTTTGTAATTCATTGGGAGTTAGATCAAAAACAGCCGCGAGTGCTTTAGTTGTTTCCAGCGATGCCGTGCCATTTTTTTCTACACGTTGAATAGTTCTGACACTTAAGCCACTAGCAGATGCTAATTCATCTTGGCTCCAACATTTAATCGCCCGTAGTTTTTGGATTTTATTTTTATTTAGTTTCACATCATTACTCATGATTTGACCTTACTCTATCGTTTAAAGTGAACGGCCATAATAGTTATAATTACCAGAGACGGTTCTGACAATATTAAGTCACTCTACTGACATTAACCTGACAGCTTTATGACAAGCTGCTGTCAGAAAGCCCATAGGCAACTAATATCAAAAAACAGCAATTAATCGCAGCTACTTGTTAGTCATTTTTTTACCGAGATTAGTACCAACCTTTACCTTTAGTCAGTTGTTGCAGGTATTGAAAAAACCTTTAATACTTTACGCTTGGTTTTATTGAATTGTTATGTGCTTGATTGCTAAACACATGCGTACTTAAAGCCAGTGAGTTTTTCGCTTTCCGTCCATAACCAATCTGATAATGAAGAACTCATAGCTTGTTTACTTGGTTTTTTCAGTTTGCAGTCTTTAAAGTAACCGCCAGTAGTATGAGTTTTAGTTGACAGAAAGATACCTGTTTCAGCACCTTTATCCGGTGTTCTTGCGACTAAACGCCTAAACATCGGGAAAATAAAGTTAAGCGAACTCGGAAAAGCTTGAGACAACATAGGTGTATCAACAATTCCTGGGTCAAAGCAATTGACAGACACCTGTGTATTATTAAGCAAACTGGCAAGTTGTTTAGTGAACAAAATTGAATACAGTTTACTGTTGCAATATGCTTGCTCTGCATTAAAGTTAGCCATTAATTGAATATCGTCTAAATCCACTCTCGCATCTTTGTGTCGAAATGATGCGGTATTGATTATATTTGCGCAACTTGAATTCTTAAGTAAGGGAAGCAGTTTCCCTGTCAGGATAAAAGGTGCCAATTGGTTCACCGCCAACGTTAGCTCAATATCATCTTGAGATGTTGGCTTATCGTCATTTGACCACACCCCAGCATTGTTGATAAGACAATCGACACGATTTGTCTTTGTTTTGATTTCTTCAACCGCCTTTTGTATTGAGGCGAAAGAGTCCAATTCACACTGAATAAAATGAACTGTATTTTTAAAAGGTCTAAAGCTAACTAAATTAGAAAATTTGGCTTGGTCACGACCGAGGACATAGAATATTGCGTTTTTTTCACTATCCAACCTATAGAGCCAATTTACTCCAAACCCTGAAGTACCTCCTGTAAAAACAATACTTTCCATATAATCTCCAAAATTACAAGTACGTGCCCATTCAGGGCATTTTAATAAGTTGGCTAAAATTTGTCAGGTACGAACAAAGCCAACTGTTGATTGTCCGTACTTTTTAACTTTTCTATTAATATCAAATTAATCAACTATCTACTAGCACTGTAGTGAATATTAATCCCAGCAGATAACAGGCCATTAAGTTATGTTGTAGCTCAATTTTTACATACCGAGTTAATAGCTCTTACTGGTGGTGCCTTGAGTCGCGATATTGTTTGGGTGACATGCCAACGATTTTTTTAAATAGCCGGGAAAAATAGTAGGGGTCATTATAACCTAGAGTTTCGGCAATACTTTTGATGGTTTGTTCACTGTTATCCAGTTGAAAGCACGCTTGTTGAATTTTTAAGTTAATAAAATGCTGAATGGGTGAAGTGTCGGTCAGTTCTTTAAATTTTTTTGCAAAATGAAATTTTGATAATTGGCTATAATGGGCCAGAACATCAAGATTAAGTTCTTGGTGTAAATTATTGCGCATTAAATTTTCGATCGCTTCCAGGTCAAAGTTAGTCGCCTTGTTAAATGCAGAAGTTCTTAGTTGCAGCGCTAAAAAACTCAGTGCTTGTTGCAGTAAATGTACCGCGTGGATGACATTGGTGGCGGTATATCCTCGGCTACCTAAATTTAGTAGGTAATCGAAATCAGCAATAATATTACTCTGTATCCCGACATGTGCTAGGCCATCGTCCATTTTCATTAATAAACGTTCAGCAAAATCATCGGCTAATTTTCCGGTAAAGTTTATCCAGTATACGCCATGCTTGCTTTTTCCTTGATAAGAAAACATCTGATGAGGGGGAATAAGCACAAGATCACCACGATTAATCGTTCTGACTTTGTTTTTATAGTGCAAATTGCCTTGGCCAAACTGGCAGTAAATCAAGCTATATTGCTCATCAGGTTGTTGGCTGATTTGGTAGTTGCCGCTCTGGGAGTATTTACCTAATGATATTGGATAAAGCCCTGACGTTAGTGTATGTTCTTTGAGTTTACGTAACAAAAATAACGGGATTATTAAGCGAATATCCTGCTTGTCGGTTAACTTGTTGTTTTCACTCATCAGTTAATTTATCGAATATAGGTTAATAATCACAATATAGTCCATCAATGAGCCAAGAAAATCAATTTTATCTCATGTTCCTATATGTTCTAATTAAGTTAATAATGACAATTTACCACTAATAACTGTGCTAACCGCTGTTTATTTGCGTTGTCAGTAAACAAAAATTCGAAAACTTGGTTGCTATAGTCAATAGTTGTTAGCAGGTTTGATACCCGACAATTGAAAGAGAGTCACAAATGAGTGCACAAAGATATCAGTTAAAAAATAAAATTCGCATTGTTACCGCAGCGTCATTGTTTGATGGGCATGATGCAGCAATTAATATTATGCGTCGCATCTTACAATCGAGCGGTGCTGAAGTGATTCATTTGGGCCATGACCGCAGTGTTGAAGAAGTGGTTAATACCGCAATCCAAGAAGATGCCAATGCCATTGCCATGACTTCTTATCAAGGCGGACACAACGAATATTTTAAGTATATGTATGACTTATTAAAAGAGCGTGGTTGTGAACATATTCGTATTGTTGGTGGTGGTGGTGGTGTTATTTTGCCGTCTGAAATTGAAATGTTGCATGACTATGGCATTACCCGCATTTACTCGCCGGATGATGGTCGTGAATTAGGCTTACAAGGCATGATCGATGACATGCTTGAACGTTGTGATTTTAAAACGGGTACCAATGTTAAAAAAGACGATGTTGCCAACTTAAAGAAAAATGACAAACAAGCGATAGCGAGGTTAGTGTCTGCGGCAGAGAATGCACCAGAAGAAAATAAAGCGGCATTAGATAAGATTCGTAAAATTGCCTCAACCAGTAAAACGCCAGTTCTAGGTATTACTGGTACAGGTGGAGCGGGTAAGTCTTCGTTAGTGGATGAACTCATTCGTCGCTTCTTAATGGCAACCCAAAACAGTAAAATAGCCATTGTTTCTGTTGATCCGTCTAAGCGTAAAACAGGTGGTGCGTTACTTGGCGACAGAATTCGGATGAATGCGGTTAATAACGATCGCGTTTATATGCGCTCGTTAGCGACTCGTCAGTCAAACCTGGCATTGTCGGTTTATGTTAATGACACGTTAGATATCTTAAAAGCGACTGATTTTGATTTGATTATTTTGGAAACATCGGGCATTGGTCAGTCTGATACTGAAATTGAAGAGCATTCAGATGTCTCACTTTATGTGATGACGCCGGAATACGGCGCAGCAACGCAATTAGAAAAAATCGATATGCTCGACTTCGCCGATATTATTGCGGTTAATAAATTTGATAAGCGTGGTGCACAAGATGCGTTACGTGATGTGAAAAAACAATACAAACGTAACCGTGGCATGTTTGAAGCGGGTGATGAGCAAGTACCGGTTTTTGGTACGATTGCTTCGCAGTTTAATGATAAAGGCATGACTGAATTATATAATGCCGTGATCACTGAGCTTAATAATAAAACCCAGCAAACCGTTGCCGAAATACTTTCTATCGAAGGTACTCAGGAAGATAAAGCCAGTGTTATTCCTGGTAAGCGTACTCGTTATTTATCTGAAATCGCCGAAAATAACCGAGGCTATGATGAATGGGTCGAGCAACAGGCTAAAGTTGCACAAAAGCTTTATGGTATTCAGCAAGCGATAGATACTGCATTAGAAAGTGGTGAAGATTCAGGTAAGCAACTCGCTGAAAATTTACAAGCCTTGTTTGAACAAACCGCGCTTGATTTAGATCCAAAAAACAAACTGATCATCGAACAATGGGCGGAAAAAGTAGAAAAATATAAGAATCCGCTATTTAAATTTCAGGTACGTAATAAAGAATTATCGATTGAAACGCATACTAAGTCGCTATCACAGCTCGATATTCCTAAAGTGTGTTTACCTAAATACCAAGGCTGGGGCGATATTTTAAGGTGGTCATTGCAAGAAAATGTTCCGGGAGAATTTCCATACACTGCTGGTTTGTTCCCATTTAAGCGTGAAGGGGAAGATCCAACGCGAATGTTTGCTGGCGAAGGTGGCCCAGAGCGTACTAACCGTCGTTTTCATTATGTCTCTAAAGGCATGCCAGCCAAGCGTTTATCAACCGCGTTTGATTCAGTAACCTTATACGGTAACGATCCACACTTGCGCCCAGATATTTACGGTAAAATTGGTAACGCTGGTGTTTCTATCTGTTGTTTAGATGATGCGAAAAAATTGTATTCAGGTTTTGATTTAGCACACCCTGCAACGTCAGTGTCTATGACCATTAATGGCCCGGCACCAATTTTACTCGGCTTTTTCTTAAATGCCGCTATTGATCAACAATGTGAGCGTTACATTACAGAGAACAGCTTAGAAAAAGAAGTTCAGGCGAAAATTACTAAAATTTATCAGGATAAGGGCTGCGAACGTCCTACCTATCAAGGTGAATTGCCTGAAGGTAATGATGGCTTAGGTTTGATGTTGCTAGGTGTTACTGGTGATCAAGTACTTCCGGCGGATGTCTATCAAGAGATAAAAGCAAAAACTTTAACTTTAGTACGCGGTACAGTACAAGCGGATATTTTAAAAGAAGATCAGGCGCAAAATACTTGTATTTTCTCGACCGAATTTGCGCTTAGACTAATGGGGGATGTACAAGAATACTTTATCGATAAAGGTGTACGTAACTTCTATTCTGTCTCTATTTCTGGTTACCACATTGCTGAAGCTGGGGCTAATCCAATCACCCAGTTAGCATTAACCTTGGCAAACGGCTTTACTTTCGTTGAATATTATTTAAGTCGCGGCATGGACATTAACGAGTTTGGTCCTAACTTATCGTTCTTCTTCTCAAATGGTATCGATCCTGAATATGCGGTTATTGGTCGTGTTGCTCGTCGTATTTGGTCAAAAGCGATGAAGAATAAATATGGTGCCAATGCCCGAGCGCAAATGCTGAAATATCATATCCAAACTTCTGGCCGTTCATTACATGCCCAGGAAATTGATTTTAATGATATTCGTACCACCTTGCAGGCACTATATGCGATTTATGATAACTGTAACTCATTGCATACCAATGCGTATGATGAAGCGATCACAACACCAACCGAAGACAGTGTGCGTCGTGCCATGGCAATTCAGTTGATTATTAACCGTGAATTAGGCTTAGCGAAAAATGAAAATCCAATCCAAGGTTCATTTATTATTGAAGAATTAACTGAGCTGGTTGAAGAAGCGGTGTTAACTGAGTTTGATCGTATTACGGAACGTGGTGGCGTATTAGGTGCGATGGAAACCATGTATCAGCGTAGCAAGATTCAGGAAGAAAGCCTGTACTACGAGAACTTAAAGCATACCGGGGAATACCCAATCATTGGTGTCAATACTTTCCTTAGTTCAAAAGGTTCACCAACAGTGATCCCGGCAGAAGTTATTCGTGCTACTGAAGAAGAGAAGAATTATCAAATTGAGATGTTAGCGAATTTGCATCAGGCAAATGCCAGCCAAGCGAGTGAACAAATTAAAGCATTACAAGCTGCGGCTCTTAGACATGAAAATGTTTTTGAGCACATGATGAATGCTTGTAAGGTCAGTTCGCTTGGTCAGATTGTTAATGCCTTATTTGAAGTTGGCGGACAATATCGCCGCAACATGTAAAGTAAAATGTTGTGCTGCTATTTATGCCTGATAGCAGCACTTGCTTCTGCGACTAAAGTCGCCTGGCCAGCTAAAGTTTTAATCATTACGCTGAGCTGACTTTTGGTAAAATTGAAGAGAATCAATATGAGTAAGCTAATCGAATTAACTGAGCCATTTAAAGCGTTTCGTATCCATCAAATTAAAGAGGGTGATAAAAAGCGTATCACCAGTGGCTTTGAGCAAATAACGCTAAATGATCTGACCGATGGTGAAGTAGTTATCAAAGTTGCTTATTCTGATATTAATTACAAAGATGCTTTAGCAGCCACTGGCAAAGGACGTATTTTAAGAACTTATCCCCTCGTTGGCGGTATCGATCTCTCTGGTGTTGTTGTCAGCTCATCCGATTCACGATTTAATGCGGGTGAAAAAGTATTAGTATGCGGCGCTCAGCTATCTGAACTTTATGACGGCGGCTACAGTGAGTTTGCCCGAGTTAAAGGCGATTCAGTGGTGCATTTACCTAAGGGGATTAGCTTACATGATGCTATGGCCATAGGTACGGCGGGTTATACCGCGGCGTTAGCTGTTCAGCGCATGGAAGATAATGGTCAAATTCCTGAACGTGGTCCAATTGTCGTCACCGGCGCAACTGGTGGTGTAGGTAGTTTTGCTATTAATATGCTCAGTAAGCTTGGTTATGAGGTCATTGCTTTTACTGGTAAGAATGAACAAGAGCAGTATCTAAAATCGCTGGGCGCGAGCCGACTTATAAATCGCCATGAAATTGAGATGGGTAATAAGCCACTAGAAAATGCTCAGTGGGGCGGCGCAGTGGATAATGTCGGTGGTGAAACTTTAGCTTGGCTCACTCGTACCACTAAGGTTTGGGGCAATATTGCTTCTGTTGGCTTAGCCGGAGGGATCTCGTTAGATACTACGGTAATGCCGTTTATTTTGCGCGGTGTTAGCGTATTGGGGATTAATTCGGTTGAAATGCCGTTATCGGTGCGTGAACGAGGTTGGCAACGTTTAGCCGATGATTTAAAACCAACTCAGTTAGCACTCATTGCACCAACCACAATTGCTTTTGATGATTTGCCGAACGCTTTTGATGCTTATATTGAAGGTAATATTACTGGCAGAACGGTAGTGGCAATTGATGTCAGTCTGGATAGTGAGTAATGTCGGACCAATCAATAGCTTCTGCCACCGCAGTAAATAATGCAGCTGTACTCTTTACTGAGCAGGTAACCGCTAATAATAAAATATTGGCGTTTGCCTGTCTTAACTCAGCTAAGACGTTAAATGCGTTAACTCTTGAGATGATAGAGTTGTTGCTTGAACAGTTATCTGACTGGTTGGTTCGTCCTGAAGTGGTCGCTATTGTTATACATGGCGCTGGCGACAAAGCATTTTGTGCTGGTGGTGATGTCGTTAGTATTTATCATGATATACAAGGGATCAGAAATAACGATACGCTAGCTTTACTGACTGAGTCTCAGGTGGATAACAGCCTAGCTAAACGCTTTTTTAGCGCAGAATATCAATTAGACTTATTGATCCACCAAGCAACTAAACCAATTATTAGCTTATTAAAAGGGTATACGCTAGGCGGCGGCGTTGGCTTAATGGCTGGCGCAAGTCATAGAGTCGCTTGTGATAATAGTTTACTTGCGATGCCCGAAATTTCGATAGGCCTTTATCCGGATGTTGGTGCAAGTTGGTTTTTTAATCAAATGCCTCAAGGGATAGCAAAGTTTTTAGCACTAACAGGTGTTTTTATTAATGCGCAAGATGGGCTTGATATTAAGCTGATCGATTATGCTATTGATAAAGAAGGGTTTGAGTTATTAGCTACGCAATTAACTGCCTTATCTTGGCAAGAACATGAGCAAGATAATCATCAGTTATTATCTGAGTTTTTTATTGAATTACAAAATATCTACCCGTACAAGGGGCAAGGGAATATTACTCAGCATTCAACTTTGTTTGAACAGCTAAGTGGTAGTGACAATCTTGCGTCTTGTTATCACGTGATTAATGAATACCCATCGCAAGATAAATGGCTGTTACAGGCAAGAAAGAAATTAACGGCTGGCAGCCCGCTTAGTGCTTTTGTGATTTTTGAGCAGCTTAAACGTTGCCGGGAGTTATCATTAGTGGATTGTTTCTCACAGGAATTAAAGTTGTCATTACGCTTTTGTCAGCACAGTGAGTTTGTTGAAGGGGTGCGAGCACTGCTAGTGGATAAAGATAACAAGCCAGATTGGCAATATAAAAAAATCAGTGAAGTGGAAAAATCACAAATAGCGTGGTTTTTTAGCTAAAATAGATAACAATTAATCGGCCCCAGAGTCGATATCAAAAATGAAATAGGATAACGCATGAACTTAACAGATAAAGCAATCGTCATTACTGGTGGTGGTCAAGGACTTGGTCGCGCGATGGCGGTTAACTTGGCCAAAGAAGGGGCAAAGCTTGCCTTAATTGACTTAAATGAAGAATCATTAAAAGAAACGGTTGCCTTAATTGAGCAAGCAGGATCATCTGCGAATTATTATTTAGCCAATGTTACGAATGAAGCTGAGGTTGAAGCGACGTTTGCAAAAATCAGTCAAGACTTTAACGGCATCGATGGATTAATCAATAATGCCGGTATTCTACGCGATGGCATGTTTGTTAAAGCAAAAGATGGTCAAGTGAGTAAAAAAATGTCACTTGAACAGTTCCAATCGGTGATCGACGTTAATCTAACCGGCGTGTTCTTATGTGGTCGTGAAGCGGCGGTGCATATGATTGAATCAGGTAAAAAAGGTGTCATTATTAATATGTCGTCAATTGCCCGTGGCGGTAATATGGGACAAACCAACTATGCTGCATCTAAAGCTGGCGTTGTGGCAATGACAGTAACTTGGGCCCGTGAACTTGGTCGACACGGTATTCGTGTTGGCGCTATCGCACCTGGCGTAATTCGTACCGCGATGACTGATGCGATGAAACCAGAAATGCGTGACCGTTTGGAAAAAATGAAACCGGTAGGACGTTTGGGCGAAGCAGATGAAATTGCCCATACTGTTAAATATATTATGGAAAATGAATTCTTCACTGGCCGAGTGGTGGAAATTGATGGCGGCCTTTGCATGTAATTACAACATGAAAGTTGGAAAAAGCGAGGTTTACTCGCTTTTTTCATTTATGCTAGCTAAAACGGTGATTTTAAGTAAATTATGAATAAAGCATTATTTTTAGATCGTGACGGTATTATTAATATTGATCATGGTTATGTCTATCAGCAAGAAACATTCGAGTTTGTTGATGGCATCTTCGAGCTTTGTGCTGACGCGATAGCAAAAGGTTATCTATTGATTGTTATTACCAATCAATCAGGGATTGGCCGTGGTAGGTATAGCGAGCAAGACTTTTTAGCATTAACACATTGGATGAAAAAGCAGTTTCGTGCCAAAAACTGTGTAATAACGGATGTTTATTTCTGTCCACATCATCCAACCAAAGGTAAAGGTGAATATTTACAAGCGTGCCAATGCCGTAAGCCTGAACCTGGGATGATACTTAAAGCAAGTAATGAACATAAAATCGATTTAAAGCAAAGTATCTTTATTGGCGATAAAATTTCAGATATGCAGGCGGCTCAGGCTGCAGGCATTCATAATCGTATTCTAGTCGCCAGTAAATATGATGATCACCAGCAGATTAAAGCACATAGAGTAAGTGAATTAGCGGATGCTAGAGCATTTATTGATTGATTTGTTTGTTATTTGAACGTTTAAACGATTATTTCAAAAAAAGTGAAATTAACTGTTGACGTGGTCGCAAAAATCCCTAAAATGCGCATCCACTTCTCAGGGACAGCCCAGAGGAGTGTTTTGATAAGTTTAGTTATCGAATTTGATAGGTAAACGGGTCAGATAAGTTAAGAAAAAGTGCTGCGGCGAAAAAGCTAAAGAAATTTTCAAAAACTTGTTGACATCAAAACTGAGTTGCGTAGAATGCGCATCTCGCTTCGGGCAAGGCTTCTAGCCAAATCGAAGTGTCGGAGTTAAACGAATGCGATTTAACTTCAGTTATCTCTTCTTTATATAGAAAAGATAACGTTCTTTAACAATTAGTTATCATGCAATTTGTGTGAGCACTCACATGAGATTGATTCGACAGCTACTTAGGTAGCAACAATAATCTCAGTGAAGATGTTCATACAAAACAATTATTACCTTCGGGTAGTAAGTAAGTTTTATTTGTACAGAATTCATTGAGTCGAGAGCTTGTCTCTCACAAACGATTTTTTAATTGAAGAGTTTGATCATGGCTCAGATTGAACGCTGGCGGCAGGCTTAACACATGCAAGTCGAGCGGAAACGAGAAGTACTTGTACTTCGGCGTCGAGCGGCGGACGGGTGAGTAATGCTTGGGAATATGCCTTAAGGTGGGGGACAACAGTTGGAAACGACTGCTAATACCGCATAATGTCTACGGACCAAAGAGGGGGACCTTCGGGCCTCTTGCCTTTAGATTAGCCCAAGTGAGATTAGCTAGATGGTGGGGTAATGGCCTACCATGGCGACGATCTCTAGCTGGTTTGAGAGGATGATCAGCCACACTGGGACTGAGACACGGCCCAGACTCCTACGGGAGGCAGCAGTGGGGAATATTGCACAATGGGGGAAACCCTGATGCAGCCATGCCGCGTGTGTGAAGAAGGCCTTCGGGTTGTAAAGCACTTTCAGTCGTGAGGAAAGGTGTAAGGTTAATACCTTTGCACTGTGACGTTAGCGACAGAAGAAGCACCGGCTAACTCCGTGCCAGCAGCCGCGGTAATACGGAGGGTGCGAGCGTTAATCGGAATTACTGGGCGTAAAGCGTGCGTAGGCGGTTAGTTAAGTCAGATGTGAAATCCCGGGGCTCAACCTCGGAACTGCATTTGAAACTGGCTAACTAGAGTATTGTAGAGGGTGGTGGAATTTCCAGTGTAGCGGTGAAATGCGTAGAGATTGGAAGGAACATCAGTGGCGAAGGCGGCCACCTGGACAAATACTGACGCTGAGGCACGAAAGCGTGGGGAGCAAACAGGATTAGATACCCTGGTAGTCCACGCCGTAAACGATGTCAACTAGCTGTCTGTGTTCTTGAAACGTGGGTAGCGTAGCTAACGCGCTAAGTTGACCGCCTGGGGAGTACGGCCGCAAGGTTAAAACTCAAATGAATTGACGGGGGCCCGCACAAGCGGTGGAGCATGTGGTTTAATTCGATGCAACGCGAAGAACCTTACCATCCCTTGACATCCAGCGAATTTTCTAGAGATAGATTAGTGCCTTCGGGAACGCTGAGACAGGTGCTGCATGGCTGTCGTCAGCTCGTGTTGTGAAATGTTGGGTTAAGTCCCGCAACGAGCGCAACCCCTATCCTTATTTGCCAGCGCGTAATGGCGGGAACTTTAAGGAGACTGCCGGTGATAAACCGGAGGAAGGTGGGGACGACGTCAAGTCATCATGGCCCTTACGGGATGGGCTACACACGTGCTACAATGGCGTATACAGAGTGCTGCAAGACCGCGAGGTGGAGCGAATCACTTAAAGTACGTCGTAGTCCGGATTGGAGTCTGCAACTCGACTCCATGAAGTCGGAATCGCTAGTAATCGCAAATCAGAATGTTGCGGTGAATACGTTCCCGGGCCTTGTACACACCGCCCGTCACACCATGGGAGTGGGATGCAAAAGAAGTAGTTAGTCTAACCTTCGGGAGGGCGATTACCACTTTGTGTTTCATGACTGGGGTGAAGTCGTAACAAGGTAACCCTAGGGGAACCTGGGGTTGGATCACCTCCTTATCTTGAACGAATTAACTTGTGTTGAGTGTTCACACACATTGTATGATAACGAAAGTAGAAGAAGTAACCCTTTACTAATTAAGTAAAAAGAGGGGCTATAGCTCAGCTGGGAGAGCGCCTGCCTTGCACGCAGGAGGTCAGCAGTTCGATCCTGCTTAGCTCCACCACTTATTTTTACCATTAGTATTGTAGCTCGAATAAAGAGCGCACCCCGCCACGTGTTATTAGCGGTGAGGTCGGCCTGTTTTTTTCAAGTCTGCCCAGACCTAGCATAGGTAAAGGTGAACTTTGACGATTAAAGGTCTGTAGCTCAGCTGGTTAGAGCGCACCCCTGATAAGGGTGAGGTCGGCAGTTCAAGTCTGCCCAGACCTACCACTTCTTCAAGGAACGAAAGGCCAAACTTAACGTATCATTTGATGATGATTTAAGTTTGGTTTTTTAAACCAAGTTTTTAGCCGAATGCGCGCTAATTACTACTTCTTTAACAATCTGGAAAGCTGATATATATCCCGATAAATGTTGGTGTCGCGCCAATATTTATCACCGATAATCCTTTCTCCTCGACCTATGTTGAGAAGAGAAGATTATCAACCGATAGTTGAAAAACTATCAAATTCTTATTCAAGATACTCTATTGAGTACGTGAAAATGTCAGGCTTTACAATTGTTGGGGTTTAGTCACCCTGGCGTACCAAACTATTTGGGGTTGTATGGTTAAGTGACTAAGCGTATGTGGTGGATGCCTTGGCAGTTAGAGGCGATGAAGGACGTGTTAATCTGCGATAAGCTGTGTTAAGCCGATAAAAGGCGTTATAGGCACAGATTTCCGAATGGGGAAACCCAGTTGCATAAGCAACTATTCTTTGGTGAATACATAGCCAAAGAAGGCGAACCGGGAGAACTGAAACATCTAAGTACCCCGAGGAAAAGAAATCAACCGAGATTTCCTTAGTAGCGGCGAGCGAACGGGAATTAGCCCTTAAGCGTGTGGGCGTTAGTGGAACAGTCTGGAAAGGCTGGCGATACAGGGTGATAGCCCCGTACACGAAAGCAAACACAACGTGAAAACGAGTAGGACGGAGCACGTGAAACTTTGTCTGAACATGGGGGGACCATCCTCCAAGGCTAAATACTCCTAACTGACCGATAGTGAACCAGTACCGTGAGGGAAAGGCGAAAAGAACCCCTGTGAGGGGAGTGAAATAGAACCTGAAACCGCATACGTACAAGCAGTGGAAGCCTTCGGGTGACTGCGTACCTTTTGTATAATGGGTCAGCGACTTATATTCTGTAGCAAGGTTAACCGATTAGGGGAGCCGTAGCGAAAGCGAGTGTTAACTGCGCGTTTAGTTGCAGGGTATAGACCCGAAACCCGGCGATCTACCCATGGGCAGGTTGAAGGTTGAGTAACATCAACTGGAGGACCGAACACACGTATGTTGAAAAATGCGGTGATGACCTGTGGGTCGGAGTGAAAGGCTAATCAAGCCGGGAGATAGCTGGTTCTCCCCGAAATCTATTTAGGTAGAGCCTCGCACGAATACCATTGGGGGTAGAGCACTGTTAAGGCTAGGGGGTCATCCCGACTTACCAACCCTTTGCAAACTCCGAATACCAATGAGTACTATGCGGGAGACACACTACGGGTGCTAACGTCCGTTGTGAAGAGGGAAACAACCCAGACCGCCAGCTAAGGTCCCAAAGTCATAGTTAAGTGGGAAACGATGTGGAAAGGCCCAGACAGCTAGGAGGTTGGCTTAGAAGCAGCCACCCTTTAAAGAAAGCGTAATAGCTCACTAGTCGAGTCGGTCTGCGCGGAAGATGTAACGGGGCTAAACTATGCACCGAAGCTGCGGATTTAATCTTAGGATTAAGTGGTAGGGGAGCGTTCTGTAAGCCGTTGAAGGTGAGTTGTAAAGCTTGCTGGAGGTATCAGAAGTGCGAATGCTGACATGAGTAACGATAAGGGGAGTGAAAAACTCCCCCGCCGAAAGACCAAGGTTTCCTGTCCCATGTTAATCAGGGCAGGGTAAGTCGGCCCCTAAGGCGAGGCGGAAACGCGTAGTCGATGGGAAACAGATTAATATTTCTGTACTTCTATATATTGCGAAGGAGGGACGGAGCAGGCTAGGCAGGCATGGCGTTGGTAGTCCATGTGAAAGTGTGTAGGTTGAGAACTTAGGCAAATCCGGGTTCTTAAGACTGAGACACGAGACGAGACTCTACGGAGTTGAAGCTGTTGATGCCATACTTCCAGGAAAAGCTTCTAAGCATCAGATATATAGGAACCGTACCCCAAACCGACACAGGTGGTTAGGTAGAGAATACTAAGGCGCTTGAGAGAACTCGGGTGAAGGAACTAGGCAAAATAGTACCGTAACTTCGGGAGAAGGTACGCTGTTGCTGGTGATGGGACTTGCTCCCTAAGCTGGTGACAGTCGAAGTAACCAGGTGGCTGGAACTGTTTATTAAAAACACAGCACTGTGCAAAATCGAAAGATGACGTATACGGTGTGACGCCTGCCCGGTGCCGGAAGGTTAATTGATTGGGTTAGCTCTGCGAAGCTCATGATCGAAGCCCCGGTAAACGGCGGCCGTAACTATAACGGTCCTAAGGTAGCGAAATTCCTTGTCGGGTAAGTTCCGACCTGCACGAATGGCGTAATCATGGCCACACTGTCTCCACCCGAGACTCAGTGAAATTGAAATTGCGGTTAAGATGCCGTATACCCGCGGCTAGACGGAAAGACCCCGTGAACCTTTACTATAGCTTGACAGTGAACATTGCTCCTACATGTGTAGGATAGGTGGGAGGCTTTGAAACCGCGTCGCTAGATGTGGTGGAGCCAACCTTGAAATACCACCCTTGTATGCGTGATGTTCTAACCTAGGGCCCTTATCGGGCTTGGGGACACTGTCTGGTGGGTAGTTTGACTGGGGCGGTCTCCTCCCAAAGAGTAACGGAGGAGCACGAAGGTTGGCTAAGTACGGTCGGACATCGTACGGTTAGTGCAATGGCATAAGCCAGCTTAACTGCGAGACAGACACGTCGAGCAGGTGCGAAAGCAGGTCATAGTGATCCGGTGGTTCTGTATGGAAGGGCCATCGCTCAACGGATAAAAGGTACTCCGGGGATAACAGGCTGATACCGCCCAAGAGTTCATATCGACGGCGGTGTTTGGCACCTCGATGTCGGCTCATCACATCCTGGGGCTGAAGTCGGTCCCAAGGGTATGGCTGTTCGCCATTTAAAGTGGTACGCGAGCTGGGTTTAGAACGTCGTGAGACAGTTCGGTCCCTATCTGCCGTGGGCGTTTGAGAATTGAAGAGGGCTGCTCCTAGTACGAGAGGACCGGAGTGGACGAACCACTGGTGTTCGGGTTGTCATGCCAATGGCATTGCCCGGTAGCTACGTTCGGAACTGATAACCGCTGAAAGCATCTAAGCGGGAAGCAGGCTTTGAGATGAGTTCTCACTGGAGCTTTAAGCTCCCTAAAGGGTCGTTGGAGACTACAACGTTGATAGGTCAGGTGTGTAAGGGTTGTGAGGCCTTGAGCTAACTGATACTAATTGCCCGTGAGGCTTAACCATACAACACCCAAGTGGTTTGATTGTATGAAGACTGACACAAAGCATCACGTACTCAGAATTGAATAAGAAGATTGAAACAGCTTTCCAAGATTGGTTAATTGAGCGTGAGCTTGATTAACGCCAGTTTATGTCTAGCGACAATAGCGTTGTGGCACCACCTGATCCCATGCCGAACTCAGAAGTGAAACGCAACTGCGCCGATGGTAGTGTGGGAGTTCCCATGTGAGAGTAGGTCATCGCTAGACTTCTATTTAGGTCGTTCCTTGCCATCCATGGCAGCTCGACATTAGTACATCCTGTACGTCAAAAGCCCGATACGAAAGTGTCGGGCTTTTTACTTTCTGGCGTTTAAGCACTCATGTGCGTAAAAGTTCTTTAAAATTTATTAACATTCTTAACTAGTCATCGGTAAGGTAGTCATTTTTATCTGTTAGCTTTTGGAATGTTTGATTAAATAGTGCAAGTTTGTCTTTATGTCGTGCATGAATGTAATGGTAAAGATCAAATTGATAAAGTGGGGTTGGGTGGATAAATTTATTACTGAGCCGACCATCGATCACTAACTGGTTAATATCTGGCATGGCAAGCACTAATACATCTACAAGATCATTTTCGAGTAGTCTTACGCTCTGCTCTACCTTATTTTCATAACGAACATTTTGATATTCAAAGACTAATTCGGCAGCCATCATGCCCCTGATGCTGCCTACTCGTAAGCCTTTTAAGTCAGCTATCTTTTCTAAGTGCTTATTTCCTTTTTGGGTGATAGCATGAAAAGCGAGGTGATGTATTGCTGGCTCAACTCTAAGTAAGTTTTTGTATCGTCGTTCAATAAGACTGATCCGGCATAATTCAGCGTCAGCTTTACCTGAGTTCGCCATATAGAGGCTTCTTCTTCCAGGATATTCTTTCAGTGTAAAATTAATGCTTAACAATTGGTAAGCTTTGGTGATTTTATCAACGCAAGGTTTTAACGCTGAAGAGTCTTTATGTCTGGTGATTAGAAAATTTTGCGGATCGGCTAAAACAGACGGGCTAGTAATTAACAACCCAGCGATGACTAGCAAATGTTTCATTGGCGTAGACCTCTGTTTTAGCTTGGTGTGGAAGTTCAATCGCATTAGATTCATGGTCGTTAAGGTTTATATAACCCCATAGTGATTTTAAGCTTATCAAATTGTTTGAGTTCATCTAATACTTCAACCACTTTTTGATAGTTGGTATTTTCATGTGGTCTGAAAATAATGTTTTTGGCTGGGTGATTTGCGAGAAAATATTCAACTCTTGCTGGTAGCCGTTCGATATCAACGGGTTTGGTATTAAAGTAAATAATATTATTTTCATCGATATGGATCATGATGTTATCGGATTTAGCTTTACTGGCTTTACTTGATTCTGATTTTTTTACCAGAAAGCCGCTCTCTTTAACAAAAGAAGTGGTGACGATAAAAAATATTAATAAGATGAAGACGATATCAAGCATAGGCGTCATATCAACACCTGCATCTTTTTCAACTATATGTGGCTGCTTTCGTCTTCTCATCGTTATAATAATATAAATTATTGTTAAGTTTAGTTATTTACATGATCTAATATAAGTAATGGTCAAAAAACGAACAAAATCAACTTTTAACTTGTTTTTCTAGATAGATCGAGTGTTTATGACCCACTTTCGTAAAGAAATTGATATTTGATAGGCGAAAGCGTCATAACTTGATAAAATTTAACGATATAACAAAATCGTGTGTTTTTTATGGCAATTAACTGGTTTCCTGGGCATATGCATAAAGCCCAAAAAGAAATAAAAGAAATTCTCCCGCAAATCGATGTGGTGATTGAAGTATGCGATGCTCGTCTGCCTTTTAGTAGCGAAAACCCGATGATCACTGAGATCAGAGGAGATAAACCGTTAATTAAAATTCTTAATAAAAGTGACTTGGCTGATGCAGAACAAACTAAGGTTTGGTTAGATTATTTACAAGCTCAGCAAAATGTTAAAGCGATTGCGCTCACTACAGAAAATCCAAGTATTGCTAAAACTATTCCGGCCCTTATTCGACAGTTAGTTCCTAATAAAGATGAAACAGGTAAACAAATTAATGCTGTGATCATGGGAATACCCAATGTTGGTAAGTCGACGCTATTAAATACCTTAGTCGGTAAGGCAAAAGCTAAAGTAGGTAATGAGCCTGCGGTAACCAAAGGTCAGCAAAGGATCCGTTTAGAAGATGGCTTATATTTATATGACACGCCGGGGATGTTGTGGCCTAAGATTGTTAATGAAAATAGCGGCTACCGCTTGGCTATTACCAGCGCGGTAAAGGATACTGCTTATGACCATGATGATATCGCCTGTTTTGCCGCTGAATATCTCTTAGAACATTATCCAATGCGTTTGCAACAGCGCTATGATTTAGTTGATATGCCGGAGCGAGAAGTAGAACTAATCGAAGACATTGGTCGCCGCAGAAGTTGTGTAAAAAGCGGTGGGCAGGTTGATTTTCATAAGGCTTCTGCCATTTTAATTAATGAGATCCGGGATAAAACACTTGGTGGTTTGACGTTTGAAACGCCAAGTATGATTGAGCAGGAACAAGTCTATTTTGCTGAGTTAGAAGCGAAAAAAATAGCGGAGCGTGAAGCTAAAAAACAAGCACGTGGCCGTGGTCGAAAAAATAAACCGAAGAAGGGACGATAATGAGTACGTCATTTACGTTACATCAATTACTACAACGGGATTGTATTGAGCTACTGGACTTTCCGTTATCTAAATTATTGCTAATGAATGATAACCAGTATCCTTGGTTTGTCTTAGTGCCTAAGGTAGAAGGTATTAAGGATACCTACCAGCTAGATTGGTCAGAGCAGCAACAGTTGTTAAATGAATCTAGTATGCTTAGTGAAGTATTAATGCAGCTGTTTAATGGTGATAAAATGAATGTTGCGGCATTAGGCAATGTTTGTCCGCAATTGCATATTCATCATATTGTTCGTTTTAGTAATGATAAGGCTTGGCCTAAGCCCATTTGGGGAGAATATCCAATGCAGCCTTATAGTGACGCGGAGTTAGCAGTATTAAAGGAAAAATTAATGCCTGCGCTAAAAACAGTTTTAGCGCAGTTATAATTTACAAGCTTAGGTAAAATTAAGCGACTTGTTGGGCACTATCTTCAATCGCATCTAACGACTGTTTTAGATCAGCGATTAAGTCGCTAACATTTTCAAGGCCCGCTGAAATACGGATCAGACTGTCACTGATCCCGGCAGCTCGGCGTTCTTCATCACTATAAGGTGAATGCGTCATCGAAGCGGGATGCTGAATTAAGGACTCTGCATCACCTAAACTGACGGCAATTGAAAATAGCTTCATTCGGTTGATAAAGTCTGCACCGCCTTGTAAGTCGGTATGTAATTCAAACGCAATAACCCCTCCAGCAGCTTTCATTTGTTTACCAATATATTGATAACCGCTATGAGATTTCAGGCCAGGATAGTAAACTTTAGCCACTTTCGGGTGTGACTCTAAAAATTCTGCAACAAGTTGAGCATTTTGGCAGTGACGTTCAACCCGCAAATGCAATGTTTTTAATCCGCGTAAAATCAACCAAGCATCATGTGGACTCATCGTGCCGCCGATGTCCTTAAGTGCGGTAAGTTTAATATGCTCAATCATCTCTTTACTGCCGCAAATAATACCGGCAACGACATCACCATGGCCGTTTAAATATTTAGTGGCACTGTGAATGATAATGTCTGCCCCCATTTTGGCTGGTTGCTGCAATACTGGTGTCATAAAGGTATTATCGACAATTGAAATAAGCTGGTGTTGCTGAGTGATGGCTAAGATTTTTTCTAGATCCAGCACTTCTAAATTTGGGTTGATAGGACTTTCTAAAAATACTACTTTGGTATTTTCTTTAATTGCTTTAGTAATATTTTCAGGCTCTGACATATCAACAAAGCTCACTTCAATGCCAAATTTAGTCAGCATATGGCTAATAAGAGCAAATGAGCAACCATAAATGGCTTTGGATGAAATAACATGATCGCCAGCCGCTAAGTTGGCGAGTAATGCACCGGAAACTGCTGCCATGCCAGTTGCGGTTGCAGCACCATCTTCCATACCTTCCATTGCGGCGACACGCATTTCAAGTTGACGAGTAGTAGGGTTGCCAAGGCGGGTATAGATGAAGCCCTCTGCTTCTCCTGCAAAGCGCTGTGCGCCTTGCTCAGCACTATCAAAAATAAAAGTGGATGTTTGATATAATGGAGTGGCTAATGAGCCAAACTGCTCATCATTGATCCGACCTGAATGAATCGCCTGGGTTTCAATAAACTTACTCTCTGCCATTCTGTTCTCTCTTTATTCAATATAGTTATTATCATCGTTATTGTTCTTCTATAGCAATATTTACTCCAATTATATTTATTCCTTTAATTTCAATTGTTTATGTGATTTTTTGGCGTTTTATTTGTTAGTGGTTGTCATAAAAATATTACATGATTTTTTTAAGTAAAATATAAAGCAAATAAATGTAAATTAACTTATTGTAAATTATAGTAAAAATGTGATGTAATGTAATTATTACGATGTAACTTTTTTGGTACAAAAGGGCAGGCATGAAAATAAAGGTAGAATCTACTGATCGTATCGGTATCAGTCAGGAAATTTTGGCAATCTTTGCTTCTAAGTCTTGGAACTTAAAAAGTATTGAAGTTGAGGCTCATTTTACTTTTGTCCATATAGAAAGAGTTCATGTATCTTTAGCTGAAGTTGAGCAGTCACTCCGCCATATCGATGGTTTTTTAGGTTGTGAAGAAATTGTACAGATGCCAGCTGAACAGCGGGAAAATCATCTCCATACGTTATTAAACCGTATTCCAGATCCTATTTTAGATATAGATGAGCAAGGGATCATTCTCGCAAGTAATTCTGCTGCTGATAGTTTGCTACAAAATGACAAACAATCATTAGTGGATCAGCCGATTACTCATTATATTGATGTACCCTTATCGCAATTGCTTCAGCTAAATGAAATTAGCTTGTCGGTTAACTTTATTCATCAACCATTTATTGCGGATATTAATCCGGTGGTTTCTGAGCAGAAAATTTCAGGAGCTGTGGTTAGTTTACGTTCAATGCATAAAGTCGGTCGTCAGTTGAGTTTGATGCAATCTTCTCCACATGATGCTTTGCAATCAATTATTGGACACTCAAAAAAAATTAAGCTGGTATTGTCACAAGTGCAACGTTTTGCTGAGTTAGACTTACCGGTATTGATTTGTGGTGATACCGGTACAGGTAAAGAATTAATCGCGCGAGCTTTACATCAGTTAAGCGAACGTAAGGAAGCCCCATTCTTAACTATTAACTGTGCGGCGTTACCTGAACACTTGCTCGAGAGTGAATTATTTGGCTACGAGAGTGGCGCATTTACCGGAGCAAGCAAAGGTGGTAAACCTGGTTTATTTGAATTGGCGCAGGGGGGCAGTGTATTTCTCGATGAAATAGCCGAAATGTCGCCGTATTTACAGGCTAAACTGTTGCGCTTTTTGCAAGATTTTAAATATCGTAAAGTTGGTGGTACAAAAGAGTTTACCGCAGATGTCAAAATTATCAGTGCCAGTCATCAGCACTTTAACGAATTGATTGAACAACAAAAATTTCGTGAAGATCTTTATTATCGGCTAAATGTTTTAAGATTGGAGCTACCCGCATTAAAAGATAGAGCCGAGGATATCACTTTGCTGGTCGAGCATTTTGTTCTTAATGCGGCCAGACAGTTTAAACTGACACCACCGTCCGTTAGCCATGAGGCGATGACGATACTAACTACTTTTCACTGGCCTGGTAATATTCGTCAGTTAGAAAATGTTATTTTTCGCTTAATAGCGTTAAATGAAGGCAGTAAAATTTCTGCGGCTCAGGTGCAAACCGTATTATTTGATAGTAATGATCCCGGTTTATTAACGACGATGAATGAGCAGGAGATTGAAGATTGGGCCAGTGCTCAGGCAAACTTTGAGCGTCGTTTACTTGAGCAGTTATATCCCTATTACCCAACCACCAGAAAGTTAGCTGAGCGACTAAAGGTGTCGCATAACAAAATTGCAATGAAACTCAGGGCGTATGGTATTAAGTGATAACATCATACGCCGTTAGTTAATATTGGGTTTAATTTAATGCTCAAGCAATTTATAGAGAATTTTCTTAACGTATTGAGGTTCAAATGGCTTATCACATAAGGCATTAACGCCATCTTGCTCAATATTAGCTAAGTGAGTATCGTTGCTTTCACTGGTGACCATTAAAATGGGCAAATGTGATTGCTGACTTTGTTGGCGAACATATTTCGTCAATTCTCTGCCGTCTAATTCCGGCATATTAAAATCAGTGACGATTAAATCGAACATTTGCTCATTTAAAATATTAATCGCTTGCTGGCCGTCTTCTGCTTCTGTCACTTTCAGCAATCCGAGGTTGTTTAGTACTCGGCGGATATGATTCCTTGCTAGCCTACTGTCATCAACTAACAATACGCGAATTTCATGGACATCAAAATACTCCAGCTCCATTTCATCTGCTGATAATAAATCGATCGTATTATTAATGGCTGCGTGTAAGTGCTCAGTCGTGAAAGGTTTGGGTAAAATAGCAACCACACCGGATTGTTTAAATTCTTCCAGACTCTCTCGCTTATATTCACTGGAAACTAACATAAATGCAGACTCTTGATTACGATCAGAGTTTTTGATTTTCTTTAATAAATCTAGTGCGGTGCCGTCTTGGTAATACATGGCACTGGCGATAAGATCATAATGCTGACGAGCGATAATTTCTTCGGCTTGTTCAAGGTTCTTAGCAAGTTTGACTTGAGTTATTTCATGGCTTTTTAGTTGATTGATGATGATCTTACTTTGGGTATCAGAAGGCTCGATCAGTAAAATGGATAAATCACAGGGTTGGATAGTGCTCATTCAAGTTCTCTTATTATTTGTTAACCGCCGATAAACTTTACTTTAAAGCCTTCTTTTTCCAGAATACTTTTAATAACATCTCGCTTATCGCCTTGTATTTCTATGGTCTCATCTACGACGCTACCGCCGGTACCACAGCTTTTTTTCAGTTTACTGGCTAAATTTTTTAATGCTTTTGCATCTAGTCCTAAACCACTGATCACTATAACCCCTTTGCCTTTTCTGCCTTTAGTTTCTCGGCGTACTTTAGCAACGCCGTCACTTGGCGTAATGCTAGCAGCTTTTTCTTCTTTAATTCGACCTTTATCAGTGGAGTAGACTAGGTTGGACAGTTGATTTTGCCAAGACATAATGACACTCAATATCAATGGATAACCGAGCTATAATAAATAATATAATAAAAAAAACCAGCCTTAAGGCTGGTTTTTTATCGCTTGGTCTTATTTGTCGTTAAAGTTTTGCTTCAAACTCAGGTAAGACATCAAATAAGTCTGCGACGATACCGTAATCTGCAACTTGGAAAATCGGAGCTTCAGCATCTTTATTAATTGCAACGATGATCTTAGAGTCTTTCATGCCGGCTAAATGTTGGATAGCACCGGAAATACCGACAGCAATATATAAGTCAGGAGCAACAATTTTACCTGTTTGTCCTACTTGCATATCATTTGGTACAAAACCAGCATCTACTGCGGCACGTGATGCACCGATAGCAGCACCTAGCTTATCAGCGATACCTTCTAATAGTTTGAAGTTTTCACCGTTTTGCATACCGCGGCCACCTGATATTACTACGCTAGCAGCGCCAAGATCTGGGCGTTCAGATACGGTTAATTCATCACTGACATGGCTAGATGTACCAGCATCTGTTGCTTTATCCAAGTTAACAATTTCAGCATTACCATCTGTTGCTACTGCATCAAATGCTGTGGCACGCACAGTGATCACTTTTTTGCTGTCTAAACTTTGAACCGTAGCAATGGCGTTACCGGCATAAATAGGACGAACAAAAGTATCAGCAGATTCAACCGCAATAATATCTGAGATTTGCGCAACATCTAATAATGCCGCAACACGTGGCATAAAGTTTTTACCAGTAGTTAATGCAGTCGCGATGATGTGGTCATAATCGCTCGCCAGTTCTGTCACTAATAAACTGATATTTTCGGCTAACTGGTGTTGATAAGCTGTATTGTCTGCTACTAATACTTTGTTGATGCCGTTAACCTTTGCTGCTTGTTCTACAACAGCACTGCAGTTTTCGCCTGCAACTAATAGATCAATATCACCACCAATCGCTTGTGCTGCAGCAACTGTTTTTAGGGTATCCGCTTTTAATTCGTTATTGTCGTGTTCGGCAAATACTAAAATGCTCATGAGATCACCTTCGCTTCATTTTTCAATTTTTCAACTAACTCATCTACAGTTTCTACTACAATGCCAGCTTGACGCTCAGCAGGAGGTGTGACCTTGATTAACGTTGAACGAGGTGATAAATCAATACCAAAATCAGCTGCTGCTTTAACATCTAATGGTTTGCGTTTAGCTTTCATGATATTAGGTAATGAGGCATAGCGTGGTTCATTTAGACGTAAGTCGGTAGTGACAATTGCAGGTAAACTTAACGCTAATGTTTGTAAACCGCCGTCGACTTCACGAGTAACGTTAACTTTATCGCCATCTACTTTAACTTCTGAAGCAAATGTGCCTTGTGGCATGCCAGTTAGCGCAGCCAGCATTTGACCGGTTTGGTTATTATCGCTATCAATTGATTGCTTACCTAAAATAACTAACTGCGGCTGCTCTTCTTCTACGACTTTTTGTAATAATTTTGCTACGTGCAGAGAATCTAAGTTTTGATCCGTATCGATTTGAATGGCACGGTCTGCACCTAATGCTAATGCAGTACGTAGTTGCTCCTGACACGCTTTATCACCGATAGATACAGCGATAACTTCTGTTGCGGTACCCGCTTCTTTTAATCTGACTGCTTCTTCTACTGCAATTTCACAAAATGGGTTGATAGCCATTTTTACGTTCGCTAAGTCAACATTGCTGTTGTCAGCTTTAACGCGAACTTTGACGTTATAGTCGATGACACGTTTGATGGGTACTAATACTTTCATCGTTGCCTCTAATTATGCTTGTTGTAATTTTAAGTCTACCCTTAGTCCAAGGTCAGACGTCATTATTGGCTCAAAGACTACTGCTAGATAACGTATACGTCAACGTAAAGTTTGTCTGGAAATGAGCGAATATGTTTTAGATCAGTAAATGGTCTTTTACAGCATAGTATTTACTGACGAAAATTCTAGAGGTATGATATTATCAAACAGGTGTTTGAAAATCAAACGTGCGTTTGAAATTCAATAGTGAAACAATTTTGGGGGAAATTATGGAACGCGAATCGATGGAATTTGACGTAGTGATCGTTGGGGCTGGTCCCGCTGGATTATCTACGGCATGCCGTTTAATGCAACTGGCACAAGAAAAAGAACAAGAGCTGATGGTTTGCGTTGTTGAAAAAGGCTCTGAGGTTGGTGCTCATATATTATCTGGCGCGGTTTTTGAGCCTAGAGCATTGAATGAGTTGTTTCCGGACTGGCAGGAAAAAGGCGCACCGTTAAAAACAGCCGTAAAAAATGATGATATTTATTTATTTAATGGTGCTGAGAGCGCGATTAAATTACCAAATTTCAGCGTGCCAAAAACCATGCATAACGAAGGTAATTACATTACTAGCATGGGGAATATGTGCCGTTGGTTAGCCGAACAGGCAGAACAATTAGGCGTTGAAATTTTCCCAGGCTTTCCAGCCCAAGAAGTTCTTTATAATGAAGATGGTAGTGTTGCAGGGATTTTAACCGGTGATATGGGATTAGATACCGAAGGTAATCCGAAAGATTCTTATGTACCAGGAATGGAGCTAAAAGCTAAATATACGGTATTTGCTGAAGGTTGCCGCGGTCACTTAGGTAAAGAACTTATTGCTAAATTTGCACTGGATAAAGACAGTTCGCCGCAGCATTATGGTATAGGTTTTAAAGAGATCTGGGATATTGACCCTGATAAGCATCAAGAAGGCTTAGTGGTTCATACCGCTGGCTGGCCGCTCGATAAAAACACCAATGGTGGTGGTTATTTATACCATGCTGAAAACAATCAGGTCTTTGTCGGCTTAATTATTGATTTAAATTACAGTAATCCACATTTAAGTCCGTTTGATGAATTCCAACGTTACAAACATCATCCTAAAATTGCACAGTATTTAGCAGGCGGTAAGCGAGTTTCTTACGGTGCCCGAGCGATGGCAAAAGGTGGTTTTAATTCACTACCTAAGATGACGATGCCAGGCGGTGTTTTAGTGGGGTGTGATGCTGGTACGATTAACTTTGCCAAGATCAAAGGTAATCATACCGCGATGAAATCTGGCATGTTAGCAGCAGAAAGTATTTTTTCTGCACTTGCATCAGGTGATGAAGGCGGTAACGATCTTTCTAGCTATAGTGAAAACTATCAAAACTCGTGGTTATATGACGAGTTATATAATACTCGTAATTTTGGCCCGGCAATGCATAAGTTTGGTACTTTCTGGGGTGGTGTATTTAATACCTTAGATCAAAACTTCTTTGGCGGTAAGTTACCGGTTAACTTTAAGGATGATTCTTTAGATCATGAACAGTTAAAGCTTGCTTCTGAATGCCTAGTCATTAATTATCCTAAACCAGATAATAAGTTAAGTTTTGATAAGTTATCGTCTGTGTTTTTATCAAATACTAATCATGAAGAAGAGCAACCTTGTCATTTAAAACTTGCTGATAGCACTATCCCGTTAACGGTGAATATGCCTAAATATGCTGAACCTGCACAGCGTTATTGTCCTGCTGGAGTCTATGAAGTAGAAGAAAGTGAAGAAGGGCAGAAGTTTGTTATTAACTCACAAAACTGTATTCACTGTAAAACCTGTGACATTAAAGATCCTAGTCAAAATATTACCTGGGTGACACCAGAAGGAGCTGGCGGGCCTAATTACCCGAATATGTAACGGTTTCAAAGCTATACTCACAAAGCCTAATCTTTTTTAAAGGATGGGCTTTTTTTTATGGCAAATTTTCATCATTCAATGGTTATCAATAACTTAATCGCTATTTCTATCGTTTTGTGCTGTTTTCGCTTTTAAGTATTAACCTACGGGATTGCGGATGAATAATGCTCATCATCATTCACTAGATAGAGGTGAAAAGTCATGTTTATTATCACTAAGTGAGCGTCTTGATGTTTATTTTTGAACTTCGGTGTTAGCTTAGTTTTATCATTTGTTTTTACTGTGACTTGCGATTATCTAGATGTCGCTTTTTAGTTATTTTCCGACGACGTGAAAATTTTAACTTTTTGTTATTTATATTGATTTCTAATTGTTGTCGTTTTTGTATGAAAAAATGTCGTGATATTGCTAGGGAATAAAAAACAAACAAGTACCATCAAGGGTAGGAGTAATTTAGCCTGTTGTTTTCATGAATAGGTTGAGCTTTATCATTGAAGAAAAAGTCAATTTAAATTAGCTGTTATTGCAATATTTAATTGCTGCAAAAGTAGATCGGATAAGCGTAACAATAACAACAATTCGCTTAATGTTTCTCAATAGCATGAGTATTGTGACTCATTTTGGGCTAGTTAAAAAAACTAAGTCAATAAAGAGCAGCGATTTTAGATACAAGTTAGGTGATTAAAATAATTGTGCTTAATTATCAATAATATCACCGGAATATTTGGCCGATTAAGACGCTAAATATTTTAATTTTAGGGTTTAGTTAAAGTACAAGTGGTGTGGCATTATCGCTAAAAATAGTTGACAGCTAACGGTTATCATCGATATGTTTAGCTATCGAACGTTGTAAAATGTAACTATTTATTAACAAGAATATACCACTTTAAATACCAAAATTCTGGTGTGTTTTAAGTATAGCCCTAATGTTTTTAATAAGTTGTATAAATGTAAAGAGCAAAGGGGAGCTTTATGTTGTTCAGTCCGTTGAAGAAAATCACCATTTCATTGTCGCTATTTGCGATAATAGGGATCTCTGTTGGTGTTCAGCAATCTAATCAAACTCCAGATAGCGAAGAACAAAGACAGTCGTATATTGTTAGTGCGGAAAATTTATCAGTATTAAGAGAAAATTTTGCACAACAAAATATCAAGCCATCTCATATTTTACCTGTTATTAATGCCTTAGCTGTTGAGCTGAACGCCGAAGAATTAGCGCAGCTTAATCGCCAGCAAGATGTAAAAGTGACGCGCAACCATAAAGTGTCTTTATCCGGTAAAGGCTGGGGGCGTCGTAAATGGCAGCCTACTTCAGATGTAGTCGATTATATTAGCGCTGATGGTGCTCATGCAGCTGCTAATTTTGGTGACAATATTACTATCGGTTTTCTTGATACTGGATTAGAGCAGTTATCAGGTTTATCGAGTGATCTATACGGACGTGACAAATTTTGGGGTACATACGACGCTATCAATAATAGCCTTAGCAACTATGGTGGTGAAGAAAGTGGTCATGGTACTCATGTTGCTAGTATTGCGGTAAACAGTGACTATGATGCTTACGGTAAAATTTATGGTGTTGCGCCGAATGCTTCGTTAGTGGGAATTAAAGCATTTGATGGCGAAGGCAAGGCAACTTATGCTGATGTAATTCGAGGCATTGACTGGGCTATTCAGGTAAAAGATCAAATTAACCTTAGAGTACTGAATATGTCATTTAGTGGACCTGTTCGCTCTTATTATTGGGATGATCCGTTGAATCAAGCGGTAATGAAAGCTTGGCAGGCAGGTATTGTAGTCGTTGCTTCTGCGGGTAACAAGGGGCCAGATCCTATGTCGATAGGTGTGCCTGGTAATGTCCCTTACATTATTACTGTTGGTGCTATGACAGATAGCTATTCAAAGTCTTATTTTGAAGATGATAGGTTGGCTACCTTTAGTTCGGCTGGGCCAACGGTTGAAAGTTTTGTAAAACCAGAAATTTTGGCGCCTGGCGGACATTTATCTGGACTAATGGCATTAGATTCACAAATTGTAACCGAACATCCTGAGTTCCATGATGGTGGTCGCTATTTTGAAATGTCTGGAACATCTCAAGCTGCCGCTGTTGTTTCCGGTGTGGTTGCATTAATGCTAAACCAAGATCCATTGTTAACACCGGATGATGTTAAATGCCGTTTAGTGGAGAATGCTCAGATGGCAATGAATAGCTCGGGAGAATTGGCTTATAGTGTCTTCCAGCAAGGAGCTGGTGTGATCAATGTTGCCAATACCCTTAACAGTACATCACTGGACTGCGCTAACGTGAATATGGATATAGCCCAAGATTTAGCAGGTACAGCCCATTATTATGGTCCGGCAAATGTTGATGAACAAGGTAACTTTTTTATCGAGGGTATGTCTAACCTTTATCAGTGGAGTGTTTCTGATGAACTAGATAGTGACGGCGGTTTAATCTGGAAAAATAACCTGGGTACAGATGGCGGTTTAATCTGGAAAAATAGTTTAGGTACAGATGGTGGTTTAATTTGGAAAAACAGCGTTGGCGTTGATGGCGGCTTGATCTGGAAAAATAGTTTAGGTACCGATGGCGGTTTGATCTGGAAAAACAGCTTAGACACGGATGGTGGCTTAATCTGGAAAAACAGCTTAGACACGGATGGTGGCTTAATCTGGAAAAACAGCGTTGAATTTAACAGCGCAGAGCCTATTGCGGTTAACAACTGGGTTGAACAGCAATAAATCTATAAAGCTACTACCTTATGCGCTAAGGTAGTAGCTATATTTTCCGATCTGTAGTGAACTTTTGTGATTAAAACGCTATTCTTTTTCTTATTTTTAACTTTAACTTTTAAACCTTCAGCTCAGGAATTAAACTTACTGAGTTCATTTCCGCTCGACAACCCTTTGTCATATCAGTTTATTCGCGCTATTGCCCAAGATCATCATGGTTTTATGTGGTTTGGTTCACAAGAAGGTTTACATCGTTTCGATGGGCATCAATTTGTCAGTTATCATCATGATGCAAGTGTGCCATCGTCTTTAGGCTCTGATGTGATCAGCCGTTTACTGGTTGATCGAAATAACCATTTATGGGTGGCAACTCGCGGTGGTGGCCTAAATTTATTTCAAGAAAACACCCACGATTTCAGACATTTTACCACCAAAACACTTGATACAGCGTTAACTGATAATAGTGTTAATGAAATTCTCGAAGATAGCGAAGGAAAAATCTGGGTGGGCACTGAAAATGGCTTAACAATACTACAATTTGTAGATGGTCAGTGGCAGAGCATACAAATTAAGCAGCAACTTGGTAACCCAAAGAGTTTGACCAATAACATGGTGCAAGGGTTATTAGAGACTAACGATGGTACCATTTGGGTAGGTACCAATGGCGGTGGGATTTCCGTTTTTGATTTAGCAGGTAACTTTATTAAGCAGATAAAGTTTCAGCAAGATCAGGATACTTTTAAGCTAACTAAGCTCATCAACTTCTTATATCAAGATCATCAAGGTTATGTCTGGATCGGCACCGTTGAAAATGGCCTGGTAAAATACCATCCAGATACACATCATACCGTTCAGTATCAATATGATAGTAATAACGATAACTCCGTTGCCAGCAATACTATAGAAAGTATCTATCAAGATAGTAATGAAAAAATATGGGTAGCAACAGATAAGGGCTTATCAATATATAATGAAAGCAAAGATAACTTCTGGCGTTATCATCATTCGGTAGCAAATCCATTAAGTTTAAAAAGTGACTTTGTATTAACATTTTTTGAAGACCGTAACCAAATGATGTGGATAGGGACCTTTGCTGGTGTTGATCGTTGGAACCCTTATATGACGACGTTTAATCAATACAGTGCGCAAACACATTCACAACTTAAAAGTAATAATATCAGCGGCTTTGCCCAATCAGATAGTCAAAAATTGTATTTTAGTACCTATAGTGGTGGCTTGTACCAGTTATTGCTGTCATCTAATGAAATTCAACCGTTGCCAGTTAATGAGGCATTTAAAGAATTGCGGGTGGTGAGTTTATTGGCCGAAGGTGATTATTTGTGGGTCGGTACTCGAACATCTGGGTTATATCGAGTGAACCTGCTAACTAATACGATCAAACGCTATCACCATAGTAGTTTAGATGAGTCTTCGATCTCAGCAAATAGTATTACTGATATTTTAAAAGATAAGCGAGGTAATTTATGGGTTTCTACCTATCATAACGGGTTAAATCGATTTAACAGTGATGGTACATTTCGCCGTTATACTGCGCAAAGTCCGATTAATAATAAGGGACCAAGCACAAATCATATTTTACAGATCATAGAAGACAAGCAAGGTAATATTTGGCTGGCGGCATATGGTGCAGGGATCAATAAATTTGATCCTCAGTCAGAAACTTTTGTTCATATTCAACATCAGGCCACCGATAATCAAAGTTTGAGTAGCGATTTAGCCTGGTATTTGTTTTTAGACAGTCGTGATGATTTATGGGTGGCGACTCAGTCTGCTGGATTTAATGTTTTATCTAGTGAAGATAGATTAAATAATCATTATCGCTTTAAACATCTGGACGTTAAAAATGGCATGAAAAGCCGCACGGCTTATGGCATTAGTGAAGATGGAGAGGGCAATATTTGGTTTAGTTCTAATAAGGGAATTTCTCGCTATTCATTAACCACTCAGCGCTTTAAACATTTTGATACCAGCCATGGTTTAAGAGATTTAGAGTATAACCATGGTGCGGTCTTTAACAGCCTAGATAATACGCTTTACTTTGGTAGTGCGAAAGGCTTTGTTAGTATTAATCCAGACCGCATTACTAAGCCTCGACAGGCACCTTTAGTGAGATTAACCAATATTTTTAATCTTAATGAGCCGATGCGCTTTGAGCAACCGCTTACCAAGCTAGAATCGTTGCAGTTATCCTACAAAGACCAGATTATTTCGTTTGAATATGTCGGGCTTAATTATGCGGCACCCGAATCAACCCGTTATAAATATCGGTTACTCGGTTCTCAAGAACAGTGGATTGATGCCGGCCAGCAGCGTCGAGCTACTTATACTAACTTGCCTGAAGGTAACTATAGGTTACAGGTTATCGCTGGCAATAGTGACGATATCTGGAGCGAGCCCTATCAACTGAATATTGTGATGGAACCCGCACCATGGCGAACTTGGTGGGCTTATATGGTTTATGCTTGCCTCGTTGCATTCGCCTTATTGAGTTATTCGCGCATGCTCAATAAAAAGTTGATCACTGAACAAAAGCATAAAGAAGATCTGCAACGTCAGGTTAAAGAAAAAACTCAAGATTACTTAGCAAAAAATGTTGAGCTGGAGCAGGTAAATAAGAAACTGGAACTTGCGGCAACAACAGACAAAGTAACGGGAGTAAAAAGCCGACGATATTTGGACATTTATATCGAACAGGCTAGCCAGCTGATGAATCAAATTCACCAGAATTTGCTACCTGTACAACGTAATATATTGCCACGGCTGTATATTTTAATGATACAAATAAATGACATTGAATCGATCAATAATAGTCAGCTAATGAATGTTACTGATCTACTGCTTTATAGTCGGGATAGTGATGACTTAGTTATTCGTTGGTCAGACGATACCTTTGCCATCATTGGTTATGAAAAAGAAAACAATGTTGTGGAATTGAGCCGTCGACTTATTCATCGTTTTAACGACGCGTCGACTAACGTCAGTATTGCTTATTCATTTTATCCCTTTAACCGGGAACAGCCAGTAGATATGTCTTGGGATCAAATTAGTGTGCTGATTGAAAAGGCGCTACAGATGGTTAAACATAATAGTGATATCTTTTGGTTAGGCTTGTATGAACCGAAAGAGCAGCCGTTTAATTATATCGATATCCTGCAAGCCGCAGATTTGGCGGAGCTACAACAAAAGATCCTGATAAGATCGGGTGACTAGCTTAGGCGTCATAAATCCTCTACGAATGGATTACTGATTGCGGCATTTATCAAATAAATTTCTGTTGGTATTGTTTTGGTGTACAGTCAAAGCTTTCTTTAAAACAACGGCCGAAGTATGTTTGTGAGGAAAAGCCTACATCTAAGGCTATACGGCCAATTTGAGCGCCACTTCTTAATAACTCTTGGGCTTTTTTCAAACGAAATTCTTTTATAAAGTTATTTGGGGTAGTTCCCAGTAGCACTTTAATTTTTCGTTGTAACTGTCGTTCGCTGATTGCCATATCACTGGCCAGATCGGATATACCTAACTCAGGTTCTGTATATTTTTTCGCGATGGCGTTTTCTAAATTAGTCAGAAATTTTTCATCAAGAGATTCTAGTGATTGCTCTGTAGTCAGGCTGGCAACTTTCTCGTGGCTGGCATCCTTACGTTTACTGGTTTGTTTCTCGTTAAATTGCTTGAGGTAGCTATTCTGCAGTTGTTTTCTTGTTGCCATTAAATTTGCAATTCGTACTAATAATTCTTGCTGGTTAAAAGGTTTACTTAAATAGTCATCTGCATGTAAATTAAGTCCTTGTAATCGGCTGTCTAAGTCTGAGCGAGCGGTTAATAGAATCACCGGAATATGTGAAGTTAATTCATTTTCTTTTAACTGCTGTAATACGGCAAATCCGTCAATACCTGTGAGCATAATGTCACAGACGATCAGATCTGGTAGGTATTCTTGTGCTAATGATAAACCTAATTCGCCACTGCTGGCGAGCAGACAGTGATGTTGCTGTTCTATCACTTGTTTAATATGGCTTTGCATATCAACATTATCTTCTATCACTAGTACTACTTGTTGTGAATGAGGCTGAGTGTTTTTTGGCTGACTATTTTGCTCAACGATCAGCGAAGACAGTTCCTCTTCAGAAACACTGTGAGGTAAGTGCTCTTCCAATGATAATGCTTTTGCAGCGGGGATAGATAAACTAAATTTACTACCTTGATTATATTCGCTCACAAGATTGATGCGCCAATGATGGGCTTTTACCAGTTCATTGACCAGTGAAAGGCCAATCCCGACACCAAATATTGCTTTGTTTTTTTGATCTTCTGCCCGTTGAAAACGTTCAAATATTTTAGCTTGTGAGTTTTTATCTATGCCGATTCCAGTATCTATAACATCTAAGATAATAGTTTCTTGTTCTAGGTAAGCACTAACGCTTATTTTTCCTCCCGCGGGGGTGTACTTTATTGCATTGGCGAGCAGGTTAAAGATAATTTTTTCAAATGCCTGAGCATCACACTCTAGCCATAAATCATCAGGGATATTGACAGTAAAAGATAACTGACTTTGCTTCGCTAAGCGATCGAAAGAGTCGCATGGCATGGTCATAAGCGTTTTTAAACGATAGCTAGCGATCGATAACTCAGGGTTATCACTTAACCTCGAAAGTTCAAGCAATTGCTCGACCATGCGCACTAATCTTAAGCCGTTGCGTTTTGCCGTAGTCAACTCTTGGCTTTCATCTTGAGTCGTTGATTTTTTTAGATAACGATCGAGGATGCCATTAATAATGGTTAATGGGGTCCTAAATTCATGAGAAATATTAGCAATAAATTTGTCTTTTAACTCGAGTGCTTGTTTCTCTGCCAGCTTTCTAGCGGTTAAATTAATGAAGGTAACGACTATTAGTGCGTTGTCTTCGCGTTCTGCCCAATGTAACTCTACCTGTACTGGAAAGTCACTGTGATCGGAGCGAATGGCAGTAGACTCTACCGATACCCCTTGTTCTTTACGCTGTAGGGCATAAACATTACTTTTAAAATCAAAAAAGAAATGCATCTTATCTTCATGACTAAATAACTGCTTAATATTGCTATGGATAAGGTCTTGTTCAAGTATTTGAAACATTTGAATCGCGGCCGGGTTAGCCGAGAGAATTTCACCTTCGGTTGATGTTGTTAAAATTGCATTATTGGATGCATGCACTATCGCCTTATTTTCATTGTTGAGCAATGAGTGTCTCAGTTCATTATTGAGTTTTTTTAAACGTTGGCTTCGATCAAATTGTTTTTGATAGGAACTTTTAAGGGTGTGATAGAGTCGCTGTTTTTTATCTGTTGTTAGTGTAATAAACAGTACAGCTATTGCTACCCAGCTAAGTATGACAACCGACTGCCACAAAGGTGATGATAAGTAGAATAGTTGATATTCAATGCCTATAAAGTGGACTACTAAGCTATAAAGTACCAGAAGTAATATATAAAGCTCTGAATGAACAGGATATCGCTCTGTTTGAATACCTTTTGTTAATTGAGTCGAAGCAACCGCAGCTAATATTAAGGTTAAATAAGGCACAAACAGCAGAATAGAGCGGGTGGTATTTAGCAGATTTCCATGATAATAAGCTTGGTTAAAGTTGAGTAGGGTTTCAATGAAAATAAAGCTACCGCCTATTGTCAGCAGACCATAAATTTTTCGCCAGTAAAGAGATTGACAACGTACGGTATTGAGTACTAAGCGAAGACAGATAAGGGCAGTGATCGATAAGTGAAACATTGCCGAAGGAAGAGAACTACTGTAATTTTTGTCGGCAAACTCATAAGGCAATAATACAAAGTAACTGAAACTTACCAGGCAAAAGAAAATGGCAGGCACTCTTCCGCTTAAGTATTTATTCATGGGAGTTTCATTTAAATGTGGATTTGTTTCAATGGCTAATAGAATGAAGAAATAACTAAATAACGATATAAAGTCATTAGTTAATCGAGCGTCTGGTAGCATAGTTTGGCTGATACTTGCTGCCAAACCACCTAAAATGGCCAAAATAAAATACTGCCAAAACAACTTTAATGATTCTGACTGGCTGTTTCTGTAGGCGAATAGCAGAATATAGGTACTGATTATTTGCATTACGATTGTTGCTGGAACAATCGTCGCATTAAGAGAAATAGCGAATGCCTTTGATAGCATATTATAAGGGAACACAGTTAATATCAGTGCAACGATTACTGACAACCGGATGACGGTACTACGCAAGTTTATATCCTACTTTTAACAATCGGTATTTTAGGTTCTTTCTTTGAACACCTTTGTCCTTGTTGATTTACGTTTAGTATACATAATTTTAATATTTATGAAATAATTAGCTGCTATAACGCAAGATCATTAGCTCATATCAATCTGACTTTTATCTAAAAACTGGTGGGCAAAGGTTAAGTAAACTTTTTCATTTTTAAAAACATCATATAAATCAGGGTCTAAATGATCATTCTCTTTCATTCGGTCCATAATTGCTATAGTTTCAGTTAACGTTTTGGGCGGTTTATAAGGGCGATCATTCGCGGTTAATGCTTCAAAAACGTCTGCTATTGCCATAATGCGGGCCGGAATAGACATTTGATGGCGCTTTAATCCTTTTGGGTAACCAGTACCATCCATTTTTTCATGATGGCCGCAGGCATATTCAGGAACATTCTTTAAGTGTTTAGGGAACGGCATCGCTTCGAGCATATCGACAGTGACATCCATATGGCCATTAATGATCCTGCGTTCTTTATCATTTAAGGTGCCACGTTTAGTGATCAGGTTGTAGACTTCATCGTCAGAGAGTACCGGCTGAGTGACGCTATTGATAGTGACTGGATAATTTTTTGCGATGTGATAGACACGATTAATTTTATCATCGTCAAAAAACTCCCCGCCTTTATTGGCATGAATTAAAAACTCTCTGTCGTCAGCTAATTGTTTTAAACGTTTCGCTTTTTCATTGGTGTCATATTTAGGGTTATGATTGATGTTGAGCGCCGCGATTTCTAAACGAGCAATCACCAATTCAATACGATCAAATACCGTTTCCAGCTTAGTCGCTTTGTCCATAACATATTCAGGAGTCGCGACTTTACCGCAATCATGTAACCAGGCGGCGACACTGAGTTCGTGAAAATCTTCTTCGGAAAGGTTGAATTCAGCTAAGGGACCCTGTGCTATCTGGTGACAGGCTTTAGCCAGCAGCATGGTAATTTCAGGTACACGTCGACAATGTCCGCCGGTATAGGGGGATTTTTTATCGATGGCGTAGGCGATTAACTGAGAAAATGAACCAAACAGCGCTTCCATTTGGTCAATCAATTGTTTATTAGTGATGATCACTGCTGCTAATGAACTAAGGGCATGTACCGATCTTTCTACTGAATGACTAAACTCGATAACTTGACCCGTTTCGTCGGTGGCGTTGATGAGCTGTAGCACGCCGGTTAGCTCATTTTCATGATTATTCATTGGTAAGGTCAGTACTGAACGAGTGCGGTAACCATTTTTTTTGTCCATTTCTTTAGCGGCAGTAACATCATAATCTTTGACATGATAGGCATCTTTGATATTAATGACCTTACCACTGGTAGCAGCGATAGAGACTAACGCAGATTCATTCGGTTGTTGATACTCGTACAGTGGAATTGCAGGTATATCGATTGTTTTACCTGTGGTGCCGCCCCAGTGAATATTTAAGCTTTTATTGATCAAGGTATCAAATACTAGTTGCTGTTTATCGTTTACCGAATAAATAGTGCCGCCGTCGGCATGTGATAATTCCATGGCGCTAAGCAGAATTTTCTCCAGTAGTACTTGATGATCTTTTTCGGTGGAGAGGGCGATGCCTATTTCAATAAAATGCTCAATATTTTCCATTTGCGTCTCTACCGGTCTCTTTCTTAAACTAGCAATATTCATTATCTAGTTAAGTATAGATTCCTATTGAATTTTTTCCTGTTGGTACTATTTAAATTTTATTATTGTCATTGCTCGATTTATCAGCAGCTTGCATTAAGCTTAGTTAGTAATAACAAATCAGTAAAAAGATTGATGTGAAACCGTCGAGACAAAAAACGCGTATTATTGCCATGTTAACTCTTGGCTTATTATTAATAAGCTGTGTAGCGCTTTATCAGCAATGGTTTTTGCGGGCAGATTTTTATTTGTTTGATCGTCAGCAACAGGTTTTATTAACGAGTAAGCCGGCGGATCAACAAATTGTTATTATCGCTATTGATGACGTTAGTCTTGAGCAGATGATGCAAGTTGCTGGACGCTGGGTTTGGCCACGTAGCGTTCATGCTGAATTGATAGAAGGTTTGCAGGCTTTTGCTCCTCAAGCGATTGCCTTTGATATTTTATTTTCAGAAAAAGACATATATCGCCCGGATGCCGATAGCTATTTGAACGAAGTACTCTCGGATTATACTAATGTCTTTTTCTCGATGTTAGTGCTAAGTAGTACTCACATCGAAAGTGCGGCGCCATTACTCACTAACTGGCAAGATTTGTCTAAAGGTAAATTGCACTCTCAAGCTCAGTCGTCATTACTACTGCCATTCGCTATTGAGCCTGAGTATTGGCGACTAGGCAGCATTAATTATCGCGCAGAGTTAGACGGAGTAGGACGCTACTATGACATCTATCAGCAAACTAGCGATTGGAAAATTCCCTCTTTGGCAACAGTACTGGCGTTGAACCACCTAACTGAACTACCGAAACAATCTCGTGTTTTATTGAACTGGCGTGGAGCTCAACAACAGCCTTATCAAACCTATTCTTATGTCGATATTTATCGTGCGGTTGTCGAACAAAATAGCGACATTTTGCAACAATTTTCCGGTAAAACGGTGCTGATTGGCGCAACGGCGGCGGGTTTATATGATGCCCGTACTACACCGATTAATCATAATTTACCTGGTGTTTATATGCTGGCCACAGCGCTGGATAATATTAAACATCAAGATTATTACCGCCAAATGAGCTGGCAGGCGCAGATGATATTGGCGAGCTTGTTAATTATGCTTATCGGGTTGTGTTTTTACTTTTTTGAACATTATTCTCACCAGTTGTTTTCGCTATTGATGATTATTAGTGGCAGCTGGCTAGCTGGTGGGTATTTCAGTATTCACTTGCTCCAGAAAAATCAGGCATTTTTTATTGCTTCACCATTACTGATTATTACCCTTAGTGGCGTATTGTTTGCGTTTGTTTTTGGCTATGTGGAATTTTTACAGCGGCGCCAGGCATTATCCATGTTTGGTCGGTTTCTTGATCCTAAAGTGGTGTTGAACTTGTTATCTGAAGGCAAGTTAGATGCAGGCTTTCTTAATCAAAAAACCTCACTGACTATTTTATTTTCAGATATTAGAGGGTTTACCCAGTTGTCAGAACAACATTCTGCTAACCAAGTATTGAAATTACTCAATGATTATTTTTCCAGCCAGGTTGAAGTGATTTTTTCCACTAACGGGACTTTAGATAAGTTTATTGGTGATTGCATTATGGCGTTTTGGGGAGCGCCGATTGCCAGTACTACTCAAGCTACAGATGCAATTAGTGCCGCATTGATGATGCAAGACAATTTGCTGGCGTTCAAGCGTAACTTACCTGAGCATTTACAAGACTTTGACATTGGTATTGGTATTCATAGCGGAGAGGCGATTGCAGGCTTAATCGGTACAGCACAAAGAGTTGACTATACTGTGATTGGTGATGCCGTGAATTTAGCCAGTAGAATCGAAGGCTTAACTAAGGGGCAATGCCGTATTTTAGTCTCTGAACAGACGATGCTATTGGCGCAGCAAGCCTATGATTTCGAGGAGGTAGGAGAATTTAAGGTCAAAGGCCGACAAGCAGGTGTCAAATTATATCAACCGACTAGGAGATAATATGAAAACAAAAATATTAATGCTCTTAGCTTGCATTTTATTTAGTTCGCTAAATGTAGCTGCAGAGCAACAAAGTGTTAAGGCTGGGAAGCTGACAACTAATACGGATTTGCATAAACAGCCTAAGTATCAAAGTGACGTACTCACACAGCTACTAGCAAATGAGAATGTCAATGTCGCTAGGCGGCATCGAGCCTGGTATCAGGTACTTACTGCGCAGCAGCAACGGGGTTGGGTCAAAATGTTGAATGTCCGATTTGTGGGAGTGATGAAACGTCAAGGAGAGCTTGGGGTAAAAAGTGTTTTTGACAGCTTAACGAAACAAGTGACACCGACTGCATCGACTGGTATTAGAGGCTTTGATGAAGAAGCGTTAAAAACGGCGAAGGCAGATTTGGAGCAGTTAGACTTATTAGCAAGTTATCAGGGCAATGCCAAAAGAGCAAAAGACTTTGCCCGTGCTGGCAAGATTAAGTCAAACCTTGCTATTTCAACAGCTGTGACACAAAACTAGGAGGCAGTAATGAAAACATTGAATACGCTGTTATTACTTCTGCTGTTGTCATCTTGTCAAAGTACGGGGTTGAAAATAGGTAATTTGGATGTCGGGCGCTTGGTAAATCAAGGGGTCAAACTTTGGGATGCGAATAACATCGATCAGCAGCAGGAAGTCCAGTTTGGCCAAAATATATCCGCGGTGTTATTAGGGGTTCGGCCATTACATAAAAATAAAGCTATTAATCGGTATGTTAATAATGTTGGCATGTGGTTGGCGATGCATTCCTCAAGACCGGATTTGCCATGGCAATTTGGTGTCATTGATAGTGACGCCATCAACGCCTTTGCAGCCCCTGGTGGCTTTGTTTTTATTACATCATCGATGTTGCAGCAGCTAAATAGTGAAGCTGAGCTGGCAGCGGTGCTGGCGCATGAGATCAGTCATGTTACCTTACAGCATCATTTAACAGCGATAAAAGATGGTGCTCTGCGCAGCGCGGTCACAGAAACCCTATTTGTCTCTGCTGATGCTTATCAAGCTAATACTGGGGCTGATAGAAAGAAACGCGAATATGCCGCCTGGGCAAAAACCGTGACCAATGCCGCACAAGATTTATATAGTAAAGGTTTAGATCGTGAAGATGAATTAATGGCAGATAAAGTGGGCTTGGCATTATTAGCCCGAGCAGGGTATGACCCATTTGCTTTTATCAGTAGCCTACAGGTAGTTGAAGCGATAGCCGCTGATGATTCCAGTTTGGCATTACTTTATAAAACTCATCCAAAACCGTCAGAACGTATATTCTCTTTACAGGCCAATTTAGCCGACGTTGAACAGTTTCCAGGTGTGGTATTAACTGAGCGTTTCCAGCAGGTACTAACCGGAGAATAACTTATTGTCGACAATATTTGTTTTTCAAAGTGATATCGTTTGATTTTATTATGTGAGATCTATATATTGTCGACAATATTGTTTTGTGGTGAGTTAATCAATGTCTTTTTATAATATTTTTGGTGGTATAAATACCTTCTGTATCTTTTTAAGTTTACTTGGTGTTTATGCGCAGTTACGCACTGTACTCGAACGTAAAAAACAGCGAGAGAAACTTCAGCAAACGCTAAAAGAAAGTGTTACCACGCAGTTGTCATTGAATCAATTTTCAGTCAGTTTTCTCGCCTATTTTTCTTTTTTTGTCTACGGCTATTCAATAGCGCCCTTTAATCACTACATTGTCTGGCCAAGGTTGATAGCCGCGTTATTAGTGGCAATGATCCTGTATCAAATTTGGCATGACAGAAAAAATAAGGCATCACTAGCTGTAATATTGATTTCGTTTTTATTTCTAATACTTGGTAGCATAGGATTAGCTTTTGGTGAGCGTTACATTGATCAAGGGCGACTGATTTCTACATTCTTGATTTTGTTGATCTCTTTGTTGATCGCTCAAGGTTATTACCATCAAATAAGCTTGATTGTCAGATCCGGTGTGACCGGGGCGGTGAATCTAAAAATGAGTCAATTTATTTTTGTCATGGATCTGTCGACAATCGCTTTTGCTTTATCGATGGGACTTGATAATGGCTGGCCATTGATGGTGTTAGCAGTGACCAGCGGTATCACTAAAGTCATAATGATGTATTTATTTTATTGGGTGAAACATAGCCCGTTGGCAAAGCAGCGGGCATTAATTTGGCAGGAGGGATAAGAGTATTTATCTTATCTACTGGCTATCTATTAACTGGCAACAAAATGGCCGTGAAACCCTAGTGGCAAATGATGGGATAACCAGGCTCTGGCAATCGGGCCATCTGTAATTCTATCTTCTTTAAAGACATTTAAGCAGGTACGTTTACTGGGTACGTGCAGTGCGGTGCCTATGAGGTAACCTGTGCCTGCTTTTTGCTGAGGGCATATGTTAACATGCTCTTCAATCAGAAAATCATTGCCATAGAAGTAACTTTCTTGTTTGCCGGTTTCGGTATTTAAACGGGTAACTGTATCGTTCCATAAACTATCAGCCTGAGATGAAATATAAAACAGGTGCTGATTACGTAGCCCAACCAGGTGATCATGCACTTTAGGGAACTCGCTAGAGCCGGCAAAAGCGTGTTGTTCTACACTACCATTGGGCTTGATGGTAAATAATACAGGTGTTGCCATCATATCTTTGGGTTTCTCCAGTTGTTCACCCCGCATTACATTAGCCAAATGATGTAATATATCTACGTTGTTATATAGACTGGCATCAAAATGAATGGTGCCATCGTTGCGTTCCCAGGCATTACCAAAATGAAAAACAAAAGCTGGTGGTAATTCTACTTCTTTCATTATCGATAACGTTTGTTTATCGATAATGAGTACTCGCATTGGCTGTGTTTTATCAAAACTGATACCACCGAATAAGTGCTCTTGATCACCGTTATGCTTAAGTGACGGTAAGATAAGCAATATGTGCTTACTTGTGATTAAAAAATCATGCAACATTCGTCCCTGATAACGACTGTTAATGAGCTTAACATTTTTGGTGATACCGTTTTTATTTAAGTGATAAAGCACCACCTGTCCATTAGGAATAAAACCAAAATTCCAGATATCGCCATTGGCCTCCTGTTTTGGGTGAGCGGAAAATGGCAGACCGTTAAGTTGTTCGCCATAGTTACTGCCTTGGCCTAAAGAAACAAGTCCTTTAGTGGTTAAGGTATTTGCATCGACTTTTGTTGCTGAGCCTGCTTCCCATAATGCCCAGAGATCATCACCAACGGAAATAATGCTGGTATTGGCGGTATTAATGGTATCAGGTGATAAAACAGATAAGGCATTAGGTACTTGAGTATCAGGGCCTGGGTAAATAAAGCGCTGTGCTTTTTCTTCTTGCTGAAATTTAGCGCTGTTGACAAATTTTCCCTGATGATGAATTTTACCATCGGCTATTTTATATTGCTGGATCATGCCGTCGCCTTCAAACAGGTGCTGATAACGAATATTTGCACGTTCATGTTTGGCTGGGCCATTGCGATAAAAAGTCCCATGTAAATCTTTCGGTAAGTTTCCTTCTATTGTTAATTGAGTTGGCGAAAAATTCTGTTCAACATTAGCAAATGCGATAAGTTTATCGTTATCTGCCAAAGCTCCGGCAAAGGCTAATTGGTTATCGTTCGCTGCGAATCTTGATGTTTTATCTGAAAAAGGCAAAGCAAATCCTTTGCTGGCGTTGAGCACTAACGCACCAGCAGCGGCATTAGACATAGTTTTAAGTAATTGGCGACGGTTCATAAAAACTCCGGCTCTGTTATAAAAAAGGATTGAATGGCTTAAGGTTTAGTAAATAGCGGTGGTTTTATTAATGACGACGCTATTTTCACCGTTAATGACAAACTTAGCGTGTTTGAAGTCTACCGGGCCGAAGTTGGGTTTTGCGTCATTAGAAAAGCCGTAGCCCTCTTTTGGCATACCAATTAAGTTAGTTGCCAATTGACCGTCGTTATCTTCATCATGGAAAAAACGAATGGCATAATCGCCGGCTGGTAGATTGTTAAATGTTACTTTAACTTTACCTTTTTTAGCATTGGTCACTGCGGAAGATTCGGCAATGTTTTGCTTGTAGTTAGCTTCACCTTTGAATATTTGCGCGTAAATTTTACCGCTATCGTTTTTAACTGCATTGATTTCAAAATTAACCGTATTGGCTAAAACTGTTTGATTGACAAGTGTGGTAGTGAAAACAAAGGCTAATGTCGAAGTAAGTTTCATAGTATGTCCTTCTTTTTAGTTAAGAGTTACTTTGCACAACGAAAAAACTTGGCGTTGCACCGGTTTGAAAAGACGATAGAATGACTGCTTTGAAATTTATAGTGATGTTTCGCGAATGCTGTTAATCAATTCGTAAAATGTCCTCAAATGAGTATTGCTCTATTCACGATTCGCGAAATGTACATGAAAAATCAAATGGTTAGTGATAGGTTTAATTTAAAAAAAATACGACATGATCTGTTAGTCGTTAGTGTCGTCGGCATGTTTATCGGCTTTTTGGCACCATTTGGCATGGATAGTACGCCATTATTTTTGAGCATTAGTTTTTGGGTATGTACCAGTGTCTGTGGTTATTTGATTTATATGCCAACGACAGTGTTAGGAGAGTTGGTGCTGTTACCTTTTATCAATCGGCATTGGCTGCGTTTTGCAATTTCGGCATTGCTGGCGAGTGTCATTATGAGTTTTGTTGTGCCAATACTAACCTGGTTGTTTTTTTATATTCCTTTGGATTATGCCAGCCAGTTTTGGTCAATGCTGCCTAAGGCAATTATTATCGGTACTGCGTTATCTATTGCGACCATAGTTAAAGATCATATTCAGCATCAGCAAGTGATTATCAAAGAATCTGAGCAAAAAATAGAGCAAATTCAGGAAAATGATGATAAAGCTGGTCAGCAATTACAGCTATTTATTGAGCAATTACCGGTTGAAAAACGCGGTCAACTCATTTGCCTTGAAATGTCGGATCATTATTTGAAAGTGCACACGGATAAAGGCCATCATCTGTTACTGTTGAGGTTTAAAGACGCATTAACCATGCTAGATTTGGTTGATGGCATGCAAACACATCGTTCCTGGTGGATAGCGAAAGAGGCGGTACAGTCGGTCAAGCGGGACGGGCGGAAAGTTATTTTAGTGATGATTAATCAGCTAGAAGTACCGGTATCGAAAACTTATCTTGATGAAGTTAAGAATCAACATTTTCATGTGTAAAATAGTTAAAGAAATCGTAGTAAGTGTCATTATTAGTTGTAATATCAATTAAAAATGAGTTTTTCTGAGTGAAGTTTCTTACAGAGCGAACTCCTGAACATGTTGTTGGTGCCATGTATAACCCGAGGTAGATATGAAATTATTATTTAGCACATCCAGACTCAGTGTGTTTGAGCTTTTGTCGGATACTCCTCAAGATGATTTGTCCAATTTGCTAGCTCTCGTGCCTGAACTGCTTACGCCAAAAGTCGTTGAAAATTTGCCACCATATTTTCACGGTATTAACTCTGCTGCTGATGCCAAGGAGTGGCTGGAACGTATGATGTCTGAGAGTCGTTTGTTTGTTGTTAAGCAAAAAGATGCTGATGCAATCATCGGTTTTGTCTTTGCTTACGTAGAAAATGACAGTGCTGCTCATATCGGTTATTTACTTGGCGAAGCGTATTGGCGTCAGGGACTGGCGAGTGAATTATTGAAAGCTTTTGTTGTACAAGTTGCACAAACGGAAAGTTGGGATAAATTAATCGCCGGTGTCGAACGGAGCAATCAAGCATCATCCGCGTTATTAGAAAAGCTCGGTTTTGTTGAGCAATCAATGAGTGAAGAACAAGTAAAATTTTATCAATACCCATTACATTAAGCGAACTGGTAAGCGGACGTTTACTATGGCTTTCTAGTCGCTGAGTCACTTAACTTCCTTAGTTTGTCATCTTTTGGTCACCTTTTTATTGAGCCTGTCATTTATGGTTTAGCCACTTTAAATTAAGGAAAGTGGCAATGAAGATTCAATCGTTTTTCATTATATTAACCGTTACGATTTCATCGTTAGTCTTAGCTTCAATCGTTCAGGCGAAAGTGGTCATAGATGGCAAACTAATGCCAGATGAATGGCGTGATGCACAAGTATTTTCATCATATGTGCAAAGTTTTCCCAATACTGGAGAAACGCCAAAATACCCAACGACTACCTATTTGCTAACCGATGAAAAAGGCATTTATATTGGCTTTGAAAACTATCAGCCGGAACGTTCGCGCACCTATAGTGGTCATGATCAATACACCAGTGCCGATTTTGATATGGTGTTTATCGATTTTAATAATGACGGCGATACCACTTATGAGTTTGTTGCTACTTTAGGTGGTGGCACTATGGACGGTACCTATAGCCGGGGTAATCAATCGAATCGTGACTGGGATGGTACATGGCAGGTACAGGTCAGTGAGCAGGGGGATTATTGGTACAGTGAGTTTTTTATCCCCTGGACAACGGCGACTTATCAGGAAAAGGCGGGCGATAAGCGTGATATTAGTGTGTATTTTCAGCGCTATAACGTAGTCGCAAGTCAGGCTTATTCTTTTCCTGACACCCACAGAGGCCGTAAAAACTTTACTTATGAATATACGCCAGTAGCTGTTGATAATTATCAACAGCAAAGCTTACGCTCGACATTATATTTGGCAGATCAATATGACTTTGTCGATAAGCAAAATGAGATGGAGCTTGGTCTGGATCTTACCTGGAAACCAAAAGCTAACCATCAGTTAATCGCGACCATTAACCCTGATTTTGGTCAGGTGGAATCGGATGAACTTATCGTTAATTACAGTGCGGTTGAAACCTTACGTACCGATAAACGGCCGTTTTTTACCGAGAATCAAAGCCTTTTTGATGTTCAGGGACCGAATAGTTTAAAGCTGGTAAATACCAGAAGGATAGGGGCGAATGCTCAGTTAGATGCTGGCACAGTGCATGATATTATCGCCGCTGGTAAATATATCTATAATGGCTCAGCGGTTAATGCAGGTGTTTTATATGCCCAGGAAGATGATGCAGTTGCTAATGACGGCAAAAAATTTACCAGCGCTCGTTGGTATTCTTCCGTTGGGGATGTGAGCTTTGGTCAGTTAGCCAACTTTGTTGATGATCCGCTGGCAAACAGGGACTCTCTGGTGGTTAATCACGACGTTCGTTATCAGTTAAACGAGCAAATCAACCTGTTTGCTAACGCCATTTATTCCCATAATCAGGAAAATTTAGAAAAAAATATCGGTAAAGGACTGACCTTAAAAGCCAGTTATGTTCCTGAGCGTTATTGGCAAAATGCCCTGGAATGGAGCTACTTAGACGATGCGCTTGATATTAATGATTTGGGATACCAGCAAAGGAATAATCTTTCTAATATCACCATCACCAGCCAATATGATGATGTACAATTTAGCACTCAAAGCCTTATTTTAAGAGGGCGGTTTTATGGTGAATATCACTCTCAGCGTAATACTCAGGGGTTAAATTTACGCGATAATTGGTATGCTAGTTATTATCTGCAACTAAAAAATAAACATGCATTTCGTGTGGGCGTAAAACAGCTTAACCGTGGTAATGATGATTTAATTACCCGCCAACTTGGTTATGTAACTATGGATACGCAACGAGATTTCCATCTTTTCTATGATTCACCATCACCGGCGGTGTTTTCATTTGATATGACTTATCATCATTTACAGGAAGGACTTGAGGATTGGGCAAATAAATTTGCATTAAATACCACTAGCTACTTTTCTGACAGTATCAGACTTGACGCTAATTATACTTATATCGACAGTGATGATTGGTTGGTAGGCAATGCCAGCGGACAAGTAAAACGTTATCGCCGTTATCTTAATAAGGTTTATGCCAAATTAGTAGCTAGGTTAGATCAACACTCAGACTTTACACTAACCACTCAGTGGTATGGCGTTAAGGCCAAAGGAAGATCGGTTAATGATAGTGACTTTTTCGCCGGTGCGGATTTTAATGTTAGCCGCTTTGCGCTTCAGGCAAGGTATCGCTACAAGTTCAACTCAGGTTCAAGCTTTTATCTGGTTTATGGGCACAATGGCTTTGATAATAGTGACGAAAATGGCACAAACTTTAGTGATTTGTTGTCAAACGCTGTGGCCTATCCTGAGCAAAAGAGCCTGACAGCAAAAGTTAATTGGATATTTTAAGTTATTTTATCTATTAAGCTATGTTATTCATTTAAATGAAGCTGATAAATATTGGCTTCATTTTGACTGACTTGATGGAAGATAAATCCTTGGTTTCCCGCATTTTGCACCGATAAATGACTGATCGCTCTATCTGAAATGACTGCTGTCTCTTTGCCATCTTGTTCGACTTTAACTAAGGCGGCGGGTTGCTGATTAAACAGATAAAGGGTTTGAGCATTAATGCGCCAGAAACGGCCATTTAATTTGGTTGACATTGTTTCACCTTGCTTGAAATTTAAATTGTAGCGGATTAGCTCGCGATTCTCTTTGTCTGAAAGGTACCAATGCTGCGCTGTATACTGGGCATAGCTTACATCAGTCTTAAGAAGTTGTTGATTGTGATCTTGGGTATCGAAGCTGAATAAAGCATGGCTTTGCTGATCGATAAAGGCGATGCGGTGGTTTGATATCCATTGCCAGGCAAATTTATGCTCTGCGTTTATTGGCAACTCCTGTATTGCTTTATTACTGACGTTAATCAAGTATATGCTGTTATTACGTTTTACTAATAGTTGGTTATTATCTGGCGACCAGAGCACGGCGTAAATGTAGCTGGCACGTGTAAAATTTGTTAGTTGAGTATAGTGACCATTCGCTTGTTTTAACCATATTTGCGCAGAACCGGTGCGTTTTGAAGCAAACGCTAATTGTGTTAGATCGGAAGAGAAAGACGGACTGTAATCCGGAAACGTTGAGTTAACAATCAGTTCGGTTTGACCATTATGAAAATAGCTAACATCAATATCGATAGCACTGATCACATATTCAAGTGTATCTGCAAGTTGTGTATCGCTAATTTGCGTGATTGACCCTATTGAGGACGTGGACAGTACGGTTTCTTGCCCATCGAATGCTTGAGCGATTAATTGATGGGCAGGATGTTCACTTAAGTGATACAAAGCCTGGTTGTTCGCTGCCCATTTAAAATGTGTAATGCTGTAATCGAGCATTTTCTGATAAATAACTTCTTGATTATCAAAGCGATAAACGGTTAATTGTGATTTATCGTTAATCTGTTTTAGCGCTGCCCACAGTGTAAGGTCAGGTGAAGGCACTTGATACTCACCTAATTCAAGTGCAAAAGGTAATTGTTGACGACTCTTGGTTGTTAGTTGATATTGCCATACGCCGGATAAGTCCTGCCAAATCAGCAAGTTTTCTGCATAGTTAACAAATACTTCAACGGGTTTGTCGCTAACACAGGACGCGATAACTTGCGTTTCTTTAATTGCTACATCGATAGGTGCAAGAGTTGCTGAGATTATCTGACATTGTTGTTTTTGTTGAACAGCGGATAATTCGCTGTACACAAAGCTATGATTTTTGCTCGGTAGCCATTTAGGGAAGCTCAATCTGGAGTTTACTTTGGTGAGTTGTTTCGCGTCGGCATCATTTATTTTTTTGTAAAAAATACCATAGCCGTTTTTATCACTACCGTTAAAAAGTAACTGCTGGCCGTCAGGGTGTAGATGGGCATTGTACTCGATCCCTTCGCGGTAAGTGAGCGCTTGAGCTTGAGTGGCAACACTAGTGGCTTTTACTTGTGTTTTTTTGTTAGGCGTTGCGCTATGCTCGTTAGCAGTATGTGTCGATAGCCAGATAATAATCACGAAGCTAACGGCAGCAATAACCGTTATCGATTTGATGGCGTTAGCGTTATTAGAGTGATTGCGCTTATCTGGTTCATTCGTTAAAGGTGTTATTGGCTCGGGCTTGTTGATTTTTTCAATGTCAGCAATGAACTGATAACCTTTTTTCGGAATGGTTTTAATAAACCGTGGCGACTTGGCACTATCGTCTAATACTTTTCGTAAACGGGTGATGGCTTTGCTAATGGTATTATCTTCAACAATCACATCTTGCCAAATAGTGTCGGCAATTTGTTCCCTGCTGAGTATTTTATCGCGGTGTTCTAGCAATAAGTTTAACAGTTTGGCTTGCTGGTGCTCTAAGCGATAAACTTTATCAGCATTACTTATTTGTTCTAACTGAGTGTCAAAGACAAAAGGGCCGAATTTTATTAGCGGAGTGTGCACTAGATACACCGAGTTTGATTGTTATTTTTGCATGAGATAATAAACGATCACGGCGAGACCATGAAGCTAAATACTGGTAAAAATTTGTTTTTTTGCTGCGTTCGACAAACTTTTCCAAGACTATTGTTAAAAAAAGGCCGATAATTAGCACCATTAAATGCAACTTACAGCGGCTTAAATAAAAGGTTACTGATAACCTCACCGCTGTTAAAACGACATCGGATATTAATCAATGGAAATCAAAGTTAATTTTCTCGACAATCTCAGACTGGAAGCCAAGTTTGATGATTTTACCGTTATTGCTGATCAGCCCATTCGTTATAAAGGTGATGGTTCGGCACCAGGGCCATTTGATTACTTTTTAGCATCTTCGGCGATGTGCGCCGCGTACTTTGTCAAGGTTTACTGTAATGCGCGCGACATTCCAACCGACAATATTCGTTTATCACAAAACAATATTGTTGACCCGGAAGATAGATATAACCAAGTATTTCAAATTCAGGTTGAGCTCCCGGAAAGCATTTCAGAAAAAGACCGTAAAGGTATCATTCGCTCAATTGATCGTTGTACGGTTAAACGCGTAGTGCAAACAGGGCCAGAATTTAAAGTCGATATCGTTGAAAACCTTGAAGAAGATGCACAGGCAATGTTGATGGTTAAACCGGATGCCGATCATAGCACCTTTATTTTGGGGAAAGACTTACCACTTGAACAAACCATTGCCAATATGAGCAAAATGCTGGCTGACCTTGGTATGAAAATAGAGATTTCATCCTGGCGCAATATTGTGCCTAACGTCTGGTCATTACATATTCGTGATGCGGCATCGCCAATGTGTTTTACTAACGGTAAAGGGGCGACCAAAGAAAGCGCCTTATGTTCTGCATTAGGTGAGTTTATCGAACGGTTAAACTGTAACTTTTTCTACAATGATCAGTTTTTTGGTCAAGACATCGCCAATGCTGATTTTGTCCATTATCCGAATGAAAAGTGGTTTAAACCGGGCGCTAATGACGAATTACCTTCAGGACTGCTAGATGACTATTGTCTGGCAATTTACAATCCGGATGGTGAGTTGCGCGGTTCACACCTAATTGATACCAATTCAGGCAATAAAGAACGTGGCATAGTGGCCATTCCTTATGTTCGTCAGTCGGATGGTGAAACGGTTTATTTTCCATCAAACCTCATTGAAAATCTGTTTTTAAGTAACGGCATGAGCGCGGGGAATAATGTGTATGAAGCGCATGTTCAATGTTTATCTGAGATCTTTGAGCGTGCGGTTAAGCGCCAAATTATCGAACAGGAAATCGTATTGCCAGATGTACCTATGGCAGTATTAGAAAAATATCCGAGTATTTTAGCAGGTATTAAAGGGCTAGAAGAGCAGGGCTTTCCTGTCTTGGTAAAAGATGCTTCCTTAGGCGGGCAATTTCCGGTGATGTGTGTCACCTTAATGAATCCAAAAACGGGTGGGGTATTCGCCTCGTTTGGTGCTCATCCAAGCTTTGAAGTTGCATTAGAGCGTAGTTTAACGGAATTACTACAGGGGCGTAGTTTTGAAGGTTTAAATGATGTGCCAAAACCGACCTTTAACAGCATGGCAGTGTCTGAGCCGGAAAACTTTGTTGAGCATTTTATCGATTCTACCGGTGTGATCTCATGGCGTTTCTTTAGCAGTAAAGCGGATTATGAATTTGTTGAATGGGATTTTAACGACACAAACGAAGCAGAAAATAGCCAGTTAATGGATATTCTAAAAAGCTTGGATAAAGAAGTGTATGTTGCTGAATTTACTGAATTGGGGGCATCTGCTTGTCGTATCTTAGTGCCAGATTACTCAGAAGTGTATCCGGTTGAAGATTTGATTTGGGATAACACTAATAAAGCCCTGCACTATCGCGAAGATATTTTAAACCTGCATCGCTTATCTGATGATGAACTCGTTAGCTTGTTTGAGCGTTTGGAAGACAGTCAGCTCGATAATTACATTGATATTCGCACCTTAATCGGTATTGAGTTTGATGAAAATACGGTTTGGGGACAATTAACCATTCTTGAGTTGAAAATTTTAATCGCATTAGCATTAACTGATCTGGAAACTGCGATTGAATTGGTTGGTGAATTTTTACAGTATAACGATAACACCGTTGAACGCGGTCTGTTTTATCAGGCGGTACATACGGTATTAGAAGTGATGCTGGATGATGAATTAGAACTTGATGACTTTATCGCTAACTTCAAGCGTATGTTTGGTGATGAGCAAATGACGAATGTTGTTGGCTCGGTAACGGGTGAAGTGCGTTTTTATGGCTTAACCGAAACCAGTATTCAGCTTGAAGGGTTAGATAAGCACCTACGGTTAATCGAAAGTTACAAGAAACTTCATCACGCGCGCAGTACAAAAGCCGCTAGCTGATAAGCAGGTTATAGAAAAAGCCAATGCGAGATATTTGTGAAGTAATGCATTGGCTTTTTTGAATCTACTCGTTTTATTGGCGGGAAAGCGTTTTCAATTCCGTAATAAAGCTGTCTATTGCTGATTGGTCAATGCCTAAATGAGTGACCAAGCGCATATAACGGTTAGGTGCAATTAATATCCCTTTCACTTTCAGTGCTTCTGCTAGCACAGCAATATCTATGTGTTCTGCTACTTTGACAAACACCATATTAGTAGCGACCTGATTGAGATTGACCTCAAAGCCATCGATAGCATTTATTTGCTCTGCCAGATATTTTGCATTGCGATGATCTACTTTGAGTTTGGCAATATTGTCGGTTAGGGCAATTTTGGCTGCCGCACATAAAATACCTGCCTGACGCATACCGCCACCTAAAACTTTACGCCACCTTCTTGCTTGTTTGATTAATTCACTGGAACCCAGTAATAAAGAACCAATCGGTGCTCCTAAGCCTTTAGACAGACATATGGTCATAGAATCAAAATGCTGGACAATCTCGGTAATATCAACATCTAGTGCCGTTGCTGCGTTATACACTCGGGCGCCGTCTAAATGTAGTTTTAGTTGATGATGTTCGGCAAAGGCTTTTAATGAAGATAAATAGTCCAGCGGTAATACCTTACCATTGATGGTGTTTTCAATGCTGATCAAAGTCGTTCTGGCAAAATGTGGGTCGTCAGGCTTGATTGCTCGGGCGAGTTTTTCAAGTGATAAGCTGCCGTCTTTTTCATTTTCAATCGGTTGCGGTTGAATCGAACCTAATACCGCTGCTCCACCGCCTTCAAATTTATAGTTATGGGCTTGCTGACCACATAAATATTCATCACCGCGCTGACAATGGCTCATTAGTGCAAGCAGGTTCGCCTGTGTGCCAGAGCTGCAAAATAACGCGGCTTCAAATCCGTGGCGCTTTGCTGTCCAGTTTTCCAGCTCATTAACGGTTGGGTCATCACCATATACATCATCACCAACTACGGCATTTGCCATGGCATCACGCATTTTAGCGCAGGGTTGAGTCACGGTGTCAGAACGAAAATCAATCATGTTTTTTCCTTTTACAATAGTAACTTGAAGATGCTAGCAGATTTTTATCGACAGCAGAATACGCTTATTTTCTGTGTATGGTGTTTTTCTGATTATTAATCTAACCAGGTTTTAAATGGCGTTTCGCCTAGTTCTTCAATATAAGATTTTACAAAATCGATAAACACGCGTCGCCTTTTCGGTAAATGTTCTCTTTTAGCGTAAATGATGTAAACCCCTGACTCTATTGCTTGAGAATCATCTAAGGTAGCGATTATTTTTAATTGATTGGTGGCAACCCACTTCTTGGCAATAAAGTGTGGCATAAGTGCAATACCGGCGTTTTCGGCGCAAAATTCAGCCATAGCTTCACCATCGTCGACAATCGTTTTTATGGCGGGTTCAATTGTTATCCGTTTTCCTTTGTATTTGAAATCAATCGGCATGGTTTTGCCTGTTTGTTTAAAGCGAAATAGAATCCATGGATATTGTGATAAGCACTGTTGATTGATTTCAATAGAATTTGACACATCAGCACGACGGCTAATACATAGAACAAATTTTATCGGCGAAAGCTTTTGGGCGACTAATCTATTGTCTGAAATAGTGCCGCTTCTAATGGAAATATCAACCGACTCTTTGATCATATCGACATATTCATCACTAAAACTGACATCTAATTGAATTTGCGGATAAGCGCTTCTGAACTTGCAAAGCATTGGCATTATATATTGCCGTCCATATGAGACGGGAAGATTGATTTTTAATGAGCCTTTAACTTCTTGTGAGTCTTGCTTTAACTCCTCTTCATGGACTTTAAGTTTCGCTAGTAACTCTTCCACTGTTTTTGCGTATCGTGCCCCTGCAGACGTCAGCTTAAGCTGTCTGGTGGAACGATTAAATAATTGCAGACCGAGTTCTTGTTCTAATCGCTTGATTGCCTTACTGACCGTGGAAGGGTCGGTTGCATGTAATTTTGCCGTCTCGGTAAAGTTCTCTGTTTTTGTTGTCGTGACAAAAAGCGTGATCGTTCTAAACTTATCCATCGTAAGATTATAATTATGAATTATATTCATTAATATAATGAAAAACCTACACTTCTTACAAGCTGTTTATTCGCTATACTAGCCTCAGCGTTTTATTGGGAAGCAACTCAGTTATGTTGTGATTACGCATCGGAGATTTAAATGCTATTTGCTGCGGGATGTTTAGCTATTTTACTGGGTATCACTCATTCAATATTAGGAGAGGTGCTAGTGTTTAAACGTTTGAGAGAGAACTCAATTATACCTAATCTTACTGGTCATAAATTCAATTTAAGGCAAATTAGAATTCTATGGGTCAGCTGGCATTTAGTGACACTTTTTGGCTGGGCGCTGGGAATTCTTTTATTTCTTCTCGCAGATGTTAACAATGCACCAGCGACTTTGATCACGCAACTCAAACAGGTTATTGCGATAGCCATGTGTGGTGGTGCTACCCTAGTGTTGCTAGGGACTAAAGCCAAGCATCCTGGCTGGATTGTATTATTGAGTATTGCAATATTGGTGTGGTTTACTTAGTTAGTCGTTTTTATGTTGTTTTGTGTCATTAAATGGATGTATCTAGGTCACATGAGTGTCATGAATGCATATTTGTGAATAATTTTCATTTTAAGGGTGGAGGCTATATACGATGCAAGTTTATTTTTTATGGGGGGCAACCCTAATGAGTCTGGTGACGTTTGCTATTCATACTTTTGTCGGTAGTGCTAGAGTTGCTGCTCCGCTATTAGCCAACCATTCACTGCCGTTAGCGTCTAAGTGGCTCAATTATTATTGTTGGCATATTACCACTATTTATACCTTGTTGATGGGCGGCGCATACGCTTACGTAGCATTTAATCCGAATAAACCTGAACTGGTTGTCTTTCTCAGTATTTTAAATGTTTCCTTTGCCTTCTTGAGTGCGTTAGTCGCACTCAAAGGTAATATTAATCCGTTTCGGTTTCCCTCTACATCACTGTTTGCTTCGGTTTCATTTCTAGGTATTGCAAGCCTACTTGTTTAGAAATTAATTTATTTTATTTGTAAGGTTATGATTATGTTGAAATTTTATCGTCAATCACTATTGGCGCTGTTTGCGCTATTCACCTCGTTTAATGTGTTTTCCAGTAATTTGCCTGACGAATTATTGCATCAACCAATTACCTTGTTGTCAGGGAAGCAAGTAACATTAGCTGACTTTCAAGGTAATAAGCCGGTTTACCTGAAGTTCTGGGCGACCTGGTGTCAACCTTGTTTAAAAGAAATGCCACATTTTCAGCATATTCAGCAGCAATATGGCGATTCGATTGAGGTTATCAGTATCAACCTTGGCTTAAATGATGATGCAGAAACTGTCGCCCAAACGGTTAAAAAGTTTAATCTAACTATGCCGATGACCATAGATAAAAGTGGTGATCTGGCAAAAGCGTTTCACTTTATCGGCACACCTTATCATTTATTATTTGATAAGCAGATGAATTTGGTCCACCTCGGCCATAAAGCGAATGAGTCACTCGATAATAAAATTGCCTTGTTATCACAGCAAGAAAATGTTGATTTACTCGCCTCAAACAAATTACAGGAAAATGAAGCAGATCTAAAACTCAACCTCAATGACGGAAAAACTCATGCGTTGTTATTTACCGCAACTTGGTGTGATTGGTATCTTAAAGATAGTCGTCCTGAAGTCTCGCAAAGTTGTATCACCGCTCAGCAAAATGCGAATGTGCTTTATCAGCAGTATCCGCAAATTGCTTGGCAAGGCGTAATTTCACGATTATGGACTGGCGAGAAAGATGTATCAGCCTATAAGAAAAAATATACTATTGAGCATCCCATTGCACTTGATAAAACGAATCAGCTTTTTCATCAATATGCAGTGAATGATTTACCGACGTTAATATTAATCAAGGACAACAAGGTTTTATTGAGAACCAATGATCTTAAAGATCAAGAACAACTACACATGCAATTAGCTGTTTATGCTAAATAGAGAAAACAGCCAATAACCCAATAATTGCGCTATACAAGCGCTAATGGTTAATAATAGCCATTGATACTGACCTTGATAATTTATGCTAAAGCCAGCGCAGAAAACAGCGTTGGCTTTTTTGTGCTAAATAAACTTGATGAAAAAATAGTCTTTAAAACACGCAATTTGATAGGGGGATTGCATTTTATGCTGTATACTGCGCGACCTTATATTTTGAGTCTGCATGTTCTTTAATCTGTCCTCGCGCGTTATTTTACAACCAGCCATTCAATTCAACCTGTATAACTTAGGAAATTCTTTTTGATCACTACATCGAATATCACTATGCAATTCGGCGCTGAGCCGTTATTTGAAAATATTTCTGCAAAATTTGGTAACGGAAACCGCTATGGTTTGATCGGTGCGAACGGCTGCGGTAAATCAACGTTTATGAAAATACTCAGTGGTGAGCTGGCGCCAACGTCAGGAAATGTTTCGATCACCTCCGGTTATAAAGTGGGCACATTAAGCCAAGATCAGTTTGCGTTTGAGCAATATAGCGTAGTTGATACCGTGATCATGGGAGATGTAGCGCTTTGGAAAGTTAAACAAGAAAGAGATGCCATATACGCACAGGCAGAAATGAGTGAAGCCGATGGTATGAGAGTAGGTGATCTCGAAAGTCAATTTGCTGAAATGGACGGTTATAGCGCTGAAAGCAGAGCCGGTGAAATTTTATTAGAAGCGGGCATTGATGAATCATTACATTATGGCTCAATGCAACAAGTCGCACCAGGGTGGAAATTACGGGTTCTGCTTGCTCAGGCACTGTTTGCTAATCCTGATATTTTATTGTTGGATGAGCCGACCAATAACTTGGATATTCATACCATCAGTTGGTTAGAAACTGAATTGAACAAACGTAAATGTACCATGATCATTATTTCGCATGATCGACACTTTCTAAATGCTGTTTGTACGCATATGGCTGACATTGATTATGGTGAGTTGAGAATTTATCCGGGCAACTATGAGTATTTTCTTGCGCAATCGAGCTTACTGCGTGAGCAACTGTTAGCAGGTAACGCCAAGAAAGCGGCTGAAATTGAAGAATTACAAGACTTTGTTAACCGATTTGGCGCTAATGCCTCTAAAGCGAAACAAGCGAGTTCACGTGCTAAAAAAATGGATAAAATTAAGCTTGATGAAGTGAAATCATCGAGTCGCATCACACCCAATATTGCTTTTAAAGCCGGTAAAAAAATGCATCGTCAGGCACTTGAGCTGGAAAACTTAGGCCATGGATTTGATAATGGCATGTTATTTACACAAGGTGACTTACTATTAGAAGCTGGCGCTAAGTTAGCGATTATAGGTGAAAATGGCGTCGGTAAAACGACCTTGTTGCGTTGTTTAATGAATGAAATAACGCATAAAGAAGGTGTGGTTAAATGGTCAGAAAATGCCTCTGTTGGTTATTGTCCACAAGATAGCGGTCATTTCTTTGATAATGATTTAACCTTGATGGATTGGATGTCTCAATGGCGCAGGCCTTGCCATAACGATTTAATGGTTCGTGGTATGTTAGGGCGATTACTCTTTACTGAAGACGATGCCAACAAAAAAGCGCGTAACTGTTCGGGCGGTGAGAAAAATCGTCTGTTATTTGGCATGCTAATGATGCAAGACATCAATGTGTTAATTATGGATGAACCAACCAATCATATGGATATTGAAGCTATTGATGCACTTAATAATGCCTTAAAAGCGTTTGAAGGGACATTAATTATTGTCAGCCATGACCGTGAGTTTGTTTCTAGCTTAGCGACTCGTATTATTGATATTAAAGAGCAAAAAATTGTTAATTTTCAAGGCACGTTAGACGAATATTTAGCGAGCGAACAAGAGGCACAGGCAAAAAATAGCGCAGCTTCTAATCGTCAGAAAAAAGTCGCGTAACTGTACTGTACTTGCTAATAAACTTTAAGGTTATTTATGTCATTTTCCACGCTTGGCTTATCAGAGCCTATTGTTAATGCGATTAAAGATTTAGCTTATCGTGAGCCAACGTTGATCCAACAACAAGCGATACCTGTGGTGTTATCAGGTAAAAATTTAATTGCCGCGGCACAAACGGGCACAGGTAAGACGGCGAGCTTTGTGTTGCCGTTACTTGAGCTGCTAAATAATGGTAATACCGTGCGTGCTAAGCGTATTCGTGCTCTTATTCTCACCCCCACACGTGAGCTTGCGCAGCAAGTTGAACAGAGTATTACGCAGTATGCTAAATATTTAAATTTATCCTCGTTGGCAATGTACGGTGGCGTAGATGCTGGCGCGCAAAAACAGGCATTGATCTGGGGCGTCGATATTCTGGTGGCAACCCCCGGTAGGTTGCTCGACATGGCCCATCAACGGGCATTGCATTTTGATGAATTAAAAATGTTAGTACTGGATGAAGCTGATCGAATGCTGGACATGGGCTTTATTGAGGATATTAATAAAATTATTGAACGTTTGCCAACGCAGCGGCAAAACCTATTATTTTCTGCCACTATTTCTGAGCAAGTTCGAGCGTTAGCAAAAAGAACCATTGATAAGGCGATTGAAATAACCGTTGGTCAAAATAATGCATCTGTGCCCAACATTACCCAATGGCTGGTTACCGTTGATAAAGATAAAAAATCGGCGTTGCTTTGTCATTTAATTCAACAACAACAATGGCAACAGGCGCTAATATTTATCGAAACAAAACATGGTGCGGCTAAATTGGTCAGCCAGCTGGCAAAGCGCGGTATTAATGCTGAATCTATTCACGGCGGTAGAACGCAAGCGGTTCGCGAACAAATACTCGCTGATTTCAAAGCTGGTGACATCAAAATCTTAATTGCGACTGGCATAGCTGCTCGGGGTATTGATATTGGTGAGCTTACCCGAGTGGTTAATTATGATTTACCCGCGCAAGCCGATGAATATATCCACCGAATTGGTCGCACTGGCCGGGCAGGGGCGAGTGGGGAAGCAATTTCCTTAGTATCAAAAGATAACTTTCGTGAACTGTGCGCTATCGAAAGTCGTTTAGGTTATCTTATTGAACGAAAGGAATTTGAAGGCTTTCCAGTGAAAAAAGTGGTACCGATATCAATCTTAAATTATGTACCTAAACATAAGCGTAGTACATAGTATATTTATTTGGGGCTAGTCGTTGAATTTGGTAAATTGAATTAGCTTGGTAAGTTAATATTAGTAGACATAAAAAAGCACCAATTAATGGTGCTTTTTAAGTTTTCTTGCCGCTAAACCCATAAGTCCTAATGCGAAGATGGCAAAGGTAGAAGGCTCTGGTACAGAGGTACTTGGGTTGGATAGATAACGAATATCATCAATGAAGGTGTAGTAATCCGTGTCATCGGTACGGTCTATTGATATTGATTTGATACCAAGGGTTGAGCTAAAGCCAACAAAGGTATTTCCAAAATTTGGAAAACTGACTTGCTCTAGTAAATTATTGTATTCATCAAATGAAGAAACGGTAGCACTTAATGAAAAGCGATATTTTGTACCAAATACCATGCCAAACATTGATACAGCTTTGTCAAATACAATAGTAGCGTCTTGGTTACCACTGCCGTCTAAGTTATCTCCCCACGTATTGTAAGCCGCTCCCGTTGTGCCAAGTATGCTTCCACCGCCTGCTTGTAGGAGGTATTTATTAGAGAATGAATGAAAAAGTCGTCTGCAATGAAGGCGCCTGATAATGGGGTGCCATTAGTAGGTACAACTGAATTGAAATCAAATAATTGTTCTGAGCCACCAAAATCACTGAGGTTAATTAAGCTGGCATTAGCAAAACCACTAATAAATAGACTCAAGCCAGCTAAAGCTGCTTTTAATATTTTTATGTTCATTGAACTTTCCTGATAATACATTCTTAACGTAGAGGCAGTATTGATGTTGTTATTTTAGATTGCAGGCAAACATTAACTATACCAATAAATTAAAATTGTTTTATTTCAGTGTATTGGCATTTTTAAATGATTATTAATAAATAGCATTGTAAAATGATTGGACACTATTGTGGCTACAAGGTATTGAAATTTATGTATTTCTCTAATAACTTTGTATGGTTAATTATCTGATAAGTGTAATGTCGGTGTTATGCAAAGCTTAAGTATACCGAAACGCCATTATCATTGCTTTTAAGCTCTACTTGCACTGTATACTTTTCACACAAACGTTTAACTAGCGATAATCCAATCCCTGAGCCGTTGCTACTTGGGCCACGATGGCCAGCCTCAAAAGCTTCATTGGTCTTTAATGTTTCCGGTAAACCTTGACCGTTATCGGCAATTACAAGTGTCTTGTTGTGGTAACTGATATTAATTTGGTTACCTTGACCATGATGAACCGCATTTTGCAGTAAATTTTGTATTACCAGCCGTAGCTCTTGTGCGCCCATGGCAACTGATACATCGTCTGGCACATCTATCTGTATCGTTTCTTGTTGCAACAAGGCGTGATTGTTAATAATACACGCTTCAATGGTTGATTTGAGGTTGGTCTGTTGTGCGTCGCTGGTTTTCTCGCGCGCGAGGGCCAGTAGTGCTTCGATTGTTGATTGCATTTGCTGGTCGGCGTCGGCTATTCGGGCAACCAATTTTTTTTGTCGAGCATCTAGTTCCGTATGAGTTAATAAGCTCAATGCGCCTTGACTGATGGTTAACGGCGTTCTTAATTCGTGAGAAATATCGCGCGTGAATTGTTGCTCTCGCTTAACAAACTCACTGATCCGCTCAAGCGCCGCTTCAAGTGTTTGGGCAAATTTGCCTATTTCATTTTGCTGAAATTGCGCTGCAAATTTGGTCGGTAATTTTTCAACCGGACTGCTTTCGACAATTTCCATTAAATCATCCAATGGTTTGATTAACCTTTTTGCCAGTCGCACCGTACCAAAGGCAAGGAGTAGGGCAATAATTAATCCGACTGCCAGTAATCCAGAGGAAAAGCCAAAAATTTGCCCTTTTAATTGTTCTACCACCAGCTGTCCGCCCACTTCTGCCAATAGTATGTGCTGCTGGCGCTCATTGTCATTTAAAAATGCGATATGATAATGCTTGCTTCCGTCACTGAATTCTTTGCGTCTTGGCTCTTTAATCAACAACTCTTTAACAGACGTGGGCAGTGAATCGCGATCGCTATGATAGCTGATAAAGTTAAAATGTGGTTTAGGTGTTTCACCCTGTTGCAGTGTTAAGGCAATTTGTTGTTTTTCGCTGTCTAAAATCTGATAGAAAAAACTGTCTTCAACTACGTAGCTAAACATTAAGTTCATCAGCGAAAAGAGTAGGCTCAATAGCATGACAATTGAGACAAAGTAGGTAACGATGCGGTTTCTAAGTTGGGTTGTTTTCATTTTAATCTTCTGTGTTGAATTAAAGATCTAACACCAAACCGACGCTATGCACGGTTTTTATGATGGCCGTTGGAAATGGTTTATCCACCACTTTGCGCAGTTGATAAATATGGGAGCGCAGCGAATCTGAATCTGTGCCTTCTTCACCCCATATACGTTCAACCAATTCGGTTTTAGATACTGCTCTTGGGTAGCTTTCCATTAATATTTTTAACAGATTAAACAGAATTGGCGGTAACATCAGTGGCGTATCATCTCTGGCTATTTGTTGACTTTGATAGCTCAGAGATAAGCGTGTATCACCTTGTGCTAAGTGGAGTTCTCTTGCCGCTTTTTCCGGGGTATGGCGATAAGTTAATGCACGACAGCGTGCGTGTAACTCTTCCAACGAAAATGGCTTAGTCAGATAATCATCGGCCCCTTGGGCAAAGCCTGCCAGCTTGTCGTCAAGCGTATCTCTTGCGGTAAGCATTATGATGGGAATGTGTCTGTCAGCCTCATTTCTAAGGCGTTGACAGACTTCCAGTCCTTCAATATCGGGCAGCATAATGTCTAATATAATGCAGTCATAATATTGATTTAAAGCTAACTCACAGCCTTGCTTTCCGGTATAAGCAAAATCTAACCTTTCACCCTGGATGTCGAAGTAATCGGCGATGTTGTTGGCTATCGCCAGATTATCCTCAACAATTAATACACTCAGCTGTGAGCTTGTTTTCATTAATACCAACCTTGTAATTTCTTATAGTAACCTTCTGGTAGCTCGTGCTCACCTTCGATGATGATATGACGCTTTTGTTTAATGTTAATAGTCTCGAATAGCTCGACATTTTCACTGACGCTAGCGTACTTATCATTGTCTGCGGTGACTAACCAGATTTTTTCAACATCAAGCGTGTTAACGAAATTGTGAGGTGAGACTCGTGCTACAGTATCACTTGATGCTGGTGGGACAATTGACAACACCTTGTCTATTCGATTGTCTAATGACGATAAAATCAAACTAATTTGCCCGCCCATACTATAGCCAGCGACACTGATTTGGTTTTGATCGAATTGAGCTTGTTCTGCGACCCAGTCTAACAGTATGCGATGATCTTTTACCGTATCAATCATCATCTCCTCATAAGGCGCTCGTTTGCCCCAAAACCAAAGATCATACATTACATCTTTAATGTTGTAATCAGGGTTCTTGCGTTTTCCGTGGTTTCTGGCATCAATTACAATTACCGCATAACCTTTAGCCAATGCCATCTTTGCTAATTCATCGGTTTGTTCTACCGTGTCTTTTCCTTTAATAGATTCTTGTAACCAGCGTACATAGCTTCTACCCATGCCATGCACACCTATCATTACCGGGATAGGTTTTGTTGAGTCATAGTTGCTTGGGTAAACCAATTGACCGTTGACTGTTGCGCCGTCAAAACTTTGGTACTCTAACGCAAAGTGTCCGTTCTCCAATGGTTGTAATTTAATATTCACGTCTTTTTTCTGATAGCTATAAGTTTGCTTTAGTTGCTCTGTGGTTACATGGTATGGTTTCAAGCCAAAAACGATGTACCAGATAGCTGCAATAGTGGCGATAGCTCCGACGGTGACAAACACTAACTTTTTCCAATTTCTTTTAATCATAAGGTGCTCCTTCAGGGAAATTAAACGTTAAGCATTGCTGCTCTTTGATAAACACTTTATGTGTACGGTTGTGAAATGGATGTGAAATGTGTTTCACATGCTTCAATTAAAGATTATTGAGAAACCATTACAGTTTTTACGTTAAGATAAAAATTAAATTAAAATAGCAAAATTAGTAAAATTGACAGATACTTAAGTAACACGTTTCGTTATTTACATAGCGAGTTTTACTAAAGCGTGTTGATATTGGAGCTGTAAAAATAAACAGCAAAGTTCAACACGCTCTAAATAAATATCACAAAATAATAGCCACTTTTCATTAATCGAGTTACACATTTATTAGTAAGGATCACTAAAGTTTAAAGGAGCATATTGCCGCGGTGAAAAAAACATCATTGATACAAGATGAAAATTTATCATTTAAAATAAGCTATCAGTTATTACCTCAAGAATATCAATGCTTAGACCTTTACTTCTCAATACCTGATGAAATGGGCATAAGCGCCAGCACGCTCAGTGAAGAAAGTTACTTTTATAGTAGTATTAAAGCGCACTGCGCATATTATTCAGATCAAATTCATTTACCCTTGGTACATAGCCGTTTTATCAGCAAGCAAAAAGGTGAACAAAGTGATTATCGCAGCAATTTAAATTTATTTTCTTATCAATTAAGAATGGCCTTAGATGCTGATTTAAAACAAACATTGCAAAATGAATCGACTGATGACTTTTATCAAAGCGCTACTGAATTAGCCGAGCAAACTCAAAATTTATTGAAAAAACTACGACGTTACACGCCATCAGATCCTAAGCTCAGCTCATATTTTGATAATGTTGATAACTATTTAAGTTGGTATGTTGAACAGTCATTCTTAAACTTGCTAGCAAATGGCCCTAAAAGTAGTGAAAAATCTGAACAAAGGGAAAGTTTGTTTGAGTTATGTCGACAAGAAAACGCTTATCGTATTGAGCATGAATATAACTCACAAGTCACGCTGGACGATCCTAATCGTATTACTAATAAAATGCGACTGTTACAGCGCTTAAGCGAATATGGCGTTGTTTTTCAAAAGAAAACCTATCATTTAAATATTAATTTAAAGCGTGTTGTACGCGGTACGGTTACTGCGGTCATTATGGCTTTTGTTATGACCATCATACTGAATGCACGATCGGCATTTACCGAAGTGTCCGTTGTATTGATTGCTTTGCTTGGTTTTATCTACGGACTAAGAGAAACATTTAAAGAAGATATAACACGTATTATTTGGCGTAAAATTCAGCGGGGAAGAGCCAAATGGCAGCATATCTTTAGTAATAGCGTCACTCATACCAAAATTTGTTCGCAAACCATATGGCTTGAATATATTCGTAAAAAACATTTGCCGAAAAATGTTTCACAACAATTACAAAAAAGGCGTCAGCAAAATAAACAAGCAGCACAACTGCTTCATTTTCGTTGTGTATCAAAAGTTTTATCAAAAGAGTTTCTGCCAGGCTATGACGAAATACAGAATCAAATACTGTTTAATTTAACGCCCTTTGTTCGCTACCTTAAAAAAGGCGAAGGACGATTGTATTCGCTTGACGGCAGTAAAATTTCTAATCAAGGGGTTGAACGTCGTTATCAAATGACATTGGTTTTAGTGCAAAGCAATAAGAAAAGTGAAGAGTACATACAGCGTTTCAAAATAACAATTAACCGCTCTAAAATTATCAATATAGAACCGATGAAAGCTGTACAAAATTTTGATTTGAATAAGGATGCCTGAAAACTTAAGGCTCTTTCTAGCTATATCACCTGCGGTGTTAAAGAACAACTAAAGGGCTACTGAATTTTACCAATGGGCATTAATTCACTAACCCCTTGGTTTCTTATATCATTCGTGCACTTTAATTTTTGCTTTATTAAAACCAACGACAACGCTATAAACGCCAAACAAAGTATTACAAAAGCAGGCAAGTCAGGTAGATTAAGCGCGTTGCTATACAGTGATAAAGTTTGTACTAAAGTGACCAAGGCAAATTCCAAAGTAATTTAAAAGCAACTAGTAAGCATCTAAGTTATTGGTATCGATTTAACGGGATTGTTCAACTTTAATACAGCTTTTTCTATACCTTCCTGGTTCCATAAAGATTCACAATAAACAAGGTGAGAGCTCTTTATTGGATTCAATGGTGTTTTAGTATTATCAATCAAACTATTTTCATAAAGAGACAGAGTGTTCTCATCATTATTAGTCCATTTTTCCTTATATTTTTGCTTAGTCAGTTGTAGTGTCTCAATCGCATATCGGTGGTTGCCTAATTCATAATATGCTTTAGCTTTATATAGATACAATAAGTAACTAGGCTTGGCTTTTTCAGCGACATTGACGGCTTCTTGCCATTGGCCTAAATGCAATAATTCTTCAGCTTTTGATGTGTTTGCGTATTTCACTGAATCTACATAGCCTAGCTTCTGGTATCGTTTAATTGCATTATTTATGTAGCCCAATGCTTTTTCGTGTTGCTCTAACTCGGAGTAGGCCCATCCCAGAAGATAATAGCTATCAGCAGTTGTCGAGCCACTTTTTATCTTAGCAAAATCGTTAATTGTTTCGTTAAAGCCTTTAATGGCTTGTTGTAAGGCTTTGACATTGATTCCATTTCCCCGGTCAATACCTTGATCTAGTGATGCAAAAGCGCTTAAAAACGAATTAATTTGTAATTTTTTAGGCGCGTTAATTTGATTTAATAAATGTTGCGCTTCAGCCAAGTATTTATATGACCATTGCCCCTTATGCAGTTGTATATAGAAGTAACCGTGATAATTTAGCGTATCGATGAGTTCAATAAGGTTACCTGTATTCTTGAATATTTCCTGTGCTTTGTTTAATGCGTTTATTCTTGTCGGAATATCAAAATAGTAGTTTTGTCCAATGGCTAAATTAGTTCGGCCGATGCCAGTTTGGTCGCCAAGCTGCTGATAATAGTTTAGTGCTTGTGATAACTTTTCTTTATTACGCCTTAAATTAATGTCGGGATCTATTTCTAAATGTTTATTACTTGGACTTCCTAAGTAATACAATGAATCAGCTTCATTTTGCAGTGACTTGTACGGTTGGCTAAGTTTATCTGCTTGTAACAGTAATAACTGATGTTCTTTACTTTTCCCGGTATGGCGCATTAAGTCCGATTTTGTTCTTAAAAGTTCAGCTTCTTTGTAGGGCAATTGGACTTTATTGGCGATGATTAAACCTTCTTCTATTAAATGATTTGCTTTGTGATATTGGTTTTTTTGTATCATTAAACTGGCTAAGCCGTTATATGTCCCAATGATTAAATATGGATCATCAACATTGTTAATATCTTTAAGCAATTGTTGATATAGTTTTTCAGAACGTTGCCAGTCTCCTAATGTATAAAATGTCTCTGCAAGTTTTAATTTTACTAAATTGTTATTTGGCTCATGTAATGATGAAGCTTCGAAATACTTGATGGCTAAATGAGCACCTTTACCACGCATAGCTTGGATGCCTTTGGCATAATCTTGCTCTGCGTCACTGTTGGTAAAGTACGAATTATCTACTGTTGGTAGTTTTTTTTCTTTATAAATAATATTTGATATTTGGCTTACTAATGAGGGTAAAGAAGAGGGGAGATTCGGGTATTTAATACTACCGCTAATTACTTCGCCATTTTTGTAGTGAATACGGTAATTAAACCTTAAATTATTACCATCTCGGCTTATTGTTGCAGTGATTGCTAATTTGGCGTTTAACTCATTTATTATTTGAGAAATATTGTTTTTATCTAATGTGTGTATGCTTACGTTATTTTGTGCGAGTATGCCTTGAGTTATATAGGTGGGTACCATGGAAGCCTTAGTTATTTTTCCCAGTCCTTCTATGAACATATCGGAGTAACCGAGTTCAAGCCACTGAAAATTTTCGCTGCCAGTGTCATTTTTAAATGGTAGAACCACAATTTTCTCTTTGCTTTCTTGGGGGGGATTTTCAACCGGTTCAAAAAGATATTGTGTGAAAACTGCAATGAGTAAAATGAAGATAACTGGAACTGTGTATATCAACTTAAAGGTATGTTTTTTTAAGGGCTTTTCTGAAGCTGTGTCGTTATCGTTTTCAATATTAGCTTTTGAAGCGACCTCTTCAACATCATTATAAATCCATTCATAACCTTTCATATGTACAGTTCGGATGAATTTAGGTGCCTTAGAAGTTTCACCTAAAAGTTTTCTTATTTCACGAATGCTTTGTAATAGTGAGTTTTCTCTATAGTCAGCTTGGATCCATATGGCTTGCAACAATTCTTCTTTATTTACAACTCTGTCTTTATTTTCTATTAAGTAGCAAAGTACGTCAGCCACTTTTTTACGCAGATAAACACTTTTTACCGGGCTTATAAGTTCTCGAGTATCGGTGTTATAGGTAAATTCTGAAAATGTGTATATAGCCATAATTAAGATTAAAGCGCATAAAGAGCGAGTACTCTAACATTTTTTTTATAATACACTATTTGATCTGATTCATTTTATAAAATTTTAGCTAAATATCATGTCAATTTCATAAGTTTTATCTTTACATTCATCATAATTTTCTCACCAAAATTGATAAATGAAAGGTGGGAAGTCATGGAGTTTATAGAAAGCCTTATACAAAGTTACTTATCTACGGGAGAGTTATCTTTTGTTGCAATAGCCCTTGTATTTTTTGCTGGAGTGCTGACAAGTGCTACTCCATGTGTTTATCCAATGATCCCTATTACCGTAGGTATTTTTGGTTATGAATCTAAAAACAAGGCGAACAATAAGTTAGGTCCTGTTTTTTATATAGGTGGTTTGGCTGTAATTTATGGTGGTTTGGGGGTGTTTGCTGCGTCTACAGGAAAGTTATTTGGCGAGATATCAACGAGCCCGTTTGGTTATATTTTGATCGCTAACTTGTGTCTCATTTTTGCAGCTTGGATGATGGGATGGGTGAATTTTCCTAACTTTACTGTCGCACAGAACGTACAAAACCGGTTTAGTCATCCATATATACGTCTATTTCTTATGGGGGGAGCATCTGGTTTAGTTGCCGCCCCTTGTACTGCCCCCGTCTTAGGTATGTTGCTGTTATATATTGCGTCTAAAGGCGATATTGTATATGGCGCAATCTTAATGATTTCTTTTGCCTATGGTTTAGGTGCATTGTTATTGCTCTTGGCGTTTTCTTCACAATGGTTCTCTCGCTTGCCTAAACCCGGCCCCTGGATGAAGTACAACAAATATCTAATGAGCTTAATCATGTTATTGAGCGCAGAATACTTTTTAGTTGAAGCAAGTAAATTACTCTTTTGAGGAAAAAATATGAAAAAAACTATTTTATTAGTTGGTTTAATTGTTTGTCTTAGCAGCCACGCACATGTGACAGAGAAGACAAATGCTCAGCATGACGCCTCTGTGTATTCTGGCGTTATAGCACCGAAACCTATCACTCAATATAAAAACAATGAAAACATAGTATTTAAAATTCTGTTAGAAAAAAGGAATTATGAAGCTGCATCATTTGAGCTGGCTGAAATAACGATACCACCAGGAATTAATGTACCAGGACATACGCACAATTCTGATGAATACATATATGTGCTTAGCGGTGAACTGGAGCATAAAATTGGTAATAAAAGCGTTATTTTAAAAGCTGGTGATATAGGTATAGCACCTAAGCATATTAAGGTTTCACATCGGGCGATATCTGATACAGAAGTGAAGACTCTGGTTATTTGGACACCAACGGGAGAAGCGGAGTATTGGCAAAAAATTCTAAGTACAAGTATGAAAAAGTAATTAATTTTTAGGAGGTCGTCATGAGTTTATCATCCTTAATCACTAACAAAATAAGTGCAATAGCAAGTTTAATATTAATAGTGCTTTCATTAAATGTAACAGTATTTGCCCAAGAAGGGACTAATACCGGAGATATCGCGCCAAAATTTAATGTGACCACATTAGCTGGGGAATTCGTCAATAGCGTGTTACTGAAAGATAAAAAACCTATCTATTTAAAATTTTGGGCAACTTGGTGTAGCTACTGCAAAGAAGAGATGCCTCATTTACAAAAAATATTTGATCGATATGGTCACAATATTGAAGTGGTTGCTATCAATATAGGCATGAATGATTCAATTAAACGCATTGGGCGTTTTTTTGAAAAGTACCAATATAACTTACCCGTTGTTTTTGATGAAAAAGGGGAATTAGTTGAAAAGTTCATGATCAGAGGTACACCGCAACATATCTTGATCGATGAACAAGGAAAAATAGTGCATCGTTCTGCTCTTATCACTGACGACTTGCATAATAAAATTGTGCAACTTTCAAATAAATAATCTTAGGAGGGCATATGAATCAATTAGTTAAAGTGTTTTTTATGTTAGCACTATTAGTGTGTTCGTCTTTAATCAGTATCGAAAGTAGAGCGTTAACTATCGACACTAAAGCGCCATTGTTAAATACCAAAGCTATTAATGGTACTGAACTTAATAGCACCAAATTATTAACCACTAAGCCAATTTATTTAGTGTTTTTTGACCCATACAATGCACAAATATTAAAACAGTCTCAATTACTTTTTAAAAAATACTCAAAAAGTATGACTTTTATAGCGCTTGCCCCCGGAATTAATAACAATACAGGAATTACCCAGTGGGCTGCTTCAGATAAAGGTGTCGAATTTCCGGTCGTATTTGATAAAGACAACAAAATATTTAGAGCCTTTGATGCCTGGGATCAACCAACTCAAATACTTATAGGCCAAGGCGGTAAGGTTAAGTTTTATAGTCAAAGCCCATCAGCAGATGTTCAGCCTGCAATAGAGTCACTATTAATGGGAGTCCAATAAAGATGAAAACTTATTTTAAATTATTAGGAACCTTTCTAATGTTTTTTTGGTTTACTTATAGTGCTAACGCTTATAATCAAATGTCTATTACATCTGATATATCAGCAGAAACTTTATCTGGAGCTCCCATATCTTACAAAATGAATGCCCTAGATAAACCGTTATTGATTTTGTTTTCAGATAGCTTATGCCCATTTCATCATTTGCCTAACTGTGAAGCTAAAATTGAAAAGTTTAAACAAGTGGCCCAATTATTTGATACCAAGGTTAATTTTTTGCAAGTAGTAAAAGGGTATTATGTAACCCAAAATGATGTAATTAACTACAATAAGAAATTTAATATAAAAGTTTCGACTATTTGGGATACGGAGAATAAACTGTTTAAGTTATATAATGTATTTTCTAATCCTTACGCTATTCTAATAAATAAAAGTGGCAAAATAACATACCGCAAAGATGACTTTATTGGAGAGTTAGCAAAGGAAATAGGACATTTAGCGGAAGAAAAGGCTAGCAATATACATAGGTAGCAAAAAGGAGAATAAGATGTGAAACGCTTTATTATAAAAATAAGCAAAATTAGCATTTTTATTTTTCTGATACTTACCCATACTCAAGTAAATGCAGAGGCCAAGGTGATCACCTTGGCTTCTCAAACATTAGCTTCCCCAATCGCTAGTTGGCCTGAATTTCATCGAGAAATAGTCAAAGCAGCGTTTAATGCAAGTGGATATAAAGTAGAGTTTGTTTATATGCCCTGGTCAAGGGCTCTTAAGGAAGTTCAAAAAAGTACTTTTGATGGGGCTTTCGCTGTTTGGTATACCCATGAGCGAAATGAACAGTTTTTATTATCATCACCTTATCTAACTGAAGATCTCGTTTTTATAAAGTCTAAGGCTAATGAGATTTCATATGATGGAGATTTATCAAAATTAAGAGATGTTACTATAGGCGTGGTGACGGGATGGACCATTTCGCCAGAGTTTGATTCGGCCAGTTATTTAAACAAATATCAAGTGACATCAACTGAGCAACTATTTGAAATGCTAAAGCAAGGTAGAATAGACTTGGTGGCGACAAGTTTACAAATGTATAAAGGGTTCAATGACAAAAACCAAAAAGATACATTTAAAAAATATATAAATGAGTTTGATGTCTTAGCTAATAAATTAGGTAGTTTGTCCTCACATGTTGCATTTCCCAAATCATCTCCCAAAAGTAACTTATTTAAAAAATCATTCGAGCAAGGCTTAAAAAAAATATTTTTGAATAAAAAACTTGCCAAAATTGAACAGAAGTTTGGGTATAAAACCGGACTCCCTTGCTACTGAACGACCTCTTTCAGTAACTTGTTTAACAGCCTGGATCTTAAATTCTTCTGGAAATCTTTTGGCGCTCATTCATCCTCCTAATACACAAAGTTTACTACTTATATGTGTCTAGGAAAATCTGGTCATTTCAATATACCTCGATAAACATTGTGGATATAGCAATTTACACCAAATTTCTTTCTAACTGATTTACCCTATTTTGTAGCCTTGTTATCTGAATTTTCATTGTGCTTATCTCTTCTGTAAGTCGGTGGATCTCAATCACTTCATCGATTAGGTAATCGGTTGTACTCATTGACATCAACTCTAGTAACTTTTGGGCTTTGGTTTTCAAGTTTTGCCATTTTTGTTTGTTAAACATGTCTATTCTCACTAAGTGGTCGATTAATTAAAAATAATATGAAAGCTCAATGTTAATGAAGCTGTCATTTTTATAGGCAGAAACAACTTCTTGAGGATCTTCTTCAATGAACCATTGACCTTCGATGGTTAGTTTCCAGCTTTCGCTTATCCGGGATTCAAATTCTGCTCTTACAGTGCTTAAGCCTTTATCTCTATCAACATAAGCACCAATGAGAGCAGATGTATTGTCAAAATCATTGAGCGCTATCCGGCTGCCAATGAAAATATCGTTATTAAATACGGTTGGATAAACGCTTTTATCTCGGTGATCTTTTAGTTTCTCTATTAACAGTCCTACATCAATGTCTGAGTCTTTTAGTTGATAAAAGGTATACTCAAATCCTGCAACATAGGCTGAAAAGGTCTTTCCCTGACCTTCTCTTAAAATACCTTCGAACTTCAACAGTAGCGCCTCATCCGTGTATTGTAAGTCAAGCCCTAATTGATTGATGTTGGAGTAGAATGCAGTATATTCATTGTTAGCATATAAAATGCTGGGCTCTCTGTTTATACCGTTAAAGTAATGAACACCTAAGTCGAAATCACCGATAAAGTGTGAATAGCGAAGCGCTAACTCGGGGCGCCATTGTTCACTGTTGCTTTGATAACGAGCATGGTTAATTGTTGTCACGTTACTTCTTAAACGTCCCTGTGACTCTGGTAGTGCTCGTTCTCGAAACCCCGTCATGATGATAAAACTAAACTCGCCTATATCTAGTTGTTTATTGGCTTGTAGCATAAATTGACCAAGAAAGGATTCTTCAGTTACATCTTCATGAGCATCAATCTGATTAATGATATTTACTAGATGTCTTGATTCTGTGACTCCCCAAAATACTTGATTTATACCTAGCGTTAGATGTAAATCGTTGTCACTGTATTTTAAATATGCTTCTTTTAGGTCAAATTTGTTTCGATCATTATCTCTACTATCCAAGCGTAAGGACGGCATGACTTGAATTTTGCAATCTTGATTGCAGGCGAGCCAATTTAATTCTGGCTCTGCAGATATGGAGATTTGATTACCTTCAAGTTGACTTGCCCAAGCCGCTGGCTCGGGAAAGTACCTAGAGTTTATCGAAATCGAGCCAGTTATGTTCAACTCATTATGGTCATTAGTAACTTGTGTCGCAGCTAGCGGTAAGCTAGCTGTTATCGAAATGAAAGATACTAAGAATATTTGCGGTAAAAGTTTCATCGTGTTCACCTTTAAGTTAAAGCCTTTTTAAGGTTCCTTTGACAAAGTCTCCTTCATTAAGTCCGACATCAAAGGTGAAGTCTGAAAATATTAGGTCGGTACTTTTATGTGTTTGCTCATTGGTCATGGTTATAAGCAATGCTCGCCAAAACTTGTTGTTGTACAGCTTGTAGTTGCTTAGCTTCTGAGTCTTAAGTAATTGACCTTTCCTATCGTAGTACTCTATTTTTATCGGTTGAGAATTTGCTTGACTCACCCAGCCAATCTGCTTGGTATAGCCTGAATTTTTATAAAGCGGATAACGTTCTATCACATCACAAGTACTCTCACCGCAGGGCTCAGCTTTTAACCATTTGTATTGATACTTATTCAGCTCTTGCCCGGTAATATCTTCAAAGGAGAATTCAGAACCGACAAAAGGTCCTGATTTATTCTTCGAGGATATGCGTTTTGTTCTTTTTAACGCGGGTAAGTAGAGCCATTGGTTGTCAGGTTCTAATATTTTTGCGTGTGATAATAATGCCGTGCCATTAACATCGGCAGGTTTTGAAAAAATAATCAAACTTTTATCACCGACACTTTCATCTGGCATTTCAAATGTCCAAATTTCCAATGTTCTGGCCGATTCATTGCCAGATGCATTTCTTAACACCATATTCAGCTTTACTTGACTGCTAGCAAAACCACGATCACTTCTGTCGGACTTTTTAGCAATTTCATAGCCTTTTTGTTGGGCATCAATAGCATGAGCATTTGTAATGACAAGCATGAATACGCAAATTAACGATAAGCAACTAGGCAGCTTGTTGAGTAAGAATGTTTTCATGATCTTCTCCTGATGTTTGTGTATTTGGACGGGTTAATAAAATAGAAGGCAATAGGAAGAAATCGACGATCAACGCTACCAAAATGGCAAGTGACGTTAAAATTCCCATTTCTGCGGTAATTTTGAAAGAGGACAGCGCAAGTACACTAAAGCCTATCGTTAAAATAATGGCATTGGCTGCTACTGCTGTACCTACAGTATGATATGCATAACGCACCGCATCTTCGGTTGTTAATTTTTGCTCTGTTAACGCCCTTAAGTACTTAGTAAGTAAATGCACAGTGTTATCAACAATAATGCCGAGTGAAGTAGCGGATACCGTTGCTGCGGCCATGCCTACTTGGCCAACAAGTAAGCTCCAGAGTCCAAATGTAATAATTAACGGGGCGATATTAGGGATAAGACTTAGCAATCCGTAGCGAATACTCTGTAGCGTAAACATCATGATTATTGCTATTAAGCACACGGCGACTAGATTGCCACCTATCATGTCAATAATGTTGCGCTCAGAAATAAAGGAAAATAGGTAGGTTGCTCCCGTTGCATAACCTTGATTTTGGCGATTGTTTGCTTGCCACCAATTATCAATTTCTGTTAAAAAATGACGGGTTTCTTTCGTGGTTATATCGTCTAGAGTGATAGTGACACGTGTTGATGACTTATCAATATCAATACGATCATTAGTGTCTAAACCAAATGGCAATGACATTTCATATAACAGTAAATATTGAGCAGCTAACTCTCGATTATCCGTTAGTCGATAATATGCTTGGTTATCGCCATGCATATTTTTATTCAGACGCTTTATAATGTCGCTGTAGGAGTATACATGTCTTACTTGATGTTGTTCTCTTAACCACTGAGTAAATTGCGCTAAGCGGTGTAAATATTCAGGCTCACTGATGCCACCTGCTTTACCAGAAGGGACTGAATATTCTAATAGGTACAAACCGGTTAAATTATCTCTGGCAAATTCAGCATCACCTCTAAATTCAACACGATGATCAAAATATTCTATCCATTGATCATCTAAGTTAATCATCGGGATCGCGCTTAATAATGCGATGGTAACCAATGTTGAAATGACCAAGGTTTTCTTTGTATGTTTGATAACAAACTCTGTTACCTTCATTACTAACTGTTGTAGTAATGAGTTGTTTTGCTGTTTATGTTGAGCAGACTTTTTAACCGTCAATGGTAAAAGGGTTAACATGACTGGAAACAGTGTCAAAGAGAGCAACCATGCCGTCGCAATACCGACAGCGGAAATGTTTCCTAACACGTTAAATGGTGGCGCATCCGAAAAATTTAGGGCGAGAAAACCAATAATAGTGGTTAAACTGGTTATCGATACGGCAAGAAAATTGACTTTAATGCTTTCTGTTACGGCGGCAATTTTGTTGTCGCCATACTTAAGGCGTTGCATTACTGTCATTAGGATATGGATAGAGTCAGCAATAGCTAAGGTTAGAATAACTACTGGCGCACTGCCTGAAAATGGAGATACGGTTAAGCCTGTCCAACCAGCAACCCCCATTGCAACCATAGTAGCTAAGTTGATGACTATCACAGTAGCTATTGTTGCTGAAATGCTTCTAAATATTAGCCAAGTAATAAAAACCAGCAGTAAAAACATGGGACCGAATAAGGTTTTTGCATCAGTTACGGTCGCTTCTGCAAATGCACCATTTAATGCTGATACGCCGGTAATGGCAAAATCAATATTCGGGTTGTCTGATTTAAATTTGTTAACGAGCTCTCTGGTATAGTTAAGTGATTCAGGTACTTCAGATAACTTAATATTGGGGTACTGGAGGGTAATATTGATCCCTGTAGCTTTTTTATCTAATGCGATCAAACGTCCTTTTAATAAGGGTTCTGATAACGCAATGTTAATACGTTTGGTGAGCTCATTTGCTGAAAGCTCTTTAGCACTTTCAATAAGATTTTCTACGATTAGTTCATCTTCTTGTGCAAAAGTGTGCTGAAAGTTGGTGAGGGAGTCGACCCTGCTCGCGTATGGAATAGACCAAGACTCTTGGGTTAGTGCCTCAACAACTGACATCACTGAAGCATTATCTATCTCGCCTTCTTTAGGTTTTATTACGATAAGAAAATTATCATTTTTGCTATAGGTCGCTTCAAACTGCTCGAATTTTTTTAGATCAGGGTTATTATCACTAAAAAATACACGATAGTTATTTGAAACGTCTAATTTGGTTATGCCAGCTGTTAATACCGCGCATAAAGAAAGTGAAATAATAATGGTGAGCCACCGGTATTTCAAAATCACTTCAGCCCAATAGAGGGCAAACCGATCGACCCTGTTGCTTGAGCCTGTCTTAAATATTTGTAAACTCATTTTATCACCTGCCAGTTTGTTAAAAGCTTTTTCGATATCACAGCAAGTTAGTGGTTATCGTCATATTACGGACTACACGTTAATGCTTTAGTTAGTGCCATAACGTTTGTTACAACATCGATCGAATAAGCGCTTCGTTGATTTGAGTTACAGTGTGATTTAGGAAGGAAAAATTAAATAGTACAATAAATGTACTGCACCTTTTATTAGGATTTATTGCTGATCTTTGACAGTGTTTAGAGCTGTAAGTGTGTTAAACAGGTGTGACTTTATTGCTATAGGCAGAGTCGTTAACCAAACGGATAACGGAAACATATATTGAGTGGCGATAGTCAGTAAAGCTGGTGCTAGCGAGCAGCTTTAATATCTGCGTAGTAATTTGTCCCCAGCCAATTGATCATATTTTGTCTTAAGTAGTCGTTTCCCGAGGCTTTTAAGTGGCCAGCTCGCATCTCTTTCATTAAGGTAGTATCCCCCATCCAAATTTCAGCGAGAGTTTTTAATTTGGTCGATATCACTAAGTCGACATCATAACCTTGATCCTTCAAACAAACATCTACGTCGTCATTTGATATTACCAGCCAAAAGTTCCTAAATTTAGAAGTGAAGTTAGTAAAGACAAATTGTATTACCGTGCGAGGGTGTTTAAAAACACTGGTGTCGATATTTCTATGGATATCCCACATTAACATGGAAGGATCTAAATCTTTTTCTGATAAATCACTTCTCACCCATTTATGTCCCCAGGCACCCATCTGCATTATTACTGGCATTAACTCATGGCCAGCCTCGGAAAGATGGTAACTAACATGACTTTGTTGTTCTTTTCTTAACACGATTCCGTGATGTTCCAAAGATTTCAATCGGGTGGATAACAATGTGGGTGAAATAAGCGGCATACCTTTTCTTAAGTCATTAAAACTATTACTGCCCATATGAAGTTCACGAATGATCAAATGTGTCCATCTTTCTCCCAACACTTCTGAAGCCTTAGCGATAGGGCAAAACTGTCCATAACCTTTCATTTTTCACACCTTATGTTGTTACCTTTTATCAATATAGATAATAACACTTGTTATAACTAGTACATTTTCTGTAGTTAATTGTTAAAAAAATTCAGAGTCAGAGAAACACTGAATTTTTCAGATTAGTACATTTATTGTACTAGTTTACTTTGAGTCTAAAGCGCAAAGTATTTACTTAAGACAACCACCAATGAAATGAGGTAAGTGAATATGGACTCGAATGTAGTTAAAAATACATCTGCCATTGATGTGTTAAAAGCGAAACACAAATTAACGTGGGAAGAAGGTAACTATGCTTATTTTGCAAAATTCATGGAAGCAGGAGCATTGGAAATTCTCAATCAATGGCAATTAGGAGAAAACACATCATTACTGGATATTGGATGTGGCGCTGGCCAAACAGCGATCCCAGCAGCCAGAAAAGGTCACAAGGTGACTGGAATTGATATTGCAGAAAATACCATAGCGATTGCTCGCCAAAGAGCAAACAAGGAGCAACTTGATGTGATATTCGATATTGGTGACGCGGAGTTATTGCCCTATGAAAATGAGAGCTTTGATAATGTTATTTCAATGTTCGGTGCCATGTTTGCTCCTCGCCCAGAAAGAGTCGTACAAGAGTTTTTTAGGGTACTAAAACCTGGGGGCAAGTTGTTTATGGTTAATTGGCGAGACAATAGCCTGCCAGCTCGTATGTTTAAGCGACTTTCTCAGCTTGCTCCTGCAAATCAAAAAATTGAGTCTCCTTTGTTGTGGGGAGATGAAAAAACAGTAATAAAGCGGCTACATGGCTATTTTAATGATATCAAGTTGACTCATGGTGTTTATTCACAATGGGCGTTTCCTGGGTCACCATCAGACGTTGTCAGTATCTTTAAAGAGTTTTTTGGCCCTGTTCGTAAAGCATTTAGTCAAATAGAAGATGATAAAGCACAGCAACTGCAAGCAGATATTGAAACGATGTTTATTGAAAATTGCCAGCAGCAAAACGATGTCACCACGATTATCGGTGGTCATTATTTACAGATTATTGCGACTAAGCAGTAGCATTGGTTTACAGCGAGGATAATTGAGGTAAGACGATGGTTTTATATGAGACCTTTAAGCAAATTTATCAAAGAGCTTGTCAAAGAAAAGGTGGCGAACAAACGCTTTTAACTATGTTGAGTCAGCCGTTACCGCCCGAAAAAATTGCTTCATTGTCAGATGCAGATATTTTATCTGCGCTGACAAAGGCAATATTCCAGGCTGGGTTTAATTGGCAACAAATTAATGACAAATGGCCGCACTTTGAAGTTGCCTTTTTAAACTTTGATTTGGCTGAGTTACAACATAAAGATGAGCTATGGTATGCCCGTTTACAGCAAAACACGCAAATTGTTAGAAATAGCAAAAAGATTTTAGCCGTTAAACAAAACGTTAAATTAATTGCTGATTTGAGTGAGAAGTATGGCTCTAGTGCCGTTTTTATTGCTAACTGGCCAGGTGATGAAATTATTGGTTTGTGGCAATACTTAAAACAACATGGTAGTAGGCTAGGCGGTATTACAGGAGCTCGGGCTCTTAGAACGCTCGGTAAGGATACTTTTATTCTTTCCCCTGATGTTGAAGGCTACCTTGCTGAGCATCAAATCATTACCGGAAATATTGCTAGTCAATCTAATCAACAAAAAGCCCAGTCGTTTTTCAATGAGCTTAAAGCGCAAAGTAATTTCTCGCTGCAAGCACTTAGTCAACTTGTTGCCTTATCTTATGAAGGGGATGGTTGAGATCAATAATACAGAATGAAATGTTTAATCTAAATTTTTTAATGTAATGAGACACAAATTAATGAGGACGAGTTAAATGCAAACAACATATTTTTATCTTGCTGCGAGCGGCATATTAACCGTAGTTTTATGGGCACCTTATATTGTTAATCGCTTATTAGAATGGGGGATTGCTGATTTTATAAGAAACTACCGAGATGATTTTCCCGCATCAATGCAAGTAAAATCTACTTGGGCGACGCGGGCGCAAAGAGCTCACTTAAACCTTGTTGAAACCTTACCTGCTTTTGTTGCTGTTATTGTGGCGGCGAGCTTTAATTCCAATGTGAATGTTGAATACGTTAACTTATGGGCGACAATTTTCTTCTATGCTCGCGTTTGTCATGCGTTGGTTTATATTTTGGGGACTGCTTATATTCGTACTCCTATATACCTTATTTCATGGCTGTCGGTCATAATAATTGGCTGTGAGACTATCTTTTAATAGTTGATAATGTTTGAAAGGATAGGAGAGCATCGTTTATATGTTGTCCTATTTTTAACGATATAAATGTTATTTATTTATATAAATCATTACGCTTTTAATTTATGGCCGTGAGGTTTGTAGGTAAATTTAAAACAAGAGAAGCCGTGGGTGTAGTGGTAGCTTAAATTTTTTAATTGTAGCTAAGCCAATTTTTTATTTGTAAAAATATGGGAACATTATTCAGCTATTATAAACAATGAAAATTGCTTGTTTTTCCCGTATAATCCGCGCACTTTAAATTTTGCTTTATTTTTAACCAAGGTAGCTAATGACTGTAGAACATTTTGACCCGCAAAACCCTGCAAATCCAACAACAACGATGGAAACTCCGAGTAAAGTATTACAGGAACAAGCAAATCAGGTGGATCACAGTCAAACTAAAGGTTCACGTATAGGTTTTGTCTCGCTTGGTTGCCCGAAAAACCTGGTGGATTCTGAGCGTATTTTAACGCAGCTTCGCACCGAAGGTTATGACGTTGTGCCAAGTTATGACGATGCGGATATGGTGATCGTTAATACCTGTGGCTTTATCGATTCAGCGGTGCAGGAATCTTTAGATACTATAGGTGAAGCGTTAGCAGAAAACGGCAAGGTGCTAGTGACCGGCTGTTTAGGGGCGAAAAAAGATGAAATTATTGAACTTCACCCTAATGTTTTAGGGGTGACTGGCCCGCATGCTTATGATGAAGTGTTAACACAAGTGCATGAGCATTTGGAAAAACCCAAACATAATCCGTTTATTGATTTAATTCCTGATCAAGGCGTTAAGCTGACACCAAAGCATTTTGCCTATTTGAAAATATCAGAAGGCTGTAACCATCGCTGTACTTTCTGCATTATTCCGTCGATGCGCGGTGATCTGGATTCTCGTCCAATTGGCGATGTCTTAGGGGAAGCAAAACGTTTGGCAAATGCTGGCGTGAAAGAATTATTAGTGATCTCGCAAGACACCTCTGCTTATGGCGTCGATGTGAAGCATAAGCTTGATTTTTACGAAGGTATGCCAGTAAAAACGCATATGCAGCAGCTATGTGAAGAACTAGCTAAGCAAGGCGTTTGGGTGCGTTTGCATTATGTGTATCCTTATCCACACGTCGATCATATCATTCCGTTAATGGCTGAAGGTAAAATTCTGCCGTATCTGGATATTCCGTTTCAACATGCCAATAAACGTATTTTGAAATTAATGAAACGTCCGGGCAGTTCAGAACGCGTATTGGAACGAATTAAAAAATGGCGGGAGATTTGTCCAGAATTAGTCATTCGCTCAACCTTTATCGTCGGTTTTCCTGGTGAAACAGAAGAGGAATTTGAAGAATTACTCGAGTTCTTGCGTCAAGCGCAACTTGACCGTGTTGGTTGTTTTAAATACTCACCGGTTGAGGGCGCAACGGCAAATGACTTGCCTGATCATGTCTCAGAAGAAGTGATGGAAGACAGGTTACAGCGTTTTATGGCGGTACAAGCTGAAATTAGCGCACAAAAATTACAGGACAGAATAGGACAAGAATATTTGATCCTCGTTGATGAAGTCAATGAGCTAGGTATTGTTGGACGCTCATACATGGATGCGCCAGAAATAGACGGTAAGGTTTATCTATCTGATGACTATGATGCTGAACCTGGTGATCAACTTTGGGTACAAATTATTCATGCCGACGAGCACGATGTTTGGGGTGTTAGGGTAGAAGATTAATTGTTATGAAGTTCAGGTGGGAAACGCCCAAATGTAGGGGATTTGTCACCTGAACGCATTAGTCCAATTGTAGGATCTAGAGACTAGCTGATAAGCTTTACTTCCTCGCGGGTGTCAGGCTCTGTGGCGGTTTGTTTGCTCAACAACCACAGCAAGAGCACATAAGTCAGGGCTATAGTGGCAAAAGCCCATTGCCAATTTAATAACGAAAAAATCACCGCCCCTGTTGCTATGCCGACAATGCCACCGAGTTTGATCGCGCTATGACTGATGCCTACTTGTTTACCTATCGCTTTTATGCCGCCTTGCGCACTAAGCTGGGCTGATAATAAAGGTAAGATTGCCGCCAGACAGATTCCCCAAAAGAAACGCAAAATTAAAGCAGGATAAAAGCTGTTGATTTGGCTTTGTAATAGCATGAGTAGTAAGGATAAAAGACAAACCCCTTGTAAAAAATTTCGTTTATCTTGTCCATTTTTTAGCTTATCAAAGTAATAACCGCTAAAAGGAGCCGCAATTAAAATGCCTAAACCTGTTGCTGAATATAGGATGCCGATCATCATGCTGCCTTGGCCTAATATTGTCTCAGCATATAAGGCATAAAAGCTTTGTGGCATTCGCTTTGCGATCTGAGCTAAGCAGATTGCAGCCAGCAGTACTAGTGGCGGCCATAAAATATTAGCCTGATTGACTTCGGGGGAGTTTTTGCTGGTTTTTTGCAGGGATTGTTTTTTATTGTCTTCAGGTAATAAGCAGTATAAGGTTAAAAAAAGCATGAGGAATATTATCGCTGAACGGGCAAATAACCCCGTCATTTCCATGTGCTCTAACCAGTACCCGCCAGCTAAAGGTCCGAGTAATGAACCTGCTGCCGTGGCGGCCTGAATTCGACTAAAAATCTGACCTCGATGTTGAAACGGACTCATTTTTGCGGCATAACTTTGAGATGCTGCAATAGTGCCAGCGGTTAAGCCTTGTCCAAACCTAACCAGTAAAATTAATATCGGATCGGTAATGTAAACTAATAGCAGTTGGCTAAACCCCAAAGCAAATAAGGCACGTAGCAGCATAAGTTTGTGGCCATATTTGTCACCAAGTTTCCCCCAAAATGGCGCACTAAACATGGCAGCAACTAAAGGTAAAATATAGGCTAATCCACCTAATATGCTGGCCCACTGGCTGCTAATTTCTGCTAAGTAGGTGTGGTTTAATTGTTTAAAATAAAGCGGCCAAAACGGGCCGCTCATTTCCATGGTGGCTATGGTTAATAATTGCACTAACCATAAAAAATGTAAGCGCATCCGCCAATGTTGCAATAACATGTTTATACCTTAGCTAGTGGATTATCGACTGAGAAATATAGATAACTGTCAGCCGCTTGCAAACGCATGCGCATTAATGCTTTCATTGGCCATGGCGCATTTAAAAAGGCATTAATTTCCTGTGCTAGCCAGTCATTGTCCAGTTGATATACAAGACTTGAGGCAAGGTCATCAATCGCTGTTCTAACAATAAGCCAAGCTTGGGCTTGGTCTCGTTGATAATGACAGGATAATGATTTGATAAACTCCCCCAGTTGACTGATAAACATCGCATGAACTAATCGATTTCGAGCCTGCGCCGGATCGTCTGTTTGTAATCGGTTGTCATGATGAAATTCCAGCGCTGAATCCGTAGTGGCAAACTGGGGTAAATATACCCTAAATGCGCCAAAATCACGGGTTAGGCTACGTTTAATTTCTCCTTGTTGATCACAGACTAATACCGTGTTTTGCTGATGGACTTCTAATCCTATGCCTGTATGTAAATAAAAGGCTAACGGTCCATGACATAGTACTTTGCTGTATTGGGCTAATAGCGTCATTGCTGCGGACCAATCGTCATTACCTTGGTGTTGCAAAATGCTTAACCATAATGGTTGGTTTTGTGGATCTCGGGCAACTAGGCTGGCAGCTGGGATCATTATTTCGCCATTTTTAGCTAATTGGCAGGCGTTTTGTCGGCAAATATAAGCTAAATGGCTGGCGATATTGTCATCAACTGTATTGGGGGACTGATAATGCACACCAATTTCTTCGGCTTGTAGTGAAAAATGCTCAGCAACGTGTGGCAGTTTTTGTAATAGCTGCTGCATTAATCTGGAGAATCTCGGTCCCATATGGGCTGAACGGGTGGATAACAAACGTTGAGCACTGGTCATTTTAATGGCTACTGGAACTTTGAGACAAGGCGCGTTATCTGCCAGTGGCAACATGCTACGAAAACTTAATGCAGGTAAAGTATCAATGGTGATCTGTTCAAATAAGACTAATTTCTGTTGTTGCAGTTCATCACTAAATAAGTAGGGTACAGAGTGTTTTGCTTGCCATGGATGAATAGGGATTGGTAAATAGTCCTGTATGTTAAGCCCCTGCTTTACAAGTTGTTGCTGCCAAGCTTGCATTTGTTGTGGGAAATATTTCTGCCAGTAGTGAAAAATTTCGTCTTGGGTGATTGCTTCTCCTTTAGTAACGCTATCGGCGGACAGATGATCTGTTCGCAGTGCAGCCAAAATGAGTTTAACGCGAGCATTAAAGTCAGGTGAATACGCTAATATTTGAGTGAGATTTAACCCCGGTTTGCTACGATCCGTAGGATGTGACGGGTGTCCAATTGCCGCCCACTGCTCTAATAACGCATAAGCATTCGAGCGGTGAAGTTGAGAGATATAGTGCCAGAAATTTTGCTTATTTGGCGTTAGTTGTTGACCCCATATTATTCGGTAGGCCGAGGCGAGGGCGGTATTAAACCATGTTTGCTGTAAATCTAGGCTAAATTCTTCTAATTTTTCGCTGTCAAATAGCTCAGTTAGTGGTGATATTAACTCGATACAGGAAACGGCTTGCATCTGATCTACACGGCATAGTCGTCGCATGCTGAGCACTTCACCATTGCTCGCACATCTTAGCCCATCGATGCGCCAAGTATGTTGTTGTAACTCAGGTTTTGGCAATATTAGTAAATTGCCATCTAATTGCATGATTTTTTCGCGCATTAACGAGTTTATCAGTTTGATGATGACTTGTTGGTGGGCAGATTCAAACTGCTCCATAACTAATGATGAATGCAAGCCCACAGTAGACAACGCATATTGCTGATCCGCTTGCTCTAAAAAGTCACTAAACGCCTGTTTGTGTTGCGGTAAGGATTTTGCACAATAATCTAGAGTCAACATAGCTACATCCTTATGCCACGGCATCATTAATAAAATTTGTTAAAACGTCATCGGTTAGTGGAGCCACGATAGGATTCACTAAAGGAACATACTCTGCCTGTTTATCTGCATGTTTTTGTACCCTGATCAATAAATTGCCTTTATTAGGTAGATCTTCGCCGCTTAACAAGGCGCTTATTTTTTGCTGTGCCAGAGGCGAGGGGTACTTGTTAAGATAATCATTAATAATATCACCTAGTTGAGCCCATAATTGTTTACTTAACACAGGGTCGCCACCCGAAATATAAAAAATACACTGGCATAAGTTATTGATAAACAAGCAGTAGGCAACACGCTTCCAGCCTTTTTCTGCACTATAAAATACTGCGTTGCGCGCTGTGGCAGATAAATGATCAATATTACGTTTTACGTGGTGATCAGTGACTAGTTTTGTTCCTTCCATATCACGCATAAATATTTTGCTTGGAAAGCTATTTTGCAAACCGATAATTACATTTTGTAAGTGAGGCTCAAAAACCAGACCACGCTCAAAATACGAAAATAGTACACTGTGCGTTAATTGCTTGGCATAAGCGCCAAACCACAATAATGCTGCATGGTAGAAGCTTTTGTCCGTACTGCGAGCATACTGACCAATAAGGCTACGAGCGCGATTTGGCCCAAAGGGGTTTTCAGAAAACAAGGCGCCAGCGACTTTAGGTTGATTTAAGTGCAATTGATCATCAGAAAAGTTTTCACGAAATATTATCGCAAATGCTTCCTGTACTGCTTTATTTTCTTCAGCATTAGCCAAGTTTGGGTTAACGGTAATATAGGCCGGTTCCTGTAGTAACACTAACTGTGGAAATTTTTTAGTGAGTACGGTTTCTTTACTTAAAATATCACTCAGTGCGATGGCAGTATCTAATTCATAAATTGCATTTTTACGTAGACAGTTGGTTAACCTGATATGTAATGAGCCTTTATAGAAATAGTTACTGTAAGGGCAGTATAAGGTTCGTACAGAAGAGGTGGCATAAAAAGTATGCCCTAAACAACCAAGATCTCTTATGACTCCTGTCTCAATTAGTGTTGCGAGCTGAGGCAACTGTTTAATATATTGAGCTTGCCAAGGGTGGCAGGGAATAGCCTGTTCATTGTCAGCTAATGTAAGTTCGGCTGGTAAGTCAGTATTAATAATCTCTTTAGCACAAATATCTGATAAGCCCTTTTGCTGAATAAGTTCCAGCGGTACGGCAAAATAATGGAGCTGAAAGCCGGTACCAAACTCTGGCGAGTATTGCCGTAGCTGCGCATCGGTAAAACCCACTCTTGCTTTAGGAGCAGGGTGAAAAGCATGACCTAGCGCCATTTGTTGTTCACTACTTAAATAGTCCTGACTAACAGAGGCCATACGTTGACAAACGGGCGCTGAGCTTAGCAACTTAAACAAAAACTCTCTGCTATTAGCTATTTGTGCGATTAATTCATCATTCAAAGGTTGTTGAAAATGGAGGCATAGCTCTCGGATAAACAGTGTAATTATGTCACTGCTTGAGGCTTTCTCTGGGCTAGTTCCAAGATAGCAAGCTGATAAATAACGCAAGTTAATTTGTGGGTTGTTATTGTCTACCAATATTAATGCTTGTTGCTGCTGTAAAGGCAAATGAATACGCAATACATAACCTGCACATTTAGCCCATTGTTGACGCAAAGATAAGGGCCAGTATTTAAGATCTGGCTGTTGAGTAAAGCTAAGATGATTTTGTGGCCTGGCATATTCGCGTAGATAACAATTCAAAAAACTTTGTAAAGTAAAATGATCTGCTCTAGCGCCAACTGAGTTCATACGTGTGATTGTCATAAATTTATCCCTTTAATTAAATTGATGTTCCAGAGTGTCGATGTGTTACCGATATAATTCAAATGCGTCTGATAATTATTATCATTTAGATCTGCAAGGGATTTCAAGTACTAAATATTATTTTTATGATTATTTGATTAAGTGAAGAAGTGGAAGCGAGTTAAACCACTCTGTGTTCTGTCATTTTATTGCACAGGTATATTAAACTGAGCTAGGGTGAAGTAATGTATAACTTATTGGTATTAAATAGCTTTAATCTTACTTGATTGGGTTCTTTTAGCGAACAGCCAAAGTCCTGTGATGGCAAAAATCCCGGGTAATAAAGCCAATAGTAACCAAATAAATTTAAGGCCGATGCCGAAAAAATCACCAGTATGAAACGAATATTTAAAATTCCAAATTCGGGTGGCCAAATTAGCCTTGCTGGCATCGTAGCTTTTGATCACCTCGGCGGTATATGGATCAATCCATAGCCAACTAAAAGCAAAGGTTTCATCAGGCATTTTAACTCTAAGTTTTAGTGGTTGATTATTATAGGGTAAATAGATTCGATATAACTGACCTGGCTTCATATGCTGTATTCCGCGATTAAACGCTAAATCTAGCTGATAAGTTTTATTTAATCCGGCAGTAATAACCGGATGCTTATATTGCTCAACTGACTCCGCAACGATTGCCTCGAGCATCGTTTTTGTTTGGCTTTGCCAGTGAAAAGCCATGCCTGTCAGTGCGATAAGTAATAAAGGGAGCAAGGTAAATACACCCACTACTGTGTGTAATTGGTAATATCTAACCCTTGGCTTCGCTTTAATTTTTATCTTTAGGCGTTTGAGGCGTTTTTTCGGTTTAAGCCAAAGAAATAACCCCAAGAGCATTTCGATAATAAATAATAAACTGGCGATTGATACCAATACTTTAAGTGGTTTTCCTCCGGTATTATCGCGTAACAATAACCAGCGGTGCCACGCCATTATAAAACCATAAAAGCTGTCTTGCTCATTATAACGATGCAGTATATTACCGTTAAAAGGATCAACACTTATATACTGCCCGTTATCTAGCTTAAATTGCCACGCTTGATTCTTTTGTAGCGGTAGCTGAATTTGCTTTACTGTTTTACCACTATTGCTTTCAATTAAAGTGACTAAGCGGGATAAAGGCAGAAGTGCAGAGCCCTCACAAATCTGCCAATTATTTGGTTGCGCATAGTTTTGGATTTCTTTGCCAAACACTAATAAAGCACCTGAAATACTCAGGTTAATGAGAAAAAAAGCCAAAAGTACTGCTAAGAGCAGATGAATACGCCTAAACCAATGCTTAAACATTGAATATCATCCTGCACTATCTAGCGAAGATAAAGCCATGTTATTATTCATTAATTTGACTATTAAAAGCTATAAGCCAAACCTACATTCGCGCTACGGCCTTTACCTTTAACATTCCAGCCAGAAAATGTATGTGACTGAGCAATGTGCGAGAAATAATCGTTGTTAAATAGGTTCTCAATGCCGAGCGATAATTTTATCGCATTATTAACCTGGTAACTGGCAGATGCATTGACCACGTTATAGGAAGATACTGGGGCTGTTCTACCACTGTATTTACCGTTTATCGCTTGAAAACGATTGCGGCTTTGCACGCCTAAATAGTTTATCGCCAAGTGTAAATTTTCGCTGGCTTGATAATTAGCATAAGCGGTTATTTTAGGTGGGTTAATAGAGCCACCATCGAGGTAAGTATTGCTTTCTTTATTCTTACCCTCTGACCAACTATAGCTAATGCCAACATCAAGATCATCGTTTAAAGTAAGGTTTAGCGCTGCTTCATAACCCCATATTTTTTGCGGTACACGTGCTAATCGATAAGTGCCTGTCGCAATGTCTTCTATCATGTTGCCACCATAATTATTGGTGGAGTAAAAAGCAGCTACTTCAAAATGAGCATTTTCATAGTCACTGCTAAAGCCAATTTCTGAATTTTTAACAATAGCGGCTTCGGTATCCAGCATATCGAGTTTAGCGAATTTTGCATTACGTAATAAACTACCAATATTAGCAATATCAAATCCTTCAGAATAACTGATAAATGGACTAAAAAGTTCGTTATTACTATAACGTAGCCCAAGGTTATATGTTGTCGCGTCGTATTTTAGTGTACCGCCTGATACTGCAACTGGTACGGTACAATTCTTACCGGGTTTACAAATCATCAGGGTACTATAATCGTCAACGTCAATTTCAATAGACTCTTGGCGTATACCTGCTTTCACTACCCAATTTTCTGTAAAGATTAGTTTGGCTTGTAAATATCCGGCAATATTATCCATATCCATTTCTGGGGTCCACATTCGGCCGTCTACCAATGGCTGTGCGGTTGTGTCGTTTAAAATATCGATACCATATATCAGTGTGGTTTCTAAGTTATCTAGGTCAAAAGTGGTATTAAAATTAAGTCGTAGGCCGGTTTTATCGGACGTGATCATTGACTGCCCACCGGTAAAGCCAAGGCTTTCATCCTTGAATTTTTCATGATAGAAAAACACGTTTTCAATTTTTTGCCAGTAGGCATCTGCAGTAAAATCAGTATTATTGAAAATTTCCATATCGCGATATTGTAATTTTACATTGTGATTACCACGTGGCCCTTGCGGATCTCCAGGTAAGTCTATGTTGTTTGTATTTTCAATTGCATGGCTTTTTATGCCTGTATTGACATTACCTTCGACAGCAATAAGATCATTACGTTGCTGACCTTCAAAATAATTATAACTAAATTGCAATGAGCGTAAGTCATCAAGGTAATAATTAAATTTGGTAAAAAAATTGTCTGATTTAAAGTTAGATAAACCATAGGTTAAACCTAGTATATCGCCATCAGCATCGCGTATAACACCGTTTTCATCACTCACCACACTGATCACATAGTCAAACTTTCCTAGAGTACCATCTATCGCAGATTCAATACGTCGACCAAAACTGTCTTCAAGTTTAACCGCGGAAAAGTTACTGCTAATAGCTACTCGGCCTGATAATGCTTTTTTACTACTGGCCGTTTTGGTGATGTAGTTAATAATACCGCCAGCGGCGCCATTACCATATATTGAAGTCGCTCCTTTAATAACTTCGATGCGCTCGATAACACTGGGATCTAATGAGCGTATACCTAACTTACCATTACGCAATGGCGTTGATTGAGGTACACCATCTATCATTACTAATGCATTTCTTCCTCGCAGTGTTTGACCTGAGTTAGTGTTAGTGCCGGTATTTGCTGCTCCCATGCCTGGTACATGAAGTGCTAACATGGTTTGTAATTCTGGTGATGTTAACAAATCTTGAGTGATGGTTTTGTTATCGATGATTGAGACTGAGGCTGGCACTTCATCTAGGCTTTCTTGCATACGACTCCCTGTAACCACAAGCCTTTCAATATCATTAGTATCGATTAACTTATTTGTTTCTCGAGCATTAATCGACAAACTGGTGCAAACCGCAAGAGCAAGGAGAGAGTATCTTTTATAATTCACTGACTAGGATCCTTAATAATTGAACAATACATAAATTTGTGCGAATGATAACGATTCTTGTTTGTATTGCAAGTGGTTTATTGAATAATGCTGAAAATAAATGTTTAAGATCAAGTTATTCTGATTGATAGACGTTTCTGTATGTATTTGAATTGATGTTAGCTTTAACATTCGAAAGTGTAATTTAAACCTTAGTTGTGTTTTCTATGGTATTTAACAAAAAGTCATTGAGTATTGGTTGACGAAGTGAACAGTGAAGGAGCAATTGGACGTTCATACATAGATGCGCTGGAAATAGATGGTAAAGTTTATTTAACCGATGAGTTTGATGTTGAGTCTGGCGATCAAATCTGGGGACATATTATTCATGCCGATAAACACGATGTGTGGAGCGTTCGTGTAGAAGATTAGTATTGCTGTAGCGGCCTCTGGTGGAAATGAAAAGCCCAACTTAAATGGCGTTGGACAATGATGAGCTGAAATTATTTTTCATAATAGGCTTAATCGCAAAAGTTACTGTCATATTGAGAAACTGTTGCTGTTTTAGTTAATGAGTTTTGCGCATTCCAGCTAATTAATGCGGTATCTTGCGGCATAGCGGTAAATAGACTTTTAGCACGAGTGACAACATTAGTGCTGAAGTCTTCATTTGGCTCAATAATTAAGTAATTACTTTCAAGCCTCCGTAGAGCTGATGCAAGTCATGGCATGAGCCTGTCGACAGAATCAGCTTAGTTAGTTTAATTAAGAGGAGTTGGCAACGTTATCGGGGATTAAATATTCTAGCTATGAGGATATAACTAAGTATTAATGACTCATAATAAAAGAATGACCCGTCCTAGGACGGGTCATAGTAATTAACGGATGTTAAAAACCGCACTGTTTCCCTTGGTTCTTCTCTTTTAGCCAAGTTTGTAATGGCGCAAAGTAATCAAGAACCGCAGTAGCATTCATTTGCTCGTTACCTGTTAAGACTTTATACGCTTTTTGCCAAGGTTGGCTAGAACCCATTTCTAACATGGTATTAAGTGCTTTACCGGCTTCTTTGCTGTTATAAATTGAACAGCGATGAATCGGGTCGGTATTACCGGAAATTTCACACAAGGCTTTGTGAAACTCAAATTGCTGAATATGTGCCAAGAAATAACGAGAATAAGGTACGCCGCCAGGTACATGGTATTTAGCGCCAGGATCAAAGGCATCAGCAGGGCGGTCAACTGGCGCCGCTACTCCTTGATATTTTTCGCGTAATTCCCACCAGGCTTTATTGTAATTTTCCGGGGTGATTTCACCTGAATATACTTTCCAGCGCCATTGATCGACCATTAAACCAAATGGAATAAAGGCTACTTTTTCCAGCGCCATTTTCATTAGTAAACCAATGTCTTTTGATTCATCTGGAATGGTATCGATTAAACCGATTTCCTTTAAGTATTTCGGGGTAACAGATAACGCGATAGTATCGCCAATTGCTTCATGGAAGCCATCATTAGCACTGTTTTGATAATATACTGGTTGGTTTTTATAGGCACGTTGATAAAAGTTATGGCCTAATTCATGGTGAATAACATTAAATTCTTCGCCAGTTTTCTGGATACACATTTTGATACGGATATCGTCTTTCGCATCTAAATCCCACGCAGAAGCATGGCAAACAACATCACGGTCTTCAGGTTTAGTGAATAATGAACGTTGCCAGAAAGTTTCCGGTAACGGTTCAAAACCTAAAGAGGTAAAAAATGCTTCAGCACCTTTAACCATTTTGATTTCATCATAGCCATTTTTTTCCAGTTGTTCAGTGACATCATAACCAGGATCGGCATCTTCCGGTGCTACCAAGTCATAGATATTGCCCCAGGACTGCGCCCACATATTGCCTAATAAGTGCGCTGGAATAGGTTGATCTAATGGTACTTTGTCTTCGCCATAAGTGTCTGCCAGTTCACTGCGAACATAACAATGTAAATCGTCATATAAAGGTTTGACCTGGCCCCATAAACGGTCGAGCTCTTTAGCAAAGTCATCCGCAGGCATATCATAGTTCGAGCGCCACATCGCGCCTAAGTCTTTATAACCTAAGCCTTGAGCCCCTTCGTTAGCCAGTTCAGCCTGCCGGGTAAATAACGGCTTCATTTCAGGGCTAATGGTACGCCAGCCTTGCCATAACTCCAGTAGTTCATCGTAATCACGAGAAGTTGCTATGGTTGCTGTCATATCGCCCAAGCTTAACGTTTCACCATCTTTATTGGTGTATTTACCTTTGCCGTACATGCCACCGAGTTGAGAGCCTATTTTTGCTAGCTCTGCAGATTTGGCAGGGTCTTGTGGCGCAGGCATCACTAAGCTTTGTTTTAAGGTATTGAGTTTTCGGCGTTGATCGGCAGTAACGTCAATATTGTCAAACTTTGCTGCTTCCATCGCAAAGCGGACACCGGCTTCAGTTGATTTTTGATCGGCAGCAGCTGCTAATGCTGCAGTATCGTCGGTAATAAAATTGGCATAAATCCAATTAGCACGTGAATTCTCCAGGTTTAATGCCACTTGCTCTTTTTCTACATCAGCGAGAAATTTAGCAACATCTAGTTTCTTAGTTGCCACTGAATTTTGATTTTCAGCTGCTGGGTTTTGAGTGTTTGAAGATTGGGAGTCTTGGTTACAGGCGGATAATGCCAGCATAACACACAGTGCTATCCCTGATTGAGTGAAGGTCTTTTTCATAAGCTTGCTGTTAATATATTGTTATTATGAAGTTCTAGTATATAAAAACGCGCCGTCAGTACAATAGCTGTTACTATTTATCTGAAAATAACCTCTTTTTCTGCCTACAAAAAAGGTTGCGCATTTGAGAAATAATGCACAACCTTAAAATCACTATTTAGAAATCGCCTGATAGACTTTTTGGCCATTTACCCAAGTTGATAAAACGATATTTTGCCAGATATGCTCAGCTTCGCTGGTAAAGTAGTTATCTCGCAATAAGATAAAGTCAGCTTTTTTACCTGGCAGTAAACTGCCGATAAGTTGCTCTTGGTGACCTGCGTAGGCGGCGTCTAAGGTAAAGCTCTTAAATGCTTCCAGGCGAGTCATCTTCTCTGCTGGATACCAACCGTTATCCGGTTGATTGTTTTTATCTTGGCGAGTCATTGATGCGTGTAAGCCAAAAAATGGGTTAGGGGACTCTACAGGAAAATCTGAACCTGCGGCGATAATGGCGTTAGCATCCAGTAATTTTCGCCAGGCATAAGCACCTAAAATACGTTCACTACCTAACCGGTTTTCGGCCATATTTTTATCACTGGTGGCATGAGTTGCCTGCATTGAAGCAATCACCCCAAGTTGATGAAAACGAGGAATATCTTCAATACGCAATACTTGTGCATGTTCTACCCGGTGACGCAGTGCTTTACTGTCGTGTTTTTTAATCGCATCTTGATACAAATCGAGTACTATTTTATTGGCGTTATCACCAATGGCATGGGTGTTGACTTGAAAGCCTTTTGCCATAGCAAAGTTAACATACTGATTAAGAGATTTTTTATCATGCAGTAATAAGCCTTTATGGCCCGGATGATCGGAGTAATCTTCGATAAGTGCTGCACCTCGACTACCTAACGCACCATCTGCTTGAATTTTTACACTGTTAAAGTTGAGCATACTATCTGGTGAATGGAAGCTGCCTTGCGCTAGTGTTTGTTGCCAGCCTTCACTGGGTAAATACAACATCGCATTGATGCGAATTGGCATTTGTTGCTCATTACTGAGTTGCTGAAAAGCGGCTAAGTTTTGGCTGTCGATACCGGCATCATGGACACTGGTTAATCCCATACTGGCTAACGCCTTCATCGCTTTAACTAAAATTGTTTTTTGCTGCTTTATGCTCAATGGTGGTATTTTTTGCTCTATCAGCGCCATGGCATTATCAACAAAGATACCGCTAGGTTTGCCATTGGCATCGCGAATAATGTCGCCTCCTTCAGGTGCTTTAGTACTTGATGTGATGCCCGCTAATTGCATTGCTTTTGAATTAGCCCAACCTGCATGACCATCTACTCGCCTGAGCCAGACTGGTTTATCGGGAAAGTATTTATCTAATGATTGAGCACTAGGAAACTGTTTGTTCGGCCATTGCACCTGATTCCAGCCTCGCCCTGTGATCCAGGCGAGTGTTGGATTAGCCTTAGCAAATACTAAGGTGCTTTTTACTGCGGCTTGCTCAGAGCGACTATTGACGAGATCTGCCGTCATTAAACTTTGACCAAAACTGAGCACGTGACCGTGGGCGTCGATAAGCCCAGGAAGCATGGTTGCCCCTTTACCATCGATCACTTGCCAGTCTTTGCCAGTGGCAATGTTATCATCTGACTGATAGAGCTTATCGATTTTATCATCGGTAAATTGTAATGCTGAAAACTGAGCTAAATGCTGGCCGCTGGCATCTAAGGTATAACCTTTAATATTGTTGATTAATGTGGTTTGTGCTTGCACGCACCAGGAAAGTAATAATAAGCTGGTGCCGAGGTTAAGTTGCTTGATTATCTTCATAAAATAGACGTTTATTATTGTCGCAATGGAACTTCATCATAGCATGATGGCAATGTTTTAACAGTGCTAGGGAATATTGATAAAATAGTGTTGGTATGAAATCGTGTGAAAAGGCGTAGTTATTTCACTACGCCTTTTTATTTGGTATTAGCTTATGGTCTGTGATCATCCTCTAATGCTGCTATAGGGTTGAGTTTGCGTGGAAGAACTTGCTCCGTTTGCTTGCTTACCAGACAACAGGTTGAGTTAAATACAGCCATCGCTTTAAAATTAAACGCTACGGGTTGCGATTGCCGGCGGGATCAGCGATGCACGCCTTGCCGGGTATAGCACAGCAAGTTGACCAACAATAAATAAAGTCATAGCGCCAATAACAATAAGCTTACCGCCAATAGGGGATAATTCAAAGGTACTGACCAACCACATGTTGACCCCAACGGCTCCGATAATGCCGATAGTGACGCCAAGCAAAGAAATGATAAAGTTTTCCACCATAAAATAACGCATTACTTGCCATTTAGTGGCGCCTAATGCGCGACGGGTACCGATTTGTTTAGTACGACGATTGATACTAAAGATTGCCAGACCGACTATGCCAAATGCAGTGATCAAGGTTAAGGTGATGATCACTGTTGTTAAAATATTATTGGTGGCATTGTGTCTCTGATAACTTTTTTTGCGGGTATCTGCTAACGTGGTAACGCGGCGAATAATGCGTTGTTTGTCACTTTCTGCCAGAAGTTTTTCGATTTCAGGCATAAGTTCGTCACGACGTCCCGCTTCAGTGCGGATCAAATAACGAGCGCTATTGGATTCCAACTGAAATGGCACTAACATACTGCGTTCGACGCTATTCCAGCCAACCCATGGTGCTTGTAATTTATCGATAATACCAATGATCTGCATTGGCTGAGTTTGTGAAATATAGACGGTTTTACCGATCGCTGATTGCCAATCATCCGGGTACAAGTCCTGGGCAAATGCTTTGGTGATGATGGTTTTCGGTGGCCAGGTTGATTGTGAAGGCTCCCGCCATTGAATATCTTGCTGGCGAAAATTTTCACCGGCGATTAAGTTAACGCCTAGGGTATTAATACCGTGTTCATCCACCATATATAGGGCACTTCCCAAGGTATCTTTGTCTTCCCCTGGTTCATGTTGCAATGCCATTGACCAGCCACCGTTACTTAACGGAATGGCATTAATTTGTATGGCATCAATGACCCCTGGGGTATTTCGGATCGCATGCAGGTCGGTCTGTAGCTGTGCCTGATAATTATAATCCTGACCAAAAATAGTGTTGGTTAAATAAAAGGTATTGGCTTCATCTAGACCACTGGCGCGACTCATTTGCTGATTACGATCTTGGATCATAAAAATAGCATTGACCATAATTGCCAGAGTAAAAGCAATTTGTAGGGCGATCAGTAAGGCGCCGACTTTGTTACGCATTAAAGCGCGAATGATTAATCCTGTTTCTAACATAGTGACATCCTTACTTTATTGGCATTTCAATTGATAGGCAGGCTGTACTTTACAAGCACGCCAGGTTGGGTAAAGTCCTGCTATTATTGTTGAGACCAAGGACATTAGCATTGCCAGTACTATCATATTGACATCGAGTGTTGCTAACCCTTGCATATAGTCGCCATACATAACTTCAACGGCATTTAAACCGAGATAAGCTAATGCTAACCCTAAAATACCACCGGCCAGACCAATACAGCCAGATTCGATAATATATTGGGCAAATAATGTCTCTTTACTGGCACCAAGAGCCTGACGCAAGCCGATTTCCGGTGCTTTACCTAAGAATTTTGCTAGTAATAATCCTATGGTATTTAAAAGACAGACCACGAGAAACATAAATGACATTGCCATCATCATTTGGGCATCGTCGGCGACCACTTCTTGATTTTCTAACCACTCGGTGACTGTACTGAGACGATTGTCTAATGGTCGGGGAAAGCGACCATATTGTTTTTGTTCCTGGACATATGCATCGATAAAGGTTTGGTAATTCGCTTTTTCTTCATCATTGCGTAGTTCGACCCAAAATGAGTTCCAAATACACTCTGAATTTAAAAATGCCTGAAAACCATCGCCAAAAGGCTTCCAACAGTTAGTATTGCCGGAACGCTTTAACTTTTCTTCGGCGACTAAGCTAAACGGCGCAAAATAATCGGCGGTATCATCAAAGGCGCCAGTGCTGATATCATAAAAGCGTGGTTTGGGCTGCCAGTTGTCAATAACACCAACTACTTTAAAGACATTGCCGTCTAAACGTATCGACTGACCAACAGAGTTTTCACCACCAAATAATTTATCATTAGTGACTTTACTTAGCACCACGACTTGCGCTTTACTTTGATCGGCTGAATCGTCCCAGCCACTGCCGTAAATAAAAGGGACATCAAACATTGGGAAAAAATCAGCAGTATTGGCTCTGCCAGAGACAAACAATGGTCGCATTTCCGGATCTTGTGACTCAATTACGCCATAAGATTGTGATGTGATGGTTTGTCGAAATGCTTTATTGGCTTTAAATAAATTAGTTGAGTCAATATAGGTCATTTGCGTTGGTGGATTTTGACCGTCATCAAAGGGATCGTTTGCATCCCAACTGTCAAGCTGAACATTAAATAACTGTTCGCTTTTGTGCGGGATTGGGTTGGCTGACATCAGGTAGTTTACCGTGACTGTTGTCATAGTTGCGCCTATCCCAAGGCCTATGGCGCATACCATAAGTAAACTTAAACCCCAGTGGCGCATGATGCTGACCCAGGCAACTTTTATATAGTAATTAAACATGTTATTTCCTTTTACTGGTGCCGGCTATGCGATGGCTTTATCAGCAATCACATCTAATTCACTGACTCTGCCATCTTTGACTTGGATGGTGCGAGAGGCGCGCATTGCGAGCTCAGGATCATGAGTCACCATAATGATAGTAGTGCCTTGGCTGTTGATTTCTTCTAGCAAACTCATTACCCCGGCGGCCATTGACGAGTCAAGATTACCGGTTGGCTCATCCGCCAATAAAAAACGTGGGTCAGTAGCAAGTGCGCGAGCTATCGCCACACGTTGCTGCTGCCCACCAGAGAGTTGACTGGGCAGGTGTTTCATTCGTGACGCTAAGCCTACACGGTCTAGGTTGGCTTCTATTCGTTGTTTACGCTCTTTGGCATTGAAGCCACGATAACGCAGTGGTACATCGACATTATCGAATAAGTTAAGGTCAGGGATCAGGTTAAAACTTTGAAAGACAAAACCGATCTTTTCATTTCTCATGCGTGAACGGGCATTATCATTGAGTAGACTGACATCTTTGCCATCGAGTAGAAACTCACCGCTAGTATAAGTTTCTAATAGGCCCGCAATATTGAGAAATGTGGTTTTTCCTGAGCCTGACGGACCGGTAACACTGACAAAGTCGCCTTCGTTTACTGTGAGGTTAAAATCGCGCAGCGCATGGGTCTGAATGTCTGCAGTTTGAAATACTTTGTTGACGTTGTTCATTGATAACATAGGATATTCCTTCTAACGGATACGTAAATTTGTATCTAAATTAATCGTTTATGAGTACTTGTTCGGCGGCATTGAAAATATCTGTGCCTGAAATAATGATCTGCTGACCTTCGCTTAAACCTTTGAGTATTTCGACATGACTCAGGCTTCTGGCACCTAAGCTAATGGCTGTTTTTTGTGCCAAACCATTATTGACTAAGTAAGCAAAGCGGCCGCCGCTGCTTTCTAAGAATTGACCACGCTTGACCTGCAGTACATCCGATTTATGTTCGAGAATGATTTGAGTATTTAGCCGTTGATTTTGACGTAATTTGGCTGGTGTAGCTTGAGTAAAGCGTACCCGCCCGGTAACCTGATTGTTTAGTATTTCGGGGGAAATGGCCACCAAGCGGGCACTAAAGCCTTGCTGTTCAAATTGTACGCTGACGTCCATGCCGATAGCTAAATCATCTGCATAGCTTTCTGGAATTTCAATTTCAATTTCATAGTGGCTTAAATCCACCACGGTAAGAATGGCCTGATTTTTACTTAAGAAGGTTTTATTGTCGGTGTTAAGGTTACCGACAATGCCATTAACTGGTGAGCGAATGGTGAGTGCATCAACCTGACGTTGCAATTCGCTGACTAGCAGCTCTTGACGGTGAATATCAAGCTGTAATGATTTACTATCGAAATCCAGACTTTCAATATTTAATGCCGCATCTTGTTTTGTATGTCGATGTTGTAATCTGGCATTTTCGAGCTCGTCCTGAGCTTTCTCGTAATCAATCTGGCTGATAGCATTTTTTTCATAGCCCTGATCGGCTCGGCGCTTTTCCCGTTTGGCTGAGGTCAAACGCACATCTGCTAAATCTATCGCTTTTTGGTCGATAAGATGCTGTTTTTTCGCCTGAATTTGTTGGCGTTCATAACTAGATTTTAACCCAGCAAGTATGGCTTGTTGTTGTGATAAACGACTGGTTAATTCAGGACTATCTAGGCTTGCTAAAGCCTGATCTTTTTTTACTTCGTGCCCTGCTTCTATCATTAATGTGATAGTGCCATCGGCTGGGCTGTAAACCGTCGGACTCACTGCCGCTACTACTCGGCCGAGCACTGAAATTTCGCGAGTAAAGTCACCGCGTGTTACTGTTGCTACTCGTACCCGCTCCCGAGCAATAGATTCGCTGGCTTGGCTCCAGCGACTTGCTGCCGGTGCAACTTGCCAAACAATAATAATTAATACAATGAGCGCGCTGGTAATGGTTAGCCATTGTTTCGACTTAGATTTTTTAATAATGACTTTGGTATCTTGATCACTGGTATCCCTGATCGCCATGCTTATTCCCCCGAATTAGATGATCCTTTGAACTAGTAATTAAGTCGGGGCAAGTTGAAAAAAGGTTTAAGTTTAGCGGATAAAACTTTTAGCTTTTAAATAACCTATTGTTTTATAAGTTAATTAATTTTATGGGGCGTGCGCTATGGTAATGTTTTTAACGACAATTACTTTTTGAGTAAGTGAATGAACACTAGGATAAAGGCTAATATCCAGACAGGATAGTTACCATAACGACTATAGGGTGTCATGCCGTCGACCAATTGTACTTTGGTCGTTAGCACCGCCTGTTGAAATTGAGCTAATTGCTCTGTGATTTGACCGCGATGATCAGTGACTGCCGTGACGCCATTATTGGTTGCTCTTAATAGCGGGCGACCAAATTCCAGCGCGCGCATTCGGGCGATTTCCATATGTTGATGTGGGCCGTGAGAGTTACCAAACCAGGCATCATTACTGACAGTTAATAATATGTTGCTATTATTGGAAAAGTTAGCAGCTAATTGCTCAGTAAAGGCAATTTCAAAACAGATCAATGGCAGTAAATGAATATCATTAGCGACTAAATTTGGTTGCTGATAATTGCCTCGGGTAAAAGAAGACATTGGCAGATTAAAAATTGGGGCTAGTGGTCTTAATAAATCGCCAAAGGGGACAAACTCACCAATAGGTAGCAGGTGATTTTTGTTATAGCGGTTGCTATGGTTGTAATAATAGCTGCCGTTGTCGTCTTCCTGATGTTTTTTACCTAGTACGATTAGAGAGTTAAAATATTCTCTGGATTCAAAATTATAATTAATAATACCGGTAATAATTGCGGCATGATTAATGGCGGCAGACTTATCGGCGATTTCCAGAAACTCCTGAGTGGTACTCATGGTTTCTATTGCCGGAATTGCAGATTCAGGCCAGATGATTAAACTGGCGTCATAGTTTACCCGGGTTAAATCGAGATATTTTAACATCGTGGGCCATTGTTGCTCGGGCTGCCATTTTATTGATTGTTCAATATTTCCCTGAACGAGGGCGGTGGTAATGGTTTCACCGGTCGGTTTGACCCATTGCTGCTGCTGACAAATAAAACTAGCCCCGGCAATAAATAAAATAGCCACTATTGAGGATTTTAATTGTTGCTTCATAGCTAAATTGGCAACAGCGCTGGTAATTAGCAATAGGCAAAAGGTGATACCAACTTCGCCAATCACTGGCCCCAGCGAGGCTAGTGGGCCGTTTATCTGGCTGTATCCTAACGAAAGCCAGGGAAAGCCCGTGAGCATGATAGAGCGTAAATATTCCGTTAATAACCAGAACGTTGAAAACAGCCACGTTATCTGAGTTAACGGTTTATTGAAGAGCTGTAATGATTTTGCGGTTAAATAGCCGCAAAGTGCCGGAAAAATAGCAAGGTATAAACAAAGTAATAACATCAACAGTAAAGAAGCAATTAATGGCATACCGCCAAACTCTGCGATGCTGACGTGCACCCAGCTGATGCCACTGGCAAACCAGCCAAAGCCAAAAAGAAAGCTGTGTTTTGCTAGTAATTTAGTTAAGTTTTCCTTAGGACTTGGTCGCTGCTTTTCTATTAGCTTTTCTAAATGGATAAACCAGACAGGTAAGACAATAAATGGCAGCCACCAATGTGAAAATGGCGCATAGGCAAAGACTAAACTAAGCCCAGCACATAAGCTGAGCCAAAGAGTAGTATCTTTAAAATGGGCTTTTAAGCGCATAGCCAAGCGGGTTAATAATGCTTTCAAATAATCCGTATCCGTATAACCGGTGTTTTAGTCTGTTGTTTTTCCGTTTATTTGAAAACCTTTCGGAATGGCAATTTGCAACATTTGAATGCGTCGGCTATTGGCAGAGGTGATCTTAAATTCAAAATCATCTATGGCGATCTCTTCACCTTTTTTCGGCATATGACCAAATTTATGCAAAATAATGCCACCGATAGTATCGGCATCGGTTTTATCAAAATCGCAGCTAAAGTATTCATTAAAATCAGCAATTTCTGTTAGCGCTTTTACTTGGTAGACATTGCCTGCCAAATGCTTAATGTCTTCGGCGATTTCATCATCGGTTTCATCTTCGATTTCCCCAACGATCAATTCTAAGATATCTTCAATGGTTACAACACCCGAAACGCCACCGTATTCATCGACAACGATGGCCATATGGTAGCGCTGAGAACGAAATTCTTTCAGCAAGGGTTCTACTTTCTTACTCTCAGGTACTATGATAGCGGGGCGAATAATATCTGCTAATGTAGTCGGTTGTTGCTGTTGATTGATGTTATAGGCTAATAAATCTTTTGCCAGTAAGATCCCTTCGATATGGTCGATGTCTTCATTGACCACAGGAAAGCGTGAGTGGCCGGATTCAACAATAATTGGTAATGATTCGCTTAATGGTGCATTTATGTCTAAAGTGACCATTTGCGAGCGAGGGATCATTATGTCTCGAACACGCATATCAGATACCCCTAATACGCCTTCGATCATTTGTTTGGTTTCTGGTTTGATTAAATCGCGATCTTTCGCATCATTTAATACTTCAACCAATTCTTCTTTATTTTGCGGCTCTCCAGTAAATATTTGAACAAGTTTATCCAATATCGTTTTATTTGCAGAGCCGTTGCTAGAGTGGGGATTGTCGTCGCTCATGGAGCTTTTTATTTACCTTTTTTACAGTGAGTTGTTTAGTTTCTAATCAAAATCGATCGAATTCAAGTGTTAATGACAAAATAACGCAACTAAATATGTCATAACTTAGCACTTAACTGATTTGATATGGATCAGCAATGGCTAAATTTGCTAACAATTTGATTTCTAACGCTTCCATTTCGTCGGCGTCTTCATCTGATATATGGTCATAGCCAAGTAAATGCAAGCAGCCATGTATTACCATATGTGCCCAATGATTAAGTAAAGGCTTATTTTGCTGCTGTGCTTCTTGTTCTACGATGTCTGCACAAATGACCAGATCACCAAGTAAATCAAGTTCAAGCCCTTCTGGCACTTCAAATGGGAACGACAATACATTAGTCGGTTTATCTTTGCCGCGATATTGTTGATTAAGTGATTGGCTTTCTTCGGGACCAACCACTCTGATAGTGATTTCAAATGACTGATTATATGCGGCTAACGCAGTATTGAGCCAAGAGTTAAATTGTGTCTCACTTGGTAAATTACTGTTGTCACAGGCAAGCTGTAAATCTAATGTAATTGCCATTAGTGATGTTCATCCTTATTATTTGGTGCTTTTTGTTCGCTAGCTTGTTGTTCTTGTGCCTTTTTCTGGGCCTTTAAGCGGTTAACCTTTTGCTCATGGGCATCATAAGCTTCAACGATACGGGCGACCACAGGATGTCTGACGACATCTTTTGACTGGAAGAAATTAAAACTGACCCCGGGAATATTTTCTAACACTTCGATGGCATGACGCAGACCTGATTTTTGTCCGCGTGGTAAGTCTACCTGAGTGACATCTCCGGTGATCACCGCGCGAGAATTAAAACCGATACGAGTTAAGAACATTTTCATCTGCTCGACCGTAGTATTTTGGCTCTCATCTAAGATGATAAAAGCGTCATTTAACGTTCGGCCACGCATATAGGCTAGTGGTGCAATTTCAATGACATTACGTTCGATTAGTTTTTCTACTTTTTCAAAGCCAAGCATCTCAAACAAGGCGTCATACAATGGACGTAAATAGGGGTCGACTTTTTGAGATAAATCACCGGGTAAAAAACCAAGTTTTTCACCCGCTTCAACCGCAGGGCGAGTCAGTAATATACGGCGGATTTCCTGACGTTCCAATGCGTCTACGGCACAGGCAACGGCAAGATAAGTTTTCCCTGTACCTGCTACGCCAATACCAAAGCTGATGTCGTTAGTCAGTACATTTTGCACATAGGCTGACTGATTTTTATTACGAGGTTTAATGATGCCACGTTTGGTTTTTATGGTCACCATTTGCTCATAATCAACATCAACTTTTGTCGGTGCTTGCTCTAAGACATTGGCATCTAAAATAGCGAGATGAACCATTTCGTCGGTAATGGCTTTTGCCTTGCCTTTGATAGTTTCGGTTTCCAAGTAGAGATCTTTTAGTAATTTGATCACCGCGTTTGCGTTATTCGGCTCGCCGACAATTTTAAATTCATTACTTCGATAACTGATCTCAACGCCTAGACGACGCTCTATGGTTTTTAGATTGTCATCCATAGGACCGCATAAATTCGCTTGTCTGGAGTTATCAACTGGCTCTAATACTAAACTGTGATTACTATTTTTACTCAAAAGTCTTGTCCGCTCATTGCAAAGTTATGGAGTGAATACACCGACACCAAGATCATCAATATTGGCAGGTTTTGCCTGATGATGACTATTAGACAATATATCTGCCGGAGAGTGCGCAATACGTAAGCCCATTTCGCTTTCCTGGCGAATTAATTCACCACGTAATGAGTTAGCGTAAACATCGGTGATTTTAACGTCAACAAATTGTCCGATCACTGAATGTGGGCCTTCAAAGTTAACGATACGATTATTTTCGGTGCGGCCTCTTAATTCCATTGGGTTTTTCTTCGACGGACCTTCTACCAGAATACGTTGTTCAGTCTCGAGCATTTGTCTGGCGATACGTAATGCCTGCTGGTTGATACGATCTTGTAATATTTGCAGACGCTGTTTTTTCACATCATCGTCAATATCATCGACCATATCGGCTGCCGGTGTCCCCGGGCGAGCGCTGTAGATAAAGCTGAAGCTTAAATCAAAATCAACGGCTTTGATCAGATCCATTGTTGCTTCAAAGTCAGCATCACTTTCACCTGGGAAACCCACGATAAAGTCTGATGACATGCAAATGTCCGGGCGAGCTTTACGTAATTTACGAATTTGCGATTTATATTCCAGTGCAGTATGACCGCGTTTCATTTGCGTTAAAATACGGTCTGATCCACTTTGTACCGGTAAATGTAAATGGCTGACTAACTCAGGTACATCTTTATAGACGTCGATAATATCATCGGTAAATTCAACCGGGTGAGAAGTGGTATAACGAATGCGGTCGATGCCATCTATTGTCGCTATTAAGCGGATTAACTCAGAAAATCGGCAGATTGTCCCATCATGTGTATGACCTCGATATGCATTGACGTTTTGGCCAAGTAAATTGACTTCGCGTACCCCTTGCTCTGCAAGTTGTGCTATCTCATAAAGTACGTCATCAAGCGGACGACTGACTTCTTCACCTCGGGTATAGGGCACTACACAGAAAGTACAATATTTACTACAACCTTCCATAATAGAAACAAAGGCGGTTGCACCTTCGGCCTTAGGCTCTGGCAAACGGTCAAATTTTTCAATTTCTGGGAAACTAACATCAACCACTGGGTTATGCTCACCAGTGACTTGTTGGATCATTTCCGGTAAGCGATGCAAGGTTTGTGGACCGAAGACCATGTCGACAAATGGCGCACGTTGGCGAATAGCATCTCCTTCTTGTGAAGCAACACAACCGCCAACACCAATTAACAGCTCAGGTTTGTCTTTCTTCAGGTTTTTCCAGCGCCCTAATTGATGGAATACTTTCTCTTGAGCTTTTTCACGGATAGAACAGGTATTAAGTAATATAACGTCCGCATCTTCAGCTTCTTCAGCTAACTCATAGCCATGAGTTGAATCTAAAAGTTCTGCCATTTTCTGCGAGTCATACTCGTTCATTTGACAGCCCCAAGTTTTGATATACAGCTTTTTACTCATTTATTTACGCCTGATCTTATCTATGAAATTGATTCTAGTTTTTGCTAGAGAATTTTAGGGGGCGTATTTTACTCTTTCTTTTCGCTCTACGCCAGTTTATCGCGTGACTATTTGATGCTAAAAATTATTCCTATGTTATTGGAATTTTAGTAGGTAACGTGAAGCAATTTGGAAAAATTTTGCTTATCTCAGTAGGAACTATCGTATTAGTTTGCTTGCTTGGTTAGAATAATGAGATTAGATGAAAGAGCTTGTTAAGATGAAAAAATTTGATTGTGTGATTGTCGGCGGCGGTATGGTAGGAGCAGCCAGTGCGTTAGCGTTGGCGCAACTAGGGTTAACCGTTGCTGTGATTGAAAAATCTGCACCTGCCACATTTTCAAGTGACCAAGCGTTTGATTTAAGAGTGTCGGCAATATCCCTTGGCTCTCAGCATTTACTAGAGCAGCTTGGGGCTTGGCAACAATTGGTTAAGTGGCGGCTTTGTCCTTACCATCGATTAGGCGTTTGGGAGCATGATTTTGTTAATACTGAGTTTTTGGCAGATGAAATCGCACAACCCTATCTTGGTCATATTATTGAAAATCGCTTAATTCAATTGTCGCTATGGCAGCAAATCACTGTAGAGGACAATATTACCTTATTGTGCCCTGAATCTTTGGTTAACTTTAGTCAAAACGATCAAGAAGTTATTGTGCAACTAGCTGAACAATCCATTGGTTGCAAAATATTAGTAGCTGCTGATGGCGCAAACTCACAAGTAAGACAACTTGCTAATATTGGTATTACTGGCTGGGACTATCAGCAAGCATGTCTGTTGGTCAATGTAGAAACCGCAGCAGAGCAGCAAGATATTACCTGGCAACAATTTACCCCAACAGGTCCTATGGCTATGTTGCCAATGCCAGGGAATCACGCGTCATTAGTGTGGTATCACCAAAAAGATGAAATTAAGCGTTTATCTCAGTTACCTCACTCTGCTTTACAGCAAGAGATCTTGAATCATTTTCCAAATCGCTTAGGGGATATTAACGTTATAGATAAAGCGAGTTTTCCATTAACCCGGCGTCATGCCAATCAGTATCAAAAAGGTCGAGTATTACTACTCGGAGATGCTGCTCATACGATTAATCCGCTGGCAGGACAGGGCGTTAATTTAGGCTTTAAAGATGTTAAGGCATTACAAACTGTAATTGCAAAAGCAATTGGTGATGGACTCTCTTGGCATGACTCAAGCGTGTTAACGCAATATGAAAAAACACGTCGTGCTGATAATTTATTAATGATGTCGACAATGGATGCTCTATACGCAGGCTTTAGCCATCCATCACCATTAATGAAAGTGATACGAAACAGTGGTCTAGCGTTAGCTAATCAATTGCCTTGGGTAAAAAGTAAAGCATTGGCCTACGCCTGTGGTATTTAAGTCTCGATATAGCATATGCTAAGAGTAATAATTTATTGTGATAAAGGTTTATAAGGTAGTTATCTGAATATAAGAGAGAATAAAGAAAGTGGCTGGGGTACAAGGATTTGAACCTTGGAATGACGGGATCAAAACCCGCTGCCTTACCGCTTGGCTATACCCCAACTGGAGTTGTTACATTGTGAGACTTTCTTTTACAAGAAGTGAAAAGAAAGTGGCTGGGGTACAAGGATTTGAACCTTGGAATGACGGGATCAAAACCCGCTGCCTTACCGCTTGGCTATACCCCAACAATGTATCTACTTTCTTCGCAACTGATGTTGCTAGAAATGGTACGGGGTGAGAGACTTGAACTCTCACATCTTGCGATACTGGAACCTAAATCCAGCGCGTCTACCAATTCCGCCAACCCCGCATTTTTCTATGGTGGCTACACCGGGATTTGAACCTGGGACCCCATCATTATGAGTGATGTGCTCTAACCAACTGAGCTATGTAGCCTTTCCAACTCGCCTCTCAGCAAGTGGCGCGTATTATGCAAATCTGCTTGGGCAACGTCAACTGTTTTTTTTCAAAAAAATGCGACTTTTTGCCTGTTTGGCTAATCTCTCAGCAAAACGCTGCTATTATGCTCAGTTTTGAGTGTTATTGGATTCTTTCTTTCATGAAATTGGCAATATCAGGGGATAAACCTTCGACTTCAGCTAAATTTTCTTTTAATACAGACTTAGGTAATTTTTTTGTTAATAGCTCACCAATGTCTTTGGCTTGGCGTTTGGCAGAAAACACCATCATGTTTTGACCGTTGCAAGCGATTTCGCCATATAGCTTTCTCAATTTTAGATGATTGGTCTTTAATAACTTACGTAAACGCTTCTTATCGTCGGCAGCTATATATTCACAGATGTTTTGCGCAATATTAAACGCCTGTGCATAAGGGGTAAACAAACCGAGAGAGATAATAAGACATATTAATGGATAATATTTTTTCATTTGATCACCTTTAATAAATTTAACGCTCTTGCTAGTAAGTGTAGGCATAGAGTTTTGGTCTTGCCTGTTTTTTATAGGATAACGCTAGAAAATTAGCTATGCGGCGATCTAGCGCAATAAAAGTGATAAAGCTAGGTTAATGATTTTCTCATTAGCCTAGCTTTAAGCTCTGGGCTTAACTACCGACGCGTTCTTTTGCTTTAGCGGCTAAGTGTTTTGAATGTTTATCAAGGCTTTCTATATCAGCAGCCACTTTTTTAGTAGGTAGTTGACCAATAATAAATTCACCTACATCCAATGCACTCGCTTTAGCACCAAAAATTAGTAAATTATCACCATTGCAACGCAGATCGTCATAAATATTACGGATTTTAATTTTTTGTTTTTTTAAAAACTTTCTCAGTCGCTGTTTATCATTAGCTTGCACATATTCACAGATCCTTAAAGCCATTGAGTCATCGGCATAACTTTTTGGAGTAACGCTAATAAGGACAGCTGCACAGACGACAGAAGTTAATAATATTTTCATATTGGATTCCTAAAAAAGAAGGGTTGTTGTTATTGCTAGTTATAAGTGTGGTAGATAATTAAAAAAAAACAAGGAGCTAAGCTCCTTGTTCAGTGAGATTTGTAGTGTTTGATCGAGCGGTGATTAAACGTTAAACCTAAAGTGGACGACATCACCGTCTTGTACTTGATAATCTTTACCTTCGAGGCGCCATTTACCCGCTTCTTTCGCGCCTGACTCACCATTATATTGGATAAAGTTATCGTAACTGACCACTTCTGCGCGAATAAAGCCTTTTTCAAAGTCGGTGTGGATCACACCTGCTGCCTGAGGAGCGGTAGCATTTTGTTTAACTGTCCAGGCGCGTACTTCTTTTACTCCGGCAGTGAAATAAGTTTGCAGACTTAACAGGCCATAACCGGAATTGATCACTCGGTTTAATCCTGGCTCATCCAATCCCATTTCTTCCATAAAGATTGCACGATCTTCTTCGTCCATTTCTGACAGTTCGCCTTCAATTTCGGCACATACTGGCACGACAACAGCCCCTTCTTTTTCTGCAATTTCACGCACTGTATCTAAATAAGGGTTGTTTTCGAAACCGTCGTCATTAACGTTGGCTATATACATGGTGGGTTTAACCGTTAAAAAGTTCAGGTATTTCACCGCATTTAACTCTTCTTTAGTTAAATCTAACGAGCGGATCATATGACCGTCTTCAACGTGTTTTAATATTTTTTCTAATACCGGTAATTCAAACTTAGCGTCTTTGTCGCCACCTTTAGCTCTTTTGGTTTGGCGTAAAATCGCGCGTTCTGCGGTATCCATATCTGCTAGTGCTAATTCGGTGTTAATGACCTCAATATCGTCGGCAGGGTTAACACCACCAGCAACATGGACAATATTTTCATTTTCAAAACAACGCACTACATGACCGATGGCATCGGTTTCTCTGATATTAGCGAGAAACTTATTACCTAAACCTTCACCTTTAGATGCACCTGCAACTAGTCCGGCAATATCAACAAATTCCATTGTGGTCGGTAGTACACGTTCTGGGTTTACAATAGCGGCAAGCTTATCTAAACGCGGATCTGGTACAGGCACAACCCCGGTATTTGGTTCGATTGTACAAAACGGAAAGTTTGCCGCTTCAATGCCTGCTTTAGTTAATGCATTGAAAAGAGTTGATTTTCCAACGTTAGGTAAACCAACGATGCCACATTTAAAACCCATAATGAATACCTATTTATTGTGCCTTAAAGGAGTGCAATCTGTTTTGCGCTTTCTTTAAGTCGTCTTTCATCCAAATTTCAAAGCAACGACTGGCTTCGTCGATTGCCTGATCAATTAATTGTTGTTCTTGCGAAGGAGCTTTACCAAGAACATGTCCGGTTACACGATCTTTATGACCCGGATGGTCAATACCGATGCGTAAACGGTAAAAATCTTTGTTATTGGCCATACGTGCGATAATGTCACGTAGTCCATTATGGCCGCCATGACCACCGCCTTTTTTGATTTTGCAAACACCCGGCAACATGTCTAACTCATCGTGAGCAACAAGTATTTCTTCTACGGGAATTTTGTAAAAATTAGCAAGAGGCGCTACTGCTTGGCCACTTCGGTTCATAAACGTTGTCGGCACTAATAAGTGAACTAAATGATCACCAATATAGCCTTTACCATATAAACCAGCATACTTTTTCTCTGGCCGGAGCTGAATATTATATCGGGAAGCAAGTTCGTTAACGAACCAGACACCAGCATTGTGGCGAGTTTTTGCATATTCGGGGCCTGGATTACCCAGGCCCACAACTAGTTGAATAGTCATTTAAGGATAAATCCTTAATTACTCTTCAGTAGTTTCTTCTTCTTCGCTATCTTCGTCGCTGCTAGCGCCTTTAGGGGCATTGGCAGTTACAACAGCTTGGTCATGGCTTTCGCCTTTATCTAACTCATCAGAGGTAACACCTTCTGGTAATTTAATATCAGATAAGTGATAAGTTTGACCAACTTCTAAATCTGCAAGATCAACTTCGATAAACTCAGGTAAGTTACCAGGTAAACAAGTGATTGCGATTTCAGCAATGTGATGAGCTACCGCGCCGCCTTTTTTAACTACTGCGTCTTCGTTGATGAAGTGAACAGGAACGTTAGTATGAACTGCGTGAGTTGCATCGATACGCATAAAGTCCATATGCATGATAATTGGCTTGAACGGGTGACGTTGCATGTCTTTGATCAGACATTCAACTGGCTTACCATCTACGTTTAATGTTAAAACGTGAGAGTAAAATGCTTCTTCTTCTTGAGCACGGAATACTTTGTTGTGCGCTAAAGTTAAAGAAACTGGCTCTTGGCCTTCACCGTAAAGGATAGCTGGAACTTTGTTCGCGTGACGAAGGCGGCGGCTCGCACCTTTCCCCAAGTCAGTACGTACTTCAGCATCCAAAGTAAATAAATCAGTCATGGTTTAATACCTTATATAAATAAAATGTTGTTGTTTTTTGCGACCAAAAACAACGCTAGGCCTATCTTCACCAGAAAATAATAATAACGCTCTGATAAAAAGGCGCGGCATAATAACACTTGAACCGGAGGAGATCCAATATTAATTAGCGGTTGTTGGGTTTTAAAGTAAAATAAACTTGGGTGCTTAATAAGTAATCTATAACGGGCAAGCTAAAGATAAAAAAAGCACCATCAGGTGCTTTTTAATAAATGGATTGAGTTTCAGAGTTTAGCTGTCAAACATCGCTGAAATTGATTCTTCATTACAAACGCGGCGAATGGCTTCAGATAACATACCACTTAAGGTTAATTGACGTACTTTGCCTAATGCCTGGATCTCTTTGGTTAATGGAATTGAGTCGGTAACTATTACTTCATCAATCACTGAGTTTCTTAAGTTCTCAGCAGCATTACCCGAAAGTACTGGGTGAGTTGCGTAAGCAAATACTCGTTTAGCGCCGTGATCTTTTAATGCTTCAGCTGCTTTTGCCAAGGTGCCACCCGTGTCGATCATATCATCAACAATAATACAGTCTCTGCCTTCGACATCACCAATAATATGCATTACTTGGGCAACGTTAGCTTTAGGACGACGTTTATCGATAATTGCTAGATCAGCATCATCGAGTAACTTCGCAACTGCACGGGCACGAACAACACCGCCAATGTCAGGAGAAACAACCACTGGATTTTCAAGATTTTTCTCTTTCATATCTTCTAATAAGATAGGGGTACCGAAGACATTGTCCACGGGGACATCAAAGAAGCCCTGAATTTGTTCTGCATGTAAATCAACGGTAAGTACTCGGTCAACACCAACACTCGATAAGAAATCGGCAACTACTTTTGCGGTAATAGGTACACGGGCACTACGAACACGACGATCTTGGCGTGCGTAACCAAAGTAAGGCATAACAGCCGTTATACGACCCGCTGATGCACGGCGTAATGCATCGATCATGACGATCAATTCCATTAAGTTATCATTGGTTGGGGCACAAGTAGATTGAATTATGAATACGTCAGCACCACGCACGTTTTCGGTAATTTCAACACTTATTTCGCCATCGCTAAAGCTGCCGACTTTGGCTTCGCCTGGAGTAATATAAAGGCGATTAGCAATTTGTTTGGCCAGTTCAGGGGTGGCGTTACCCGCAAAGATTTTCATGTCAGGCACTATCAGTTCCTCAGAAACTTTTGACATTGGATTTAAATACTGAATTAACATGTTGTTTAATATCAGCACAATATTTAAAAAAAGCCAGTAAATAACCGCTTTTTAACGTAACTTATTCAGGTGTTTAGTTGAGCTCTACACTTGCTAAATAGCGATGAAGGCTCGATTGATTCACACCTTTTGCAACAAACGACTGTACTGACTGTGGTAGCAAATCAGCGACCCGACGCGCTTCCTGCTCTGATTCAAAACGAGAAAAAATACACGCCCCGGTTCCGGTCATTTGAGACGGCGCGTATTCTACCAACCAAGCAAGTAAGTTGGCAACCTCAGGATAGTGTTTTATCACTAAAGGTTGGCAATCGTTATGGGATTGTTCAATCAGCTGGTCGATCGAGCTAATATTTAAATTGAGCTTAGCTGTGTCTCTGGTTAACTCTTTGGCGGTAAAAACCGCTTGGGTTGAAATACTGCAATCAGGCTTAGTGACTAAATAGATATATTCTTTCGGCGTAACAGGAGTGAGTTGTTCACCGATGCCTTGCGCAAAAGCAGCAGAACCAAGGATGAAAATGGGTACATCGGCACCTAGTGTCAGCCCAAGTTCAGCCAGTTGTTGATATGTTAATTTTGTTTGCCACAGTAGGTTGAGGGCAATTAATACGGTAGCGGCATTAGAAGAACCTCCACCTAGGCCTCCCCCCATTGGCAGCTTTTTATTAAGCTTTATTTCAGCCCCTAAAGGAATTTGGGTTTCTTTTTGTAGTAATTTTGCCGCTTTTACTATTAGGTTATCGTCATTGTTAACACCGGCAATAGGGGTTAATAGTGTTATCTCCGAGTCTTCGGTGACACAAATGGCAATATCGTCACCATAGTCCAAAAACTGAAAAACAGTTTCAAGCTCATGATAGCCGTTTGCTCTTCTGCCAACGATATGAAGGAATAAATTTAATTTTGCCGGTGAAGGAAAATGGTGAAACTTAGAATGTGCCATAAAAATTTTACTTGTTAGCGCTAGTTTAAAATGTCCACTGGTTTATCAAGAGCTTAATTGTCAGCTGCCCCTGCCTGATGGTGATTTTTCTTGCCATTGGCAGTTGATAATACAATTGGTAATTATCGAAACTTATTTGCCAGTGCCTGCCATTATAGTAACTGAGTAACTGCGTTGGCAGTCCTGTATTTGCATCATAGCTGATCTGATCTTGTTCAGACCAGGTTAGTCCCTTGAGCCAGTATTGCATTGCTTGCGTCGGTAAATTAAGTTGGGTAAGTTGATAGATGAGCTGTTCTAAATCATTTCCCTGATATTGTTCGCCGTCTACTTCGACGGTGTGATAGTCGTTATTTGATGAGAGTGATAAAACGTTTATCCCCAAATAGGAGGTTAGTGTTAATTGCTGACTTTTTTGTTTTTGGTTTAATTGCCAAAACAGATTGGCACTTTCACGCTTTTCAGGGGTGATAAACGCTAGCTTCCCTGTGACTTGCCATTGCGAAATATTGTTTAGTTGCTGCTGGCGTTGTGCTTTAGTTAATTGCATATCAACGGGAAGTGGACTTGGCTGTTTAAGTGAACTACAGGCGGTGATCGTGATTAAAAGTATGAATGGCCAGAGGCGAAAAATATTGCTCATAATTTAGTCGTTTATGCTAATTCCTTGCAAAATACAGGGATTTTCTTTTATTCATGGTGATTATTACGTAAAATTGTCACCATAGTTTGTGATAGATCAGATCTTACCCGTTATCGTCAGGTCATAATACACGAGTCGGTGTTATTTTCAGTGTTTTTTATCACGACAAACATATTCGCTATTTTAAATTTGTGAGCTAGGTTGAATCGTTAACGTTATGTCTATTGTTGCTGTCGGAATTAATCATAAAACTGCACCTGTAGCTGTTCGGGAGAAAATTTCTTTTAACCCGGATAAGTTATCGTCAGCATTACAGGAAATGCTGCATTATGTGCAATGTAAAGAAGCAGCGATTTTATCTACCTGTAACCGTACCGAACTTTACTTAGTGCAAAGTGAAAAATTAGACATCACACAAGAAAAAGTGGTGGCCTGGTTAGCACATCATCATAATATTCCAGCATCAACGTTTATTCCTAGCCTATATTGGCACAATGATCAGCAAGCCGTTAATCATATGATGCGAGTGGCTTGTGGTTTGGACTCCTTAGTATTGGGCGAGCCGCAGATCTTAGGGCAAATGAAGCAAGCCTATAATCAAGCAAAAGCAAGTGGCTCAATGTCACTGGTGATGGATCGTTTGTTTCAGCGGACATTTGGGGTCGCTAAACAGGTTAGAACAGAGACAGATATCGGCGCTAGTGCCGTTTCCGTCGCATTTGCTGCGGTAAATTTGGCAAAACATATATTTGCCAGTCTGGAAACTGCGAAAGTTTTGCTTGTTGGTGCGGGTGAAACCATTGAATTAGTTGCTAAGCATTTATACGAAAATAAAGTCGGGAAAATTACGGTAGCTAACAGAACGCTATCGCGGGCTGAATTAATGGCTCAGCAAATAGGGGCTGATGTTATTACCCTTGCGCAAATCCCAGAAAGAATGGCTGATGCAGATATAGTGATCAGCTCAACCGGCAGTACTTTACCTATTATAGGCAAAGGGATGGTAGAGCAAGCATTGGCTAAGCGTAAGCACAGACCTGTTTTTATGGTCGATTTAGCAGTACCGCGTGATATTGAAGAACAAGTTGCAGATCTCGAAGATGTCTTTTTATATACGGTTGATGATTTACAGGGCATTATTGCGAAAAACCTGGAAAATCGTCGTAAAGCGGCAGTGGAAGCTGAAGCTATCGTTAATACGCAAACCTCAGGATTTATGTCCTGGCTGAGAGGGTTAAATACTCAGGATACGGTCGTTAGTTATCGTAACCAATGTCTCACTGAGCGAGATTTGTTACTGGAAAAAGCAAAACAGCAATTACAAAGTGATAAAGACCCTGAGGCGGTACTTGCCGAGCTGGCAACGAAGTTAACCAATAAATTTATGCATGCTCCAACCAGTGCGATTCAATCAGCCGCACAAGGTGGCGAGTTAGATAAATTGGTTTATTTACGCGATATCTTTAATATCGATAAATAATCTAGCTTGCATTGCAACTCGGTGACTAAATCTTTACACTGCCGCCATCCCAGATAAAATTCGTCCCATGTTAAATAATAACTAGGTTATAATAGCCGGTGAGTTGTTATTACTGTTACTGAAAAGATAATTTAATGAAAGAATCAGTTTATCAAAAACTTGAAGGCTTAGTTGAACGTTTTGAAGAGGTTCAGGCGTTATTATCGGATCCTGAAACTATTGCCAATCAAGAAAAGTTCCAAAACTTATCAAAAGAATTCAAGCAATTAGAAGAAGTTACCAGCGTATTTCATCAATATCAGCAAGCAGAGAGTAATTTTGCTACCGCAGAAGAAATGCTCAAAGATGATGACCCTGATATGCGCGAAATGGCGCAAGAAGAATACAAAGACGCGAAAAAAGCGGTCGAAGAAATTTCTGAACAATTACAAATTTTGTTGTTGCCTCGTGATCCTAATGATGACAATAACTGCTTTGTTGAGATCCGCGCTGGTGCCGGTGGCGATGAAGCCGCTATTTTTGCTGGTGATTTGTATCGCATGTATAGCCGTTATTGTGAGAAGCAGGGCTGGCGCACTGAAGCGATGAACTTAAGCGAAAGTGAGCAGGGCGGCTTTAAAGAAGTTATTTTTAAGATCATCGGTGATGGCGTCTATGGTCAGATGAAATTTGAATCAGGCGGTCATCGGGTACAACGGGTACCAGAAACTGAGTCTCAAGGGCGAGTACATACTTCGGCCTGTACAGTCGTTGTAATGCCGGAAATTCCTGAATCAGAAGCGATTGAAATTAACAAAGCTGATTTACGTATTGATACTTTTCGAGCCTCTGGCGCCGGTGGGCAGCACGTTAATAAAACAGACTCTGCGATTCGTATTACTCATATTCCAACAGGCGTTGTCGTGGAATGTCAGGATCAACGTTCACAGCATAAAAACCGGGCACAAGCTATGTCTGTATTGCAGGCAAGGTTACAGCAAGCGGAAGATGAGAAGCGTCGTAGTGAAGAAGAGTCATCGCGTCGCAGCTTAGTAGCCAGTGGTGATCGCTCTGAACGTATTCGCACGTATAATTATCCGCAAGGGCGAATGACAGACCATCGTATTAACTTAACCTTATATAGGTTAAATGAAGTGATAGAAGGTAATTTACAGTTAGTGCTTGAGCCGATAATGCAAGAGAACCAAGCAGATCTGTTAGCGGCGTTATCTGAGGCTAACTAGGCTGTTCGTTTAAGCTTATTTCGCTGTATTTATGAGTCAGTATTTATTCACATCTATCGCTGAGGCTGTTGATTACAGTACTCGGCGACTTGCTTCACTTTCTGATAGTGCCAAGTTAGACGGGCAAATTTTACTGGCTCAAGTGTTAGATAAAGAGTTGAGTTATCTTTATACCTGGCCTGAAAAGCAAGTCACGGCGCAGCAACAGGCCGAATTTCTAAAATTGTTGGCGTTGCGTGAGCAGGGGCAACCTATCGCCTATATCACAGGCTATAAGGAATTTTGGTCGCTAAATTTTAAAGTTTCGCCAGCAACTTTGATCCCACGTCCTGATACTGAGGTTTTAGTTGAACTTATTCTGGATAATCATCCGCAGTCACACTTAGCTTGTCTTGATCTTGGTACCGGAACAGGGGCTATTGCACTGGCATTAGCATCAGAGCGACAGCACTGGTCGATTGATGCTGTAGATTATAGTGAACAGGCAGTGGCACTTGCTCAGGAAAATGCTCGTCAGCTATCTTTAACTCAAGTTAATATTTTTCAAAGTGATTGGTTTGGTAATGTGCCTGAAGGCAAAAGATATCAACTGATCGTGTCAAATCCACCGTATATTGACGCTAGCGATAAGCATTTAGCTCAAGGAGATGTCAGATTTGAACCGAAAAGTGCATTAGTAGCCGATAATAGTGGGCTGGCAGATATTGCTGATATTATCAATCAGAGTCAAAATTTTCTAGCACCACAGGGCATGCTGTATTTTGAACATGGGTTTGAACAGGCAAAAGCGGTGCGTCAGTTATTTGCTGATGCGGGTTATCAGAATATTCAAACAATGAAAGATTATAACGCTAATGATCGTATTACTTATGCGTGTTATAACTAGTTTGACATTAGCTAAACAATAATAAATTAAAGGAGTTAATAGATGTTGCTTAAACATTTGCATATGACAGTGGCGCTGATTAGTGTCGCGTTTTTTACCTTAAGGTTTGCTTGGACTTTAGTTGATTCGTCATTGTTAACCAAAAAATGGGTGAAGGTAACGCCACATCTTGTGGATACTCTTTTATTAGTGCTTGGTGTGATCATGATGGTCAAGCTGGCACTAAATCCTTTTGAGCAATTATGGTTAGGTGAAAAATTATTAGCGGTGCTCGCCTATATTTTTACTGGCTATTATACCTTAAAACTGGCACGTAATCGTATGATGCAAATATTAGGTTATCTTGGCGCTATCGGCTGGGTGTTACTTATCGTACGTTTAGCCATCACTAAACAAGCGTTGCTTTTTGTTGGTTAAGGGCTTTAAAAATAGCAATTTGCCCTTATAAATAAATTAAAGCGTTAGCAATTTAAAGTTAAGTTTTATTTAAATGAATGATTTGTTGTTGTCTGAATTACATTCAGAACAAAAAGCGTTACTTTCATCTCTGGCATTAATTGAAGAGCATGTCTTTGGACAGGCGCCAAAAACTCAGCAAGTATTGGCACCATTGATAAGTGAATGCCAGCTAGCGATAGAAGGCATCGAAGAACCAATGGCCCGAGCAGAGTGTTTGATTAATGAGCTCTATGTCGGCCAGTTATTTTTGGATAACGAGCGTGTATTATGGCCGGTTATTTCGCATCAGTTAACGGCAGCGATAGATTACAAAATTATTGCGCCTGTGCTCAAAGCTGCGGTGTTGCAGCATATCGCTAATGCCTGTGAGCTAGAGGCTGAGCTGGTCTATGTGCCAGAGAAAGTCATGGTGCGTATTATTTGTGATGATATTTATTCTATTATTTTTGATCCTATTTCAGGGGAATCTATCACTGGTCAGCAGCTGGATGAACGATTAGATGAACTTGAGGTTGAACCGGGGCAAGCGTATTTAAATGCAATGGAGCCGCAAAGTATTATTGTTGAGTATCTTTCTTCGCTTAAGCAAGCATTAATTAATGAGTTATTATTTGATAAAGCGTTAAAGTGTGTTGATTTATTATTAGCGCTACGTCCTGATGACCCCTTTGAGCGCCGTGACCGCGGCTTTCTGCTTCATCAATTAGATTGCTTTAAAGTAGCGTATGATGATTATCAGTTTTTTGTTAAGCAATGCCCGAAAGATCCCGCAGCCCAATTACTGAAATTACAACTAGATCAAATTACTATCGCTGAAACCGTGTTACACTAATCAAATTTACTGCCTGGTTGATTTTTTGATGAAGAGTTCAGGCAGACATCAATATAATAATAATTAGACAAACAATTTTGGGAGAAAGCATGTTTGCGTCATCTTCAGCAACTGAAGCGGTTCAGCACGCGCCATTAATCACTAATGATGCGACGATTTTAGGGATCTTTGCTTTGATGTTGGGCTGGGTATTTTACACTTCACACAGCCAATCAGCATTTTGGAAAAAGTTTTATGGAGTCGTTCCGGCGGTACTACTTTGCTATTTTTTACCTTCGCTATTGAATACTTTTGATATTATTCGCGGTGAAGATTCTAATTTATATTTTGTTGCATCACGCTACTTGTTACCCGCCTGTTTAGTGTTGTTAACCATTAGTATTGATTTGCCTGCGATTAAGCGCCTCGGGAGCAAGGCGGTTATTTTGTTTTTAACCGGCACTGTTGGTATCGTCATCGGTGGCCCGATAGCATTAATGATTGTGGCGACATTTGTACCTGAACTTATCGGTGTGTCAGGTCCTGATGCTGTGTGGCGAGGAATGACAACTGTCGCGGGGAGTTGGATCGGCGGTAGTGCTAATCAGGCTGCAATGAAAGAAATTTATGGCGCAGGCGATCAAATCTTTTCAGCCATGGTAACTGTTGATGTTATCGTAGCAAACTTATGGATGGCAGTACTGTTAATTATGTCGGGGCGTGCTGCGCAGATAGATGCAAAGTCTGGCGCCGATGTCAGTGCGATTGCTGAATTGAAAGAAAAAGTTGAGCAGTTTCACGCCAAACATGCACGTATTCCAACGTTAGCGGATTTAATGTTGATTGTTGCTGTTGGCCTTGGGGTGACAGGGTTTGCCCATTTATTTGCCGATATTGTTACACCATACTTTGTTGCTAATCATCCAGATTTAGCGAAGTTTAGTTTTCACAGTAAATTTTTCTGGATGATTATTTTCGCCAGTACTGCCGGTATTATTTTATCTTTTACTAAAGTAAGAAAGCTTGAAGGAGCTGGCGCATCAAAAGTAGGGAGTTCGTTTCTTTATGTGCTAATTGCTACTGTCGGCATGAAAATGGATATCAGAATGATCATGGATACACCACTATTCTTTGTTATTGGCGTTATCTGGATGACGATTCACGCTGGCTTAATGCTGGTGATTGCTAGAATTATTAAAGCGCCATTGTTTTATATGGCAGTTGGCAGTCAAGCCAATGTTGGTGGCGCCGCTTCAGCACCAATTGTTGCTTCGGCATTTCATCCATCATTAGCACCAGTTGGTGTATTATTAGCGGTATTAGGTTATACCTTAGGTACCTATATGGCTTGGTTATGTGGCCAGGTCTTACAAGTGATAGGTGCATAACTTGGTAATGAAGTATTAGGAATTAAGATGACAATTAAACAAGTTCAACTCGGTGATATTGAAATAAGTAACAGCAAGCCATTTACACTGTTTGGTGGTATGAACGTGCTTGAATCGCGTGATATGGCGATGCGCATTGCCGAACATTATGTCGAAGTTACCCAGAAGTTAGGCATTCCGTATGTATTTAAGGCGTCGTTTGACAAAGCAAATCGTTCTTCGATCACTTCTTATCGTGGCCCTGGTATGGAAGAGGGCTTAAAGATTTTTCAGGAAATCAAATCAACTTTTAATGTGCCGGTGATCACTGATGTGCACGAACCTTATCAGGCACAGCCGGTGGCGGAAGTGGCCGATGTTATCCAGCTGCCGGCATTTTTAGCCCGTCAGACAGATTTAGTGGTTGCCATGGCAAAAACCAATGCGCTGATTAATATTAAGAAGCCACAGTTTTTGGCGGCACATGAAATGCGTCATATTATTAAAAAGTTTGCTGAAGCCGGTAATGAGCAAGTGATGCTATGTGAACGTGGTAGCTGTTTTGGTTATAACAATCTTATTGTTGATATGCTGGCGATGGAAGAAATGAAGGGGTTTGCCCCTGTCATTTTTGATGCGACTCATGCATTGCAAAAGCCAGGTGGACGAGAAGATTCAGCAGATGGTCGTCGTGCTCAGGCGGCACAGTTAGCCCGTAGCGGTATGGCATTAGGGATTGCCGGGTTATTTATTGAAGCACACCCAGAGCCGAGCGTTGCTAAATGCGATGGGCCCTGTGCGTTACCATTAGCTAAACTAGCACCTTATTTAGCACAAATGAAGGCCGTTGATGAACTGGTGAAAAGCTTTGAGCCGTTAATTACTGGTTAGTATCTAAGGGCGGTTCTTAGCGAAAGAAAAAGGGTGCCTAGAGAGCACCCTTAGTTTTTTATGCGCGAGCATTTTATATTACGTTGCCAGCCCTAGAGAAGCCATTAACGTCTTGAAAAGAACTGTTTGGTTGGGGGTAAACAGCCCTTTAAATTTTTATCTATTATTCCGCTAATAGCGCAATTTTAGCTTCAAATGGCTTTTTCACTGCTGCCTTGTCATTTTGTGCCAATACGAGCTTCTTAGCTGCTTGAGTGGTTAAGGCGCTATTCATTTGCTTGATTGAGTCTGCTAAGTGTAGCTCTACTGATAGCATTAATTCCGCTTTATTAACTGGCTCTAATTGTGCTAAATCTGTGGTTTTAACATCATTGGTTTTGGCATTTGCGTATGTAGCCAATAGTGCTAATGTAATGGTTGAGAGTGCTTTAAATAATTTCATGGTTATATCACCTGTAAAAACGTCAAATATACATATAGATGTATTTGGACCTTTTCTTTGCTCTCGTAATAAATGTTCATCTATGTTTGCGAACATTTGTTAGCCTACTTTTACTTACTTTTAGCAGGGTAAAGATGGTGTCCTTCATCTACGGTGCGAATAATAAGTTAATGCTGGCAAAAAGAAAAATGACAATTTATAATGTTTTGCATTAGAAAAACTAATGAATAAGAGGTGGTTTTGAATGACTAGAGTAAATATTCAAAAAAGTGTCATATTCATGCTTTATAATAGGTGTTAATTTGGCTGTCCGTTTACCTCCACTCAACGCTTTGAAAGCCTTTGAGGCTTCTGCTCGCCAGTTGAGTTTTACCCGAGCTGCTGAAGAGTTATTCGTCACTCAGGCGGCGATAAGTCATCAGATTAAGTCTTTGGAAGAGTATTTAGGGTTAAAACTATTTATGCGAAAGAACCGGGCGCTGTTATTAACAGAAGAAGGTCAGTCTTATTACTTAGATATTAAAGATGTCTTCAATTCATTAAATGATGCTACCGAACGATTATTGGCCCGTGGGGCGAAAGGGGCGATCACTGTTAGCTTACAACCAAGTTTTGCTATTCAATGGTTAGTGCCGCGCTTAAGCAAATTTAATCAGTTAAATCCTGAGATAGATGTCAGGATCAAAGCTGTGGATCAAGAAGATGGTTCGCTCACTGAAGACGTCGATGTTGCGATTTATCATGGACGGGGGCGTTGGCCAAATATTCATGCAGATAAATTACATACAGAATACTTGGTTCCTGTCTGCTCACCATTATTATTACAAGGGACTAAACCGTTAACTTGCATAGAAGATTTTACTCAACATACCTTGCTACATGACACTTCTCGTCGAGACTGGAAGCGCTGGTTTAGAGATGCCGGAATTAAGGCAACGAATGTGAATCATGGGCCTATTTTTAGTCATTCGGCTATGGTAGTACAGGCAGCGGTTTATGGTCAGGGTATAGCGCTGGCTCAAAGTATCTTAGCTAAACCTGAAATAGATGTTGGGCGGTTGATCATGCCAGTGGAACATAAGCTGGTGAGTAAAGATGCGTTTTATCTGGTTTGTAGAGAGAGTCAGGTTGAAGTGGGAAAAATTGCAGCATTTCGTGACTGGGTGTTAGATACTGTTGCACAAGAGCAGGAAGAACTAGGGGAAGAAGAGCATGTGTTGTAAGGTTAATGCGTTATGACCACGCCATCATTATTAAAAAAAGAAGTAAATAATGCCCGTGCTTATGTAGTGTTTGCTCATGGCGCAGGTGCAGATAAGGATTCCGAATTTATTGAGCAAATATCGATACGACTCAATCAGCGGGCGATTAATGTTCTGTGTTTTAATTTTTACTATATGGATAAACGGCTACTCGATGGTAAGCGTTATCCGCCTGATCGCATGCCTAAATTACTTAGTTGCTTTGAACAGGTTTTAACTCAAGTAACAACGGAATTACCAATATTTCTTATGGGAAAGTCGATGGGAGGACGAGTTGCAGCGACTATCGCTGGGCAAGTACTCAAAGGCGTTAAGGGCGTTATCTGCTTAGGTTATCCATTTCATCCGCAAAAACAGCCACAAAAGCTTCGATTAGAGCCGCTGCAGCAAACGCAGTTGCCTGTTTTAGTCGTGCAAGGGGACAGAGATGCATTAGGTTGTCGGGCCGAAATAGCTGATTATCAGTTATCTGAGTTATGCCAAATTAATTTTTTGCCTGATGGTGACCACGATCTAAAGCCGAGAAAAAAATCTGGTTTTAGCCATCAGGCACATTTAGACAGTGCCGTAGACATGATAGAGAGCTTTATTAATGAACAGCGATAATATAATGAAGCTAAGTTTGGTTTTTATTGCACTTAGTGGCGCTTTTTCGGTATTATTCGGCGCTTGGTTAGCCCACGCTGGGCAAGAGTTACTGTTAACGGATAAAACGCGTTTAATTACTGCGCACCATTACCAGATCATTCATACCTTAGCTGCTCTTGCTGCGATTTTATCGTATCGAAGTAACGCGTCGCGAGTTTTACTGTTAGCGTCGGTGCTGTTTATTGCTGGCATGCTGTTGTTTAGTGGTAGTTTATATCTTAAAACTTATACTGGGATAACAAGTTTAGGTCAACTGGCACCTCTAGGTGGGGTAACATTAACGTTAGGCTGGCTCACACTGGCATTTGTAGGTATTAAAAATAAATGACATCGATAGTTTTATATTGCAGGCCAGGCTTTGAAAAAGAGTGTGGTGCTGAAATTCAAGAAAAAGCCGCCTGGAATGAGGTTTATGGGTATTTGCAGCTCAGTAAAAACCAAGGGGTCGTGTTTTTTCATTTAAATAATAGTGAAGACGGTGAGCGTTTAATTACGCGTATACCATTAAAACGACTGATTTTTGCTCGCCAATGGTTTGTCAGTTTAACGGACAAAATGACTTTACCAGATTTCAACCGAGTAGAAGCTATTACAGAGCAGCTGGGCACAGAGTGGCAGTATGCGGATTTAAGGATGGAAACTCCTGATACTAATGATGGTAAAGCGTTATCTAAGTTTTGCCGAAAACTTGCGGTGCCACTGCGTCAGGCGTTACGTAAACAAAAAATACTAACACAACAGCATGATAAACATGGCGCTATACTACATGCGTTATTTTTTAGTGGCAGTGAAGTGATTCTTGGTTACTCGTTAGGTGATAACAGTTCACCTCATGTGATGGGGATTCCACGGTTAAAGTTTCCTAATCAAGCGCCGAGCCGTTCAACCTTAAAACTTGATGAAGCGTTTTTACATTTTATTCCTAAGGAAGAGTGGGAAACTCGCTTAACCTCGGGGATGAATGCGGTCGATTTAGGAGCAGCACCAGGAGGCTGGACTTATCAGTTAGTGCGTCGTGGTATGATGGTTACTGCAATAGACAATGGGCCGATGGCTGAATCGTTAATGGAAACCGGTCAGGTTAAGCATAAATTGTTTGATGGCTTTAAATATGTGCCACAAAAGCAAAATGTTTATTGGTTAGTATGTGACATGATAGAAAAACCACAGCGTGTTGCTAAGCTCATGGCTAATTGGTTGTTACATGGCTACTGTAAAGAGGCGATGTTTAATTTGAAATTGCCGATGAAAGGGCGCTATCAGCAAGTAGTGGATGATCTACAGACCATGAAAGACATGTTTGCTGAGTATCAGGTGAAATATGAACTTTACGCTAAGCACTTATATTATGATCGTGAAGAAGTAACAGTGCATGCAAGGTTGTTATCACCGCCACCTCAGATGTAATTTCTCTCGCGGATAATAACCGTGATAACTAGCAATGATAAAAAAACGGCTAACATTAGCCGTTTTTTTATTTCGTTATTTTTTACTTGGGTTATAGGCGATCTAACAACGCTTGAGTAAAGTCAGTAGTACCGTGGCTGCCACCTAAGTCACGAGTAGTGCGATCGCCAGATTCAATCACATCAGTGATAGCTGCGCGAATTTTTTCTGCTTTATCGCCCATTTCCAAATATTCTAGCATTTGAATAGCGGCTAAAATAACGGAAGTTGGGTTTGCTAGATTTTTACCGGCAATATCAGGTGCACTGCCATGTACCGCTTCAAAAATAGCGCAATCTTTCCCGATATTAGCGCCTGGTGCCATGCCTAAGCCGCCAACAAGGCCGGCACATAAGTCAGATAAAATATCACCAAACAGGTTAGTTGTAACGATAACGTCGAATTGCTCTGGGTTCATAACTAATTGCATACAGCAGTTATCAACGATCATTTCTGTTGATTCGATATCAGGGTAACGTTCCGCTACTTCACGGGCTACCTTTAAGAATAGGCCTGAAGTAGATTTTAAGATGTTTGCTTTATGTACCGCAGTGACCTTTTTGCGACCTTCTTTGCGGGCTGTTTGATAGGCAAACTCTACGATACGCTCTGCACCTTCTCGAGTGATCAAGCTTTTTGCTTCTGCTTCTGAACCATCTTCCGTTGTTGTTTGACCTAAGCCAGAATACATGCCTTCGGTATTTTCACGAATAGTAATAATATCTATGTTGTCGTATCGCGCTTTAGTGCCTTTAAAAGACAATACCGGACGAACATTGGCATATAATTGAAATTGTTTACGTAGTGTCACGTTAATTGAAGTAAAACCTTCGCCAACAGGCGTTGTTAGTGGGCCTTTTAACGTGATCTTGTTTTTTTCGATTAATTTCAGCGTTTCTTCTGGCACAAGTTCGCCGTGTTTTTCTAAAGCAACTAAACCTGCATCTGCATATTCATAATTAAAATCACAACCTGCTTTATCTAGTACTTTAATTGTTGCGTCGATAATGTCAGGACCGATGCCGTCACCGGGAATTACTGTGATAGTTTGTTTAGCCATTGTTTTTGCCTTTTCTAATAGAAATATCTTTACCCACTTTCGCTTGACAGTCTGGCAAAGTGGAATTGCGCTGGTTTATATCATGTCGTACCAGTGTGATCCAGCGTGAAAACTTTTAAATTGTAGATCAAAATTTAAAAGCTTGGTCTACGTTCGCTGATATCACGGTGTTTTTCATTAACTCGCCATAAGTTTAGTATAGAAAGTCTAACATGCTGCGACTTACTATATTTTGACCTGATGCAAATTTAATGCAATAAGACCTAAGTATTGCTTAGCCCAAGTTTGCTGGAATTAATTTTGTAGGGTATCTAGCTGTTGATTTTGCCTGGTGAGTGCGTGTTTAATCGTGTATTCAGTAATAGCATCATCCAAGCCCTTGTAATGTTCTGCTTTGGCATATTCTACTAATTCATTATTAACAAATAACAGGTATGAGCATTCTTCCTGTGTGGTAATGCCATCGGATTTTACATGATGAGTGCGATAAAACAGCGCTTGAAAGTGATTATTATCGACTAGCTTTGCTTCTGTGATATCTGGGCTGCCTAATTTTTCTAGTGCTTGTTCAAAAGTAAATTTTCCAAGCTCTAAACTGTTAATGAATTGGCGGTTATAGGCTTCTCGATCTTCCCACTTCATATTTGCTGGACTGTCATCATAAAAATTAACCACTAACAGCACGAAGACTCCGTAAGCAGCTAAAGCTAACAAGATGCGCGATACGACCTTTTTGTTCATTGATGACCTTTAATAATGAAAATAGTGTTAACTCGCTATAGGATAGCGAGATGTTAAAATGATTGGAAGCGTCTCGCGTTCAATCGTATTAAAATTGCGTTATTGTGCTGAAAATTCACACGGTAAACGAATATCTTTTAAGTTGAAGCCAAGCGGGATATCTTGTTTGAGTTGCAGTAGCTGTTTACTGAGCTCGATTTGCTGAATGTTGGTATCGAGCTTTTCTTTGAGGCTGGCTTTGATATCTGTTGCTGATAATAACGCGTTAAGCGAACCGTATTTATTAAGTAATTCTGCCGCGGTGATTTGACCAACGCCTTGGATCCCTGGAATTTTATTGGTGGAATCTCCGGTGAGAGTCCAAAGATCAATGAGCTGTGTTGGTTTGACATCAAATTTTTGCTTAACGTAATCCTGATCCAGATAACGGCGGTTAAAGTAATCGTAGACCTGAATATTATGGTTAAGCAAAGATAAAAAACATTTGTCGGTTGAGATCACTGTGACTTTCTGCCCGCGTAGTGCTACTTTGACCGCTAATGTCGCGATCAAGTCATCTGCTTCATCTTCCTCTGACTCTAGTGAGTCAACATGTTGTAACATAAAGGCATCTTGCAGGTTTGGTAACTGATCCGCTAAATGCTGAGGCATTTTTTTTCGACCTTTTTTATAGTCGGGATAGAGCTTATAACGCCAGCACGGACGCACACTATCAAATACCATTAACCCATGGCTAGGTTGCTGTAAATCTAGGATTTTAGTCAATGCCTGGCAGCACGCTTGCTGGGTATTAAACAGTACCTGCTGCTTAGTATTCTCTGCCAGCTCATTGTTTAATAAAAACGGACGCTCTTGTACTGCATAAATACGCCGAATTAAATTAAGAGCGTCAATCAGTACTAAATGAACAGATGACATCGTTATTTCCTGAGTACTTGGTAGCAAGGGGTATATTGGCTACCAGGCAATTTCATTCGTTGCTGTTTGACAAAAGAAGCCAGTAATTCATCCATCAACGCCATAATTTTCCCGTCTCCCTTGATTTTATAGGGGCCGTGTTGACGGATTTCTTTAATACCTTCTGACTTTACGTTACCAGCAACAATGCCAGAAAAAATACGTCTGAGATTTGCGGCCAAGGTAGCGGTATCAAGATCAAAACTAATATTATTGGCCAGCATATTGGCGTGGGTTGGTGCAAACGGTAGTTGAAAATCATTTTCAATTACTAGTGACCAGTTAAAGTGGTAAGCATCCCCAGTTTGTTTGCGGTAAGTTAATACATCCTCCAAACCTGATTTCATAGTTTTTGCTACTTGTTCAGCGTCACTAATAATAATTTGATAAAGCGATTGTGCTTTACTACCTAAGGTGGCAGCAATAAATTTATCGATTTGATTAAAATATTCTGCACTGCTTGCTGGCCCAGTCAGGATAATCGGCAGTTTCTGTGCCTGATTTTTTGGATTAAGCATAATGCCAAGAATATAAAGTAATTCTTCTGCAGTACCGACCCCACCAGGGAAAATGATAATTCCATGGGAAATGCGAACAAAGGCTTCCAGCCTTTTTTCGATGTCTGGCATGATCACTAATTCGGTGACTATCGGATTTGGTGGCTCAGCTGCGATAATACTGGGCTCAGTTAAGCCAATGTAGCGTCCTTGGCTATTGCGTTGTTTAGCATGACCAATCGTGGCTCCTTTCATCGGCCCTTTCATTGCACCTGGGCCACAGCCGGTGCAAATATTAAAACCACGAAGTCCTAATTGATAACCGACTTCCTTGGTATATTTATACTCGACTTCATTAATAGAATGACCGCCCCAGCACGTGACTAGGTTTGGAACAGTATCGGGCATGATCACGTTGGCGTTTCTGAGAATATCAAAGGTGACATGAGTGATATTAACGCCATCTTCAATATGTTGTTTGTATCGTGTATTGGCAAATAAAATATCACGTAGTACAGCGGATAAATGTTCTTGTATTCCAAAAATGATTTTGCCGTCAACAAATGCGTGCTGAGGTGGGTTTTCTAACGCAATTTTTACGCCACGCTCACGGCGTAAAACCTGAATATGAAAGTCTTGGTACTGCTGATAAATTTCTTCAGCGTCATCAGTATGACTGCCAGCATTTAGTACTGCTAATGAGCAATTTCGGTAGAGCTGGTAAAGTTGACTGGTGGCGGACTGCTGTAAATGCTCCACTTCCACCGGAGAAAGTAATTTCATATTACCAACAGGGTTAAGCTGTATATTCATAGGCAACTCCTTGTGAAGCAGTGAAAAATGGCTGAAATAGGTGTCTATTCAAGATAAATAACTTGGTTTTTTCCATTTGCTTTGGCTTGGTACAATGCAGTATCTGCCCGTTCAAAGGCAATATGAACATTATCTTCTTGCTTTACAAAGGTTACCCCCGCAGAGAAAGTCATACTGACTTTATTATTTTTAAATTTAAAAGGGAGCTTTTCGACTTTTTCTCGCAGTGAATTTAATGCATTGAGTAAGGAGGTTTTATCCTGATCGGTAAAGATGACAACAAACTCTTCGCCGCCGTAACGGGCGATAAAGCTGATGTCTTCTAAATACTTTTTAAAGGTATTAGCGATAACTTGCAGGGTTTTATCGCCAGCAGTGTGGCCATAGGTATCATTAATACGTTTGAAATTATCGAGATCGGCAACCACTAAGGCTAATGGGGTACGATTGTGCTGGCAACGAACAATCTCTCTGGCGAAGTGTTCATCAAATGCCGCTCGGTTATACAGTTTAGTTAATGCGTCTTGCAGGCTTTTCGCATGTTGCTCTTTAATGCGCTGTTCAAAATTTTTACTTTGCTGCTCTAAGTCATTAACCTTGCTTTGCATATCAATCAATTTATGTTCTAGTTCACCTTGCTGTTCTGTTTCAAAGTGTGACTTTTGTTCGATTGTCGCTGCGATCGCTTTAAGTTTACTGTTGATATCAACCTTAATATCCACCAGTGAGTTTGCTTGTTCTAAACCACTGGATAATTCTCTGAGCTGACCTTGTAATTGCTGATTGAGCTGTTGATGTTGTTGTTTATGCTTTTGGTGTACATGCAAGGTTTTACCAACGGCCGTTTGCACTGTAGTTAAGGCTTCACTTAAGGTCGATAAAAACACTTTAGCACTGTTGCGCTGTTGTAATAAATCATGGCTAAGCAGATCAAATGCAGCGAGAAAACTATCGAGCAATTGCTCGTTTGGCATGTTTTCTTTTAGTTCTGCGCGAATTTTACGTAATTTAGTTTGATATTTTTGCGAAACATTAATTTTGTCTAGAAATTCAGAGAAACGTCTGATCACTCGCAGATCCGTCACCGGTTGAGTATTTGTCGCGGGTATGATACTTGTGCTAATTGGCACGTTTGCCTGATCGGTTATATTGCCTTTTTTTAACGTTGCCTGATAAAAGCTTAGTAACTGAGTGAGCAATGGCACATACTGCGTTAGTGCATCTTTGCTTTCCTGATTATCTTTTAACAAGGTTCTAAGTTTTCTTCTCAGGTCGCTTGGTAGACCGTTAATCTTTTGCAACGCACCACCAGCGGTTAGAAACTCATGTTGCAGCTGGCGAATATCATTATCATTTTTCAGTGAGAAGTTTTGTAGCGAATGAGATATATCGTTAGTCAATACTTCAATCTGTTCGATATCTGCAGACTTATTAAAAAGCGTTCTTAGTTTAGCCAATTTATTATCAAGGGATATATCAATACCTTTACAGGTTTGGCTTAATTTGATGATAAAGTCTGTAAATAACTGATGTTGATGCTTTAACTGATCATCAGTTATTGTTTTGGAGTCAATAGCAGATTCAAGTTTACGTTTTAACGCGATTAATTCTCTATCAATTGTTGAGCTATTACTCATACAAAAATCGAAGTCCTTGTAAGTTGAATTTTTATTACTGGCTAATAAAAGGGATATTTTTATCGCCGTAACAGACAAACTCACCGTTAATAATTACCTAATAATTAATCATATACACTAGATTGAAAAATGTCAGTAAAGAAAGTTAATATCCCGTTAATTTATCTGATATTTTGTACGTTTTGAATGAAATTTATACGAAATAGTTCGACTTCTGCTGATTAGTCTTGGTCAATGTTCACGCTATTGTCTGATTGTTCTGGCATTAGGCGGTGATTGCTTAGTTGTGGTGCGATATGGGTTAATATCTAATCCACCGCGCCGAGTATAACGAGCGTAAACCGTTAATTCTTCAGGCTGGCAATATTGCTGGATGTCACAAAAAATACGTTCAACACATTGTTCATGAAATTCATTGTGTTGACGAAATGAAATTAAATATTGTAATAACGCACTTTTATCGATCTGCTTGCCGCGGTATTGAATATAAATGCTGGCCCAATCCGGCTGGTTAGTGATCAAGCAATTGGATTTTAATAGGTGAGAAACCAGTGATTCTTCAACAATTTTTGCTTCTTGACTCAGCTTAAGTAGTGCAGGCTCAAGTTGATACTGAGCGATTGTGATATCAAGATCATCAATGCATTCTGCCTTTAATGGCTTGATCATTAGGGCAGGGCAATCGTCCACGTTAGATAATTTAACTGTTGCAGCGCTGCCACAAGTGGCAGATAAATCTTGGGCTAGGGTTTGTTCGACTTGTTCAATATCGCTAAATTTAGTTTGATTAAAGCTATTTAAATATAACTTGAATGATTTTGATTCGATAATATTGGGGCTGTCGACAGGAAAGCTAAATTCAGCAACGGCAACCATAGGTTTACCTTTGTTATTGAGCCAGGATAATTCATAGCCATACCAGATATCTGCACCATGAAAAGGTAAATTATCCGCGGATAAATTAAGTTCATCTCGATTAAGGCTGCGAGGTACAGCTTGTAACAAACTGCTATCGTATTGGTTTTTGTAGTCAGTTGTTTTACCTAAAGTTAATTTATCTAACTCGGAAGCGTTGGTATAATGGCTCATAAATCGCTGTGCAACTCTTAATTAATTGTGGCTAGCCCTATATTTTAAAGGATTTTTATAATAGATGAAAACATCAAACAATGATTTATCGACTGCCATTATTAAATTGAGCGAACAATATGTCGCGCAATACCAGCAAGCGCTATCACATTTACCGCTAGTGGAAATTGATGACCAGTGGCCATCTCCCTGTGTGCAAAGGCAATTTGATCAAGACTTTAATGAATGGTTGCCAGTAGCTTTAGAGCAGGAGTTATCGTTTGAAAATGTTGAGCAAGCGTTAGAGTTAACCTTGCATTCGTCATTTAAAGCTTATTTTAATGTGATTTTTAGTGAAAGCTTGCCGGTAAGTTGCGATGAAGGACATTTGCAGCTGTTGTTTGCCTGGAGCGAAGATGATTTTGCTAGATTACAACAAAATATTATTGGTCATGTGTTAATGAAACAAAAACTCAAGCAGGAAGTGACTTTGTTTTTTGCCGTGACAGATAATGACGATATTATTTTATCGTTGGATAACACTAGTGGTGAAGTTTGGGCTGAACGAGTTGGGCAAAAACCTCATAAAAAAATTGCAGATTCGCTACTTGAGTTTATCCATCAATTACAACCGGATATATATCTTGGCAATGAGAAGGTTGAGACTTAGCCAGATTTTAACCAGAGCAAAAGCGGTGGGGGCAGTAAAATTATTTCCCCTAAAATTTGGCTAGCTGCAATTTTTTGGATGTCGAAGAGTTGGAGTTCGCTAGAGCTGATATATTTTCAGTAGCAGTTGTTGTCTCGTTTACGCTTGCCAAGCCCGAGCAAAATAACCTTATGAGCAAAAGTCGCTCGTAACATGGCAACAGCGTATTTGAATAATGCCGTTTGAATATTTAATGTTGCTTATCGATAAGTGTTTGAATAAGCGCTTTTAGTTCGTAAATTTCATTTTTTAATGGTTGAATGGCTTGTTCAACCGCTTGGCTGATTTGGGCATGAATATGCTCTTGGCGTGGCAGCTCAGTTGAGTCAGCTGAGCCGTTTTCTACCTCGGTGAATTCCGGTTGATGTTGCCAGCTTTTGAGTACAGAAATTATTTTAGGCAAGGGCACCGATTGTGATAATCGGGTTTTGATCAAAGCGACCGTAGGTTTTTGCCCGTTATTGGCGAGTTGGTTAGCTATGGCTAATATTTCATCATTGATGGTCATATTGATTATTTCATCTTTGTTAAATAAACGATATTTTAGCGAATAAAACAAACTAAGTCTTGTAGTAAAATAGCTGATTTAAGGTAAAAGTTATATTTTACATGGAGTTAAGCTTTTTGGAGCGACTTTTGCTTTGTTGATAAGCAAATAACAACTTTTAGTTTTAGTCAGGGAAAATTATGAAAAAATCCTTATTAACCTTTTTAGTCGGAGCGCCGCTAGTATTGTCATTAACTGGTTGTGTTGTTGCTGTTGGCGGTGATGATGATGGGGCGCACTTTATTTCAGGTGATTTTGATGATCGAGAATATAGTAATCGACAAAAAATTGCTCGTATTCCATTAAATTCCAGCTTTGTTGATGTTAATAGTCAGTTGGGCGTTTCTGATTTTAATGAAAGTTATCAGAAAGATGGTAAACAAATTCAGGTATTATTTTATCGAACTAACCGTGTTCATAAAGACGGCTTAACCACGCGTGACGAATGTACTTACTTGTATTTTGTTGACGGTTTGTTACAGGAAACAGGCAGGGGCGGTGATTTTCACCGTAACATTGGTAGCTAAAAATGGGCAGCTAATCCTGAATAACGTATAATTAAAAAAGCCGTGAGTGTTAGTTGCTCACGGCTTTTTAGTTTTACATTTGGTGTTACAATTTAGGAATGCTGATCTTTTTTTCATCCGATTGACGATAAAGCACTAAGGTTTTACCGATAACCTGCACTTTAGTCGATGAAGTTTCGCGGCAAATAGCCTCGACAATTAAGCCTTTAGTTTCTCTGTCATCGGTTGGGATTTTGACTTTGATTAATTCGTGATGATTCAGGGCATAGTCGATCTCTGCTACCACCGCTTCTGTCAGGCCGTTACTGCCTAATAACACTACCGGTTTTAGTGAATGGGCAAGCCCTTTAAGGTACTGAATTTGTTTTTTATTTAGACTCATGAATAAATTTCGTTACAAGTTAGCTTGAATTCAACTATTTTACCCTCATCTTCTCTGTAATACTAATAAAACGTGACGACAGTTTGCTGTCTGTGATGTTTTATTTTGTTTTGGTATTGAGTAAATAGGCTCTAGGTAAATGAGTAAAAAGAAGTTAACCACCAGTAGTCAAAAGTGGATGCAAGAACACTTTGAAGACGAATACGTAAAAAAAGCGCAAAAATTAGGCTTAAGATCGCGAGCGGTGTTTAAAATTGAAGAAATTAATAACAAGGATAAGTTAATTAAGCCAGGCATGAAAGTCGTAGATCTAGGTGCCGCACCAGGTGGTTGGTCAGAATACGCGGTAAAAGCTGTGGGTGATAAGGGTCAGGTGGTTGCCTGTGATATTTTACCTATGGATCCTATCGCGGGTGTTGATTTTCTCCAGGGGGATTTTCGTGAGGAAGCGGTACTAGATGCTCTTTTAACTCGTATAGATGGTAAAAACATCGATGTAGTTATGTCAGATATGGCAGCAAACTTTACCGGTAATGATAGTGCTGACTCTGCCCGTAGCATGTATTTAGTGGAATTAGCGCTAGATATGTGTCATCAGGTATTGAAAAAAAATGGCGCTTTTGTGGTCAAAGTATTTCAAGGAGAGGGCTTTGAACAGTTTATCAAAGAAGTCAGGTCAGTATTTAAGGTAGTGAAAACTAGGAAGCCAAACTCGTCAAGAGCAAGATCTAGAGAAGTTTATCTAGTGGCGACTGGTTTTAAATTGTAGTAAATTAGCAAGTAGTATGTGAGCGCGTTGGAATCAGTTGTCATTTATACGGCTACTAACGTGAAAATTATCAAGAGGTCATTAAGTTGAGCGATATGGCAAAAAATCTTATTTTGTGGTTAGTAATAGCCGTAGTGTTGATGTCAGTATTTCAGAGTTTTACTCCGGGAAGTGGCAGTGATCAACAAGTGAATTACACCCGTTTTATCCAGGATGTTCGTCAGGGGCAGGTGCGAGAAGTTAATGTAGACCGTAATGGCGTGATCAAAGGCGTAAAACGCAGTGGTGAAACATTTGTTGCGGTTATTCCTGGCGGCTATGATCGTGATTTAATTAATGATTTAGTTAAGCAAGGAGTTAATGCTTCTGGTGAATTACCAGAAGAAACCAGTTTCTTAACCACTATCTTCATTTCTTGGTTTCCAATGATCTTATTGATCGGTGTCTGGATTTTCTTTATGCGCCAGATGCAAGGTGGCGGCGGCAAAGGTGCGATGTCGTTTGGTAAATCGAAAGCGCGTTTATTAAGTGAAGATCAAATTAAAACCACGTTTGCTGATGTTGCTGGTTGTGATGAAGCGAAAGAAGAAGTATCAGAACTGGTTGATTACCTAAAAGATCCGTCTAGATTCCAAAAACTTGGTGGGCGTATTCCATCAGGTGTATTAATGGTTGGTCAGCCGGGTACAGGTAAAACTTTATTAGCGAAAGCTATTGCTGGTGAAGCGAAAGTACCATTTTTCACTATTTCTGGTTCAGATTTTGTTGAAATGTTTGTTGGTGTCGGTGCCTCGCGTGTGCGTGATATGTTTGAACAAGCGAAAAAGTCTGCACCTTGTATTATTTTTATTGATGAAATTGATGCTGTTGGTCGTCAGCGTGGTGCGGGTCTTGGCGGTGGTCATGATGAACGTGAACAAACGTTAAACCAAATGCTGGTAGAGATGGATGGCTTTGAAGGTAATGAAGGGGTAATCGTGATTGCCGCGACTAACCGTCCAGATGTATTAGATCCGGCATTATTACGCCCTGGTCGTTTTGACCGTCAGGTAACGGTCGGTTTACCAGATATTCGTGGTCGTGAACAAATTTTGAAAGTGCATATGCGTAAAGTGCCAATTGGTGATGATGTTAAAGCATCGGTTATTGCGCGTGGTACTCCTGGTTTCTCAGGGGCTGACTTAGCTAACCTAGTTAATGAAGCAGCGCTATTTGCGGCGCGTTCGTCACGTCGTGTAGTTTCAATGGAAGAATTTGAAAAAGCGAAAGATAAAATCTTAATGGGTGCCGAACGTAAGTCGATGGTGATGAGCGAAGAAGAGAAAGAAATGACCGCTTATCATGAAGCAGGGCATGCGATTGTTGGTCGCCTAGTACCAGAGCATGATCCAGTTTATAAAGTATCAATTATTCCTCGTGGTCGTGCATTAGGTGTCACTATGTACTTGCCAGAGCAAGATAGATTCAGCCATTCGAAGCAGCATTTAGAAAGTAATATTTCTTCTCTTTATGGCGGTCGTATTGCCGAAGAGATCATTTATGGTCCAGATAAAGTTTCCACTGGTGCATCGAATGATATTGAGCGTGCGACTAACTTAGCACGTAAAATGGTGACCCAGTGGGGCTTATCTGAAAAAATGGGTCCTATGTTGTTTGCTGAAGAAGAAGGCGAAGTTTTCCTTGGACGCACTTCAGCCAAGTCATTACATATGTCTGATGAAACAGCGCAAGCCATTGATGAAGAGATCAAAGAGTTTATCGATCGCAACTATAAACGTGCAGAGAATATCTTAAAAGAGAATATGGATATTTTGCATGCGATGAAAGATGCTTTGATACACTATGAAACTATCGATGCTAATCAAATTGATGATTTAATGGAACGTCGTGAAGTGCGTCCACCTTCTGATTATCATGGTGATAACTCAAATTCAAATGAACCTCCCAAAGCAGGAAAAACAGACGATAAAAAGGTTGAGCCTGATTTGAATAAGCCGACAGATATACCGGCGAAATAACCATCTATTAAGCCTCGTCTTTCGGGGCTTTATTTTATCTGATGCTTAAGTAAAGTAATCTTAATCAAAAATAAGTAATAATCGTGAATATTTTAACCAGTCCGGCAGCACTTTCTTTAAATCCTGATGATATACAAATCATGGGGATCTTAAATGTGACCCCGGATTCTTTTTCTGACGGCGGACAGTTTACTCAGTTAGACAGTGCTTTGCGCCAAGTTGAGCAGATGATAACCAATGGCGTTAGCATTATTGATATTGGCGGTGAATCCACTCGTCCAGGCGCGCTTGATGTTTCTGAAAGCGATGAAATTAACCGCACTATACCGGTATTAAAAGCCATTAAACAACATTTTGATGTTGCCGTATCTATCGATACTAGTAAAGCTGGCGTTATGGCGGAAGCGATTAATGCTGGCGTTGATTTAATTAACGATGTGAGAGCATTGCAAAACGAGGGATGCTTAGCGGTTGTTGCTAACTCTGATCTACCTGTTTGTTTAATGCATATGCAAGGTTTGCCGCGAACGATGCAGGCCAATCCTCAGTATGCAGATTTAATCACAGATATCGAAGGCTTTTTTCTGCAACGTATTGCGGCGTGCGAGCAAGCGGGGATTGACAAGTCCCGTTTGATCCTTGACCCGGGTTTTGGTTTTGGTAAAACAGTCGAGCAAAATTATCAGTTGTTAGCTCAGCTTAGTCGCTTTAAACCGTTAGGCTTGCCAATATTGTCAGGGACTTCTCGCAAGTCGATGATAGGCAAGTTATTAAACCGTGAAGTAGCAGAACGCTTGTCAGGAAGTATAACAACCGCTATTTTAGCAGTACAAAATGGTGCATCTATTGTTCGGGTGCATGATGTTAGAGAAACAATGGATGCGTTGAAAATATTAACGTTAACACACTCGTTTTAACGGCAACTTGCGGTTAAAACTACAATAGTTTTAAAAATAAGACCCAGTTAGGAATTTATATGTCTGAAAGAAAATATTTTGGCACGGATGGCGTTCGTGGACTTGTTGGCCAGTATCCTATTACCCCTGATTTTGTCATGAAGTTAGGTTTTGCTGCAGGTAAAGTGTTAGCCGCACAAGGTACTAAAAAAGTCTTAATCGGTAAGGATACCCGAATATCAGGCTATATGCTCGAATCTGCATTGGAAGCTGGTTTTTCTGCAGCAGGTGTAGATATTGGTTTGCTTGGTCCTATGCCAACCCCAGGCATTGCATATTTAACTAAAACATTCCGCGCTGAGGCGGGCATAGTGATTAGTGCGTCGCATAATCCGTATTATGATAATGGCATTAAATTTTTCTCACAAGACGGTCAAAAATTACCGGACGAAGTTGAGCTTGCGATAGAAGCTGAGATGGATAAAGCGATGGGCTGCGTTGAATCGGCAAAACTTGGTAAAGCAAACCGGATAGATGACGCTGCAGGCCGTTATATCGAGTTTTGTAAAAGTAACTTCCCGAGTCAATATTCATTATCCGGTTTAATAATTGTTGTTGATTGCGCCCATGGTGCGACTTATCACATTGCGCCTAATGTTTTCAGAGAGCTAGGTGCTGAAGTAGTGGAGATCGGTACTAAGCCTAATGGTACTAATATTAATGACGGCTGTGGCGCAACATCAATGCAGGCGATTAGTGAAGCGGTAATTGAGCATCAGGCTGATTTAGGTATTGCTTTAGATGGAGATGGTGATCGTTTAATGATGGTCGATCACACCGGATATGTCGTTGACGGTGATGAGTGTGTTTATGTCATTGCGCAAAATGATGTCAAGTCAGGCACAATTCGCGGTGGTGTTGTCGGTACTCAAATGAGTAATATGGGACTTGAATTAGCATTAGCTGATATGGGTATCCCTTTTGCTCGTAGTAAAGTGGGTGATCGCTATGTGATGGAAATGCTAAAACAAAACGGTTGGCAATTAGGCGCTGAGAATTCGGGGCATGTGATTAACTTAAATCATACTTCAACCGGTGATGGCATAATTGCTGCGCTTAATATATTGACTGCAATTTGTGCGACCAAAAAGAATTTATTTGAACTGCGTCAAGGAATGAAAAAGTTACCGCAAGTTTTGGTGAACGTGCGTTTTTCAGGTGACAGTAATCCACTAACCGCTGACAGCGTGGTGTCGTCAGTGCATGCAGTCAATGAAAAATTAACCGGACGAGGTAGGGTATTGCTGAGAAAATCAGGAACTGAACCATTAATTCGTGTGATGGTGGAAGGTCCTGATGTCGAAGAAGTGACCAGTTTTGCGAATGAAATTGCTGATGCTGTTAAAAAAGCATGCGAATAGCCTGAATATTGAGCAAATGAATCAGATCTTTTTCTGAAATACTTGTATCTTGCGTAGAGGTTAGTTAATATCTCGCCGCTTTGATTTAGGAAAGACAAATGAAAAGACGTTCAATTATTGCAGCTAACTGGAAGATGAATGGTAATTTATCATTAGTTAGCGACATGGTTAGTGGACTGAATCAATTACAGCTTAATGAAAATGTTGAAGTTGTTGTTTGTCCTAGCTTTCCTTATTTACCAGCATTTAGCTATGCTGCTCAAGATGAAAACTTACAAAGAATGATTCAGCTTGGCGCACAAAATGTTAGTGAACATCAAAGCGGTGCATATACAGGTGAAGTTTCAACGCAAATGTTGCAAGAATGCGGGGTGAAGTATGTTATCATCGGGCATTCTGAACGTCGTAATTACTATAAAGAAACTTCAACCTTAATCGCACATAAAGTAGCAAAAGCGCTTGAGTCAGGCTTAACACCGATTATCTGTATTGGTGAAAGTGAAATGGAACGAGATAGCGATCAGACCAATACGGTATTATCAGCGCAATTACAGCCGGTAATAGATGAGATTGGTATAGAAAAATTTGCTGATGTTGTTATTGCTTATGAGCCCGTATGGGCGATTGGAACAGGCAAAACAGCATCTCCTGAAATGGCACAGGAAACCCATCACTTTATTCGCACGTTTTTAGCGGATAACCAAGTTGATGTGGCGGAGAAAGTACCATTGTTATATGGCGGTAGTATGAATGCCGCTAATTGTGAAAAATTACTTGCGCAAGCGGATATTGACGGTGGGTTAATTGGCGGTGCAAGTCTGAAGGTCGACGAATTTAAAGTGATTTGTTCGGCTGCTAAAGGATAGTAATAATGTTGTATCAAGTATTAATTGTAATATACCTAATTGTTGCTTTGTGTTTGATTGGCTTAGTGTTGATCCAGCAAGGTAAAGGTGCTGATATGGGCGCTTCATTTGGCGCAGGTTCTTCAGCAACCATTTTTGGTTCAAGTGGCTCAGGTAACTTTCTAACTAAAGCAACTACCTGGTTAGCAATTGCCTTTTTTGTTATTAGTTTAGTCTTAGGTAACTTAACGGCAAATCGAGTAAAATCTGGTAATGAATTCGATGATTTATCAGTGCCAGTAGCTGAACAAGGTGCAGCGACGGATGTTCCTGCAACTAGCGCTGAACCAGCGGCTGAAAATAATGATGTGCCTGCATCAACAGATAGCAGCAAAGGCTCAGAGAGCGACGTTCCTAATTAATAGGAAAGATTAGAATTTGCGGAAGTGGTGGAATTGGTAGACACGCCATCTTGAGGGGGTGGTGGCTTCGGCCGTGCGGGTTCAAGTCCCGCTTTCCGCACCAAATTAAGCCCGCTAGCTCATTGAGCTAGCGGGCTTTTTACTTTATAACTATTAAAGCGTTAGTTAACGTTTAAATACTGTGTCGAGGATAATCGAAGAGTTAGTGCGTTCAACACCGTCTAAACTGCAGATCTTTTCTAGGATATCACTTAGTTGTTCTAGTGACTGTACGGCTATGGTCATTAGTAGATCATAATCACCACTGATCGAATAAATGTGGGTAATTTGATGAATTTTTCGCAGCGCAATGCTGGCATGCTTTCTTAAGTTAGGCTTAACTTTTAGCGAGACGTTAACATTGATCAAGTCATTGGTATAGCGGCTGCCTAACTCAACGGTATAGGATTTTATCACGCCGTTATCTTCCAATTTGCTAATACGCTTTTGAATCGCGGTTCTGGACACATTTAATGCTTTGGCGATGTCTGACACGCTGGCTCTGGCATTGCACCGTAAAATTGCCAATATTTCTTCATCTTTTTCACTGATCATTAAATTTAGCTCGCTAGGTGTTAAATTGAAGTTTTATGGTTGCTAAATGGTGATTATATTTGTATGTAGAGTGATTAGTAAACTTTTTGTTTTGAAATGTAATGAAGATAATAGGCTTATGACACTTTTATCTGGAATGAATAATGGCTATTAATTTTTATACTCACCTTGAACAACAACTTGAACAGGTTAAACAAGACGGTTTATACAAAGCTGAACGTATTATCACCACGGCGCAGCAAGCGGAGATTGCGGTCACGACCGGTGAAGAAGTGATTAACTTTTGCGCCAATAACTATTTAGGTTTAGCGAATCACCCGTCATTGATTGAGGCCGCAAAAGTCGGTTTAGATGACCATGGCTTTGGTATGGCGTCAGTGCGTTTTATCTGCGGTACCCAAGATATTCATAAAACGCTTGAGCAGAAGCTATCGGAATTTTTAGGCATGGAAGACACTATTTTGTATTCTTCGTGCTTTGATGCCAATGCGGGTTTGTTTGAAACCTTACTTGGGCCGGATGATGCGATTATCTCTGATGCACTTAACCATGCCTCGATTATCGATGGTGTGCGTTTGTGTAAGGCAAAACGTTTTCGTTACGCCAATAATGACATGGCGGAATTAGAAACGCGGTTACAGGAGGCCGATGCTGCGGGTGCACGGTTTAAATTAATCGCCACCGATGGGGTGTTTTCAATGGATGGCGTGATTGCTAACTTATCTGCCGTGTGTGATTTAGCCGATAAATATGGCGCGCTAGTGATGGTGGATGACTCCCATGCCGTCGGTTTTGTCGGTGATAAAGGCCGAGGCAGTCATGAATATTGTGATGTGATGGGCCGAGTCGACATTATCACTGGCACCTTAGGTAAAGCGATGGGCGGTGCGTCTGGTGGCTATACCTCTGGTAAAAAGGAAGTCATCGACTGGCTGCGTCAACGTTCACGCCCGTATTTGTTTTCCAATTCATTAGCGCCGGCGATTGTTAATGCCTCAATTAAAGTGCTTGAGTTATTGGCTGACGGCGATGACTTACGCCAAACCTTAAAAGATAATGCTCAGTATTTTCGCTTGCAAATGGAAGCGGCGGGCTTTACTTGCGCTGGTGCTGACCATGCCATTGTGCCGGTGATGTTGGGTGATGCGAAAGTCGCCAGTGAGATGGCGAATCGTTTATTAAGCGAGGGTATTTATGTCATCGGTTTTTCTTTCCCGGTGGTGCCGAAAGGGCAAGCCCGTATTCGTACGCAAATTTCTGCCGCGCACACTAAAGCGCAATTAGATAAAGCCATTGCGGCTTTTACTCGCATTGGTACTGAGATGGGAGTGATTTAAATGAAATCGCTAGCGAAGCTGCATGCCAAAGAAGGCATTTGGATGACCCGGACCGAGAAACCAAAACTCGGTCATAATGACTTACTAATCAAAATCAAAAAGACCGCGATTTGCGGTACCGACATCCATATCTACAACTGGGACGAATGGTCACAAAACACCATTCCTGTGCCTATGGTAGTGGGGCATGAATACGCTGGTGAAGTGGTGGGGATTGGTCAGGAAGTTAAGGGCTTTGCAATCGGTGATAGAGTCTCGGGTGAAGGGCACATCACTTGTGGTCATTGTCGTAACTGTCGTGGTGGCCGTACCCATTTATGCCGAAATACCGTCGGGGTTGGCGTTAATAGACCGGGTTGTTTTGCTGAGTACTTGGTGATTCCCGCGTTCAATGCCTTTAAGCTGCCGGATGAAATCTCTGATGATTTAGCCGCGATATTTGACCCATTTGGCAACGCCGTGCATACCGCCTTATCGTTTGATTTAGTTGGGGAAGATGTATTAATCACCGGCGCCGGACCGATAGGTATAATGGCAGCCGCGGTGGCCAAACACGTTGGTGCCCGTCACGTGGTAATCACCGATGTGAACGACTACCGCTTAGAGCTAGCGAGACAAATGGGGGCGACCAGAGTGGTCAATGTCAGCAAAGAAAAGCTTACTGATGTGATGAGCGAACTTGGCATGACAGAGGGCTTTGATGTTGGGTTGGAAATGTCTGGCGTACCAATGGCGTTTCAGGAAATGCTCGCCCAGATGAACAATGGCGGCAAAATTGCCATGCTCGGCATTCCGGGTAAAGACATGGCAATCGACTGGTCTCAGGTGATATTTAAAGGCTTAACCATTAAAGGCATTTATGGCCGGGAAATGTTTGAAACCTGGTATAAAATGGCGAGCTTAATACAGTCGGGCTTAGATTTAACGCCGATAATCACTCATCATTTTTCGGTTGATGATTTTCAGCAGGGCTTTGATGTCATGCGCTCGGGTCAATCGGGTAAAGTGATTTTGGATTGGCAGTAGCATTTACTCTATAGTGAACTCACTAAAATTGCGTAATAAAAAAGGTTAGCGAATGGCTAACCTTTTTTATTGTTGCTGCTTATAGTTGGTTATTGATTTTCTTTCAGATGATGAAAATCAATTTCTTCAATTTTTTGACCAGCATTTTCATCATTAAAAGTTGCAATATCCAGTTGATTTTCTGATTTGCCCACAACTGTGGTGACCATGCAATCACCGGTGACATTAACCGCGGTTCTGGTCATATCTAATAAACGATCAACCCCGATGATCATCGCAATACCTTCAACCGGCAAGCCGACTTGTTCAAGCACCATGGCTAACATGATCAGACCAACACCAGGAACACCGGCAGTACCGATTGATGCTAAAGTGGCTGTTAATATAACGGTAAGAAAATCAGAAATTGATAAATCCACATTAAAAACTTGGGCGATAAACACTGTTGCTACCCCTTGCATGATAGCTGTGCCGTCCATATTAATGGTTGCGCCAAGCGGTACAGTAAATGAGGCGATAGAGTTATTAACTCCCATTTTCTTAGTGGCAGTTTCCATCGTGACTGGAATGGTGGCATTACTGCTGGCGGTAGAAAAGGCAAATAAAATCGCGTCACGCATTTTTTTGATAAATATTATCGGATTTAAGCCAGTGAGTAACTTAAGAATCACCGAATAACTTACAGTCGCGTGAATGATAAGTGCAAAAAATACTACGCCAAAATACATACCAAGGTTTTTAATGGTGCCAATATCAAGGTCGGTAAATAACCCGGCTAATAAGCAAAATACGCCATAAGGTGCGAGATTCATTAAAATAGTAACTAAACGCATCACCACAACATTAAGATCTTCAAATAATGAAGCAATACGCTCTCCAGCTTGGCCTGATAAGGCAATGGCGATACCAAATAACAAAGCGAAGATGATTACTTGTAGCATATTCCCTTGAGCAAAAGCGGCAAATGGATTGCTTGGGAACATTTGAATCAATACCTGCGCCAGTGATGGAGCTTCTTTAGCAACAAAAGTACTGCTGTTGGCCATATTTACTCCTTCACCAGGGCTGAGTACCATCGCTAAACTCATGGCAAAACTAATGGCAATCGCTGTCGTGATTAAATAAAGCCCGATGGCTTTACCACCTATACGCCCTAGCTTTGAGGTGTCTTTTAGTGAACAAGTACCGCAAATAAGTGAAACAAAGACTAATGGCACGACCAGCATTTTTAAGCTGGCAACAAATATTTGGCCGCCGACTTCAAAAATACCATCGACAAACAGATTACGAATTGAAATGTCGAAAAAGCCGAGCGGAACCAAAAAATCAGAACCATTAGGCATTAATTTTTGCAAGGCAAAACCCAATAAAATACCGGAAATCATACCGATAACGATACGGCTAGTTAAGCTAGAGGTGTGTTTATTGCTCATATTGTTATATTTATAGTTGGATGAATAAAATGTATAGCTTAATAGGTTATCAGCATTTCAAATGATTAAAAACCATAGTTCGCAGGCTTTTTTTGATAAGTTAGTGACCTTTTTCTTTTTTTTCGGTTAATATTAAAGAGTTGTCAACAAATAAACATCATCAGGGAGATGCTTTATGGCGCTATTAAGACGCTTAAGTTTCATTATGTTTTTCATCGGCCTCATTGGTTGCGGCGGTGGAGATGGTGGCTTTTCTACCGACGGGGGAACAACACCCGACCCAGGAACTGGTGATACTACAGATGATATAGTCGTGACGTTAGCTATCGAAGATTTAAATGTTGTTACATCAACTAACGTGATAGCTACAGTGATGAAAGGTAGCGAACCTGTAAAAGATGTTCGAGTAACATTTGCTATTGATGATGCTGATTATGGCTCGTTTAATCCTGAAAAAGGAACTAAAAAAACCAATGATGAAGGTGTAGCTAATATTACACTTAATGTTGGAGAGAGTGCTGGTACAGGTCAAATTATTGCGACTTTAGACTCTGGAGAATCATCTGAGCCAATATATTTTAATAGCCAAGGAACTTCTGAAGTTAAAGTTCGTATAGGTAGTGGTACTCCATTTAATGAAGGAAAAGCTGGTATTAGCCTTGCGCAAATTTCAGCGGGGGGAACCTCTGTTATAACTGTTTCCTTGATTGATGAGCAAGGTGAACTTTATAGCGATCCTGTTGAAATTAGCTTTAAGTCAGTATGTTCAGGAAAAACAGAGCCTACCGCATTATTGTCAAATTCAACAGAACCTGTAAGTGGTGGTATTTATACAAGTACTTATACAGGCAACGGATGTGTTGGTGATGATCCAATCACTGTGAATGCCATTGTAAATGGCGAATCATTAACAGCAAATGCCCTTATTAATGTTTTGCCTGCGGATGTTGGTAGTATTGAATTTGTTTTGGCAGAGCCAGAACATATTGCAATAAAAGGAACAGGAAGTTCTGAAAGACCTGAAAGAGCACTTGTGTATTTTAGAGTTCGAGACACTAACGGGATAAATGTCAGTAATCAAGATGTTGATTTTTCATTAAGTAGTGAAGGCGGCGGTATTGTATTAGAGCCAACATTTGCAACTAGTGATAATGATGGGATAGTAAGAACAGTCGTGAATTCAGGTACCGTTGCTCGAACAGTAAGCGTAATTGCTAAAGTTCGAGGTAGCGATCCATTAATTCAAACGCAATCAAACGAATTAAAAGTATCAACGGGTGTACCAGATCAAGACAGTATGTCTATTTCCGCAGATGTATTTAATCCTGAAGCTTGGGATATTGATGGTACTGAAGTAAACGTTACTATTAGACTTGCGGATGCCTCTAATAATCCACCACCACCAACGGCCGTGGTTTTTACCACTGAAGGTGGTTCAATTGAAACTTTAGACGCTACTTGTATTACTGATAATAATGGCGCATGTTCTGTCGTTTGGCGTAGTCAAGAACCTAAGCCTGAAGGACAAGAATTAAGCTATTCTAATTGTTATTCACAAGACAGTACTGTTCCAACTTTAGGCTGTGCTCATAGTACTCAATATTTAGGGCAGAAATATGGTGGCAGAACAACTATTTTAGCAACGGCCATAGGTGAGGAATCATTTCCAGATATCAATGGTAATGGCCGATTTGACGAATGTGAAGTGCCAGCATTTACCGGTGGCACCGGCAAACCTTGTAATACTGATGGTACTTTTGATTTAAGTGGTGAAGATATTAGTTATACAGGTAATGATGTCGGTGGTGACCCTTATGATTTAGATGAGGCGCATTTAGAACATAATGAAGACTGGATATTTAACCCTGCACAAAGCGGTGGTATGGTAGGTGGAGAATTGGAAGAGCCGGTTGACTTTAATATTAATGGTCTTTTTGATACCAAAGATGGTATGTATAACGGTGTGTTGTGTGCCTTGCCTGAACATGATGGTTGTTCAGAAGTAAAATCATTAGATGTTAGAGACTCTATTGTTATTGTGATGTCAGGTAGTAATGCATATTTTACTACTATTAGTCCTTTATCTACAGATGGCGGTGTTCCAACATTGGTAATTATTGGTGAAGGATCAAATTCAGCTTATGTAGTTATTAGTGATTTGCATAATCAACAAATGCCTATGGGCAGTACTATTGAGTTTATCGCAACTGCTGGTAGTGTTGTTGATGGTGGTGGTGATTGGCCAAATTCTGCTAAAAATGGCGGTCTAATTACAGGAGTCACGATTAAAGGTGAGAAAGAACCTAAACAAGGTTCACTGATAGTTAAAGTGACGACGCCAAGTGGAGTTATTAGTTTACATACAGTTGCTATTATCGACATTCAATAATAAGAGATTTGTTAACAATAAAAAACGCCACTATGTCAGTGGCGTTTTTTGTTATTTCAAGATAATAAATATGCAGCTATTGATTGATCTGCTCAATCAAAAATGCTGAAATCTCAGCGCCCACTTTTAATGTTGTTTCTGAGCTGATAGCACCTTTGCCTGAACTGTCAGTAAACGGGGCTATTTCCATCATGTCGGCGCCGGTTATCGGATACTGGGCGGCAAGTGATGTTAATATTGCCATCGCTTCATCCGGTGTTAACCCATCTGGCTCTGGTGTGCCGGTTGCTGAAGCAAACGCATCGTCAAGGGCATCGATATCAAAACTGACATAAAGCTCATCGATTGCTTGTTCTTTTAATTGTGCCAGAATGCTCTCTATAACTGGCGCTACACCATTTTCTCTGATTTCATGTGCCCAATGTTGTCTAACACCAAAAGTACTTTCCCAGTGCTCCTTAGGTTTGCCGCTAGAGCGAATACCTATTTGAATCAAGTGATTGTGCTCGTGCAAATCGTCAAGAATATGAGTACACCAAGAGCCAAAGCATAAATCTATGCCTAAACGTTCTACCAGTAAATCGGTATGGGCATCAAAATGTATAATGGCGCAGCGTTTGCCTTGTGCTTTTTTCGCTTGTAAATAGGTCTTGGTCAATGGATAGCTGATCGAATGATCGCCGCCAATACCAAAAATGCCTTTGTCGGGATAAAGTGCGTAAAAGTCATGCAATACATCTTCAGTAATGGTTAATGGACTCACTGCTAATTTACTTTCTGGATCTTGATAAAGCGCCTTCCGGCAATTGCTAATGGTTGGTTGATTTAAATATTTATCGTGTAATAGATGCGGGATCACGCGGACATCACCGAGATCAAAGGCATTTATCTGAGGATAATTAGCCAATAAGGTTGAACGAACAAATAATGGCCCCCAGTTTGCGCCTCTTAAGATACCGCCGCCGCAATCAGACGCTATACCTAAAATTACTGCTTTTGATGACGTAGTCAGCGTATCCAAGCTTTCGCTCCATAAGGCTTCGATATTGTCAGTCTGACCATATAGCGCTTGGTGAAGCGCGGCTTTACGTTCTTTAGCTGTGTTAACGGTAAAAACTCCGTTACCTGGCGGGCACAAGCTTTGTTTAATCTTGGTCAAAAATTGAGGTTGCGTTGTCATAATAACTCTCTTTACTGTTATTGGATGTTCCCAGGAGCAATTTGTTCTAACTATGAGGGGAATATTGTTATTAATTATAAAACTTATAACTAAATATACATTCAGCACTAAAAAAATTAGTGTAATAGCTCTTAATTTCTATTGAAAACTCGACTATGATACGCCGAAAGTCAAGCAAGACCATTATAGCAAAAAGCGATTAATAGGCTAGATGTTGTTATGTTTTCAGAATGAACAAAACTTAAACAACTAATTTCTAGTGCAACTAATTAAAAAAAATTATTGCTTGTCAGCTTGCTAAATTACAGATATATCTAATAGTAATTTGAGAAATTAATTAAATATTCACATTGTTGCGTTGTAGTTTCAATGAATCAATGCTCGCTTGTAGCGTTAATTATTTAACGCAGATACACCACAATCGACGATGTGTTCTGACAAAAATGTCAGCCCAAATAGGGTTCAATAGTAGGGTTAAATAAATATATGTCAAAATCTCTGGTAATTGTCGAGTCGCCAGCTAAAGCTAAGACAATTAACAAATATCTCGGGAAAAACTTTGTTGTAAAGTCCAGTGTTGGACATGTACGTGATCTGCCAACCAGTAGTACAGGTAAAAAAGCAGCAACCAAGTCACCGGCTGAAGTGAGAAAAATGGCGCCGGAAGAAAAAGCTAAGTATAAAGCGAAACGAGATAAGCAGGCGCTGGTCAATCGCATGGGGATTGATCCTGACAAAGACTGGAAAGCCACTTATCAGGTATTACCTGGTAAAGAAAAAGTGGTGACTGAGCTGAAAAAGCTTGCCGAAAAAGCAGATACTATTTATCTCGCAACCGATTTGGACCGTGAAGGAGAAGCTATAGCCTGGCATTTGAAAGAGCTTATTGGCGGCACAGAAGATAAATATAAACGTGTGGTTTTTAATGAGATCACGGAGAATGCTATTCAGCAAGCATTTGCCACACCAGGTGAATTAAGTATGCCTGGGGTAAATGCCCAGCAGGCGAGACGGTTTCTTGATCGAGTGGTTGGCTTTATGGTCAGCCCGTTATTGTGGAAAAAAGTAGCGCGTGGTTTATCGGCTGGGCGAGTGCAGTCAGTGGCGGTTAAACTGGTCGTGGAAAAAGAGCGCGAAATTAAAGCTTTTGATCCACAAGAGTTTTGGGAAATTAGCGCTGATACTAGTACGCAAGATAAGCAAGCATTGACGTTAGATGTCACTCATCAACAGGGGAAAGCGTTTAAACCAAAAAATGAAGCGCAGGCTAAAGCCGCAGTTGAATTATTAACGCCTGCCAGTTACGTGGTGAGTAAACGGGAAGATAAGCCGTCAAAAAGCTCGCCATCTGCACCTTTTATTACTTCGACTTTACAACAGGCGGCTAGTACTCGTTTAGGTTATGGTGTCAAACGTACTATGGGGTTAGCACAAAAGCTTTATGAAGCTGGTCATATAACCTATATGCGTACCGACTCAACTAACTTGAGTAAAGATGCAGTAGATATGTGTCGCAGCTATATTAGTAAGAACTTTGGTGACAACTACTTACCAGAAAAGCCTAAAACTTATGGTAGTAAAGCTAATGCGCAAGAGGCGCATGAGGCGATTCGTCCATCGAATGTTAAATTAGAAGCGGCGTTTCTAGAAAATTTAGATGCCGACTGCAAAAAACTGTACGATTTGATCTGGCGCCAGTTTGTCGCCTGTCAAATGACTGCTGCACGTTACACGGTTAGTACTATCACGGTTGGCGCAGCAGGTTTTGACTTAAAAGCAAAGGGCCGAGTGATGCAGTTTGATGGTTGGACCAAAGTTCATCCGCAAATGTCAAAAGGCGATAAAGACACGCATTTACCCGATCTCGCTGTTGGTGAACAATTACAGCTGGATAAACTGACGCCGTCGCAGCACTTTACTAAGCCGCCTGCGCGATACGGTGAAGCATCGTTAGTGAAAGAATTAGAAAAACGCTCTATAGGCCGTCCTTCTACTTATGCATCGATTATTTCTACTATCCAGGATCGAGGTTATGTCCGTCTGGATAAGAAGCGCTTTTATGCGGAAAAAATGGGCGAAATTGTCACTGATAGCTTATCGGAGAGCTTTAAAAACTTAATGAGCTATAACTTTACCGCGGAAATGGAGCAAGAGCTTGATGAAATAGCGGAAGGTAAGATCCCATGGAAAGAAGTACTGAATGAGTTTTATCAAAACTTCACCAAACAATTGACGATGGCGGACAAACCGGTTGAAGAAGGTGGCATGCCGAATAATCAACCGGTGTTAACTGACATCGATTGCCCAAGTTGTGGTCGCAAAATGGGAATTCGTACCGCATCAACAGGCGTATTTTTAGGTTGTTCAGGTTATGCATTGCCGCCAAAAGAGCGTTGTACTACCACGATGAATTTAACGCCGGGTGAAGAAGCCGTGAGCGTATTGGCTGAAGATCAGGAAACGGAAGCGCTTCGCGCCATGCATCGTTGCCCTAAATGCTCAACAGCAATGGACAGTTATTTAATCGATGAAAAACGCAAGTTACATGTCTGTGGTAATAATCCTGTTTGTGACGGGTATGAACTGGAGCAAGGAACATTTAAGATCAAAGGTTATGATGGACCGGTATTAGAATGTGACCGTTGTCATGCTGATATGGAACTTAAAAATGGCCGTTTTGGTAAGTACTTTGATTGTACTAATAGCGAATGTAAAAATACCCGTAAATTATTAGCTAATGGTGAAGCTGCGCCACCGAAAGAAGACCCGGTACAGTTACCTGAATTGCAGTGTGAAAAGTCTGATGCTCACTTTGTTTTAAGAGATGGTGCCGCAGGAATATTTTTAGCTGCTAGTACTTTTCCGCGCTCGCGAGAAACAAGAGCGCCAAAAGTGGCCGAATTGCAGCGCTTTCGTGATCGTATTTCACCTAAGTTTTATTATTTGGCTGATGCGCCAGCACAAGATCCAGAAGGTAATTTAGCAATAGTGCGCTATAGCCGTAAAAATAAATCGCAATATGTGATGACGGAAGTTGAAGGTAAAGCGACTGGCTGGACTGCTGTTTACCAAGATGGCAAGTGGGTTGAATCGTTAGCAAAGAAAAAAGCAACTAAAGCAAAAGCTAAGAAAAAATAGCCGGAACTGTTAATCACCAAAAAGCACCAGCGTTGGTGCTTTTTTATTATCAGAGACTTTTTGTTTGAACGAGACTAGTGAATTAATCTTCTAACCATTCTAATTCATCAATTACTTTTCTTGCTTCTAATACCGTGCAGTCGGTTTTTGCGATTAACTCATTGATGGTGATACCATTATTTTTTTTCGCAATATTAAGTAAATGTTGATGACTTAGTTTTTGGTTATCTTGGCTTAATTTTTTGGCTACCCATTGCCAAGAATCTTCATTTGATTGTTCAATTAATAAGATAACTTCATTGATTTGTTCGGGGGAAGCGGTAAGTTGCCAGTTACGCGAACGTCCAACTCTTGATAGTTCACAGCCCAATGCTCTGATCTCGGCTTTTAACGCATAAGCGCGTAAAACCCGTCTTAAAAAAGATGGCAGTATAATAGTGAGCTGCTTCAACATAGATTATTGCGAGTAAAGCTGAAATAAAGCACTTATTTTAGTGATTTATTTCAGCTGAATCAACGTAGCTACTTATTTTCCTCCCGCTAGTTCGATATGACTACCGGTCACATAGGATGCCTGCTCTGATAGCAACCAGGTGATTGCCTGTGCAACTTCGATTGGCTGACCGCCTCGTTTCATCGGGATGTTTTCTTTAACGCGTTCAACTCTATTCGCTTCACCACCATCGGCGTGCATCTCAGTATAAATAAAGCCAGGTCGTACACTATTGACGCGAATGTTTTCGGCAGCAACTTCCAGTGATAACCCCTTAGTTAGGCTGTCGATTGCTCCTTTACTTGCGGCGTAATCAACATATTCATTAGGTGCGCCTAAACGCGAAGCGGCTGAAGATACATTAACAATCGCACCGCCTTGGCCGCCGTTATTAGGAGACATACGCTTAATAGCTTCACGGCAGCAAAGAAAGTAGCTGGTGACGTTATTGGACAGTATTTTATTAATGCGTTCGGCAGTTAGTTCGCTAACAGGTGATTGCTGCATTAAGATACCGGCATTGTTGACTAACATGGTAAGTTTGCCATCTAACACATCGATTTGTTTAAATAACTCAACGACTTGTTCTTCTTGTGAAACATCTGCTTGTATAGCGATAGCTTGATAACCTTGCGCAATGATACTATCGGTTATTTGCTCTGCAGCTAGCTGATTTTTCTGATAATTAATCACAACCTGTATACCTTGTTGTGCCAGTAATTGAGCGGTTGCTGCGCCAATACCTCGACTACCACCCGTAACTAATGCAATTTTCTTTGTCACCTTTCTGCCTTGAATATGTTATTTTTTGCGCAGTCTATCACAATAAAAAAGCAACTTTGTACAAGGCAGCGTTATTTGATTGATTATAATGCTTACTAGGGATTGAATAGATAACAGTAACAATGACGAATTTAGCAGAACAAGTTAATTTTCTTTATCATCGAGAATTAGGCGGCCTGGAAATGGTCAGGGCACAATATCGCCATAAAAATTTTGCTAAGCATTGTCATGAAACCTACACCATTAGCGTAATTGAAACTGGCGTACAAAAATTTTATCGCAGTGGCGGCGAACATTTTGCACCTGAGCATAGCATTATTTTAGTTAATGCGGATGATGTTCACACGGGACAGGCAGCAGATGGTGTTGGTTGGTCGTATCAGGCGATATATCCGACGGAAGCTCATTTTCAGCAGTTGGCCGCAAATATTGGCTGGTCGAATCACTTTGCACCATATTTTCCGCAACCTGTGGTTTACGACCCAGAACTGGCGGCTGAACTTAGATCTTTGTTTCAGTGCTTAAATTCAGAGCCAAACAGCTTAAAAAGAGAAACGTTGTTAAACCTGTCGTTAACTAAGTTAATGGTACGTCATGGTCGAACAAAGCAAGAAGTGACACCGAAAGCGAAACGGTTTTCTTCATTAGTGCGTGCCCGTGATTATTTAAATGACCATTTAACGGAAAATATCCAGTTAGAGCAGCTTGCGCAAATAAGCCATTTAAGTGTGTTTTATTTGGTTAAGCAATTTCAGCAACAATTTGGTTTAACGCCTCATGCTTATCAATTACAACAAAAGCTAAAACGCTCAAAGCAGTTATTAAAACAAGGCCATAGTGTGGTTGAAACATCTATGATGTTGGGCTTTCACGACCAAAGTCACTTTCATCGTCACTTTAAAAAATCACTCGGTATCTCACCTGGACAGTTTGCTATAGCAGTTAATAAAGGGTGAGAAATAATGAAAACTACTTTAGCTAAAAGAGTGATGATAAAAGGGGTATTGGATATCTTGCCGTTAAACTTGGCGGTACTTCCATGGGGAATTTTATGTGGCTCGTTGGCAATTCAACGTGACTTTACTGCGCTAGAAGCGCTGTTAATGCCATTACTTGTTTTTGCTGGTTCGGCGCAGTTAGTTGCAACTGAGCTGATTGGCGCAAATGCGCCGTTAGCAACCATATTGTTTACAACGTTTATCATTAGCTCGCGTCATTTTTTATATGGCTTGGCACTGCGTGATAAAATGAAAGTGCTGCCGGGTAACTGGCGCTATCCGTTAGGATTTTTGTTAACTGATGAATTATTTGCCTTATCATCTCATCGTCGGGCGTTTAACGGCAAGTATCGACTTTGTTATGCCTTAGCAGCGGGGGGAAGTTTTTATCTTTGCTGGCTGTTTTGGAATATTATCGGCATTTTTGCTGGGAGTTTATTACCGGATTTAACCACACT